>NZ_WBZC01000037.1 GCF_009017275.1 Alkaliphilus pronyensis | reverse complement strand
TGCTATCTTCTTATATTCAACGGTGATAGCGATCGAATGAAAAATTCACTCATTCGATTAACATAATAATTCCCCACAGGTGCCTGGGGAAAAAACTTTTACAAAAGGGAGGAATTTCCCCTTGCAAAAAACAACCACAGACTATTGCTTTGATTTTCTATTATACCTCTTTCTATTAATTCAATAGTTTTTTTAACTTCTTCTGATGTCATTCCCTTAGTTAATTCATTGAACTTATCTACTACTTTCTTTAAATTAGTTGATTTTTTCATTAGTATCCCTCCATGATTAATTTGAATTAACCTAAAGAAGAGTATATAATATTTATGTACATCTTCTTTAGGTGTACTACTATTAAGAGAGTTTGTGCTTTGGTCGGTGCTACTCTCTTAATTCTGTTTCTGATAAAAAAGCTTCTTTTACTTTCAACTTAACCACCCCCTTAATTATTTTTCTCATGCTGTTTTATATATCTATAGATTTTTGATACATATAATTTAAAATTGGTTTTTAGTAATTTCCAATTTTATGATATAATTACCAAAAGGAGGTGTACTATGTCTTATATCTTAGGTTATTTACTTGGTTTAATAGTAAGTACGTTATTACTTGTCTTTATAGTTAAGGAGATTCTAGAAAGATACATAAATAATTATAAGACGATATATTCATTAATTTTATCTATAGCAATTCTATTAATATTCTTTTTAATTAACTTGGAAATATTAGATCTTATACTTAGAGTAATTGTGGCTTTTATCGTGTGGGCTATATTTTATAAAACAAAAAAGACTAGTAATACACATAACACCAGTGATATATAAGAAGTAATTAAAGGAAGTGAGGCAATGGGTTCCACGTGGACTTTAGATTTACTTCATTATGCTTGGGTAGGTGTATTTGGTGTAATATTTGTTCTATTAATTGCCTATCATGTAATGGAGTCAATCGAAAAAAGAAAGAAAGACAAAAAGTAGCACTCAATAATGGGTGCTACTTTTTATTGTAATTAAGTCCTAAGTTACCAAGTATTTTTTATATTGTTTTAAAGACAAAAAGCCCTTTAAATGTTTACACGGTCTTAGTATTTGTTCCAGAGATACAATAGGCATATACCAAATACAAATAATTCTTCTGCTCCTGTTCTGGCTAATTTTAATGAGTAAGATTTGCTATTGAAGGGATATAACCACTTTACCCCAGTAATTGTGGTAGTATCAGCCACCAAATGTATTAAATAACTTATAAAGAATACTATAGCATATAAAGGATCGTACAAAGCTACGGGTATAGAAAATAATCCAGCTGCAATTAGAGAATGGGTAACTCCTCTATGCCCACCAAATATTAATCCGCCTATTATAAAAAATCTTCCTATTAGGCTTTTAGGGTGGTCAATATCTGCTATGATACTTCCTAACGCTATTATTAAAATTAGAGGTAATATTGGCCTATTTATGCTAATTTTTTCTGTAATAGCTGCATAAAGGGCTATAGAAATTAAAATGTGAGTAATACCTTTGAAGATAATCACCTTCTTTTTTCTATAGTATTAACTCAATATATTAATCTTAACCTTAGTGTAATCTTAGAGTCATTCCTTAACTCAAGTAATACTTTATCTATATTTTTTATCTTTACTTGTATTATAGGTGCCAAAATAATACTTTAACAGTCTTTCCTTAGTATTATACGTTGACTATCAGCGAATATGCTACAAGTAAATTATGGGAGGCAAACAAAAGATGAATCTACAAATATTTGAGAAAAAAGAGTTTGGGAAAATCAGAGTAGTTGAAAGGGAAGGGCAACCGTGGTTTGTGGCAAAAGATGTTTGCAAAATATTAGATTTTTCTAATCCTACAGAAACATTAAAAAGGTTAGATAATGATGAGGTCAATTCAACTGAGGTCACCGATTCATTAGGAAGATCGCAGATAACAAATTTAGTAAATGAGTATGGATTATATAGCTTAGTTTTAGGAAGCAGAAAACCAGAAGCAAAGCAATTTAAAAGATGGATTACAAAGGAGGTTTAGAAAGCATGAATCAATTAATTAAGGTAGATATTAACGAAAAACAACAACAGGTAGTAAGTGGTAGAGAGTTGCATGAGTTTTTAGAAGTTGGTACAGAGTATGCAAAATGGTTTCATCGAATGGCAGAGTATGGATTTGTTGAAAACTTTGATTATGCAGTTATAGTCAAAAAAGACGAAAACCCATTAGGTGGTAGACCAAGCATGGATCATGCAATAAAAGTAGATATGGCCAAAGAGCTTTGTATGATTCAGCGGACCGATAAAGGAAAACAAGCTAGGCAATATTTCATTAAAGTAGAAAAAGCATGGAACAGTCCAGAATCATTAATGGCAAGAGCTTTGAAAATGGCTGACATGAAAATCATAGAGTATCAAAACACCGTTATGCAGTTAGAAGAAAGAATTGAAAAGGATAAATCAAAAGTAATTTTCGCAGATGCAGTATCAGTGTCTAAGACATCAATATTAGTTGAAGATGAAAGGGGAGTAAGTAAAGTTTACACCCTTGGTGGTGAACAAACTGTGTCAGTTATCACTTTATCATCTCCAATTTATTTTAGCTGTTCGGTGTTGGGTCGGTCACATCCTCTAGCCTATCGGCTGTCGTCTGTTTCCCTCCCTATATTGCAATTTTGCTTTTTCTTATGTATTGCAATTACTTACTTATACAAGGTTTACCGTATTCAATCCGTATGTACTGTTAATTGTACATTGCATTGTATGCCCTAATGTACGGTTTGTTGCATAAAAAAAGAGGTAGTTTCCTACCTTCTTTTCTCCTGTAATATATATTTTTTAGCATACTCTCTAGCTTGTCTTTGAGCCTTTTCTAATTTTTCAATTAGTAATATCCTCTGTCTATCATTTAAATTGTCTATATCTATATTGCTAAGTATATTGCTGTAGTTTTCTTCAACCCTCTTTCCTGCTATTTGCTGATACTGAGTTTTTTCCTGCGGTGTTAATGTGATGGTTTCTTTATTGTGTACAAAGCTATTAGGTGCTTTAGCAGCAGGATATTGCGTTGTTTCCCCCGTTAATTCTTCTAATCTTCTTAATTTATTAGAAATCTTTTTAGGCTGATATATAGAAGTTTGAGCAGGGTTTAAGAATACATTGAATGGATCTTTAGGATATTTAATTTCTTCTCCAAAAGGTGTTAATCGTGGTTCTAGGCTTTTCTTTAGTCCTGGTATACTTCCTTTTAATTTTAAATTTAAATTAGTTAATGGCTTCTTAGAGTAAGTATTTCTAGCTACAGGATCCGTTGTTTGTGCTAGTTGTCTTATTGGACCTGGTACAAAACCACTAGCCCCTTCTGCTAATGGAATAATAACTCTATCATATACTCCCTGTGCGTAGGTTAATTTTCGGATAATACTAAGGGTAGGTAAGTCTAACATATCCTCCAGTGCAGCTTCACTACTTCGCCATAATACTTCTTCCTTAGTTCCACCTTTTTTAATTTCATTATCTATTGATACACCTACACTTAAAGCTATAGACAAAGGGTCTAACCATGCAAAGGTTTGAAGTATATCTCCAGGTTGTGCTTTAGTATTTTCACCATTTAAAAACCTTCTAAGGGCCGACATATTTACTTTATTAACTCCTAATCCTTCTGCTCTGTCTAATGCTAGAGCTTTTAATGATCTATTCTTATCTTCGGATTGTATTAAGCCCATTCTATTCATTAAGACACCCATACCAATTAATAAACTTCCATTGGTTGCCCTTCCTAGTGTCATAGCTAAATCTCTTTGGTTTAATACTCCTGTTTTTTTTGCCTGGTCTATAATGTTTAATACCTTTAGAAAGCCTATAGGTGAGTATTCTATGCCTCTGCTAATTATGTTGCCGGGTACAGTTGTATATTTAACAATTAAATCTCCTAAACCAAATTCTTTTGTTACTTGTCCGCTACTTCCTATAACTTTATTACCTACACCTATTTTATTAGCTAAGTCTTTAGTCCCCTGCAGGATCTTAGCAGGTAAACTTTTATCTTGGAAGGTAGAATATAATTCTGCTTTTTTTACTATATCGTCTATTTCTGTAGCCTTTAAACCTCCAATGACTTCTAATTGGTTTCGTACATTCTTACCCATAAAACCTTTTGCATATTCATCTGGTACATTTAGAGCATACCTTAAACCTCTTTCGGCTTTAGCCAGTAAACCATCTTTAAAAGTTCTTCCTTTAGGTATGTTATACTTCCCCTGTGTTACCCCTGTTCTATCTATACCTAACGCAATATCTAAGGCAGCTTCTTTACCTCTTTTTCTAGCTTCTTTTAGTGTACCTGTCAACTTCGGTAATGTAACTGATCTCTTGCCGGTTATTTTAGATAGTATATTATCCCATATGGTTGCAGTTCCTGTAGAAGTAAGCTCTGACCCTGCAAACACAGTATTACCTAATATGTTTCTAATCATGGTTTTAGCATTAAATAGGTGTGATATGGCTTGAAAGCTACTTATCTTTCTAGCTACATTTACAGGTACTTCATCAGCTATGGTAGAAAGCATTTGGGCTATTGCAATATCATTTAATTTTTCAGTAGTGACAGAGAATAACTCTTTTTCTATCCATTTAGGTACAGGTATATTTCTAGCTTTGGATTGTTCTTTGATTAAGTCAATGATATTATCATTAGATTGTATTCGTTTCATTCCCTCTGTGATACGTTCAGCAAATTCACTAGTTAACTTAATCTTGTGACTAGCTGATAATGCTTCATTTGCTTGGTCAAATACGCTTTGAGCATATTTTAGCATTCCTTCTGGTGTCATTCTTCTCCACATTGAAGCTGATTGTATTACTTGACCACCTGATTTAAACTTTTGGGCTACTGTTTCCATTATTTCAAATACTTCATTCCATTGATCTGTAGTTTTAGCAGTAGATTGAAGTTTTCTTATAACATCTTGGGCCATAGCACTCTCAACTGCATTATCAAAACTATTACCACTCTTAACAAGGTTTTTAGCTGCTTCAAAATTACCTTCAACTATTTCCTGTGCTAATGATAAAGTTTCTTTGTTAGTAATAGGTTCATATGAAACAGGATTATTGTTTATCAAATCCTTTAACTTCATTGATCCTAACTCACTGTTGGTTATAGTTTTACTAAAAGAGGTTTTCTTAGTCCCTGATGTTGGCACTTTTAATATAGGTTTTATAGGCAATACATCCGCAGCAGTAGCTGTTTGATTTTTAGCCTTTAACTTAGGTGGTTCTATCTTCTTGGGTTGTAATTTTGGCTTTAACTTAGGTGGTTCTAACTTTGGTGTTTCAAATCTTCTATAGTAGTTCTCCACCTCAATTTCCTTCGATAAATCCTCCATTTCCTTCAAGAAGGATGCTGGTGTAGTGTCTTTAGGTAGGTTCAACTCTTTTATAATGTCGGTTGCTTCTTGTGGGGTTACCTTGCCCTCTTTTACTCTTTTTAATAGGTTAGGGGACCGCTTTAATAACTCACCAACTCCACCTATGGTTAAGTTAATACCTAAATCCAATACATTTTGCTTAGCAATGTCTTTTGCAATGCCGCCTATACCTTTTTTATCTTGAATACCCTCTGATATTGTTTGAGGGGTTTGGGCGATATTATCTACAAGCAAGTCGGCTGTTTGTGTCCTTAGGAACGGATTAGATATTTTATTTACACCTGGTACCATTGGAGCTATTTTAGCTGCGGTCATATATTTAGCCGCTTCGGTTGACAACTGCCCCAAGCCACCAGATATAAGATTACCAGCCTTACTTCCTGTGTCCTGTAGGTATTCTTTAGGTCTTGAAGGAGTACCTTCTAAAGTAGTGATTAATGCATCTCTACTGGTTTGACTGGCTCTTTTTAGTCCTTTTCCTAAGCCTGTTGAGGGTTGGTTTTGCTGTTCTTTTTTCCATTGCTTAATGTCTGGTACCGAATAACCCTTTACTAATAAATCTCTAAATTCCTGTACCTCTTTTGAATTATTAATGTCTATGTTGTATACCTTTTCAACTCTCAATGGGTCTTTGCTACTAATTATATTGTCAAACTCATCTATTGATTTTTGTTGTAGATTTTTACCTAATGGATCTTTAATAAAATTTTTAAAGCCACTGAACAGTGTTTTGCCTGCTGTTTCTAGTCTTTTATTTTCTATAGTTGTTGGACTACTTAAAGTTTGACTTTGGAAACGCTGTGGCTCTCTGGGTGATACAATATACCGTTTTTGTTGTGGTCTTTCTCTCGGTCGTTCATACAAGTTGATAGGTTTTAAATTATCATTAAATGCAGGTTTTACAGGTGAAGGGGCATTCGAATTTTGTGTCATGTATTCTTTTAATACTCTTTTGCCTTCATCGTTTAAATTTTCTAGTTTAACTCTACCCGACTTTATTTCTTTATATAGTTTCTCTACTGAGATTTTCTCTATATTAATGCTTTTCTTATTCATTAATTGTTCTGTTACAGTGGCATTTTTAGAAGTAATATTATTTTTTCTCATAAGTTGTTCAGTTACAGTTATGTTGTTATTATGAGTTTTGCCTTGCAGTAGTTGTTCTGTAATTGTTGGTTGGGTACTTCTTGTAATTTTGTCCCAATCCCTAACCTTTGTATTTATAGGCTTTGGGTTTAATATATTATTCCAATCCCGAGTCATGTAATCACCTCATATAATTTAATTATCCCCCTTTAAATCTGTACTTACTTTAAAATTTCTTCAAAAGAAACACCACAATCTTCGTTCCATTCTACAGCTACTACTATATTTAACTTACCCATCTCATCAACTTCCTGCTGCGTATATGTTTTTTCACCGTCTGATCCTTTGTACTGGTCTTCATTTATCTTAGCTAGTATAATAATTTTTTTACCGTTAGCCCCTAGAAGGGCTGACTCTAAACGCTTTAATCTACCTTTGAATCCTTCTTTACCTCCCTGTTCTTTTTAAAATATCTTTTGTTTTGATAATACAACTTCTAATTCTTCTTCTCTGTATTCAATATTGTTATGCTCCGCCAATATCTCTTTAGATTTTTTTAATTGTTCTTCTGTTAATTAATCACTATTAGCCAATATTTCTTTAGCCAGGTAAATCGACATTATAATAAGTTCCCTCTCTGTAAATAATTCGCAAGGGTTCTTTGTGTCTTCGTAACTATCTTCTAATATCTTCTTAATCTTTTTAAATTTATTATTCAATCTTTGCATAATATCTTTTTTCTCCTAATCTATCCATAACCTTATTCCAATACAAATTAGCTTCTGTACTGTACTCTCCAGTGGATTCCATTATGTCAATAATCTCTTTTAAGTCTTCATCAGTAAACTTAGAAATAACTTCACTCATATCTTCCTCATCATTTTTAATACTTAATATCTTTTCCTTTAATGTTCTTAATTGCTTTAATTTAGTTCTCATATTATGCTCCTTTCTTCACTTGGGCCAATTCTTCTAATTCTAAAATTCTTTTTTCTAAATCTTCAACTTCCATAGCTTTTAAAATAATACTTGATAAATATCCTATAGCTTTGGCTCTTCCTATTTCTATGTCTTCATTAATCAAATCGTTAATAGCTCTATTTAGTAGCCTTGTGACCTGTCTAGGGTTGTTTAATCTGATATTCTGTTTTTTCATACTACCCCTCCCTACTATACACTAACCCTTTATTTTCAATGGTTATATCAATTATACATATACATAACTTACATAAGTTTGACATACTAATTTGAAGGGTCAATAATTAATACCTATACTTTAAACTAATCAGCTAGTAAGGGTGTTTCTGCTCTACCCTTGAATGATAGACCTATCCCCTGCCCCCTTATTTTATTCAATTTTTTTGGTCTTTTACCAAATCGATACTATAAAAAGCATTTAACAATAGTACTTTTCCTTACTTCTGAATAATGCCCATTAGGACAATCAAGGCACTTTTTTCTAATTGCTTTCATAGGTGTTAACATACTACTCCTCCAACTGATTTTTTATTCTGTTTTGCCAATACCTCTCTTCCTCCCTGTTTCATTCCAGTACTTATTACTAAGCAATATACAGTATCCTTTTAATAAAACCTCTCTCATGTGAGGGTGTTGCTCTTTTTTTATCTGACTCCATATCTCTCCTAGAATACCTTCTGTTTCTACATAATAATTTGAACGTTTCATTTTATTCCCTCCTATTTGATATTGATAAGAATGTTAATTTATTTGGCATATACTGCAAATAGAATTCTCCTAATTCGCCATCTCTTTGTTTGGCGATTATAACTTCTACAACTTTGTTTTTATTTTTAGTACATTCCTGTAAGAATTCTTCTGTTATTAATCCTTCTTTAACTGCCTTTTCTATCTCTTTCCCTGCTGGTAGATGAATGAATACAACTGAGTTGGCATCCTGTTCTATCGCCCCTGATTCTCTTAAATCTGCAAGAGTAGGCCTTCTTAAATCAGCATTACGATTTAATTGAGATAGCAATACTACAGGTATTTTAAAATCAAGGCTTATGTTTTTAATTTCTCTACTAAGCTCTGAGACCTGTTGCTCTCTATTAGCTGATTTATTCATAGGTTCTAATAGTTGAAGGTAATCAATTATCAATACATCTGCTTTTGTTTCCCTTAGCTTGTTTTTGATTTGAGGAATACTTCTACAGGTTGTATTTATATTAATTGGCAGCTTAGATAATTTGATCATGGTTTCTATAATTATTTTCCACTCTTCATCATTTACATTTCCAGTCCTTAATCTCTTGCCATTAATATTGCTTTTAGATAATGTAAATCTTTTAGCCATTTGTGCTTTACTCATTTCTCTTGATAATAGTAATATATTTAAACCATTAATTGCTAAATTTCTAGAGATTTGTAATGCTAAAGCAGTCTTACCCACTCCTGGACGAGCAGCTACAACCACGACCTCTTCCTTATGTAATCCTGTAGTTATAATATCTAGGTCTGTGATTCCTGTAAGATACTTTTTCTGTTCTTTAGAGTTACTATTTTCTATATCATCAATGAGTTTTAAAAATATATCTTGTAATCTATCTGATTCTTCGTTTTGTTCAGTCCCTATTGAGTCTAACTTATTAGCCAGCGTTGCTTTGATACTTCTAGGGTCTTCTTGTCCTGTTGTAGCCATGCTTATAGCTGTCTGACATTCACTTATTAACCTTCTAAGTATTGATTTTTCTCTAATAGTGTTTACATAGTGATCGGTGGACTCACTGAAAGGTATATTTGATATTAATGAGTTTAAATAAGGTAAATCATTGAGTCCAAGTTTCTTCAAACCCTCATGGACTTGTATGTAATCAACAGTCTTATTATCGTTCCTAAGGTTTCTTACCACTTGAAACATAGCCTGATGAAACTCGTTATAAAAATCATCTATGTTAAGCTTTTCAATAGCATATAAAGTATTTTTATCTAGTAGGAAGTTCCCCAAAAGGGTTTGTTCTATTTCTATACTGTGGGGTATATTCATTTAATCACCTTCCATTTACGTTATATATAGGGTTAATCTCTTCGGTTTCTATGTTACCTATACTCTGATTATAGTTAAGCCATACTTGTCCATCTTCTAAAAAGTTTGGCAATCCATTAGCCTGTTTTAGGAATTTATCCAATCTCCATATATGGTTATAGTAATAATTCTTATCAGAATAGACTACTTTGTAATTATCTATAGCTTTTATGATCTCTTCCTTACTGTGTTTCTTTAATGCAGCTTTTATATGCTTAACCATGGCATCAGTTAAACTGTGTTTAACGATTCCTTTATCATTCCAATAATTCAAAATGAAAATATCCTTTTCTTTATATTTATTTAAATACTTTATTTCTTGGTGGAAGGATTCTTCTACTGGAGTATGGAAGAATTCTTCTACTGGAGTGTCCTGCACTTCTTCATCTGTTGTAGTATTGCTCACCTGTTGAAGTATTGTTCCACACCTTACCCACGTTTCATATTTTTTGTTTAGTTTCAGTTTCCTACTCTGTATATCTGTATGTTCCTTAGTAACTAAAACTATATTCATTTCAATTAGTTTGTTTAGTTCACTTGATATGTGTCTTTTACTTACATTTGTTGCCTTGCTAATAAAAGATAACGATATTTCATGCTCTTTTCGTCCGAATCCATATGTATACCTAATTATACAAAGTAATATCTTTAATTGTGTAGCATTCAATTTCGCTAGGCAAATAATTTCTAGAATCTCATTAGCTATTCGTGTATAACCATTTTCTAGTTGTACATTAGACATTTATCACCACCAACCTAATAAACCTTGCGTAGTTTGCCAAACTCTTGTAATTCTTCAGATTCATTATTTTTAATGTTTTCTATCATCATCCTACGTATATGACATTCCAACATCTCTATATCGAATATTATTCGACCTCTTTCACCCCCGACTCTCATGTGGGGGTATTTTCCTGTTCTTGCACCCGTCCGAATTTCCCATTCAGAAAGCCCAGTTATTTCAGCAGCTCCTTTTACACCGACTCGTTTACCCATTCAATCTCTCCTTTCGTTCTTTTTTACATTCATTAATGAATTGATAAATCTTTTGCTTCTCTTTTTCTGGAAGTTCGCTCCTTAGTTTCCTACTGAAATTACTATCTGTGATTCCGAATACTGCAGTAGCCACTTGCCAATACTTAAGTCCGCTACTCTCTATTATTTCTCTTACATCTTTATTTGTCCTTTTCATCTTAAACACTCCTCTAACTCGTTGTTGACAATGTTAATTTTATTTGATTTAATGTAATTATAGCAACAACAGCAAACATAGTCAATTAATACTAACTTTAATTAATTATAAGCAACATATCATAACATTAGGGGGAAAGTAATAATGGCACGACAAAAAGAACCAACATATATCACTGAGGAAAAACCCTTCCCAAAAGCACTAAGGGAGCTTATGGAAGAAACAAAAACAACACAACCCATGCTTGCAAAAGCTATAGGTGTTACTAGACAAGCCATTAGTTTATACTGTACAGGACAAAGTACACCAAATATTGATATTTTTGTGATGATTGCCGATTATTTCAATGTTAGCTTTGACTATCTTTTAGGACGTTCTGCGGCAAAAAACAGAGAAAATATAGACATACAGCAAAGAACTGGTCTTTCAGAGGGAGCAATAGAAAATATATGTATGTTAACTAATATGCTTTATAGTTACAAAGAAACTAATAACACCATAGAGTTTACTCTGGAACCAAAAGATATATTAAATGAACTGATAACTTCTGCCTCGTTTGCTAAACTAATATTTGATCTTGCTAAACTAATGATATATTATTCATCTACAATAGAAGTGTTGCCACTATTTAACTGTACAAGAATCGAAGAGTTGCCCGATGATGCTTCGAGTAGATATAATTACAGGTTGTGGCGTGTAAATGTGACAGCTCAAAAGCTTATTTCTGAGGTCTTAGATGTTCACTACAAGAAAACAAAAGATGGTATTAATACTTTCGTTATACACACAACCGAAAAAAAAGATAACTAAGCTTAATATACTTCATCTACAAATGTAAAGAGGAGAGTAAAGTAATGGCGAGTATAGAAAAAAGAGGAGAAAACTCATATAGAATAACTGTATCGGCAGGATATGACTCGAATGGAAAGAAAATAAGGAAACATAAGAGCATTACTTTAGATCCTAAACTAACCCCCAAGCAGATAGAAAAAGAATTAAATATGTTAGCTATAGAATTTGAAAAACAAGTTCAAACAGGACAAGCCTTAGATGGGAAAATAACTCTTAAAAGTTTTATTAGTAGATGGTTACAGGAATATGCAGTTACTCAATTAGAAAGTAAAACAATAGCTTCCTATAAAGCAGAACTGGAAAATAAAATATTACCAGCACTTGGACATCTTAGAATGGATAAAATCCAACCAGTTCATTTGCTCAGTTTCTATAATAATCTGCTTGAGGATGGTGTCAGATTAGATGGTAAACCTGGAGGTTATAGTAATAGAACTATTAAATATCAGCATCAGATTTTAAGTAGCATACTTCAAACAGCAGTTTATTGGCAGGTAATATCTTCTAATCCTTGCGAACGGGTTAAACCCCCAAAAAAAGAAGCCCATAAAGAAAAGACAAAGCATTTTGATGAAGTACAAGCTATATTATTTCTTGGTGCAGTACAAGAAGAAGAGTTAAAATATCAAGTAGTTGCTAATATAACTCTGTATGGTGGATTAAGAAAGGGTGAATTATTAGCCCTCACATGGAAAGATATTAATTTTGATGATCAGACTATTAGAATAAATAAAGCTAATCAATATTTAAAAGATATAGGTATTTATACTAAAGAACCCAAAAACAAGAGTTCAATAAGAACAATAACTTTACCTGATAATGTAATCAGTTTGCTTCGTAAATATAAACTATTGCAAAATGGAGAAAAAAAGAAATGTGGTGACTTATGGCATGACAACGACCTTTTACTAACTCAATGGGATGGTAACCCATGTCATACGATGCACCTTATCAGTGGTTTAAAAAATTTTTAAGAAGATATAATGAAGCAATAAAAAGCAATGTAGAGATTAAAGAAGAAGATAAACAAAGCTTACTATTACCTGATATTTCTTTTCATGGTCTAAGACATACTTCAGCAACTCTTCTTGTATCAGAAAAAATGGATATTAGAACAGTATCGGCAAGACTAGGACATGCCCAAACAAGTACGACATTAAATATATATAGTCACAGTATTAAGAGTACCGATAAAAAAGCTTCTACAACTTTAGAAAACTTGTTAGATAAAAAAAATAATAGTTCACTTACTAAACAGGCTTAGTCCTGTTTTTTATATTCTTTTTTATCTTTTAGTAATTTCAGTCCCCAAATAGTCCCCAATTGTACTTTATGTAAACTTGAGTTAGGGTATAAGAAAACCTTGAATCATTATAGATGCAAGGTTTAGTATGGTGCGCCCAGAGAGATTCGAACTCCCGACCTTCTGATTCGTAGTCAGACACTCTATCCAGCTGAGCTATGGGCGCATATATGGAGGCGGCACCCAGATTTGAACTGGGGAATAAAGGTTTTGCAGACCTCTGCCTTACCACTTGGCTATGCCGCCATCTATATGTTAGATGTCTCTTGACTTTTACCTCTATAACTAGTGGTGACCCATCCGCGACTCGAACGCGGGACACCCTGATTAAAAGTCAGGTGCTCTACCGACTGAGCTAATGGGTCGAAATGATGGCTGGGATAGCAGGACTCGAACCTGCGGATGACGGAGTCAAAGTCCGTTGCCTTACCGACTTGGCTATATCCCAATGTATATGAAGGAATAAGCATTATAGAATAAGGTATAAGTGAAAAGCCTAAATAAATTACTAAAAACTAATTGCTCTTTATTTACTAATTATTAATTGATTTTTAAATGGGGTGGATGATGGGATTCGAACCCACGAATGCAGGAGCCACAATCCTGTGTCTTAACCACTTGACTACACCCACCAAATTAAATGGAGCGGAAGACGGGATTCGAACCCGCGACCCTCGCCTTGGCAAGGCGATGCTCTACCTCTGAGCCACTTCCGCTTAATTGCTATCAGTTATTACAGGCCTACTTTCTAAGTCTATATTAGATTTCACTTAAGTAAAATCTATTCAAGTCTGGCTTATAGACACTCCAGTTTTTAATTAAAAGTATGGTGCGGGTGGAGGGACTTGAACCCCCACGGATAAACCGCTAGATCCTAAGTCTAGTGCGTCTGCCAATTCCGCCACACCCGCATAATATTAGTTAAAGATTAATAATCTAAAACTAAAAATTAAAAACAAAATCTTGAATGTGTTCTTAACTTTACATTTTTCATTATTAACTTTTCACTCACCGTAAGGTTTTATGGTGGAGGGAGAAGGATTTGAACCTTCGAAGTCGTTGACAACAGATTTACAGTCTGCCCCCTTTGGCCACTCGGGAACCCCTCCCTATTTGAAGTCTGATATCGGTTAGCCAGCATTCCAGATTGTTTATAAATTCTAAAACAGAATTCTTTTCTGGCACTCTGATTCCTAATCTCTGACCTCTAGCTACAACTGTCTAGCCCTATAAATCTTCTGTAGTCATAATAGCTTAAGTTTTTTATAGCGGCTATTTTC
>NZ_WBZC01000036.1 GCF_009017275.1 Alkaliphilus pronyensis | reverse complement strand
TTTGCACAAAATTTCATATAACTTATATATATACGAACATCCTACACACTACCCCAAATTTATGTCGTATATACAACCGTATAGGTAGTATATCTGAAGCTATGTCGTATATACACCTTATGCTTGTACTTATTATCATGTCATAAATAAGATTTCCAATTAACAATATATATTAAGTAGTTCCCTATATTTGAACATTATCCTTTAAGAAATAATCGAGTAATTTCGACATTTACAGTGTTGGGATGAAAGAAACCACATATTATTGTGTCATTTAGTTAAGGCACAATTATATATGGTTTGCATAATGGTGTTAAAACTTCATATTATAATATTCATCTTCATAATTACACTCATGTATTGCAGTTTTTTCATCCACTTCATTTTCACCTATATCTGCATCCTCTAAAGTACCAAAGTCTACATATTCCTCATGTTCAGTTGCAACTTCATCACTTATATTAATATCTTCATCGGTCTTTATTTTTGAATCATTTGTATTCTGATTAAAGGCTGAATTTGCTTTATCTTCTAAGGAGTTAATTTTTTTTAGCTTTTGCATTGTAGTTAAAGTGCCTTCTATAACCTCAAGTAGATTTCTGTCCTTATCATTTGCATATTCTTTTAGTCCCCTAATAAAGGCCAGCTGTTTTTCATGTGTATCACCATTAGTAACTCCACCATTTGATATATATGAATTATCAATTCTATAGGTTTTATTTCTTATTCTATCTATAATATCCAATATCTCTAATGCTCCAGATAATGTATAGATAGGCTTTAGCTCCTTTTCATTTAAATTAGAGCAAAGCGTATTTAGGGCTAACTTCATTTCCTGTCTTCTTAATGTATTAATAGAAGAACTAAGGCCTTCATCTCTTCTACCAAGTGTTAGTAATAGTAGCATTATTGGAATGTAGTTGTGTACTACAGAAGTATTTATTTGCTCTTCCTTAAAATCCTCTTGCTTCATATTAATTCCCCTCTCTCCATCTTGTAATTAAATATAACTCTCTTAAAATATAAGAGATATGTAAAAATGGAGATTTACTAATAGTTTAATATATAGCTACAAAGACCCTTGAGCTTTATTTTTCAAGAGTCTTTTTTGTAGCTTTAATTATGGAAGCTTAGAAGCCGAATCCACCAAACAAGAATCTGCCTCCAAACAATACTACTAATAATAAGAAGAAGAATAGTAGACTATCACCAGTACCAAAGATATGGTAACAGTTACAGAAAATAATTACTAGTAGTAAAAAGAAGAATAATAAGCTGTTATTGCTTATACCTCCAAAGATACCTCCACAATTATCTTTTTTTACTTCACCCATACAATTAGCCCCCCTTTAAAATTATTAACTATCTCTAGTCATTACTAAAATATGTTTTATTGCTAAAAAGGTGCTTAAATGGAAATATGTTTTTATAATGTTTACTTAACTATTGCTTTTTACTTGTAATGAATACACTTTGTAATTAAAATATATATAAGGGGTGAGAATAATGGAAAAAAAGAAGAAGTTAACTGTTCATAATAAGTCCGATAAGCCAGATAATATCGTTATTTCAGATCAAGCTTTAATTGAACAGTGCTTAGAAGTTGAGGCTCAGCTACCTGTGTTTATGAAGGATTTCTTTATATACTTAAAAAATGCTGTTGCCCTTACAACAAGACACGCCTATTTAAATGATATTTTATTCTTCTGTAAATACTTAGTTTTAGAAGGCAGTATTACAGCCGCAAAAAATCCATATGAAATTAGCCTTGATGAGTTCAATAAAATAACAGCAAGAGTGGTTAATTACTTTATTGGTGAATACTGCAGTAGGTACATAGTTGAAAATGAGACCAGTAAAAAAATAATTGAAAACCATAACCCTTCATTGGCAAGGAAAAAGTCTTCCCTTTCAGTATTGTTTAAATACCTGTATCGTGACGAAAAATTGAAAAATAATATTACCGACGGTTTTAATCCTATACGATTACCAAAGCCTCAGCCTGATGCAATTAAGCGACTGGAAATCGATGAGGTTGCAAGGCTTTTAGATGTACTAGAAACAGGAGCTGCCTTTACGGATAAGGAAAAAATCTATTGGGAAAAGACCAGGCTTAGGGATAGGGCTATAATTATTTTGTTTGTTACCTATGGCCTACGTTTAAAGGAGCTAAACCAGTTAAACATATCCTCCTTCAACTTTAGCCGTGGTGAATTTAAGATTTATAGAAAGCGTGGTAAAGAGGTGTTAATGCCTATTAATAGAACCTGCGAAAAAGTAGTTAAGGAATATATAGAATTAGAAAGACCAAAGTCTGTACTCTTAAATGAAGAAAGTAAAGATGCACTATTTCTTTCTCTTCAAAAAACTAGAATGACTACAAGAGCTATACGTAACCTTGTAAAAAAATACACAGCTTATGTTTTGGGGACAACTGTAGAAAATGGATATAGTCCCCATAAGCTTAGGGCAACAGCAGCTACCTCCTTGATACAACAGGGCTTTTCAATTTATGATGTACAGAATCTATTGGATCATGAAAATGTTACCACTACTCAATTATATGCTGCCCATAAGAAAAATGTAAAAAGAGAAATTGTAAACAACTTCGAATGGTTAGATGAGTAATTAATGTTACGAACTAGTGTTTGTATTATTTGATTATTTGTGTTATAATGGAAAATAAATAACATATGTTGGGAAGGAGCTCTAAAATGTATGAGGATTTAAGTGTTAAGCAGGCTGAAATATTAAACTATATGAAAAGCCAAATAAATGAAAAGGGGTATCCACCTTCTGTTAGAGAAATTTGTGTAGCTGTTGGACTAAGATCAACCTCTACTGTGCATGGTCATCTTTCTAAGCTGGAGTCTAAGGGCTACATTAGGAGAGATGCTACTAAGCCAAGGGCTATAGAGATTTTATTGGAGGATCATACAGAGGATTTTACATATAACAAAGAAATGATTAACATTCCTATAATAGGTAAAGTTACTGCTGGAGAACCAATCTTGGCAGTTGAAAATATTGAAGATACCTTCCCTATGCCATTGGATTTTGTAGGTAATGAAAACCATAATCTTTTTATGTTAACTATTAATGGTGATAGTATGATTGAAGCTGGCATTATGAATGATGATTATGTAATTGTTAGGCAGCAGTCTGTAGCAAAAAATGGCGATATTGTAGTTGCTCTTTTAGATGATACAGCAACTGTTAAACGGTTTTTCCGTGAGAAGGATTATATTAGATTACAGCCTGAAAACAGCTCAATGGAGCCGATAATTGTTAAGGATGTTTCTATATTAGGCAAGGTTATAGGTGTATTTAGAAAAATGTAAGCATTATATTGAAACTCAGTAAATAACTGAGTTTTTTTTATATGTTATTATCTAGGTTTTTTATATTTTGTAGGGCCTTAATTGCTCCTATTTTACTATGCTCATAGGTTAAACCCCCTTGAAAATACACAACATAGGGGGGCTTTATTGGAGCATCTGAGCTTAGCTCAATTGACGAGCCCTGAATAAATGCACCTGCCGCCATAATTACTGGTACATCATAGCCAGGCATATGCCACGGCTCTGGCTTAACAAAGGAATCAACAGGTGCCATTTCTTGAATTCCCTTACAAAAAGCTAAAACCTTCTCCTTTGCCCCTAATTCTATAGCTTGAATAATATCACTTCTTTTATCATTATATTTTGGAACTACCTTATAGTTAAAACTCTCAAATAGCTTTCCACAAAACACAGCCCCCTTTATAGCTTCACTGACAATATGGGGTGCAAGAAATAGACCTTGAAATAATGAGCGTGAAGTTCCAAAGGTTAAACCACACTCCTTGCCTATTCCAGGTGAAGTCATTCTAAAGGATATTAAATCTATTAAGGCTTTTTTTCCTATAATGTAGCCACCAGATAAAGCTAGTCCACCACCAGGGTTCTTTATTAAAGAGCCAGCAATTAAATCAACTCCTACCTCTGTTGGCTCCTTTCTTTCTAAAAACTCACCGTAGCAGTTGTCCACCATACATATTATATTGGAGTTCTTCTTCTTTGCTATTTGAACAATTTTATCAATTGCTTCAATATCAACAGCCCTTCTAAAGCCATATCCAGTAGATCTCTGTATGTATACAAGGGTTGTACTATCTTTGATTTCAGAGTGAATTCCATCATAATCCACTTCACCATTGCTTAAAAAATCTACTTGCTTATATTTAACTCCTAAATTTTTAAAGCTTAAATCATAAGATCCCCTTAGACCTATTAACTCGTCAAGTGTATCATAGGGTTTTCCGGTTACTGAAATCATCTCATCCCCTGGTTTAAGTATACCTGTTAAGGATAGAGTTAAAGCGTGGGTTCCATTGACTATTGTGGGTCTTACTATTGCATCTTCTCCACCAAATACTTTGCTATAAACCTCTTCTAGCTTTTCTCTACCTAAGTCATTGTATCCATAACCGGTTGTCCATTGAAAATGCTGATCACTGAGGCTTGATGCCTGCATTGCCTTAAGAACCTTGTATTGATTATACTCTTTAATCTCATCAATTTTTAAAAATTGTGATTGAACTTCCTCTTCTGTTTGCTGTACTGCATCTATAATTTCATTATCAATATTAAAAACCTCACGTAGTATTTCGTACCTTTGCTTCATATTAGTATTAATCCTCCATATCCTTTGTTATCGAATTACAAATAGGGCATTTTTTGTTCTCATATAGGTTAAGCTTCAATTCCATTGGTACATGATTTAAGGCTTTCTGGTATCCTTCCTTTGCTCCTATTTTTCGTCCAATTATATAGCCTAATAATAACATAAATAGACCTATAAGTATAACTGTACCATATAGCATTATAACCCCCCTACCCTCTTAAATACAAGTAATTTATAAAAAATGCAACAGGCAATACAATTATTGTATTTACCAAGCTAAGCATTAATGACATAACAGCTAGAATAAATGTGGCTATAAGTACCTCTCCTCTACCAAATTTAACGGCAAAGTTTTTAAAGCCATATCGTTTATCATAGTAAAAATCAATTAAATCATCCACCAGTTGTATTATTAAAATTAATGTTAGTGAGTGTATAAAGGTTTTTATTGGTACAAACATTATATTTATTATTAATATAAATATAATTTCTTGATAGGATTTTAGTCCAAAGGGTAGCTTTTGAAAGGGTATATCAAACATACCTATTATATAGGCTGATGTAAATAATGCAAAGGAGTAATAGGTATCTAGTAGCATTGCTAATGACAAAAACAATAAGCAGTAGGGAAGCTTATATTCTTGAGCTTTAATGGTGCTGTTTTTACTTATTATAGCCTCTTCCTTAAAATCTACTTCATCATCTAACCATTTAATAACAAAGCCAATTAAAAATACCGCCATATATCTTCTAAAGATTTCTGCCCACAAAGAATTTCACCTCTTTAAAGCCTCTTTCACTTACTGAGGATACTGGAATTATATATGAAGTGGGGTACTTGTTTTTTAACAATTGATAGCCCCTTTCGCTTTCTTCTTTATCCATTTTACTTGCTAATATACAATAAAGACTTTTACATCTACAATACTTGTTTATTTGGTCATCTATAAGGCTAATTGAGTTTATTTCCTTTGAGAATATACTAGAGGCATCCATCATATGTAGTACCATATCTGTGTTTTGCAATGCCTTTATAGTTGCAGTCATGGAGCTTCTAATATCATGGCTATCACTTGTACCATCAATAAGACCACTAGAATCTAATAGAACAAAGCTTTGCATTCCCTTGTATACTGGAACTGATAAATTGATCTCAATAATATCCATTGTTTTAAAGGGGCTGCTGCTTATAAGGTTTTTTTTTGCAATATCAATTAAATACTCCTTCTGTATGATTTCTCCCCTATTGTCCCTAAAGGTCAGTTTACAGGTATATACACCTAAATAGGATGCGAAATTAAGAAAAAATGACGTCTTTCCAACATTAGGCTTACCGACTATGAGACAGTGCTTCATATTATCACCATCCATTAACAATTCTTAACCATTGTACAATCCTAATGCTAAAGCATATGCTTCTAAAATAAAAAGAATGACAACAATAAATACTAAGCTAATTGATAATATTTAAATGATGTCACTCTAAATCTTCTCTTGCTAGCATCATTAAGTCTGTAATTGTACAATTTTCTCTATTGCTTAAGCGGACTGCCTGCCTTCTAATAGCTTTTTCTATTATATTTCTAACAAGCCTTGCATTGCCAGAATGTAAACCATCTCTAAGTCGTTTCTGTGCTAAAAGCTGATATAATTTAGCCTTTGCTGACATAGACAGGGTATATTGTCGTAAATCAAGCATTAGTTCAGATATTTCAACTAGCTCTTCTATTGTATAGTCGTCAAAATCCATATGTATCGGAAATCTTGATTTTAAGCCTGGATTAATACTTAAAAATGTATCCATTTCCTCTTTATAGCCGGCTAAAATTATAATTAGGTTATCCTTATTATCCTCCATTCCCTTTACAAGGGCATCTATTGCCTCTTTACCAAAATCCTTTTCTCCACCTCTGGCGAGGGAGTAGGCTTCATCCACAAATATTACTCCACCTAATCCTTTTTTTATCTGTTCTCTTACCTTTTGAGCTGTATGGCCAATATACTCACCTACTAAATCTGCCCTTTCAATTTCTAATAAATGACCAACCTCTAATAATCCTTTAGCCTTAAAGATTTTACCTAGCAACCTTGCTACTGTTGTTTTTCCCGTTCCTGGATTCCCCTTAAATATCATATGCATAGCCAAAGGCTGTGTCTGTAATCCATTAGCCCTTCTCTTTTTTTGCATATCTGCATATGCTAATACCTCCTTAACAAGTGCTTTTACATTGGTTAAACCTATAAGCATATCTAACTCCTTAAGGGTATCGGCTAATATGATTTCATTATCGTCAGACTTTAATTCACCATTAGTAGTTGGCTTTTCAAGTAGTAAAATATCAAAAAATTCGTTAGTTGAAAGCCTACCGGCTTCAAGTGAATTATATCTACAATCCATTGTATCTAATAGCTTTTTTTTCATAAATCACCTCAAAATAGATGCTATTCTATTTTATTCATCTAAGCTATTAAATGTGATAAAAAAACCGCCCTTTTAATGGCGGTTGAGGAGATTAAATTTTATTATTTGTTAAGTTAACTGGAGCTCCAGGTGAGATAGTTGATACTGCATGCTTATATATTAACTGTTGCTTCCCATCTGAATCCAATACAATAGTATAATTGTCAAAGCCTTTTACATAACCCTTAAGCTGAAATCCGTTTACTAAATATATTGTAATAGGAATGCTTTCCTTCCGTACCTGATTTAAAAAAACATCCTGTAGATTTATTGTATTTTTCATGCTATGACCTCCTCATATATTTATATTTATTTAATTATTCGATAAGAAGTAAAAATGTCCTTCCACCTCTTTAAGAATATCATTAAATAATTTTTCTTCAGATAAATAATTACTAACATTGTACCAGCTCACATTGTCGTATCTTTTAAACCATGTCAATTGTCGTTTGGCATATCTTCTTGTATCCCGCTTCAATACTTCAACTGCTTCCTCTAAAGAGCATTCACCCTTAAGATATTTAATAATTTCTTTGTAGCCTAATCCCTTGAAGGCTATTAGTTCTGTTGAATAGCCCTTGGCAAGAAGGGCCTTAACTTCCTCAACTAGTCCCTGCTCCAGCATAATATCTACCCTTTGATTAATTCTATTATATAGTTCCTCTCTCTCTCGGTTTAAGCCAATTATATGGAAGTCATTGTCATCATTTGGGGATATATCCTCTTTAAAACTCCCCATATTTTCGCCCCCTTCGTAATTAACCTCTAGGGCTCTTATAACCCGTTTAACATTATTAGGGTGTATCCTTACTGCTGCAGCAGGGTCTATTTCCCTAAGCTTATCATGTAGATGTTTATTACCTTTACTTTTAGCTTCAGCTTCAAGCTTTTGCCGCAGCTGCCAATTGGAAATAGTATTTGTAAAATCCATATTATAGATAAGGGAGTTAAAATACAGACCAGTGCCTCCAACAACTATAGGAAGCTTATTCCTTGACGTAATATCAGTAATTAAAGCTTTAGCCTCTTCTTGAAAATCTGCAACAGTAAACTCTTCATCAGGATAGACAGCATTTAGCAAATGATGAGGTATCCCCCCCTGCTCTTCTACAGTTGGCTTTGCTGTTCCTATATCCATGTAACGGTAAATCTGCATTGAGTCTGCAGAAATTATCTCTCCATTTAGTTTTTCAGCTATTTTTATTGATGTTTTGGTTTTACCTACAGCAGTGGGTCCAAATATCATTAGCACCTTCTCTTTCAAGCTTCCACTCCCTTCTATTGTATCCTTTTAAAGTATTTTTCTATCTCATACTTAGTCAATTTTGTCAGTATAGGTCTACCATGGGGACATGTTAAAGGAGGAACAAGTCTACTTAGGTCATTAAGTAGCTCACTAATTTCATAGGTATTCAGCCTATCATTTGCCTTAATGGCTTCTTTACATGCTCTTTTTATAACCCTCTCTTGAAATAGCTCTTTGTCAGTAGTCTCCTTTAAATCATCAATTAACTGATATATAAAGTCAAAGCTTTGGGGAATACCCATAACCATGGGAACACTTCTAATTATAATGGTATTTTGACCAAATTCTTCTATATCAAAGCCTAAGTTATTGAACCTTTCAAGGTAGCTAATCATTAATGTATAATCTTCAATTGATAAGTTTAATACTTTTGGCTCCAGAAGCTGTTGAGATACAACTTTATCCTGCTTATGCTCCTCCTTAAGTCTGTTGTATACTAAGCGTTCATGGGCTGCATGTTGATCGATAATATAAAGGGAGCTTTCCTTTTCTATTAAAATATATGTATTAAATAATTGACCAATTATTTTATTATTATTAATAATGGAGACTAAGAAGTTTTCCTGTGGCTCCTCTAAGTCTACTTTGTTCTGATGGTCTATTGGTTTATTTTCATTTTTAAGAATACTCTTAAAGACTAAGTCAACATTCCCTTGAGCTTCAGGGGTATAATCTGTATCAGCAACTATTCCATTTATATTATTATTTATCTCCTGCTTCAAATCCATATTACATTTTGTATTGTACTCATTTTTACATTCTTTTATCCCGTTTGGCAGTTGGTTTGTTGGTGCTTCTTTAACCTTAAGCATAGGAATAGTAATCTCTTCTATTAATGCTTCCTTTAAAGAGGTTGAGATGCATTTAAAAATGTCGGCTTCATCCTTAATCTTTACTTCAGTCTTCATGGGATGTACGTTAACATCTATTAACGAGGGATCTATTCTTATATTAAGAACGCATACAGGGTATTTATTAATAGGTAAATTTTCCTTATAGGCCAATTCAATTGCTTGGCTTACTAGTTTACTTTTAACATATCTGCCATTTACATAGATGATCTCATATGATCTATTACCTCTATATAGGGTCGGTTGTCCTATAAATCCCTCCATTGTAAGGTTATTTGCCTTTTTATTTACTTCTATCATATTCTTAACCCAATCATCCTGTAATATCGAGTAAATAGTAGAGGATAAATTACCATCACCTAGTGTAGTAAACATAATATTATTATTGTTAATATATTTAAAGGCAACATTAGGCTTGCTTAAGGCAAGTCTAGTTATAATTTCTGTTATTTTAGCTGTTTCCCCCTGTGTTGATTTCATAAACTTAAGTCTAGCTGGTGTGTTGAAGAACAGATTTTTTACTATAATAGTGGTACCATTAGGACAGCCAATAGGCTTTTTACTTATTACTTTACCACCATTTACCTCTATTGAAATACCATATTGCTGGTCACGGGTTTTAGTAATCATCTCAACCTGAGCAACAGAGGTAATGCTGGCTAGGGCTTCTCCCCTAAAGCCAAGGGATAATACCTTGTATAGGTCTTTTATTTTGCTGATCTTAGATGTAGCGTGCCTTAAGAAGGCCTTCTCTACCTCCTTCTCTTCTATGCCACTTCCGTTATCTGTTACTCTAATATATTTTTTGCCACCTTCTTTTATTTCAACTGTTATGGAGGTTGCCTCAGCATCTATAGAGTTCTCTATTAATTCCTTAACAATTGAATAGGGTCCCTCTACTACTTCACCTGCAGCTATTTTGTTTATTGTTGAATCATCTAAAATATTAATCATTGTTATTTTCCTCCTTGCAAAAGCTGATTAACTCTTTTTTGAAGGTCTGCAAGAATATTTAATGCCTCTATAGGTGTAGTTTCTAATAGCTTTATGTTATTTAGCTCTTCTATAATATTATTGCTATAAAGTGAATTAAAATCCAATTGCATTGAGTCTGCGGATTCATTTACTTCCTCTTTAGATACAGCTACTTCTTCCTGCGCCCTTTTTATATCTATACCTTCTACTCTAGCAATGTCCTTTTCCTCTAATCTTAATAATAAATCCTTTGCTCGATTAATTACCTCCTGTGGCAGGCCTGCTAGTCTTGCAACTTGAATACCGTAGCTTTTATCCCCACTACCTTCAATTACCTTACGTAAAAATATAATGTCTTCTCCATCCTCTTTAACGGAGATTCTATAGTTTTTTACTCCCTTTATAATTCCTTTAAGCTCTGTTAACTCATGATAATGGGTGGAAAACAGGGTTTTTGCTCTTATTTTGCTACTTATGTACTCAATTACAGACCAAGCAATGCTTAAACCATCAAAGGTGCTGGTGCCTCTTCCAATTTCATCTAATATCAGTAGGCTTTTTTCAGTTGCACAGTTAAGTATATTGGCCATTTCACTCATTTCCACCATAAAGGTACTCTGACCTTGAGAAAGGTCGTCACTTGCACCAACTCTGGTAAATATCCTATCTACAATGCCAATTGTAGCTTCTGTGGCAGGTATGTAGGAGCCTACCTGTGCCATCAGTACAATAAGGGCCACCTGCCGCATAAAGGTGGATTTACCAGCCATGTTAGGGCCTGTAATTATGGATATTTGATGACAGTCATTGTCTATATAAACATCGTTAGAGATAAACATTTGATTATTGAAGATTTTTTCCACAACTGGATGTCTTCCGTCTTTTATATCTATTATTTTTTCTTTACTTATTTGAGGTCTTACATAATTGTTTTCTGCTGCCACCTCACTTAGGGAGGTAATCATGTCAATCTCTGCAATTGCTGAAGCAGTAGCTTGTATTCTAGCAATCTCCTTTGAAATTATATCCCGCAGCTCTATATATAAATTATATTCTATAACTACTACCTTCTCTTCAGCCCCAAGTATTTTTGACTCAATTTCCTTTAACTCTGGAGTTATATAGCGTTCGCAGTTGGCTAAGGTTTGCTTTCTCTGATAGTTTTCTGGTACCTGCTTAAGATATGATTTTGTTACCTCAATAAAATAACCAAACACCTTATTAAAGCCAACCTTTAGTGATTTTATTCCAGTTTTTGTCTTCTCCTTTTCCTCCAGCTTAGCTATCCATTCCTTACCCTCTTTAGATGCTTTATGGTACTTGTCTACCTCTTGATTATAGCCAGCTTTAATAATACCTCCATCCTTTAGGGTAATTGGAGGATCATCAACAATTCCTCTATTAATCAATTCTTCTATATCACTTAGTGGATCTATTCTTTTATATATGCTTTCAAGTAGGATATTTCTATCCTTTATAAGCTCCTTAATTAAGGGAACACGCTGAAGTGATGATTTTAGTGCCACTAGGTCTCTTGGGTTAGCAGAGCCATATGAAACCTTAGCAGCTAATCTTTCTAAATCATAGATATTTTTTAAGTGCTCCTTTAACTCTTTTCTTAAAAATATATCCTCCTTAAGTATCGTAACAGCCTCAAACCTCTCGTTTATTTTTTCTATGTTAAGTAGGGGTGCTTCTAAAGACTTTCTAAGCATTCTTCCACCCATTGCAGTTGAAGTTTTATCTAACACCCATAATAATGAGCCCTTTTTAGTTTTACCCCTTAAGGTTTCTGTCAGCTCAAGGTTAGCCCTTGTACTATAATCTAACACCATTGTTTCTGAAATATGATATATATTAATTTTGTTAATGTGTCCTAAAAATCTCTTTTGGGTTTCCTTTAGATAATTAATTAATGCTCCCGTAGATATTATTCCATTATCCTTAACCTCAAAGCCTAAGCCATCTAAGCCTATTACATTAAAATGCTCCTTTAATATATTTGATGCATATTCATGTTCAAAGCTCCATTCTTCCTGCTGATTAATAACAACATTAAATTGGTTGCATAGCTGTAGGAAGGTATCATTAAAAGTAACATCATCCTCTATATAATAAATAACCTCTTTAGGCTGTATTTTTGTTATTTCATCCTTTAAATCTTTAATCCAATCATTATTAATTATATTTGTTGTAAATAATTCTCCTGTTGATATGTCTACATATGAAATACCTAAACCATTTTTATGACCATAAACCGACATTAAATAATTATTTTTCTTTTCATCAAGTAATTGTGTATCAATTAGTGTACCTGGAGTAATAATTCTTACAACATCTCTTTTAACAATACCTACTGCCTTTGATGCCTCCTCCACCTGTTCACATATGGCTACCTTGTAGCCTTTAGCTATTAGTCTATCTATATAGCCCTCGGCTGAATGATGAGGCACACCACACATAGGGGCCCTATCTTCAAAGCCACAATCTCTACCTGTCAGTGTAATTTCCAGCTCCCTTGATGCAATTTCTGCATCCTGAAAAAACAATTCGTAAAAATCACCTAAGCGAAACAGTAATAGGGCATCCTGATATTGCTCTTTTATTTGAAAGTATTGCTCCATCATTGGTGTTAATTTTTTCAATATAAACCCCCTCCTTGCTAAGAAAATCATAGGTTTATTATAACAAATATAGCTAACATAAACTATAAGGAAAACTGAACTTTGCAAACTGATATATGTATTTAATACTCTCTTGAATATTAAGATGTTTTAAATCTTTATATTTAATTCAAATCTGATTCATGCTGTCTGTAGGAGGAATTGATGCTATAGACTTAGTTGTATATGCATTTTATGATAACAAAAAGATAAATTTAATATGGTATAATATAAATATAAAGTAATATTATTACATTAAGGTTTAACTAAAGCTATTTTAATTACCTTACTGGCTATAGAGATTGCTGTATTTTTGAAATGATTTTCGTAATTTTTTTTTAATATAAACAAGCAATTCTAGTATGGGTATTATAAAGTAGATATAATTCCAAAACATATAAAGAAAGGGTGTTTTCATGAATATAGAGAAAAAAATAGATATAATCAATTGTATTATAGCTTTAATAATGATTATTGGGGTGTACGTAATAAAATTTGATTTTGTCTATCAGCAACTATTACTTATATTAATGATGATAATAAGACTTAAAACCAATACTTCAAGAATAAGAAAGCTAGAAAAAGAAGTGGAAGTTTTAAAGAACATTAATGGAAAGATTTAATATATTGAAAGTTGTTAAAGCTCGTATAGGTTTAATATTAAATAAAAAAGAACGCAATTGCGTCCTTAATCAATTATTTCTCCATTTAATGAAAAGGTTTTAGTATCTACTATTTTTACCTTTACAAGCTTACCTATATATGACTTATCTCCATCAAAATTAACTAGCTTACTTTGCCTTGTTCGTCCCATTAATCTATTAGGGTTTGTTTTACTTGGACCCTCAACTAATACTTCTACTGTCCTATTAAGGTAGGAGGCGTTAATTTCTTTACAGATTACATTTACATTTTCAACTAGCCTATTAAATCGGGTATGTTTAATATCTTCTGGTATTTGCTTCTCCATGTCTGCAGCTGGAGTACCCTTTCTTACTGAATAAAGAAAGGTAAAGGCTGCATCAAATCTTACTTTATTTACAACATCTAAGGTGTCATTAAAATCCTCTTCGGTTTCTCCTGGAAAACCAACTATTATATCGGTTGTAATTGCTATATCTGGAATTTTTGATTTTATTAATTCTATATGATGAAGATACTTTTCTTTTGTATATCTCCTATTCATTTCCTTTAATACTTTGTTGCTACCAGCCTGAAAGGGTAGGTGTAAATGCTGACAAACCTTATCACATTCAGCCATGGCATTTATTAAGTCCTCTGTAAAATCCTTAGGATGAGAAGTCATGAACCTTATCCTCTCTAGCCCATCAATTCTATTAAGCTCAACTAATAGGTCTGCAAAGGTTGTTTTATCCTTTAAGGTTTTACCATAGGAATTTACGTTTTGACCAAGAAGTGTTATCTCCTTTGTGCCATTTGCAACTAAATCTGTTACCTCATTAATTATATCTAGTACCTCTCTGCTTCTTTCCCTACCTCTAGTATATGGTACTATACAATAGGTGCAAAAATTGTTACAGCCAAACATTATATTAACAAAGGTTTTCAAACCATATTTTCTTATTACTGGTACGCCTTCAACTATTTCACCCTCATTCTCCCAAACATCCACCAGCATATTTTCTGATTGCATTGAATTAACCAATAGCTCAGGGAATTTATGTAGATTATGGGTTCCAAATACCATATCAACGTGGCTATATTTTTGCTTTATTTCATCAATAACTTGAGGCTGTTGCATCATACAGCCACAAACTGCAATCATCATATCCTCTTTTTTCTTTTTTAAATTTTTTAAAGCACCTAAATTACCATATACCTTTAACTCTGCATTTTCTCTGACACAGCATGTATTAAAAATTACTAAATCTGCATCTTCTTTTTTATCAGTTTCTTCGTATCCCATATTATTCAACATACCAGCAAGCTTTTCTGAATCATGCTCATTCATTTGACAGCCGTAGGTAACAATATGAAATTTTTTATGCTTTTTATTTTGAGAGTATAAAATTTCATTTTTATTTTTTAACTCTTCCATATACTCCTGTTGATTTTGCATTTCTATGGAAGTCATCTGATGTTCATTTTTTCGTTTCAAAGCAAATCCTCCTCAACATCTTATGTATAAGCTTATTATTAATTGTTTTGTATTCATTTATCAATTATAACTTAAATTTCAGTTAAAAAAAAGGCTATAGTAATGTGGAGGATGGCTTTACAGCATTGCTATTAGTGTTATTGTTTGTTATGAATGTCTTAAGATAAATAATATAAGTATAAATGTTTCAAAATCTTAATAAATGTAATATATTTATTATATATTAAAAACACATTATACTAAAAAACGACAAATCAAATTTGATAGAATTAATCTAGGTGTTTTTTAATATCATTTATTACTATAGGAGGAAAATAATGAAGTATCAAGAATTATCAAAGGTGGAACTAATTCAATTACTTCAGTCTAGGGATAATACTATTGAGGAATTAAATTTAATAAATAAAAGTAGAGCTATTAAAGAAAAAAATTTAGTTGAAGAGTTAAAGGAGTTAGAATATAGATTAAGATTAAAGAGTGATATTTTAGAAAAACAGTTAAAAGAGGAAGGAAAATATGTTCAATTACAAAGTGACTTTATATCTAATATCTCTCATGAGTTTAAAACTCCCCTAAATATTATTTTTAGTACTTTACAATTGCTACAATTCAAGCTAGAGAATAATAATTCTGATATTAATTCAATAAAGCTAGTTAATTATATTGAAACAATGAAGCAGAACTCATATAGATTACTTAGATTGATAAATAATTTAATAGATATAGCAAAGCTAGACTCCGGGTTATTAGAGCCTCAGTTAAAGGAGTTGGATGTAATAAAGCATTTAAATGGTATTATATCATCTCTTAATACCTATCTAAGGAATAAGAAGAGGCTTCTACATTTTAATCATGATGTTAAAGAGAAAAAGATTGTTTGTGACCCTTATATGATGGAGAGAATACTTTTAAATTTACTATCTAATGCAGTAAAGTTTACTAAGCCAGGTGATAGTATTTGGGTTAATGTTTCTGACAAGGGTGATTATGTTTTAATATCTGTTAAAGATACAGGGATTGGAATACCCTGCCATAAAAAAAGCCTAATCTTTAATAGATTTAGACAGATTAACTCTACCTTAAACCGTAGTCATGAGGGCTGTGGTATAGGTCTTGCTTTAGTTAAATCTTTGGTGGAAATCCATGGAGGCAAAATATTTGTTGAAAGCGAGATTGGTGTCGGTAGTAGGTTTATAGTTAAATTACCTACCAACATACATAATGAAAAGGAAATATGCTATTGTGACAAATATGTTGAAGAATTAGATGTCGAAAAACTACAATTTGATTTTTGTGATATATATGAATAGAAAAGCCTTATTTTTATGTGCTTCAGAATCCTAGTATACCTACGGTGCTTAGAGTCAAAAAAAAAGAGGCTGGAGGTGAGAGTATTTATTATTCTCACCCTTCCAACCTCTAACTTCTCACTGAATATGTATACTCTGCAATAGCTAAGATTTTTTTCGTCTCAAGTCCAAGCCCCTGTCCCTTTAGGGCAGGCGGTTAGTTGATTTGCTTTGGTTCCATTCATTAAGATATTTCCTTAGCTCCTTAACAGTTCCTGAAAACACAAATACCTTCATATAAAATCCTCCGTTCTTAGTTTGTTATATTTACATTATAATCGAACATACGTTTGTTGTAAAGGATATTTTTATATTTATTCAAATTTTCTTTTAAATCTATTCTATAGAAAACCAATTTATGCTTAAATTTAATATATTATTAATGTTGAGAATTAAAAAAAGCTACTTTAAGTAGCTTTGATACTTTAATTTTTTACAGTTTGAAAATTAATCAACCGGTTGTAGAATCTCCTTTAAAAGATATTCCTCTGCTTCCTCCATATTTATTGGTATTTCAACATTAATACCCTTTTTCGAAAGCCTTGTGAAAAGCTGTGTTAAAATAGGTGGCTCTAAACTAGCCTTATATAATAATTCCATATCTGAAAAAACCTCTTTAGGTGTTCCTGCAACAACTATGTTACCATCGTTTATAACATAGATTTTATCGGCTATTTCAGGAACAACATTTATATCATGGGTTGTAGTAATAATTGTTATACCATGTACTTTATTTAAATGATTTAACAGTGAAACCATTTCCACTTTAGATTTAGGGTCAAGAGAGTCAAAGGGCTCGTCCATTATCAAAATCTCTGGCATCATCACTATAGCTCCTGCTAAAGCCACCTTCTTTTTTTGTCCTCCACTAAGATAATGGGGTATTTTTTGTAAAATTTCTGAAATGCCTAAGCTTTTAGCAACATTTATAACCATTTCATCAATTTCTTCTTTGTTGTATTTTTCATTTCTTGGTGTAAATGCAATGTCGTCATAAACACGTGGACCAATTATCTGCTCATCTACGTTTTGAAATAGTACACCAATTTTTTTTCGTATAGTGTTAAAGCTTTTACTGGGTTGCATACCTAAAACCTCTACAGTTCCATTAACTGGAGTAAGCAGGCCTAAAATATGTGATATAAGTGTTGTCTTACCAGCTCCATTGGGGCCTAGAATTACCACCCTCTCTCCCCTAAAGACTTCAAAATTTAAGCCACATATACTAACTTCTGTTTTATCTGGGTAAATATGCTTTAAGCAATGGACCTTAATTAAAGCCTCCATGATATCACCTTCCCTATAAGTATTACGCAGGAAAAACCAATTAGTAGGAAGTCATTTGCTTTTAATGGACCGACATCCTTTGAAATGGGAATACTTCCGTTATATCCCCTTAAGGCATATATTTGATACATTCTGTCATTCATCTCGATAGATTTAACAATTACTATTCCTAATGCATTTGCAATGTTTTTTAGATTTTTTACTATTTTTAATGGACTATAGCCTGCCCTTAGCTTAATACTTTTTATCAGGCTTTCAACTTGCCCTATTAGAATAAATAAAGCTCTATAGGTAAAAAGAAAAACATCCACCAACAGTTTTGGTAAAAACAAAGAAAGTATAGAAAAAATATCTACATAGGGGGTGGTTGTAATTAAAAGGATCATAGTCATTGCTGTTCCACATGCTTTAATTATAACTAATATACCTGCAGTAAATGATTGCTGAAATCTAAACAGAGCAAATAGTGATGAAAAGAATAATGGGTATAGTATTAGGTGAAACACTTGTCCATATGGAACTTTGCCTATCCTAAAGGATATTAATATAACTGTAGTTAAAAGGATTAGTTCTAATATATTATTACTAACTATAAATAATGTAATTATAATAGCTGTAAAAATAAGCTTTGAGACAGCCCTCATACTATGAAAAGGGCTATCTTCATTATTAGATAGGTTGTCTATATCAGCTAAATGCATTTTTTTACCTCTTTCTGATAATTACTTAATTAAATGTTAATGATAAAATCTGGTCTTATCTTTGCGAAAAAGTTAACAACAAGTGCTATACCTAATGACTCTAAAATAATGGCAATAACAAAGATTGCAGCTAATGCAGCCCAACCAGAAAAGAAAAGGTATTGTGTATCTGATATGTTATTATGCCCCTCCTCATGATGATGCCCGTCTTCACCATGATGATGCTCATCCTCAAGGTGATTATTATGGGCTGCCACATGATTTTCACCTTCATGATGGTGGGTATTGTCAATAGAACTATGACATTCGCTACAATCACTGTGGTGATGGGGAATTGCCTCGTTAAAGTCAACGGAAAAGCCTACAATTAAAATCATCATTATAAGTGAAGTAATTACTGCTGTCGAGGTTGATATAAATGCTCTAAGGAATAGCTTTGTTTTTCCAGTTAGAAGCTTAAAAATATGATATGCAATAAAAACCTCTGCTCCAATAACTAGAGTATTTAGTCCAACTATAGTTATGCCCCCGTGACCAAATAACGCAAGTATTGTATTAACAACAAATACAGAAATAAAACCCAGTCCTGGACCAACTAGTATGCCAGCTAGTGCTGCTAAACTTAGATGAACAGGAATAATTCCTAATGGAATAGACATACCTAAAAGCATAATTGCTGCAACAATTCCAGTAATAGGTATCTTCCTTCTTACATCGTCGTTTTTTATATCCTTTAATATGTAGAACATTATGATAAAAGTTATAGCATATCCTACTATCCACCAAGAAAAAGGTATAATACCATCGGGTATATGAATGTGACTCATTTTACCGCTCCCTTCTATTTCTTCTAGTTTTTAATTATAATGCATATGATTTGCATTTGCAAATATATCTTAAGTATTCCCTTAATTGCAGCCTTTTAAACATTCAATAGATAAAGAAAACTTAGCTCAGATGGAGTTTTAACTCCTCCTGAGCTTTAGCTCCGCTTACTTTCTAGCTTGGCGGCAATTACTCACGCTTATTATTAATTGGATATGGGCTATCATAATTTTTAGATGATTTTGTATGCTTTTATAACTTAATATGTTATTATATAAGGGAATACATAATACAATTATTAGGAGGTATTAAAGCCATGAATTTTTCTAAAAGAATTACTTCTATGCAGGAATCTCCAATCAGAAAGCTGGTTCCATATGCACAAGGTGCAAAGGCCGCTGGTAAGAAGGTTTATCACCTAAATATTGGACAGCCAGATATTGAGACTCCAGATTCTTTTATGGAATCTATTAAGAGCTTTGATGAAAAGGTTTTAGCGTATTCCTTATCTCAAGGAATGCCTGAGCTAATTGACGCAATGGTTCAATACTATAAAAAGTACGATATGGATTTTGAGGATGATGAAATCCTAATAACAAATGGTGGATCTGAGGCTCTATTATTCTCTATTATTGCTGTAGCAGATGCAGATGATGAAATTCTTGTTCCAGAGCCCTTCTATACTAATTATAATGGCTTTAGCTCAGCTGTTGATGTTAAGGTAGCGGCTATAACATGTAAAGCAGAGGAAGGATTCCATTTACCATCTAAAAAAGCAATTGAGGAGTCAATTACCCCTAAGACTAAGGCCTTTGTTTTATCAAACCCTGGTAACCCTACAGGTGTTGTTTATACTGCTGAAGAAGTTAAAATGCTGGCAGACCTAGCTAAGGAGTACAATTTATTTATTATTGCAGATGAGGTTTATAGGGAATTTGTTTATGATGGTCTACAATATACTAGCTTTGGTAATATGAAGGAAATTGAGGATAGAGTTATCATAGTTGATAGTGTATCTAAAAGATATAGTGCCTGTGGTGCAAGAATTGGTTCTATAGCATCTAAAAACAAGGAACTAATCAAGCAAATTTTAAAGCTATGTCAAGGTAGATTATGTGTTCCTACTTTAGAGCAGATAGGAGCAATTGAATTATATAAAACACCTGAAAACTACTTCGAAGCAGTAAATGAAGAATATGAAAAAAGAAGAAACATTGTTTATAATTCTTTAAATGAAATTCCAGGAGTTCTTTGTAAAAAGCCTACAGGAGCCTTCTATGTAAATGCTAAGCTTCCTGTTGATGATGCAGAGAAGTTTACAATATGGATGCTGAAGGACTTTGATGTTGATGGGGAAACTGTTATGATTGCACCTTCAGAAGGCTTTTATGCCACACCTGGATTAGGTAAGGATGAGGCAAGAATAGCATATGTATTGAACGAAATGGACCTTAAGAAGGCCATGAATGTTTTAAAGCAGGCTATTGAAAATTACCCAAATAAAACAATATAATTAGAATTAGAAATGCACCTACTAAAGTTAGAAGCTTTATCTAACCTATAGGTGCATTTTTATCTCAGCGGCGTACTAGCACTCCCACTTCTTAAGCGGGAGTTTAATATTTTATGCTGCTTTTTGACTTTCCATTAAACATACGCTGGAAAAATGATTTATTTTGAGCCTGCTCCCTTCTAAGCTTGTCCTTTAGCTCGGCTACCTCATAGGATTTTTCCTTTACCTTCATTTTTAACTTTGCATTCTCACATATAAGTACATCCTTTTCTTGATTATTTAACTTATTCTTAAGCTCGTCAATCTTCTCAGATAGCTCTTCTATTTCTTTTCTAGTGTCAATATTCTTTATTGATTCATGAACCTGCATACTTAAGTATTGTGTTGCCTCCTTAAGCAACACCTCATAGTTTTTTTCTTCATTTCGATTCACTTTAGCTGGAGCTGAAACAGCAACCTCTTTTCTAGTTTTAGTATCCAAAGAGATTTTTGGTGATTTTAATACCTGTTTAATCTGTGAATTCGTTAGACCCTTCTCCTGCATACTCTTTATATATAATAAGTCCTCCAGCTCCCTATATGTAAAATACCTTCTATTACCAGTATCTCTAGGAATTTTTAAACTAAACTCTTTTTCATAAAAGCGAATGACATGAGGTTTAAAGCCAGTTAGTTCAGCAATCTCATTTATTGAATATACTTCATTATTTGTTCTCATTACTATATCCCCCCTCTATAATCTTTTCAATAAATATATTAAATTTCCTTTACCTTCAAGGGAACTTTCGTAATACAAATTCCTTCATAAATCGTAGTTTTTTTCATATGGTAAAAAATTTGACAAAAAAAGAGGAGCTACTAACTCCTCTCTTAAAAAATTGATTTTTAATTATCGAAATCTGTTTGACTTAGTTTAACAGATAAATCTATTGCTGCCGATATATCTGACAAATAACACATTTCACAGTTGCTATGGATATATCGTGTTGGTATAGATATAACACCTGAAGGTACTCCACTTCTTGTTAAATGTATTGCCCCTGAATCTGTACCACCGAACTCTAGTACCTCTAATTGATATTTTATGTCACTATCCTTTGCAACCTTTATCATGGTATCCTTAACCTTTGGATGGCATAGTAATGAGTTGTCTCTAATTTTAATGGCTGCACCTTCCCCTAGCTTAACAGCCATTTTTTTTGCATTAGGTGTATCGCCAGTCATTGTAACATCTACCGCAATTCCATAATCGGGATTGATGGTATAGGCGGAAGTTTTTGCACCTCTTATTCCTACCTCCTCTTGAACTGTAAATACAAAATATAAGTCGTTTAAGCTGTTTTTTATTTGCTTTAATGCTTCAATCAAAACAAAGCATCCAACCCTATCATCTAGTCCTTGAGATATAACTTTTTTATCATCTATTAATGCTTCACTATAATAAACACATACGTCTCCAATTGAAACCATTTCTTCTGCTTCCTCTTTAGATTGTGCACCAATATCTATAAAAAGCTTATCAAGCTTTAAATCCTTAATATCGTCAAGCTTCTCACATCCAACTACCCCTACTACACCATTACTAAAAATAACTCTTTGTGACATTGTAATTGAAGGTGATAATCCTCCAACGTTTGTAAATCTTAAAAAGCCTTCTTTGTCAATAAAAGTCACCATTAGCCCTATTTGATCCATATGGCCTGCAAACATTATTTTTTTCCCGTTACCTTTTTTTCTTGCTATTAAGTTTCCTAATGGATCAACATTTATTTCGTCTACATAGTCTTTAATCTCCTGCATAATAAAATCCCTTATAGCTGCTTCGTTACCAGATGGAGAATAAACTGAACACATTTCCTTTAATAGTTCTTTATTCATTAAAAACCCTCCTTACTATCTTAAGCTTTGTTTAAAAATATTTTCGTAACTATTTGCTTTTTCAATAAACCTTGACAATAATGCTAGAGTGTTATTATAATCATCCTTACTTAATACTGAAACAGGAGAATGTATGTAACGACATGGTACTGCCACAGATACACATGGAGTTCCTCCCTTTGCGGTATGAAATCTTCCTGCATCATTTCCACCAAAGGATGCTCTACGATACTGCCATGGAATATTATTTTCCTTCGCTATATCTATCATTAAATCAATATATTTTCTGTTATATATTGAGGTTCTATCCATAACGGAAATAGCTGGACCTAGATCAAGGGAAGTTACTTGTAGGTGAGGATCAATTGCTGAAACATCTGAACAGGTTGTTCCTTCAATTATTATAGCAAGGTCTACATCCACTTGATTAGCTGCTACCTCAGCACCCCGTAGTCCTATTTCCTCTTGGACAGTAAAAATCCCTGTAACTGTAACTTTTTGTGGCTGTTTTAATAGCTCAATTAGAATTCCACAGCCAACCCTATTATCAAGTGCCTTTGCCTTTATTCTATTATTTCCAAACTCAACATATTCACTATCAAAATAAATGTAGTCACCTACAGAAACGATGTTTTCTGTTTCTTTTTTGCTTTTTGACCCAATATCTATATATAGCTCATCTATTGCTATTGCTTTTTTTCTTTCATCAGGTTTTTGCATATGAACCGCCTTAGCTCCAATTACACCTGGAATTCTATTATCACCAATTATTACTGGCTTTGATACTAAAATTCTGCTATCTATTCCTCCAATGGTGGCAAACTTAATTAAGCCATCCTTGTCAATACCCTTAACCATAAGCCCTACCTCGTCCATATGGGCTGTTAAAGCTATGTTAATGCCATCCTTCTCACCATTTTTTACTGCTATAATATTTCCCATTCTATCAACTTTTACTTCATCAACATGTCCTTCTAGCTCTTCTAAAATTAAGTTTCTTACAGCCCCTTCATTGCCAGAAACACCTAAGGCATTTGTTAATCTTTTTAATAGCATAGGAATTCCTCCAAGTCTGTGTCATTTAAGCTTGATACAAAACAGGCCAGCAGCTTACCAGTTTTATCAATGTCATTAAGACTAATAGTTTCAACAGAGGTATGCATATACCTTAAGGGAATAGAGATTACAGCAGTTGCTACACCAGATTTACTAACCTGCATAGGCCAAGCATCTGTTCCAGAGTGACCAGTTGCTATTTCCACCTGATAGTCTATGTAATTATTTTTAGCAGCCTTCTTTAACCCCTCCATTACCTTAGGATGTATGTTTGGTCCTATGGTTAACGCAGGTCCCTTATCCATATCAATAGTATCGAACTCCTTTAGCTCAGGAGTTCTGCCAAAGCCTACATCTATGGCAATACCGATATCTGGCTCTATTTCATAGGTTGCTGTAATTGCCCCTCTTGTTCCTACTTCTTCTTGTACTGTAGCTACTAGATAAACATCTAAATCATGCTTTACATCCTTTAAATGCTTTAAGCAGGAATACATAGCCACTACACCAGCACGATCATCTAAGCTTTTGCCTGTAAACCAGTTGTTTTTTAAAGAAACAGCCTTCCTCTTAATGGTTATTATGTCACCAATAGAAATGTATTCCTTTAGCTCTTCCTTTTTATACCCTGTATCAATCATAAGGTCCTCCATCTTGAGGGCCTTGCTTCTATCCTCATCACTGGTTAGATGTGGTGGTTTTGCCCCAATAATGCCATATATTTTTTTGGCACCATGAATAATTACCTCTTGACATAATAGTGTTCTTTGATCTATACCACCAATATTAGTAAACCAAACAAAGCCATTTTCATCAATATCCTTAACCATTAAGCCAATTTCATCCATATGTGCCGCCAGCATAATTTTTTTACCATTAGCTTTACTTCCTTTTTTTAAGCATATTAAGTTTCCTAATGAATCGGTAGTAACGTCATCACATAAAGGCTTAAAGAACTCCTGTATAATTGTTGAGGCTTCCCCTTCGTAGCCAGAAACACCATAGGCCTCTGTTAATCTTTTAAGAAAATCATAGTTACTCAAAATTCATCCTCCCTTCATAAATAAATCATTTCACTTTTTGATAGAAAAATGTTTTTAGTGGAGTAAGTCTATATCTATTAGGTAAAATAATTTGCTCAGTACTACCTACAAATAGAACTCCATTGCTATCTAAAGAATCATGAAATCTGTGATACATTTTATTTTTAGTCTCTTCAGTAAAATATATCATAACATTTCTACAAACAATTAAATCGCATTTTTCAGGATACGGATTTTCTAGTAAATTGTGTTTTTTAAAGGTCACCCTATTCTTAATACAATCCTTAATCATGTAGCTATCATTTATTTTATCAAAATATTTACTAATAAATTCTGAGGGCAAATTCTCAATGCTTTTTGAGGAATAAATACCTGTTTTAGCTTTATTCATAGCACCATCATCTAAATCTGTTGCTAAGATATTAATTTCATTTAGCTTGAAGAACTTGGTTAAAAGCATAACAAGTGAATAGGGCTCTTCTCCTGTAGAGCAAGCGGCACTCCAAATTTTCAACTTAGATTTATGCTGAAGTAGAGATGGTATAACATCCTTTTCAAGAACGTCCCACTGTTGTTGGTTTCTATAGAATTCTGAAACATTTATAGTTAAATAATTAATAAACTCATTCAATAGTTTTGTATTGCTACATAGAGCTTGAAAATAATCTTCATAGGTATTGAACTGATTTCTAGAAATTAAAGAATCGATACGCCTTTTCATTTGTCTTTCTTTATAGCTTGATAAGTCTATTCCTGTTTTTTTATATACTTTACCAATAAACCCATCATAATCTCTCATTATGTATCATCTCCCTAATTCAACTTAAAAAGCAAAAATTTATAGGAAGCTAAGAAGGAACTTTCCTATGTAAAAATAAAGAGTCTAGGACTCTTTATCTTCATCATTAACTACATTAGTTACATCACCAATAGTAACATTGTCATTTTCAGTAATATATTCAGTATCCTCTTCTGTTTTATTAGCTGCTGCAATACTTAAGCTTATTCGTTTTTGCTCCAGATTAATATCTAATATTTTTACATTCACAACCTGTCCTACTTCAAGCTCTTGTGATGGCTTACTAACAAACTTATCACTTATCTCTGAAATATGAACAAGTCCATCAAGTCCTGGTTCTAATTCTATAAACACTCCATAATCAACCATTCTAACGACTTTTCCTTCAACTATATCTCCAATACTATAGTTTTCTTCAACTAAATCCCACGGCTGTGGTTGAGTTTGCTTAAGTCCTAAGGATATTTTTTCTGTTTCAGAATTAAAATCTAAAATCTCAACCTCTACCTTGTCTCCGATTTTTAATATATCAGATGGATGTTTAACTCTATTCCATGCAAGGTCTGAAATATGAATTAATCCGTCAATGCCGCCTATATCAACAAAGGCTCCAAATTTTGCAATATTCTTTACTTCCCCTTCCACTCTTGAACCTACTTTAATCTTTGATAATACTTCTTTTTTCATTTCAGCCTTTTCATTAATTAATACTACTTTTCTTGATATAATAACTTTATTTTTTCTTTTATCAATTTCAATAATTTTAGTGTTAAAGGTTTTACCAACATAAGCTGATAGGTCTTCTACATAGGAATCTGATACTTGGCTTGCAGGTATAAAGCATCGAATCCCTCTTGAAATAGAGATTAGTCCACCCCGAACAACTTCTATTACCTTTGTTTCTAATAGGGCCTCTGAATCCTTTATTCTCTCTAGGTCATCCCAGCCTTTTTGAACATCTACTCTTTTTTTAGATAAAAGAACATTACCTTCGCCGTCATCCAGCTTTATAACATAGACCTTTATTTCGTCTCCTATTTTAACCATGTTTTTAGGATTAACATTTGGCTCATTTGATAATTCTTCTCTTGGAATAATTCCATCCGACTTATATCCAACATTAACCATGATTTCACTATCTGTAACATTTATTACTTTACCAGTTACTATATCACCTCTATGTAATCTAACCATAGATTTTTCAATTTCCTCCATATAGTTCTGCATCTCATTACTCATTATAATATTACCTCCTAATAAATTAATTTTATAAATAAAACATAATTAAATTTTTTTTAGTTTTTCAATTAACGGTTCTATAAGCCACTGTGGGGTAGATGCCCCTGCTGTTACTCCCACAACCTTAAAATCCTTAAGGTCGTCCTCTACTAAGTCGTCTACAGATTCCACATGAAATGTAGCATTTGGCTTCTCTGCTCTACAAATTTCAACTAATTTCTGAGTATTTGAGCTGTGGTAGCCACCTACTACAATCATTGCATCCACTTCCTTAGCCAGCTTTCTTGCAGCATCTTGTCTTTCCATAGTAGCGTTACAAATTGTGTTAAAGATTTCTACCTTATCTCCTTTTACTTTTAACAGCTCAGTAATTCTATTGAAATGTGACACAGGTATAGTAGTTTGTGCCACTATACATAGCTTTTTTGAGTATGGGACATCTTTTACATCCTCTTCATTACTTACTATATATGATTTGTAATTACACCATCCGTTAATACCAATTACCTCTGGATGCTTAGGATTTCCAATAATCACTATTTCATATCCATTTTGACAATAATCCTTTACTATATTCTGAATTCTTCTTACAAAAGGACAGGTAGCATCTATTATATCTAAAGAGTTGCTTCTAGCTTTTTCATATACCTCCTGTGGAACACCATGGGACCTAATAATTATACTTCCATCAGTAATTGCAGAAATATCATCCTTAACTGAAACACCCTTTTTTTCTAGCTCATTTACCACCTGTTGATTATGAATTAGTGGGCCTAGAGAGAATAACTTTGCTCCCTCAGTCTTTCTGCTGGTTTTATCATAAACCATATCAATTGCTTTTTTTACTCCAAAGCAAAACCCAGAATAATCTGCCAATACAACCTTCATAGATAACCTCCAAAATTTATCTCAGCGCCTTTACTAACACTCCAGCTTCTTCATCAGGTGATAATTGCCGCCAAGCTTCCAAATATGTGGAACTAAGATACTTTATAAAGAAAGCAGACCTATACAAATTCTATAAAACATATAAAATTCCTTCTTATGTTTAAAAATTTATTAATTTTACCTATTATTTATATTCTTTCATTTAAGAAAGAAATTATTTGTCTAATTACCTCTTGAATCGATTTACCTGTTGTATCTATAACTATAGCATCCTCCGCCACCTTAAGGGGTGAACAGCTTCTTTCTTCATCCATTTTATCACGTGTAATTATTTCATCTTCAATTTCAGCTAGGTTTACTTCTAATCCCTTTTCCTTCAACTCAATATATCTACGCTTTGCCCTCTCTTCAACTGAAGCTGTTAAGAATATCTTTAAAGTTGCATGTGGTAAAACCTTTGTACCTATATCTCTGCCATCCATCACAACATTTTGATTAGAGGCAATTTTTCTTTGCAGGTCTACTAATATATCTCTAACCTCTGGAATTCTGGCAATAAATGAGACATTTTTGCTTACAATAGAGCTACGGACCTCATCATTTACCTCTTTATTATCGATAAAAATGTTACCCTTTTCAAATGCTATATCTGTATTTTTTGCTACTTCTAACACCCTTCTAAGGTCATTAACAGATACTTGCTTATTTAATACTTGGTGGGTTAAGGCCCTATACATGGCTCCTGTATCGATATATGTATAATTCAATCCTTTAGCCAGCTCTTTTGCAATAGTGCTCTTTCCTGCTCCAGCAGGACCATCTATAGCTATTTGAACAAATTCCATCATTTTCCTCCTGTTAAATAAAGTAAACCACCAATCCTTGGTGGTTTTTGTTCTACTTAGATCGGACTATATCCAGATATTTTTAGTTTTATTATACATTAACTTCTACTATTACTCAAGTGGGTTGTATTCATATAATTCTAATGATAGCTATAGTTTTTCTATTTTTAATATTATATATTGCACCTTCAGTAATACCAGATATGTTATTTGATACCTCCTCTATATAGAGGTTTATTGGATTACTATACATGCTGCTATTTAATTCAAGAACGTCTCTATCCTTTATATCCACTTTAATTAGCCTATTGTTACCAAAGGTATCAACAAGCTCACCATTTATATATACTTCTATATTGGGATATAGGTCTTCCTCTAGCCTTAGGGTAATTGTGCCACTTTTATCTATTAACTGACTATAGTTAATGCCAGTTTCTCTCCCCAGCATTACAACAGAATTTCTGAGCTGAAACATTTTTATAGAATTAACTATCACAACAGCAGAAAGCAAAATCAAAAAGCAAGTTAAAAGTACCCTTTCAAGTCTTTTAATATTTTCTTCTATATTCATCACACCAGCTCCTTAAGCTATGAGTTTAAGCCAGCCAAATAACCTGTTGAAAAAGCAATATGTAGATTATAGCCGCCTGTTAATGCATCTACATCAATTACTTCACCAGTAAAGAATAATCCCTTAATTAGCTTTGACTCCATTGTTGCTGGATTAATCTCTTTAACTGATATACCTCCTGCTGTTATTATTGCTTCATTTAGTCCACCTAAGGACTTAACAGTTAGTTCTAGTCGCTTTAATGCCATTAATAGCTGATTTCTTTCCTTCTTAGTTACTTGATTCAGTTGCTTTTCTGGGTTAATTTTAGTATTTTTTAATAAAGCAGTAATAAAGTTTTTTGGAAGAAAACTATTTAAGCAGTTTTTTAATGAATCATTTCTATTATTAATCCCATTAATCAATAAATTATTAAGCTGATTTTCACTAATTGATGGTAATAAATCTATTTTTAATTTGGGAATCTCCTGCCTATCATATTCTAAAATATATGCTGATGCCTGAAGTACCGCAGGACCAGATATACCATAATGGGTAAATACTAAGCCCCCTGATATAATATTCTTCTTATTCCTTTTCCCTGAAATAGTTATATTAACCTTTTCAAGGGATATACCCATTAGCTGACGAATCCATAGCTCTTCTATAACAATTGGAACTAAGCTCCCCCTAACTGGAACTATAGAATGGCCTACTGACTTTGCAAGCCTATATCCATCACCATTGCTGCCTGTATAGGGATATGATTGACCCCCTGTTGAGATAATTACAGTATCTCCCATTACAGTTTGTCCATTTCCTAAAGAAACACCTTTTATTTTATTTTCGGAAACAATTAAACCCTTAGCTTCATTATTTAATCTTATGTCTACATTATTTGCAATAAGCTGATTTTTAAGTAATGCAATAACATCTTCTGCTTTATTTCCTTCAGGAAAAACCCTACCCTCCTCCTCTATTCTCAGTGACAGGCCTAGCTTCTTTAATGTATTTATTAAATCTTGGCCAGACATTGCTTTAAAGGAAGGATAAAGGAATTTTCTGTTTCTTACAACCTTTTCTAGCATCTTATCGGAGGATGCTGCATTAGTAATATTACATCTTCCTCCGCCTGTTATTCTAAGCTTAGTGCCAAGGGAATTATTTTTTTCTAGTAGTATTACTTTTTTATCATTATTAGCAGCAGTAATGGCCGCCATCATGCCAGATGCACCGCCCCCTACTACAATTATTCTTCTTCTGCTTATCAAATTAAACACCCTCTTATATTATTTCCATATAGCACATATCGTTATACTTAACTAAAACAGGTCCCCTTGATTTAAATTCAATAATGTTTAAGCTACAATTTCCCTGCTTAAGTCTATAAAAATCACAAAGCTTCATATTTAAAAAGGATAGTAAAAAAAGCTTAATTATAGTACCGTGACTTACTATTAGTACGTTTTTGTCGTTACTGACTTCAGATATTTTTTGAATAAAGGACACTATGCGATTTTGTGCTATTTCAAGACCTTCAGCTTTGGGTATAGTAGCCTTGTGGGGATTATTATGCCATTCCTTTAGCTCATGGGGGTACCTACTGTCTATCTCCTTAAGGGTTAATCCCTCCCATTCACCAAAGCCTAGCTCTATAAGTGCTTCATCGTAATGTGGGGTTTTGTCTACTGCTTTTCCTATAATTGCTGCTGTAGATTTAGCCCTTTCAAGATTACTTGAATATATTACATCTATTTTTTCTGAAACAAGCCTTTTAGCCAGTTTTTCTGCTTGTAATATCCCTCTTGTAGTAAGGGCAGAGTTTTTTCTGCCTTGGGTTCTGCCTTCACTATTCCACAGGGTTTCACCATGTCTTACTAAAATCAGCTTTCTCATAAGCTATTTTCACCCCTATATAATATTTGTAAGGAAATGCTTAGACTATAATAACATATAATTACATATTTTATGTATTTTTTATAAAAAAAATAGCCCAGCTGGGCTATCCTTATTAATCTACTTACTGATTTCCTTTACGATCATATATATTATATTTATACCAAATATTTTCTAGTTTGTTAAAGTATTCCCTGATTTCATCACGTTCTCTCATACCTACAGCAATAATTAATGCATTTATTAAGCTTAATGGAGCAACTAATGAATCTACAAAGGAAACCATATTACTTTTTGCTGTTAAGCAATAGTCTGAGATATTAGCAATTGGCGATAAAAGACTATCAGTTATTCCTACTATAGGAACACCTTCTTCTCTTAAATGATTAATTACCTCCAATGTTCTATTAGAATATCGTGGATAACTGATACATATTACTAAGTCTTTATTACTAATCCTCAATAGTTGCTCAAATATGTCACTAATTCCATATCCAACAATTTTTACATTGTCTAGTATTAAATTAAGATAAAAGCCTAAGTACTCAGCTATGGCAGTAGAGCTTCTAAGACCGATTATATAAATTCTTTCTGCCTCAAATATTTTATCTATAACCTCTTGAAACTCTTCGTAATCAATGTTTTCTAAGGTTGACCGAATATTGTCCATATCGGATTTTAGAACCTTTTTTAATATAGCTCCCTCATTTGAGTATTCGTTAGCCATCTCAACCCGTTGAACAGTAGTAAGCTTTGTTTTTATTATCTCTTGAAGTGCCTTTTGTAGCTCAGGATAGCCTTCAAAGCCAAGGGCGTTTGCAAAGCGAACTACAGTTGATTCACTTACTCCAACTTTAATACCCAGCTTCGATGCAGTCATAAAGGCTGCCTTATCATAGTTATCAATTATAAATTGAGCAATTAGTTTTTGTCCTTTACTTAGCTTTGAGAAGTTTTTTTGGATTTGTAAAAGCAAATCCTTTTTATTCTCGTCAATCATATGAATGTACCACCCTATTAAATATTTTTAAACTCTTCAGCCAATAAATATCCCTGTTGTAATGCAGCCTTATTTAGTTCCTCAGTACCCTTTGGAACCCTTTTTAATACTGCCCTTTCTAAAGAGGCTTCAGTTACAACCTCTGTAACCACTCTAATCACACCTAATGCAACAATATTTGCAACCATTGATTTACCAATTTTTTCAGCTGCAGTTTCAATAATTGGTATTTTAATTATTTTATATGCCTTGTTTGTAAGGTCAACCTCAACATTTGAATCAATAATCAAAATTCCGCCTTCCTTTAATGCCTTAATATACTTATGATACGCCTTATCGGTAAGGGCCAAAAGAAGATCAGCCTTTTCAACCTTTGGATAATCAATAGTATCATCACTTATGATTACCTCAGCCTTACTGGCACCCCCCCTTGCCTCTGGTCCGTAGGATTGAGATTGTATTGCGTTTTTACCATCAAGAAGAGCAGCTTCTGCAAGTATTATTCCTCCAAGGATAAGGCCCTGCCCACCGGATCCACTGAGTCTTATTTCTTTTTGGTTTACCATATTATCTCTCCTTTTGGTATTTTTTTATTATTTTCATATATTCTTCTGTATATTCAGGTTCGGTGGTATTTTTAAACTCTCCAATTATAAACTTGTTTTCTAATTTTTCAGGTGGAAGCTTATCTACTACCTTAGCATCTACAGCAAAATCCTTTAAATAATTCATCATATTTACAGCAGCACCTTTTTTATTCTTTCTACCATAATATGTTGGGCATATACTAATTGCATCTACCAGTGAAAAGCCCTTATTAGAAATTGCATTTTCTATTATTTTTGTCAATTGATTAACATGATATGCTGTTCCTCTGGCGGTATAGGTAGCCCCTGCTGCATCTGCTAATTTACAAATATCAAAGGCTTTGTCAATATTTCCAAAGGGAGCAGTTGTTCCAAATTCATTAGTTGGGGTAGTAGGTGAATATTGACCACCAGTCATTCCGTATATGTTGTTATTAAACACTATAGCTGTAATATCAATATTTCTTCTGGCGGTGTGTATTAAATGATTACCCCCTATAGCTGTGCAATCTCCATCTCCAGTTACTACTATAACCTTTAATTCAGGATTTGCTAATTTTACTCCCGTTGCAAAGGCTAAAGCTCTACCATGGGTAGTGTGAAGAGTGTTGAAATCAAGGTAACCAGGAGTTCTTGATGAGCAGCCTATACCTGAAATAACACAAACCTTCTGCTTTTCTAAATTTAAGTTTTCTACCGCCTGTGCTAAGCTCCTCATGATAATTCCATGTCCACAGCCAGGACACCATATATGTGGTAATCTATCTTCTCTAAAATTATTTTTAATTAATTGACTACTCATATTATAGGACCTCCCTAAGCTTTGCTAAAATCTCTTCAGGGGTAATGGATTCACCATTAACCTTACCTAAGCTATAAACTTCAGCATCATTCTTAACAACTCTTTCTACCTCTTCAGCATATTGCCCTAAATTTAACTCAGGTACAAGAATTTTTTTGATTGATTTAGTTAGCTCTTTAACTCTTTTTTCTGGAAATGGCCAAATTGTTAACGCTTTAAATAGTCCAACCTTAAGGCCTGCAGCCCTTGCTTGCTTAGCTGCACTTCTTGCTGAACGGTAAGTACAACCATATGCTAAAATTAATATTTCAGCATCTTCTATAAACTCTTCTTCAAATAATACTATATCATCTACATTATCAGATATTTTACTCATAATCCTTCTAAGTAGTTTATCGGCAATTCCTGAATCATTTGATGGAAAGCCATAATCATCATGCATAAGACCTGTTACATGAAAGTGGAAGCCTTCTCCAAAGGATGCCATCGGAGGAACTATCTGACCTTCGTCTACCCTATATGCACGATAGCTTTCATCACATACCTTAGGCTTAACACGATCAAAAATTTCTATTTCATCAGGGTTAGGAATTTCTATTTTTTCCCTCATATGTCCTACAATTTCATCTAGCATTAGAAATACAGGTGTTCTATATTTTTCAGATAAATTAAAAGCCTTTACCGTTAAATCAAAGGTTTCTTTTACAGAAGTGGGTGATAAAGCAATAACTGGATGATCACCATGGGTACCCCATTTAGCCTGCATAATATCTCCTTGTGAAGGAGCAGTTGGCAATCCTGTACTTGGACCTGCTCTTTGTACATCTACAACAACACATGGAACCTCAGTTAAGGCAGCATAGCCAATATTTTCTTGCTTTAGTGAAAAACCAGGTCCGCTTGTGGCTGTCATTGATTTTAAACCAGCTAATGATCCACCTATAGTAGCAGCCATTCCTGCTATTTCATCCTCCATCTGTATGAACTTACCACCAACTAAGGGAAGTCTTTGAGCACAAAATTCTGCTATTTCTGTAGAAGGTGTTATAGGATAACCTGCATAAAACCTCATGCCTGCCGCCAGTGCTCCCTCAACACAGGCCTCATTTCCCTGCATTAATTTAACTTGTCTATTATTCATTATTAGACCACCTCCAAATAGATTGCATAGTCAGGACATCTTAATTCACATAAGCCGCATTTAATGCATTTGTCCAAATCAGAAATGACAACCTTGTCATTTTCCATAGTAAGAACGTTTTTAGGACAAAATGCGACACAAATACCACATCCTTTACACCAATCCTCAATGATCTTTAATTCTTTTTTAGCCTTCTGGTTGTCCAACAGGCCCATCTCCCTTCAATGACTTAATATAAAACCTCTTATAACAAGACTATAACAGATAAAGAGTAATTATGCAATTTTTATTTCATAATTTTAGCATTCATTTTGTTATATGCAAGATTAACTTCACAAACTGCATAATTCACGAAAAATACAAAATTTAAGGTGTAGCCAAAAAAGTAGTTAGACTACACTTTAAAATTCATTCTTCTTAAACTGTCTAGGTCTTTGAAATGAGTTAAATCAAAGTGTATTGGAGTTATGGATATAAAGTTATTTTTAACTGCCATTACATCGCTGTCTTCAGCTTCCTCTAAATCCATGGCCTTCCCTGAAATCCAGTAATATGAGTCACCACGTGGATCTTTTCTTTCAATCAATGAGCTGCTATACCTTCTTATGCCTAACGAAGTTATCTTTATACCTTGTATTGACTCCCTTCGACAGGTGGGATAGTTTATGTTAACTATTCCAACCTTAGACCTATATAATTGATGTATACTTTTTGCAATCCTGCAGGCAAATTCTGCCGCATCTTTAAAGGTATCAATTTTAGTTGTTGCCATTGAAACTGCAATTGAAGGAATTTCTAAAATAGCAGCTTCTACTGCTGCTGATACAGTACCAGAATAAATAACATCTGTACCTAAATTAGGTCCATTGTTTATTCCCGAGACCACAATATCCGGCTTCCTATCCTTTAATATTGCTTCAACAGCAACCTTTACACAGTCTACAGGTGTACCATCAATAGCGTGGGCCTCTAGCTCTGTATCAAAAAATTTTGTATTACTTACTCTTAAAGGTCTATGCAAGGTAATTGAATGTCCTGTAGCACTTTGCTCCTTATTTGGTGCAACAACAATTACTTCTCCAAGAGGAATGAGTGCTTTGGCAAGCTGATATATACCTTCTGAAAAAATACCATCATCATTTGTAACAAGAATACGCATGAAAAACCTCCTAGTTATATTTGTATTATACTTCTTAAGGATATCGACAATAATAAAGCTGTGTAATAGAGTTAAAGAAAGGGTGAACATATTGATTCAAATAGATGATGCCGGCAGTGGTAGCCTATTAGGAGGAACAATTATAGGTGCTATAAGAGTTGAAACCAATGAGTACAAAGAAGAATTGATCCCGCTAAAATTCTACCGAGCTGAAAGCTTTAATAAAAAACTATATACAAATTATGTTGTTGAAATAGTTAAAAGGCTACTTAATGAATTAAATGTCTCAAAATCTGAAGAGCTTCACGTATGTAGAGGCTATATGTTTGATGAACTCAATAAATGGCTTAAGGCCAATAACTATAAACATATTAACTTGAAGATTACTAATCCGCTTCAGGATATTATAGAAAATTCCTTTGATAATTATGCCGTTAGTCTAGGTTTACCTACTTCATATATTAACTATACAAAATATCCATTTCACTTTCATAGAATATTGAAATGGGTTTATGCTGATTATGAAGCAAGAAGCAAGCTATGTAAAACAGGGTGGAAAAGCTGGAGTAAGTATAACAATTTAAAGGTTACCACCAGCTTTGAGGTAGTTAAAAATAAAAATTGGACCTGCTTAAAATGTAATAAAATAATTCCACGTAATACTACAGTAGCAGTAAAATCATATATTAGCAACAGACATTATAAGATTTATCTACATAAGCATTGTATATGATAAAGCTCCCATTCATAGGGAGCTTAGATTATTAAAGGTCATATTATATTGGATGGGTCTTTTCTTCTTCATTATAAAGGGTTGTTTCTATTTTATACTGCTTGCTCCAGCGGTCCTTAAAAAAGTTCATTGCAATTTGAGGGAACAATCCGTAGGATAAAACATCTTCATCCTGTGTTAGATATTCCTTCATTTCAGCCTTTAACCTATCTAATTGAGGTTCAATCAAGTCTGCTGGTCTACAGGTTATTATCTCCTCTTTACCGATTATCTTTTCCTTAATTTCATTAGATATAGGTGTAGTAGCTTTTCCATATAGGCCTTTAACATAGTCCTTTATTTCTTTAGGCACCATTTTATATCTTTCACCAATAATAACATTAAATACTGCTTGGGTTCCCACCATTTGACTCATAGGTGTCACTAAAGGAGGATAGCCTAAGTCTTCACGTACTCTAGGGACTTCTGCTAAAACTTCGTCTAGCTTATCCAATTTATTTTGCTGTTTTAGCTGTGATATTAAATTTGACAACATTCCGCCCGGTACTTGATAGACTATTGTATTAATATCTACCCCCATAACCTTTGGGTCTATTAGTTTCTTCTCAAGATATTTATCCCTTAGTGGCTTAAAATATTCAGTTATTTCATTTAATGCCTCTAAATCCATACCAGTATCGTATTGAGTACCCTTTAAAGTAGCAACAAGTGGTTCAGTAGGTGGCTGTGAAGTTCCTAATGCAAATGGAGAAATTGCTGTGTCAACCACATCTACCCCTGCTTCAATAGCTTTAATATATACCATTGATGCCATACCACTGCTATAGTGGGAATGTAGCTGTATGGGAACAGTGACTACCTTTTTAAGCTCCTTCACAAGATCATAGGCTACAAAGGGTGTCAATATACCAGACATATCCTTGATACATATTGATTTAGCCCCCATACTTTCATATTCTTTAGCCTTATTAACATAATACTGAATATTATGAACAGGACTGGTGGTGAAGGAAATGGCACATTGTGGATGTCCCCCCTCTTGATTTGTAACCCTTATAGAGGTTTCAAGATTCCTTGCATCATTTAATGCATCAAATATACGAATTATGTCAATTCCATTGTATATTGATTTTTTAATGAATTCAGTTACCACATCATCAGAATAGTGTTTATAGCCTAATAAGTTTTGTCCCCTTAAAAGCATTTGTAGCTTTGTGTTTTTTACAAGACCCCTAATTTTTCTTAGTCTCTCCCAAGGGTCTTCATTTAAGAATCTTAGACAAGCATCAAAGGTTGCTCCCCCCCACATTTCTAAAGAATGATAGCCTACCCTATCAAGCTTTTCGACAATAGGTAGCATTTCATTTGTTGTCATTCTTGTAGCAAGCAGAGATTGATGAGCATCCCTTAATACAGTTTCAGTAATTTTAATTTGCTTTGTTTCAGCTTCTGCCATTTACTAGTACCTCCTTAAGTTTAAATTAAAGTCCGTTAAATAATTTTTTCTATAAAAACAATAATGGGTGGATTTTTCTCCTTTGAAATATAGCTGCATTTAAGTACAGAATATTTTTTATTATCTAGGGTTTCTAGAAAATCAATTACTGAGTTTTTCTCTATAGCTCCTCCTTCATGTCCATAGTATATAACTATAGATAATATACCTTTAGTTTTAAGGATTTCTAAACTACTTTTAATAGCTCCTATTGTTGAAGGGGGCTTTGTTATTACTTTATGATCACCCTTTGGCAAATAACCAAGGTTAAATACAGCTGCATCTATCTTTTCCTTTATATATATACCCATATTTTCATGACTATCTCTTATTAAAACAACGTTATTACAGTTAGCTTCTAGTAGTCTTTTATAAGTTATATCAAGGGCTTTTTGCTGAATATCAAAGGCATATACCTTTCCATTACTGCCAACAGCCTGGGAAAGGAAAATGGTATCGTTACCATTACCCATTGTTGCATCTACGACAATATTTCCTATTTGGATTTTCTCCTGTAGAATTTTATGCACAAATGCTGTAGCTCTTGATATTAGTAGCCTATTCATTTAATTATCTACTTCCTTTACATTTTTTCTGAAAAAAATCTTTAGGATAACAATAAAAATAGTCTGAGGTATTTAAGCTTAAGTTCTTTAACTGGAGCTGTAGTTCCTCTGATAATAAGTGGCTTGTTAATGGTAATAACCCTTCATGAGTATAAAAATCCTCAAGCTTTTTATTAGATCTTAAAAAAATATGAGAATAACCTTTTTCCATTAAATAATTTAGTGTTCCCCTTAAAAGACCATCCCCTAGGCTATTTCCTCTGGCATTTGGAGTTATGTATAAAAATGATATTTCTGCTGCTTCAACAGACAGTCTTTTATAATTTGAAATACCCAATACTTTATTTCCTTCCTTAACAATGATTGAAGATAAATCCTCTTGTTCTGGAGCTAATTCATTAAAGGAAAGCTCCCTATAGATTTCATTAATCTGTTGAATATCTTCTGTTACTGCCCTCCTAATTTCAAGCAATTTATCACTGCCCTTCTGTTTTTCCTATTTTCATGTCTATTATACACCTTTTATTTAGGATATACAAAAGCATGTTTATTATCAAAAGTGATGTTTAAATGTGTAAATTTTCATTATAAATGATAAAACTTTACCCATCTAAAATTATGGATAGGGCTGTAACCACAATTCTGATGGGCTAAATTTTTTATAAGCTTTTTCGTAGGGTATAAATAAGGTATAAATTTGCATATGTTTAAAATTTAATTAAATTATTAAATTTTCTTTATATATTTTATTTCTTCCTTAGTTAAAAGCCTCCAAGCTCCAACCTTCAAACTACCAAGTTTTATTTCTCCCATTGCTATTCTTTTTAATTCTAAAACAGGGTGTCCTATTGCATCACACATTTTTCTTATTTGTCTATTTTTTCCTTCACGTATTATTATTTCTACTATAGAGGCATTATCCTCTGTACTTAGTATTTTTATCTTTGCTGGTGAGGTTATATAGTCTTCAATTACTAAGCCATTTTTAAAGGCATTTATTTTATCAGCATTAAGCAAGCCTTTTATCTTACTTATGTAGGTTTTTTCAACCTTAAATTTCGGATGGGTTAATTTATAGGTAAGCTCACCATCATTTGTTAGTAATAGTAATCCAGAGGTATCATAATCTAATCTTCCAACTGGAAAAATTCTATAGGGTAAATCTATCAAGTCAGTAACCTTTTTTCTGTTAAACTGGTCATTGACTGTAGTAATATAGCCCTTTGGTTTGTTTAAAACAACATAGACCTTTTTTTCATCTTCACTTATTTCTTTACCATCTACTAAAACTATATCCTTATCTGGGTCAATTTTATAACCCATTTCTGTTACTGGTTCGCCATTGACCTTTACTTTTCCAGACTCAATCAGTTTTTCGCTTTTCCTTCTGGAGGCAACTCCACAGGCTGCTATATATTTTTGGAGTCTCATCCTATCACCTACTTTTAGTTTAATCTTAACTATTATTCTATTTCATCTAATTATTCCCGAGGAAATAGTTAAATTTCAACATTTTACGAGGATATTACTATATTTTGTCATCTACAATAATATAATGTCTAATATTACTATTTAGTTGCTTTGTATAAGGGTCGCTTTTGATATTATTTTAAGCTCCTTTGACATAAATACCATAGTTACCACTGTAGAAAGCACATCCGCCAAAGGAAAGGCTAACCATATACCCAATAGATCAAAATAAATTGGAAGTGTTAATACTAATGGTATTAAAAATAATATTTGTCTTGACATGGATAGTATTAATGAGGGTAAAGCCTTACCTATTGATTGAAACATACTGGCACCAACCACCTGTAGGCCAATGAAGGGCACCCCCAACACTATTATTCTTACTGCACCTATTGACAGTTCTATAAGCTCTGTATCATCGCTGAATATTTCCATAAAAAATCTTGGGAATACCATCAGCATTAAAAAACCAATAGTGGCAAGTAGAGTTGTTATTACAATTGATAATTTTATTGTAGCTTTAACTCTGCTTAGTTTTTTAGCTCCATAATTGTATCCAACTATTGGCTGCATTCCTTGAACTATACCAAATAATGGCATGAAAGTAAACATTAGTAATCTATTAATCACTCCAAAGGCTGCTATTGTAATATCTCCACCATAAAATGCAAGTGAGTTGTTTAGTATAATTGCCATAATACTACCTGCTGCCTGTCTTGCAAAGGCACTTGAGCCTATTGCAAATGTTTCAAGTATTATTTTGATATCTGGCTTAAGATTTTTCATTTTGAATTTAAGGGTACTCTTACCGGTCATAAAATAAATGACAAGATATACTGCTGTTGTTGCCTGTGCCAAAACAGTAGCAATGGCAGCCCCTCTTATTCCCATATTAAATACAAAAATAAAAATTGGGTCGAGTATAATATTAAGCCCTGCTGAGATTAGCATGGTGTACATTGCCATTTTAGCATTACCCTCTGCCCGTAAAACGCTGTTACTGGCTACAGCAAAGGTAAATAATACCGTTCCCAATAATATTACCCTCATATACTCCATAGCATAGGGCAATATTGAATCTGTAGCTCCAAAAACCATTAGAATTGGCTCTATAAAGGCTAGTCCAAGTATTGTTAATACAAGGCTTATCACTATAATAAGACTAAAAATATTTCCCATAGCTTTTTCCGCTTTTTCTGTATCACCACTACCTAAGCTTCTTGAGATAATTGAAGCTCCCCCAATACCAATTGCCTGTGCTATAGCCAGTCCCAACATTTGAAGGGGAAAAGCAATCGCCAGTCCAGCAATAGCCATGGTGCCAACTCCTCTACCAACAAAAATTGTATCTACAAGGTTATATAGAGCTTGTACCATCATTCCAGCTACAGCAGGAGCCGATAATCTAAGTAATAGCTTTCCTATTCCTTCACTACCTAGTATTTTACTATGTTTATTCATTATATCACTCCATTATTTTAATTTCTCTATTTAATAATTATACCTAATTTAAGCTTTAAAACCTTTTAATCTTTATAATATTTCATGGCCTCTGTTGAATTATTCTTTACTTTTTATAAAAATATATTTAGTAAACATACTTTTATTTATGTTTAGTTTACACGTATTTCATTATATCACCTTTTTTAAAGTCCTTCAGTTTTGTTATAAGATTTTTGTTAGACATGTGGACATAGTTGTAAATTTAGGGATATAATAAATATGGACAATTTATTGGAAATGAGGTGAAACATATGGCAAAAGACAGTTCTTTTGATATAATTTCAAAGGTAGACCTACAAGAGGTTGATAACGCAGTAAATCAAACCTCTAAGGAAATAAGCCAAAGATTCGATCTAAAGGATACCAACACAGCAATTGAGCTTGGTAACGAAGAAATATCTATTACAGCAGAAGATGATTTCAAGCTTAGAAATGTAATAGATATTTTGCAAACTAAGATGACAAAGCGGGGTATCTCCCTTAAGTCTTTACAATACGGTAAGGTGGAAAAATCCCTAGGTGGTAGAGTAAAGCAAATTATTACTTTAAAGCAAGGAATTGAAAAAGAAGAAGCAAAGCTCATAACTACAGCTGTTAAAAATGCAAAAATAAAGGTACAGGCATCCATTCAAGGTGATTCTGTACGAGTTACTGGTAAAAATAAGGACGATTTACAGGCTGTAATTCAACTACTTAAGTCAGCAGATTTACCCTTCCCGCTGCAATTTGTAAATTATAGATAATAGTAAAACCTCCTACAAGGAGGTTTTTTCATTGCTAATTACTAAATACTAATTGTATTTAGTTAATCAATCTCAATTCCCATTAATATACAATCGTAAAAAATCCCATCTATCATAAACTCTCTTGATATTAGCCCCTCTTTTTTAAAGCCTAAGTTTTCATATAGGGTAATACCCCTTGTGTTGTCTGCTCTTACCTTTAGATTTATTTTTCTAACTACTCCTGTTTGTCTACTCCAATTTATTAAGTAGGAAACTAACCTTTTTCCAATTCCTAATCCCCAGTATCTTTTTAAGACACTAACACCAAATTCACCAGCTTGCTTTGTTCGTGGTCTTACTCCCCCAGTAAAGCTTAAATTTGCAACTATTTTACCATCAATTTCAGCCACAAGAAACAAAGAATTATTACTCTTGAGAGTTTTTTCAATAAATGACTCCTCTTCTTCTTTGGTTAATAAAAACTCCCCTGGTCCAAAGGTTAGGTAATCTGATTCACCAGCTATTATTTGTATATAGTCAATAAGCTGCTGAGCATCCTCTTTTTTAGCAGGTCTTATAATTATTTCTTCTCCACTTGATACAATATATTTTTCCATAACTAACCTCCATTAATCTTAGAAGAATTATATCAAATTATTGTATAATTCTTCAAGTAGAAGTTTATAGGTGTCAACAACTCCGAACCCTTGACACTATATTTCCATTTTATGCTATTGTACTTACAAAAGCAATACATTGACTAAATCTATACTCTAAATTCTTTCAGTTATGCTTTGTTGCTTTTCTTTAAGCATAAAAGGAACATGGGCTATTAGCTTTAATACCATTCCTATAGCTAATATTAGTATTGGGTATAAAAGTATACCTTTATTAAATAGGTATCCAAAAACTTTAAATCCTATAAAGCGTCCAACAGCAAATAACATTATTAGTATAGAGCCAAATCTCCCTAATAGTTCTTTTGGTACATTACCTTGGTAAAAGGATACAAAAAAGACTCCGTAATACCCAAATGATAAAAACATAAAAAAATTAACGAAGCTAAAAAATATTAAAGTAATTAATGGGCTATCCTTCAATACTGCTGTAAAGCTTGGTACAATTAGAAGCCCTACTAAAACAACCGTTAATAGCATACCAATAATTGCATAATTGATGCTTTCGGCTTGACTTAGTTTGTTTTTGGTTATAGATACTAAAGCAACCGATAGAAAAAAGCCAACCGGCATCAAACTTTGAACTATTCCATAGAATAATTCTGGTACAAGAAAAACTTGAGTTAATAAGTATGGAAAACCTACCAGAAAAAAGGGAAAAAGGAATATATGTGATAGTATACCATTGGCAACTAAGGAAGTAATTTTAGTATCCTTAAAGAAGACCTTAAATCCATCCATTACCTCTTTAATAAAATTATTAGACCCTATGTCTTTTTCCTCTAATGGTATTTCCATAAATAGTTCGGAAATAGCAGATATTAAGTAGGTAATAGCATCTACAAATAAAATTATAATTAATCCATATCTACTAAAGACAACTGCACCTAAAATTGGGGCTATTATTCTAGTGGCTTCTAAAATTGTGTTCATTAAAGCATTACCATCTACAAAATCTTCCTTATTTATAATTAATGGAAATATACTTATAAAGCTAGGGCCAAAGAATATATCACATAATGAGAAGAACATAACTGTTATGTATATGGTGTTGATCTGTAGTTCTCCCTTTGTTATAACTATCAAAACAAGCAAATATAAAAATCTTATTAAATCAAGAAAAATTATGCTTTTTTTCTTATTTAGTCTATCAACAATTGTTCCAGCAAATGGTCCTAAAAAAACCTGTGGAATAACTCCTAATGCTAATATTGCTGCGAATTTCTCGGCTGACCCTGTAAGCTTTAACACATATAAGGATAAGGCGATATTTAAAAACACATCGCCAAACACAGAGGATGCTTGCCCAAAAACAAAGAGACTATAATTTTTATTCTTAAATAGTGCAAATTTCATATTGTTGCCCTCCTGTAATTAGATGCATATCTTATTAGATATATATATTATATAGCTTATATAATAAATTTGCAATTATATTTAATACAAAAACTACATACACAATTTAGTAGCTATGTTTAGTTTTTAGGCATAAAAAAACTCGGCTAAGACCACATAATTTCATGAAAAGTTAAATCTGGAATGTTGTGATCTATTTTTCTCAAGGTTTGCCGAGGGTTTAACAAGGTATTGAAGCTATTTGTTATATAAGTAGTTCTTTACATCTTCAAGTAAAGAGTCAACCTTTTCAATATTTGCACTAAAGTACTTTATGTTTTTTTCCTTATGTTCATTAATAAAGCCTGCAGCCTTTAATTGATCTAAATGATGAGAGATGGTTGCTGTTGTAAGGTTTAACATTGCAGCCAATACTTTACCATAGGTAGGCTCTGATATTATGTGTCGTAATATTTCTAGCCTTGTTTTATCTGAAATTACACTTAGTGACTTTGCAATGTCTATTCTCTCTTTTATTTTTTCATTTCTATCATTTATCATATCATAGGCTATAACGATACTTTTATGATTGTATATCATTAAATGATGAGGACTTATAAAATAGGAAGGAACAAAAAAATATTCTTGCAGGTCTTTAATATTCCATTTCTTACCTATAACCTCTTGTGCTAGTGCCTTAATTTCTGTTTTTATTATTCTAATATTCATGTCTTCAATAGCTTTTTGGTATATATTCTTTAGCTCCTGTAGCTTATTATTAAATATATCATTATTTATCTCAATCAATAGCTCTACTAATTGATTTTTATAATTATCGGTGTTAAAAAATGAATATTCAAGTGGGTTTATACTATCCCTTACAAGCCAAGGAAATTCTGCCACTACATTTTTTAAGCTTTCTTTTCCATTGATTATATTTTTAATTCTCTCAATACCAATTTGCTCTCCTGTTATCTTGTGCAAAAATTCAATATTATCATATTCTAATATTGTCTTATATAGTTTTTCTGTATCATCAAAAATATAGCCCTCTAGCACAAACTCAATTAACTCCATACCCTGCAAACAGGTTTGAGCAATAATTGAAAGGGTTTTCATACTATCCGCCGAAAGCTTATCATACATTTGATTTGCCCATTCTCTAGCAAATTCATGATGCTTGCTATCTGCCAATAATTGTATTGCTATTATCAATTCTATGTTTTTAGAGTTGATGGCTAATACTTTTGTACCTTTAACATTCATATCCATATCTGAAGGCATATTTTTACTCCTTTTCGATAACATGAGGATTACGATAACCCCCCACTTTTTCATGTGACTTTGTTGTTTTAATATATTACATTATATCATAGCAATGGCATACTAGCACAATCTATAGATTAGTTATTGCCTATATATTGATAATTATGTTGTAGTTCAGTATACATAATAATATTATGTATACTGATTCTTTAGATTTTATACAAATACCATTTGCAGGTCTCCATCTCATACCTTAGCTCTAATAATTTTAATTCTCCATTGATACAGCTTTCGCAGGTGTATTTAATCATCTTATTACCTGCAAATTTATCTAGCTCCTTCTTAATAATTTTATTTATTTTAATAACAGTGTTTTCTTCTTCTTCATTCAATAGTCGGAATTTTACAGGTGTTGTATTTCCTTCATAGTCAAACCATGCCACCATCTCTACAGATTTTTTTAAAAGCCTCATTCTTAAAATCCCTTCCCTTTCTTCATGCTTATACCTAATTACTAGCTATTTTTTATTTTAATTATTGTCTGAACTTACAGTATGCTACTCATCATGGGGTAATCCTCTTCTCCTACTCCCCCTAAAAGAGGAGCTATTTCTCCGTCGGCAAATATTCCCCTCATAATTGAATACTTCCCATATTTTTCACGAATATTATCAATTGACTCATCTAAAGCTTGATATTTTTCTCTTGTTTTTTCATCAAAAAAAGAAGTTTGAATTGTTTCGTTTTTTGTTAAGTCTGCTACCCTTACTCCCAAATGTCGAAGCTTCTCTCCCTGCCAGCATTCATTGAATAATTCCTTGACTATTCTATAAATTTCATTAGTAACATTGGTGGGTGAAAAAAGCTTTCTTTGATGTGAATAGGTATGAAGCTCTGCATTACGTAGGGAAATGGCTACTAAGCCAGAGGAATAACCAGCCTCCCTTAGCCTAAAAGCAACTGATTCTGTTAAGGATAATAATATTTTATAGGCTGTTTCCTTATCATATACGTCGAACTTAATAGTACTACTGTTTCCCATTCCCTTCATGGGAATATGTGAACCATTAAAAACAGGTGATTCTTCTAGTCCGTTGGCATAGCACCAAATTAAATTTCCAAAGGATTTTAGCTTACTTTCTAATAGCTTTGGATCTGCCTTTGCAAGATCTCCAATAGTAAATATATTTAAATGATTTAGCTTTTTATGGGTTCTCCTTCCCACCATATATAACTCTTCTACTGGAAGGGGCCACATTTTTGATTTCATCTCATGGGGCCATAGGGTATGAACCATATCAGGCTTTTTTAATTCTCCAGCCATTTTAGCCATTAGCTTATTAGAGCCTATTCCAATATTTACGGTAAAGCCTAATTCATCTTTTATTTTATCTTTAATAAAATGGGCGGCCTCAACAGCAGTGCCATGATTAGCCTCCATACCTGTATAATCTATAAAAAACTCATCCACAGAAAAACGCTGTATAATTGGAAAGTACCTATTTAATAATTCATAAAGGGCTCTACTGCATCTCATATAAATTGTATAATTTGGAGGGACAATTACAATATTAGGACATTTTTGCCTTACCTTCCATAATACCTCTCCAGTTTTTATATTAAAGGCCTTAGCAGGAATACTTTTAGCCAATACAATTCCTCTACGATCCTCCTGTGATCCACCCACCACCGAGGGAATTTGTCTCAAATCAATAGTGCTTCCCTGCTGAAGATTATAAACAGCCTGCCAGGATAAGTATGCTGAATTTACATCGATATGCATAATTGTACGTTCCTTCATAGTTTCACTCTCCAGTAAGTAATATGTAATATGGAATAAGTAATAAGGAAAAACAAAAAAGCAAAACCCATAAAGATAAAAGAAAAAAACCACTAAAGAATAAAGAATAAATCAATAACACAAATAAAAATTTAA
>NZ_WBZC01000035.1 GCF_009017275.1 Alkaliphilus pronyensis | reverse complement strand
AAGTATTGGAGGGATTTTAATGATTAGTGGTATCATTATGGCATCGGGATATTCAAAACGCTTCAATGACAATAAATTGCTATTTAAAATAGATTAACACTACGTAATATCAAAGGGGAGAGTAAGTATGGAAAAAATTTATGACGTAATCATAATCGGTGGAGGACCAGCAGGCCTATCTGCAGGATTATATGCTGGAAGATCAAAAATGGATGCCTTAGTTATTGAAAAGGGAAAAAAGGGTGGGCAAATAGTATCTACAGATGAAGTAGTGAATGTGCCCTGCTCAGTAAGAGAGACTACGGGTCCTGCTATTATAGAAAGGCTTATAGAACAGGTGGAAAGCTTTGGAACGACTATTGTAAAAGACAATATTAAAGAGGTGCTTCTAGAAGGCGAAGTAAAGGTATTAAAGGGAATGGAAAAGGAGTATAAGGCTAAATCTGTAATTATTGCTAACGGAGCAAAACCAAGATTATTGGGAGTACCAGGTGAAGCCAAGCTAACAGGTAAAGGTGTTTCCTATTGTGCCACCTGTGATGGAGACTTTTTTACAGACCTAGAGGTTTTCGTTGTAGGGGGTGGAGACTCTGCTGTTGAGGAAGCCATGTTTTTAACAAGGTTTGCTAAAAAAGTAACTATACTATGCAGAGAAAGTGCCTTAACCTGTGCAAAGTCCATAGCTGAAAAAGTTAATTGTCATGATGGGGTAGAAATAATTTATAACACTGAAATAGTTGAAATTCAAGGTGAAGGTATCGTTGAATCAATGATAATTAAAAACAATAGAACTGGGGAAGAAAAATTAATTAAGGCTGATGAAGAGGATGGAACATTTGGAATATTTGTGTTTATTGGCTTCATTCCTCAAACAGAAATATATAAGGATAAGCTGACTATGGAATATGGTTATATAGTTACAAACCAAGATATGCACACAAATATTGAAGGTGTTTTTGCAGCTGGAGATTGTAGAGTAAAATCATTAAGACAGGTTGTTACAGCCATTGCAGATGGAGCGATTGCTTCAGTACAGGCAGAGAAATATATAGAAAGCAAAGTATGTAATACACATAAAGCAAGCTAAATCCAATTTAACATAAACAGAACTTAGCTCAGGCGGAGCCTATACTCCACCTGAGCTTTATTTGAACTTATTTTAAAGTTAATCTACACTTATTCATAACAAAAGAAGCAAAGATATTAATAACCACATGATAAAAATGTATAAAAAATTCTGTAAAAATAAACAAGTTTATTATATAAACATATGTACAAATAAATCATAACTATGATATAATTATTATGACTATTAGATGTAGACAAAATTTTCACAAGGGCAACGTTTTCATGAAGCTTTAAAAAATAATATTTTTATGTAAAGGAAGGAGTGGAATTAAATGAAATTAGAATTAGGCAATTTTCATGTAAAAGACATGATATTTGGTGATAAAACAGCATATTGTAATGGTATTTTAACCATTAACAAGGAAGAAGCATTGGCTGTTGTCAGAGAAGACGAGAGCATCACAGAAGCTGATCTCGTTATCGTTAAGCCAGGAGATAAGGTAAGACTGGTACCAGTTAAAGAAGCAATTGAACCAAGACACAGAATTGGCGGAGGCCCGTTATTCCCAGGAGTAACAGGAGATTTACAACAGGCTGGAAACGGTAAAACCCTAGCTTTAAAGGGCTGTAGTGTATTGGTTGTTGGTAAGCATTGGGGTGGCTTCCAAGATGGACTTATTGATATGAGTGGAGAAGGAGCAAAATATACTTACTACTCACAGCTAAAAAACTTAGTTTTAGTTGCAGACACAGATGAGGATTTTGAAAAAAATGAGCAGCAAAAGAAGAATCGTGCATTAAGATGGGCAGGAATGAGATTAGCAGAGTATGTTGGAGCATGCGTAGCTGAACTTCAACCTGAAGAAACTGAAACATATGAATTAGCTGCAGTTACAAAGAGAACTGAAGAAGAAAACAAACTACCAAATGTAGTTATAGTATTACAACCTCAATCACAGATGGAGGAGTTAGGTTATAATGATCTATGCTACGGATGGGATTGTAATAGGATGGTACCAACCTTTATGCATCCTAATGAAGTGTTAGACGGTGCTATGATATCAGGATCATTCATGCCATGCTCCTCAAAGTGGTCAACCTATGACTTTCAAAATTTCCCAATGATAAAAAGATTATACCAAGAGCATGGAAAGACTATTAATTTCCTAGGAGTAATAATGTCTAACCTGAATGTGGCATTAGAGCAAAAGCAAAGGGCAGCTCAATTTGTTGCACAAATGGCTAAATCACTAGGAGCAGATGCAGCAATAGTAGCAGAGGAGGGTTATGGTAACCCTGATGCTGACTTTATTGCTTGTATAGTAGCGTTAGAAGATGCAGGAGTAAAGACTGTTGGATTAACAAATGAGTGTACAGGTAGAGATGGAGCATCTCAACCATTAGTAACATTAGATGAAAAGGCAGATGCTATAGTTTCTTGTGGTAATGTATCTGACTTAATTAAGCTACCGCCAATGGAAACTGTAATAGGTGAACTTCAGGCCCTTGCTAGAGACGGACTATCTGGTGGATGGGATAATGATGCAGTTTTAGGACCATCAGTTAAAGAAGACGGATCAATTATAATGGAAAACAATGCCATGTTCTGTGGAGATCAAGTTGTTGGATGGTCTACAAAGACAATGAAGGAATTTTAGGGAGGTGTAAATAGATGAAAAAAGCGATTTTATATTTAAATCAGTTTTTTGGACAAATTGGTGGTGAAGAGCTTGCTGATCATGCCCCTGAAATTAGAGAAGGGCTAGTAGGACCAGCAATGGAGTTAGATAAGCAGCTTGGAGAAGATGTTAAAGTAACCCATACCATAATCTGTGGAGACAACTTTATGGGGTCTAATCAAGAAGAAGCTATTAACACTATTATAGGCTTTTTAGAAGATAAAGAATTTGATATATTCTTTGCTGGCCCAGCCTTTAGAGCTGGAAGATATGGTAGTGCCTGCGGAAACATTTGCAAGGCTGTGAAGGACAAGTTTAAGGTGCCAGTAATTTCATCCATGAATGATGAAAACCCTGGAGTTGAAATGTTCAAAAAGGAAGTATATATCTTTAAGGGTGGAGCCAGTGCTGCAGCCATGAGAAAAGATGTAAAGGCAATGGCAGCATTTGGATTAAAGCTTTTAAAGGGCGAAGACCTTTTACCTGCTGAAGAAGAAGGCTACTTCGGTAGAGGTGTTAGATCTCAGGTTTGGTTAAATCCACCAGTTAATGCAACTGATAGAGTTATAGATATGCTATTAAAAAAGGTACATGGAAAACCATTTGTTAGTGAGCTTCCAATACCAAAGGCAGACCTTGTACCAATTGCACCAGCATTAACGGCAGAGGAATTAAGTAACATAGAGGTTGCTATTGTCACCTCTGGAGGAATTGTACCAGTTGGAAATCCAGACAGAATTCAATCAGCATCAGCAACTAAGTGGGGTAAATATGATATTTCTCAATTAGACGATTTAGTTAAGGGTGAATACATGACAATTCACGCTGGCTTTGACCCTGCAGCTGCCAATAACGATTCCGATGTAATTGTACCATTAGATGCTTTAAGGGCATATGAAAAAGAGGGTAAAATTGGTGGAGTATATAAGTATTTTTACTCAACAGTAGGAACAGGAACAACACAGGCAGAGGCTGCTAGAATGGGAAAAGAAATTGCTGCTGAATTAGTTGAGGCTGGAGTTAAGGCAGTTATACTAACCTCAACATGAGGTACCTGCACACGTTGCGGAGCAACGATGAACAAAGAAATTGAAAAAGCAGGTATTACAATAGTTCAAATGGCAAACCTTATCCCCGTTGCCAAAACAGTGGGAGCAAATAGAATGGTACCAACCATATCTATTCCATACCCATTGGGAGACCCAAATACCCCGAAAGAACAACAATGGAAGCTTAGATACCACAGAGTTGGGGTGGCCCTAGATGCATTAACTACTGACATTACAGAGCAGACAGTTTTTAAAGTAAAGTTTTAAACAACCCTAAATGAAACTAGTTATACTGGTCTTACAAAAAAGTAGGACTAGTATAACTATTAATCACATTATGGGTTGTTAAAAAAATAACTTAAGGGGGATGTAAGTAATGGAAAAAAAGCAAAGTAATTTAGTTTTATTCGTTTCACTTGCTGTCGTAATTGCCATAGTTTTATGGGGATTATTTTTACCAGGCCATTTTGAACAAACAGCAACCGGACTTTTTAATTTCTTAGTTGGTAATTTCGGATGGTTTTATTTAGTTTCAATGTTTTCATTTGTGGGCTTTTCTGTATGGATTGCCTTCAGTAAATACGGAAAGGTAAAGCTTGGAAAAGATGAGGACGAGCCAGAGTATAGCTTTATATCATGGTTTGCAATGCTTTTTAGTGCTGGTATGGGTATTGGACTTGTTTTCTGGGGAGTTGCGGAGCCTTTACATCACTTCCTTGCACCATTAGGCATTGAAGGAGGAACACCTGAAGCAGCTAGCTTTGCAATGAAAAAATCCTTTTTCCACTGGGGACTTCACCCATGGGCAAATTATTGTGTATTAGCTTTAGCCCTTGCTTACATGCAGTTTAGAAAGGGTAAACCAGGACTTATCAGTAGTATATTTATTCCACTAATTGGTGAAGCTAGAGCCACTGGGCCAATAGGAAAACTAATAGATATCTTAGCAATATTCGCAACGGTAGCAGGTGTTGCAACTTCATTAGGCTTAGGAACCCTTCAAATTAACAGTGGACTTAATTATATGTTTGGTGTACCTGAAAATGCTACAGTTCAAATAATTATTGTAGCTGTGGTTACAGTATTATTCATGATCTCTGCTGTTACAGGTCTTGACAAAGGTATTAAGTTCTTATCTAATGTAAACGTTAGCTTAGCCAGTATTTTAGTTTTAATAACTTTAATTGTTGGACCAACTCTATTAATTATAAATTCCTTTACAGAGGGTATTGGTATGTACGCTGGTGAGTTTATTAGGGACAGCTTCCATATTGAAGCCTTTGGTAATGGTGAATGGTTCGGTTGGTGGACTATTTTCTACTGGGCATGGTGGATAGCTTGGGCACCATTTGTAGGAACCTTTATTGCACGTATTTCTAAAGGTAGAACAATAAAGGAATTTGTTGCGGGAGTTTTATTAGCACCTACAGTTGCTTCTTTCATTTGGTTTGCTGTGTTTGGTAGTGCAGGTATAAATCTAGGAACAGAAATTGCTACAGAAGCAATTAAGTCTACTCCAACTGCCTTCTTTGTAGTAATGGGCAATTATCCATTAGGTGGACTTATTTCATTAATTGCAGTAGTTCTACTATGCACCTTCTTTATAACTTCTGCAGATTCAGCCACATTTGTATTAGGTATGATGTCATCAAACGGTAATCTTAATCCTGATAATGGTAGAAAGCTAGCATGGGGCTTTGTACAATCGGCTATGGCCTTGGTGTTAATGGTAATCGGAGGCTCTGGCGGCTTAGGAATGCTTCAAACTGCCTCTATTGCAGCTGCCTTCCCATTTGCATTTGTTATGCTGTTTGGAATGGTATCAATGGTAAAGGCCCTTAGAGAGGATTATCAAGATAATATAGCTAAGAAAGAAGATTTAATGAATTAAAAAGATAGTTCAAGCTTTTGAGCAAGGGGAGCATATAGTATGTACCCCCTTGCTTTATTTTTTGGGCATTATATTAAAACCTCTAGCTTTGCATATAGGAGTATTTTAAAAAAGTATTAAACCAGAGACATACTTATTGATGATAATAGTTAAATAGGTTAAGATTAATTATAGAAGATTTACTTGAAGGGAGAAAAATAATGAACTTAAGTCACTTAAACAATATGCAACAGCAGGCTGTTAAACATACAGAAGGACCATTACTTATATTGGCTGGAGCAGGCTCTGGAAAAACCAGAGTATTGACCCATCGAATTGCCTATCTAGTAGAGGAGCTTGGAATAAACCCATATAATATTCTAGCCATAACCTTTACCAATAAGGCTGCCAAGGAGATGAAGGAAAGAATAGAAGCCCTATTAGGCAATAATTATAGAGATCTATGGGTAAGCACCTTTCACTCCTCCTGCGTAAGAATACTACGATACGATATAGATAAAATCGGCTATAAAAAGAACTTTGTAATATACGATACTTCAGATCAAGGTGTTGTTATAAAGGAATGCTACAAGGCCTTAAATATTGATGAAAAATATATTCATCCTAAGTTAGCATTGGCGGAAATAAGTAAAGCTAAAGATCAATTAATTAATCCAAGTAGCTATCAAGAGATTTATGAAGGGGATTATATTAAGAGAAAAATCAGTGGAATATATAGAATGTATCAAGATAAACTTAGGAGTAACAACGCTTTAGACTTTGATGACTTAATTATGAAGACAGTAGAGTTATTTTTAACAAATCCAACAATACTTAGCTATTATCAAGAAAAATTTAAATACATTATGGTGGATGAGTTTCAAGATACAAACTACTCCCAATATAAGCTTGTCAGCCTTTTAGCGAAAAAGCATAAAAACCTTTGTGTGGTTGGCGATGATGATCAATCTATATATAGCTGGAGGGGAGCAGATATAAGAAATATTCTTGGTTTTGAAAAGGAATTTCCTGATACAAAGCTAATTAAGCTTGAGGAAAATTACAGATCTACCCAAAATATTTTAGATGCTGCTAATTTTGTTGTTGCAAACAATAACCACAGAAAGCAAAAAAAGCTCCATACAGCCAATCCCAAAGGAGCAATTATACAATACTATAGGGCAAATAATGAATACGAAGAGGCACAGCATATGGCGATAGCCATACAAAAAGAAATTAGAGAAGGGAATAAAAGCTATGCTGATTTTGCCATACTATATCGTACCAATGCACAATCCCGTGTTATAGAGGAGCTTTTTATGAAGGAGAATATCCCCTACAAGCTATATGGAGGGGTTCGCTTCTATGACAGGAAGGAAATAAAGGACATATTATGCTATTTGAGGATGATAGACAACCCAGTTGACGATATAAGCCTTCAACGTATTATTAATGTCCCCAAAAGAGGAATTGGATTAAAATCTATAGAAAAGGTGGCGGACTATGGAGCTAAAAAGGGAGAAAGTCTTTTTACCGCCCTCCTTGAAGTAGACAAAATAGCTGGACTTTCTGCTAGAGTAAAGGAACAGGTGAAGAGATTCACAGACCTTATTATAGACCTTATCAATAGAAAAAGTAATATGACAGTTACCGATATACTTAATGAAATTTATAATAAAACAGGCTATATAGATGGATTAATACAGGAAAATACAGTGGAGGCACAGGGAAGAATTGAAAACCTACAGGAGTTTAAATCTGTTACCATGGATTTCGATAAGAATTCTGAAATAAAGACTCTGGAAGAATTTCTAGCAAGAACCTCTTTAGAGTCATCAATTGACCAAATGGAGGGTGAAGCAAATGTTGTAAGTCTTATGACCCTTCACAGTGCCAAAGGATTGGAGTTTCCAATAGTCTTTATTCCAGGAATGGAGGAGGGAATATTCCCATCCCATATGTCGTTAAAGGAAAACAATGAAGAAGAGGAACGACGTCTATGTTATGTAGGAATTACTAGAGCTATGGAAAAGCTATATGTATCCCATGCTGTAATGAGAACTTTATATGGGCAAACAAGCTATAATGGTATTTCAAGGTTTATAAATGAAATACCACCTGAGCTGATAACAAAGGAGGCCCCCTATGAGAGGAAAAAAGAAGTTGAAAATATGCAAACCTCACCTTTATTTAGAGGAGACCTAATAAAACCTAATAGACAAAAAGAAGGGGTTAAGCAAAGTGGAGAAATTAAGGCTGGTTCTAAAATAAAGCATCCTAAATTTGGAGTAGGTACTGTTGTTGCAGTAGATGGTGACATGCTAAGCATTGCATTTCCCAATGGGGGTATTAAAAAAATAGCCAGTACCTTTGTGAATTTGGAAATAGTTTAGAAATAACAATTAGTAATGAGAAAAACATAATTAAAAATTAAAAGTTAAAAGTTAAAAGTTAAAAACATAATTTTCAATTCCATAATTATATATTGGAGGTGGCTTTATGGACAAGCAGCTTAGAATTAAGCAGTTAGTAAAAGAGCTTAATGAGCATAATTATAGATATTATGTTTTAGATGAACCAGTTATAAGTGATAAGGAGTATGATGAGCTCTACGATGAGCTTACAGCCCTTGAAAATGAAACAGGAGTTATTGAGGAGGATTCACCTACAATAAGGGTAGGTGGTGAGCCACTAAAAAGCTTTCAGACCCACAGACATATTGTTCCATTATGGAGCCTAGATAAATCAAAATCTGAAGAAGGGCTTATTTCATGGGATGCTAGAATAAAAAGACTTATAGGGGAAAGCGATCTCTCTATCGAATATGTTTTGGAGTACAAGTTTGATGGCTTAACAATAAATCTTACTTATGATGAAGGTAAATTAGTACAGGCCGCCACTAGAGGTAACGGAGTTGAAGGTGAAGGCATTTTTCAGCAGGTGAAAACCATAAAATCCGTTCCCCTAACAATCCCATATAAAGGGAAAATTGAAGTGCAGGGGGAAGGATTAATGGCCTTATCGGTATTAGAAAAATACAATGAAGCTACAGATGAGCCCTTAAAAAATGCAAGAAATGCTGCGGCTGGTGCACTAAGAAATTTAAATCCAAAGGCTACAGCAAAAAGAAATCTTAATGCCTTCTTTTATAATGTAGGCTATATATCTGAGGATAGCTTTAATACACATATGGAAATGATAGACTTTTTAAAAAACAACAGGTTTCCTGTAAACAATTATATAAAGCATTGTAAAGACATTTATGAAGTTATAAAGGAAATACAACAGGCAGCTGAAACATTAACCCAGCAGGATTATTTAATAGATGGCATGGTTATTAAAATAAATAATATGAAAACAAGAGAAGCATTAGGATATACCCAAAAATTTCCTAGATGGGCTATGGCATATAAATTTGAGGCTAAGGAAGTTACAACTAGGTTAAACAATGTAGTATGGCAGGTGGGACGTACTGGTAAGCTAACACCTTCAGCAGAGCTTCAGCCTGTGGACATAGGTGGAGTAACAGTTAGTCGAGCTACCCTAAACAATTGGGATGATATTCAAAGGAAAAGGGTTAAGCTAGGCTGCAATGTATGGCTTAGAAGATCAAATGATGTTATACCAGAAATCATGGGGGCTATAGCTGAAAAATGTGAAGATGCTAAGGAACTAGAAAAACCACAGCATTGTCCTGCATGTGGCAGTGAAATAGTTGAAAAGGGGGCGCATATTTTTTGCCCTAATTCATTATCCTGCAAACCACAATTAGTATCGAGAATAGTACATTACGCCAGTAGAGATGCTATGGACATAGATGGCTTTAGTGAAAAGACAGCCCAACAGCTTTTTGAAGAGGTTGGTTTAAAGGATATAGCAGACTTGTATCATCTGAAATATAATGATATTATTGGACTAGAAAGGTTCGGTGATAAAAAAGCAAGAAACCTTCTTGAGGCAATAGAAAAAAGTAAGGATTGTCAGTTGGATGCATTTATATATGCACTTGGAATTCCCAACGTTGGTAAAAAATCTGCATCCGACCTAGCGAAGCATTTTAATACACTGGAGGCTGTTGTGGAGGCTAAATATGAAGAGCTAATCAAGCTGCCAGATTTCGGTGATGTAGCAGCAAATAGTATTATTGAGTTCTTTAAGGATAAGACAATATTACATAGTATAGATAAGCTATTAAAGGCAGGAGTAAATCCAGTAAATAATAAGGATCACAAGGCAGTTAATAATGCCTTTACAGGTAAAACAGTAGTTGTGACGGGTACATTAGAAGGCTTCAGTAGAAATGAAGTTAAAAAGCTTTTAGAAAATATGGGGGCAAAGGTATCAGGAAGCGTCAGTAAAAATACAGATTATGTCATTACAGGAGAGGATGCAGGCTCGAAGCTAAAAAAAGCTGAAGCTATCCTTAATAGTGGCGTTGCGACAAATTTACAGATAATTGACGAGAAAAGCTTTAAAGCTATGATATCAGTAGAGTAAAATCTATTATAAGGGGATTATTTTAAAAGGGGTAGAAGAGTTATGAAACTAAAGGGGTTAAGCTACATACTTATTGGTGTGTTGTTATCTATAATTATATTACTTACTGCTGTAGATTTGGTTACATTCAATGTAAACCATTATCTAAAATCCTTCGAAAAGCACCAAATTCCTAATGTAACAGGAAGAACCGTGGAAGAGCTACGTTTTATAATAGAAGACCTGCTTGAATATTTAAAGGATCAACGTAAGCTGCTGGATACAACGGAAATTATAGAGGGCGAAGAAAGACAAATTTTTGGTGAACGGGCGGTTTTACATATGATTGATGTTAAGGCTCTATTTGTTGGTGGAGCATTATTACGGAATTTTTCAATTCCATTATTATTAATAATATTAATATATAATATATGGAAGGATTCAAAATGGAAGAAGAACCTGGCTAAAACACTGTATTATACCGCCACAGTAAATATTCTACTGTTATTTACCCTACTATTACTAATGAATATAGATTTTAATAAATACTTCACCTATTTCCATTATATTTTCTTTGATAATGACCTATGGATACTTGACCCAAAGACAGAAATACTAATACAAATGCTTCCTGAAAAATTCTTTTTTGAAACAGCAACTAAAATAATAACAGTCTACATGCTATCAATTATAACCTTTGGCATATTTGGTTTTTTGTATAATAGGAAAAACAAAGGCTTAGGTATTTAACACCCTTTTCAAAGCCTCTTTAAATGCTTTTTCATGCTCTTCTTCAGCCTTACTAAGCTCTTTAAAAAACATAGCTATTTCTTTAAAGCCTTCCTCTAAAGCTACCCTTTCATACTCCTTGTAAAGGGTATGGCTTTCATAAACCTCACCTTGAATAGCATCCCTTAGGTTTGACTTAGTATCCTTTACGCCATTTAAAAAGCTAAGGATTTCCTTTGCGTGTTTTTCTTCTTCATCGGCATTTGCTATAAAAAGATTAGCCACCTCTGAAAAACCTTCCTTCTCAGCTACTGCACAATAGTATTTATACTTATTTCTGGTTTGACTTTCTCCTGCAAAGGCATTCCATAAATTTTTTTCAGTTTGGGTTCCTTTAAGCTCCATATATATCCTCCTCAATGTTGATAATGAAATCTAATGCTATTTTAACATAATACAATATAAATTAGGAAATGGATTTAAAAATATTTTATTCAAATGTTATTAATTAATATTTTAGGGTATAAATCTGCTTTTTTATGATAAACTTGTTGACTGAAAAAAATACTATGATAGAATTTTTAATAAGTAAAACTGATACTCATTATCATATAGGGGGCTTCAAAATATGTCTATCTATCAATTAAAGGGTAAAAACTCGTGTATTATAGAAAAAATACCACAGGTGGCGTTATGAAAATCCCTAGGTATTAGAGAAGGATTGAAGGTGAAGGTTATGAGCAAACAACCTTTGGGAGGACCCATTGTAGTTTCTATGGGGAACAGAAGTATTGCAATTGCAAAGGATGTTGCAAATCAGATACTGGTTAAGGAGGTTCTTTAATTGAGTTGTCATACACAAGAAGCTCATATACATACAAAATCAGGTCAATTAAAGATCCTATTAATGGGAAACCCCAACGTAGGTAAAAGCGTAGTTTTTTCTAAATTAACTGGAATGGATGTAATTGCATCCAACTACACCGGTACAGCTGTAACATTTACTAAAGGAAATATAAAATTTCAGGGAAATGAAGGAGTCCTTATTGATGTTCCAGGGACTTATTCATTAGAGGCTACTTCATTAGCAGAAGAAGTAGCCGTTAATATGTTACAAAATGAAAACGCAGATGTAATTATATGCGTTTTAGATGCTACAAATTTAGAGAGAAATTTAAATTTTGCCTTGCAGCTACAGCAGTACAATACACCCATTGTGTTTGCCCTAAACCTAACGGATGTAGCAGCACGGCAGGGTATAAAAATAGATATAGACAAGCTATCTAAGGAGCTTGGTGCCCCTGTAGTACCAACTGTAGCAATAAGAAATATTGGACTAAGGGATATTTTAAAGGAAGCATGGAAGCTATCAGAGGAAAAGTCCATTGAATACAATGGGGTACCAGATAATCAGGATGAAAGGTGGCAAAGGGTTGGTAGAATTATTGAAAATGTTCAACAGGTTGAGCATAGACATCCCACCTTTTTAGAAAAATTAGGTGATGCCTTAATGACTCCCTTGGCTGGAATTCCTGCTGCTATACTGGTTCTTATCCTTTCACTAGGTGTTGTCGTTGGTGGAGGAAAAGCCATTAGGTCCCTTCTACTATTACCAATATTAAATGGCTACTATGTTCCGTTTATAACCAATTTAGTTTCAGGCTTTGTTTCCGATGGATTAATATATAATGTTCTCGTTGGGGAGTATGGGATGCTGATAAAGGGAATTGAATGGCCCTTTGCACTAATTCTTCCCTATGTGTTTTTATTTTATATTGTATTATCGTTTTTAGAGGATAGCGGCTATCTACCAAGATTAGCAGTATTGGTGGATGGAGTTTTACAGCGTATTGGAATACAAGGGGGAAACATAGTACCAATGATTATGGGCTATGGCTGTGCTGTTCCTGCAATTTTAGGAACCCGTGCTGCGACAACCTTAAAGGAAAGAATAATTGTTGCCTCGGTTGTATCGTTGGCTGTACCGTGTGTTGCACAGACAGGTGCCTTTATTGCACTTTTAGGGGATAGATCAGTTTTTGTTTTATTATTAGTGTATTTCATATCCTTATTAGGTATCTTTATAGGTGGAATGGTGTTAAATAAAATGCTTCCAGGAAAAACAGATCCAATTTTACTGGAAATCCCAAATCTATTGATGCCAGATAGACAATCCTATATTAAGAAGATTCTCATAAGGACAAAGCACTTTATGGTGGAGGCAGAAATTCCAATGCTACTGGGGGTAGGCTTTGCTGCACTTGTAGCTGAAACAGGAGCATTAAATGTAGTAGGCACTTATATAGAGCCCATCATAGAGGGCTGGTTAGGCCTACCTAGAGAAGCCACTATCGGACTAATACTTGGTATAATCCGTAGAGAGCTGGCTGTTCTGCCTTTATTAGAGCTAGATTTAACTACTCTACAATTACTGGTTGCTTCAGTTGTTGCATTATTCTACCTACCCTGCTTATCGGTTTTAGGGGTACTAATAAAGGAGTTTAAAGTGTCAACAGCATTAATTATAGGAGGATCCACCTTTGTAGCTGCATTCTTATTGGGTGGTTTTATTAATCAGGTTGGCAGCTTAATTGCATCACTATTGTAAAAGATAGAAGAAGGAGGAAAACAACATGAAGTTCATTCCCTTTATTACCAAAGAAATTGAGAAAATAATGTCGATTTCTCCTTTTCTAATTAAGCTCTGTAGCTTATACTACAAAAGAATTGTTAGTAATGAAATTAAGCTTGGTGCTATAACCAATAAAGATAGGGTATTATGTATTGGTGGAGGACCAATACCTGCAACTGCATTGGAAATAGCCTATAAAACAGGGGCTATAGTGGATGTAATAGATGGTGATCCAGATGCTGTAGATATAGCAAGAAAGGTTGTTAAAACCTTAAGAATATCAGACAAGGTAAAGATTGAGCATGGAATAGGGCAAAAGGTTGATGCCTCCGACTATTCTGTTATACATGTGGCATTACAGGCATGTCCACATGACAGTATATTGAAAAATGTATGGGGAAAGGCTCCAATAGGTGCAAGGATTTTAATGAGGTGTCCTAAGGAATCATTAGCCCATTGCTATACTGCATTGTCAAAGGAAGCCTATTGCTATCAATGCAAGCAAATAGAACAGAATAATTTACTATGAAGTCTACCCTGCTATTTACAAAAAAATGGAGGACTACCTATGAAACACAGAGCAAAGTTCCTTATAATAGCACTAATGGCGTTACTGGCTCTTCTTTGGCTAGTTGACTTTAAAGAGGTTTACAACGGTATTAAGGCATTAGACTTTAAGGTTTTATTACTTGCCTGTTTAATGCAAATAATTACAGTATTATTAATTAATATCCAATGGTACGGAATAGCTAAAATTATCGGAGAAAAGATTAGCTTTACTGGACTATTACACACCAATTTAGTGGGAACATTTGTTGAAAGCATTACCCCCTCAGTAAAGGCTGGAGGAGAAGCTGCAAAGGTCTATTCCTTAAATAAAAAGCTAGGCTTATCTTTAGGTAAGGCAACTGCTATGGTTGGTCTACAGAAAACCGTCAGCATCTTGGCTTTTTTTGTAATAAACATAGTAGCCATATCAGGCTTTCTACTAAAGGTAAAACCTCAGGAGGCTTATGTAAAGCCCTTAATAATAGCCCTCATATTTCTTGTTGCACTATTGGTTGTATTAGCTTTAGTAGTATTTAAGCCAGAAAAAGCTATTAAGGCTGTGGTTAAAATTACAAGGCTAGATATAAAAAATAAATGGTTAAAAAACATTGAAATTTTCAAGGAAACTGTAAATGAAGCTATTAAATACAAAAGAGGATTTGTAATGCAACTAATGCTATCCTTTGTTATCTGGGGATTTTTTGCCCTAAAGGCATTTATAATAGCCTATGGACTACAGCTTAATTTGGACTTTTTTACAATAGCTATAGTCACTTACCTAACTTATATGGTTGCAATGGTACCGCTACTCCCTGGTGGTTTAGGCTCCTTTGAAGGTAGTATGGTGTTTTTAATGGTCCCCTTTGGGATACCAGCCTATAAAAGCTTAGCTTTTGCTATTGCATTAAGATTTGTCACCTTTTGGTTTGTGTTTTTAATAAGTGCCATCTACCTAGCTATTTATAATCTAAATGGCTTTTATCATGACATAAAGAAAAAAGATGTAAATGTGCAAACATCTTGAAAACAGTTCCCACTATGTGAACTGTTTTTTCCTTTGAATTGAATAGCAGCCTATAGTAATGGGAAGCCTTATAATAATTGATTTTTCTTATTATTCTTCTTTCCTTTATAGTAGCCACATCTATTATCGGTGGGATTTGTTACAGAGGTTACATGGGTCAATGTACATTGTCCATCATTTTGATAAATACAAGAGCTGGTAGTGCAATGTATTGTCATCATAAACAACACCTCCTAGTAATAGAATGTATCAGTTTTTTACTTTAAATGTAATGTAATTATTACTATTTTTTTATTAATTTACATAATGCAGGGTGATTTAATGCTGTTCTCAGATTATAAAGATACTGGCTTTCTTTATCATATAGCCCCTATAACCGATTTAGAAAAAATATTAGAAAATGGCATCAAATATGATGATAAAGAAAGCTATGCCAATAAATACATACAGCTACATACATTTATTGATAATGAAAGACCTAAGCATATTCCTAATTGGGTTATAAGAAAAAGAGCTATTTTTGCATCATTGAATTATAGAGATAATACACGATTCCACTCCCATACTGTAGTTCTGGCAGTTAAGGTTCAACCGGAAAAATGCTGGATAGCCAATGAAAATCTTGCCAATAAAATCTATGAGCCACTAATTCTACAAAATACTAAATGTTTTAAAGAGGCTAAAAAATACATAGACACAAAGGGTAGAGCTTTAGCAGAGGAATACTGGAATACATCCCTAAGCTTTTTGGAAAACCTTCACAAAAGATATGATGCTATATATGGCTATGATGCAGAGGCCTTGATCCAGCATACAATTACACCAAATAATATTAAACCCCTGCTTATTGTAACAGATCATAGGGTATACTCAATAGAACAGTGGAGAAAATGCTTCTGTATATTTTAAGGGCAATAAAAATCACAAAAGGCTTGTTGTATTTGAATTGTTAATTGCCTTATAATTATATTAGATAGACAGCTAAAGGTAGTGTTAAGTAACTTATG
>NZ_WBZC01000034.1 GCF_009017275.1 Alkaliphilus pronyensis | reverse complement strand
AAAGATTCGAATATATTTTCTATTGGATATTAGAAATCGTGATCAGAGTGGTATGTACTTTTGACACCCTAATCAATATTTAGAAATATAAAAAAGAGTAAGTACCCCTTACTCTTTTTAAAATAATACATTTATTTAGGATCAATTAAGCCACTCATTCTAATAACCTCTATACCCTTATCCTCTAGGGCCTTTGCTAATGTATTAATACCAACTGAATCACTGGCCATATGTCCAGCTACAATTACATTACCGTAGTTTTGCTCTTTAACTGCTTTAATTACATCTTCAGGCATATGCATAGTAACCAGTGTACCTACTCCTGCCTCATAATAAGCTTTATGAACCTTAACACCACCGCTTGTGCCACCAGCCATTGTAACAAAGGTTTTACCAGCATAATCCTCCTTGCTGCCTACTCTAATCACAGGCTTCGCCATGGTTCTTTGATACTCTGGTAACGTTTCCAATCCATCGATTACATCTTGAAGAGTAGCTTTAGGTTTGCTCTTAAGCATTTCATCAAGTAGCTCCTGAACTTTATTTTCTGCTATTATGTCTGTAGGTGTATGAATTGCCATAAAGGGCATTTTCATTAATTTGGCAGCTGACACTGCTCTATCGTAGTTAGATACATGAAGAGCCCTTTCAATTTCTCCCTTTCTTTCACTTAGTGCTTTTTGGGCTTTATTAATTGGTATACCAGCACTAACCATTCTGTCGATTTGATTATCCATCACCTTATGTAGATTTACTCTTGGGCTACCACCTGATGGATGATGGGTAATTACTAAATCTGCACCTAAATCTCTTGCCAGTAGCATTTCGGCTAATTCCATATCAACTCCAATAGCTACCTTCTTAATTTTTTCGCCCTCAACAATAATACCAGAATCAGCAGGTATTTCAGTTAAACCAGCTAATTCTAAAGCAAGGTCCATAATTTCCTTAGTGTTCATTATTTTGCCTCCTGTTATAAAATTTTTTTTATATATGATTATTATCTTATACTATTATATGACAAAATCAGTTAATAACGCAAATATACTTTTAATTTTGATTTTTTACTAATTGAAATAATTGATGAGTTTTTAAAGGTGATTTTACTTTTGAATAGAAATATATAATGGCAGCTAAGCATAGCTAATTTTCACTAGGGTTGGGTAATAATAGTATAATAACATATTCGAAATAGGGGTGTAATATATGGTTATAGAAAACAATGAGCAAATAGTTAACAGAGGAATTTTAGTTGGCTTAGAAAATACAAGAAAAAAAGGTCAAATAAGCTTGAAAAGCTCTCTTGCAGAGCTGGAGGAACTATCGATGGCAGCAGGAGTCGAGGTTTTAGGAGTAATAACCCAAAGTCGTCCAACAATTGATGCTGCCCTATATATTGGAAAGGGAAAGGTGGAGGAAATAAAGGATTACTGTGGGAAAATGGGGGCAAACCTAGTGATATTCGATGATGAGCTTTCAGGGTCTCAAATAAGAAATCTAGAAGAAATAATTGGAGTTGATGTAATAGATAGAACAACCCTAATATTAGATATTTTTGCTAATAGGGCAACAACTAAAGAGGCAAAGCTACAGGTGGAACTGGCACAGCTAAAGTATAGGTTACCTAGGCTAACTGGTCTTGGAAAAAAGCTTTCAAGATTAGGTGCTGGTATCGGTACAAGAGGCCCTGGAGAAACTAAGTTAGAAACAGATAGAAGACATATATTGAGGAAAATAGATTATATTAGGGAGCAGCTGGAGGAGATAAAAAGGGTTAGAGAGGTTCAACGATCACAACGAATTAAGTCGGAGCTACCAATTGTAGCACTTGTTGGCTATACAAATGCAGGAAAATCAACCCTTATGAACTCACTCTTGAAGATGAGCCTTGAAAATGAAGCTGAAAAGCAGGTGTTTGCAAAGGATATGCTTTTTGCTACCCTAGAGGTTGCCTTGAGAAAACTGGTCTTCTCAAATAATTTTAGCTTTCTTTTAACTGATACTGTTGGCTTTGTCAGTAAGCTGCCCCATAATTTAATCGATGCCTTTAAAGCTACCTTAGAAGAGGTTCAATATGCTGATTTACTTCTACATGTAATTGATGCTTCTAATGAGGATTATGACCTTCAAAGGGAAACTACCTTGACAGTATTGAAGGAGTTAAAGGTGGATACAAAAAAGATTATAAATGTCTATAATAAAGGAGATTTAATTAGGGATATAAATATTGTTCCAAAGGAAGAAAACTCAATTGTTGTATCAGCAGCCAATCAAACAAATCTAAATGAGCTATTGAGGCTAATTGAGGAAGAAATAGGAGAAAAAAATGAGGAAATAGAAATTTTAATACCCTACACTAAGGGTAACATCGCATCTCAAATCCATAGTATTGCAGCTGTTATTGAATCTGAGTATAGAGAAGAAGGTATATTTTTAAGAGTAAACATACCTGTTGCCGAGGCTAGGAAATATCACGAGTTTTTAGTAAAATAAAGTACTTTTATTTAAAGTGCTTTTTTTTCTACCATTTTTCACATTTATTTTTCTAATAATAGATTGCAAGGTTATATATAATTTGGTATAATGTTACAACATTAATCCTAAATAATGTAATAGTAAATAAAAATTAACAAAATTTCTTTAAGGTTTTAAGAAAACAGCATTAATATTTGTGTTTATCCTTTAAAAATATTGTAAATTACATATTTTTTTTACTCTGAAATGTAACAAAGCGTAAGTTTTTAAAATTACAAAAATAAATTATTAAAATAATAGAGAGTTAGTTGTAAAAAACATATTATATGCAATGCAACATATTACTTGAGAATACTAAGATAACTCAGTTAACAGAAGTTAACAAATACGGGGAGAAAAAATGTAAATTATGTTACATTAACTGTGTGCCATGAAATTAGATAAAGTTTATAAGGAGGGAGCAAATGGAACGAGATAATATATTGGCTAAAATGGAGACTGAGCTTATAACAATTAAAAATAAATCCCTTGGGGTGCCTAATAACATAAAGGGTAATATACTAAAGGATTTGTATATGGTTGAAGGGGTACTGGGAAGGGGAGGCATGGGGACGGTTTACCTGTGTAGGAACACTAAGCTAGATAATTTATGGGCAGTAAAGTTTATACCTAAGAAATTCTATGAGTATAATTCTTTAATTACAGAGGCAGGAATTTTAAAGCAATTAAACCACATACATTTACCTAAAATAGTTGATATATTTAGTGATGAAAACGGAACTTATATTGTAGAAACATATATTGAAGGTACTAACCTAGAGAAGGCAATGGAGGAGAAGGGACCCTTTGATGAAAACACCGTTGTTGAATGGGGTAAGCAGCTGGCGGATGTACTAAAATACCTACATAGTATAAAGCCATATCCAATAATATATAGAGATATGAAGCCCTCTAATGTAATGATAACCCCAGAGAATAAGGCGGTATTGATTGATTTTGGAATCTCTATTGAGCTTAAGGGGGAGGTTGATAATTCGAATATTCCTCTAACCTTAAAGTTTGCTGCACCAGAGCAGCTAAAGGGATATGCTGATCAACGGACGGATATTTATAATCTTGGTAAAATGCTTTACTATCTAATGACCAAATCCTTTACATTTAGTAGAACCTACAATAAATCAATAAGTAGGGCTATGGCCTCCGTTATAGAAAAATGTATTAATGAGAATCCTCAAAATCGTTACATCAATGCAGAAGAGCTACGATATGACCTTGAACTAATATCTATAGCTAAAAACAAAAATAAAAAAATTAATACAGGAACAACACATCAGCTACCTTCAGATTACAAAAAAATAATTGGAATATTCAGCCCATTACCATTGGGTAAAACAACCATAGCCTGTAATTTGGCTAGCTCCTTTTCTAAGCATGGGCTTTCAGTGTCCCTAATCGATACTGATCATATAAAAAAGGATATACAGTACTTTTTTGATATTGATTTTACTAACAATATGGGCAAGCTGAAAAACCTAAATAAAAAGTTAAAAGAAAACAATGAAATTGAAAATATAGAGGATTATGGAATTTCAATATCAAACAACCTAAAAATCTATACAGACCACAGGGATAGCTGCTATAGCTTTAATTACAAAATGTTTGATAGGATAATAAAGCAATCTAATTCAAACATCATTATAGTGGATGTTTCCAACTGCTTAGAGATGGATGTAATTAATGGAATTTTATCATCATGTAATGAAAGGCTGTTGGTTATAGATAAATACCTGCCTAATCTATTTTCACTACCTAATAAGCTGACACATATTGAAAATTATAATATTAAACACTGTTGCCTGTTAATAAATAAAGAAATAGAAAAAAGCAAACCTGCCGTAGGGGATATTATTGATCTATTGAATTCTATTGAGGTGTTTGCTTCTAATAAGCTAGTCCTTGAGTTTAAAAGTGTATTCTATCTACCTAATAAATATAAAGAAGCAGTATCGAGATTATATGAAGGGCCTCAGACTCTGTTTGGTAAGGATCACGAATTTGATGAGGCTATAAACAAGATTGTTTATTCATTATATAGCTTTAATAATAGCAATAAAAAAAGCAAAATAATGAGTTTTATTAAGAGCTTTTGCTTAAAAGTAAAATAAGGAAGGGAGTTTCTTTTCTTGAAAAAAAGGCTAAAGGACATAATTGTAATTATAGTTTTTTTATTTATATCAATTTGGGTGGGCTTCTATCTTGTTCCTATGGATAATGAGCGAACAAGGGATACTACAATGGTGGTTAGGATGAATAATAGCTTAGGCAACAATCAGGTTGTTAAATTAAGCGATTTAGAGGTTGTTGAAATGGGAAGCTACGGACTCCCCGGTGATGTAATTAATGACCCGACAGAAATAGTTGGAAAGTTCACAATATCACATACTCCAAAGGGAGTTCTAGCCTTGAAATCTATGTTTCAAAATGAAGAAGTACCAGTAAATGCTTTTTTATATGATAATCCAGAATTAGACGGAATTTCCTTTGAAACAGACTTAGCTAGAGCGGTAGGTGGAATACCTGAAAGGGGAGACCTAGTAAGGCTAATAATCTATATTAAGCCAACAGAATATGGACAAGCCAGCAAAGTGATAATGAATGATGAGCTTAGTATGCTAGAGGTGGTTAGTATTGTAAATTCAAAGGGTGAAGACATTAAACAACTAGACACAGGTGGTGGCAGTGATGGTGGCATACCAGGGGTTATAACTGTAAGGGCCAATAAAAAGCAGCAGGCTTTAATTGTACAGGGAATGTATGATGGAACTATTCATTTAGCCCTACGACCAAGAATAGCTAGTCTGGAAGAAAGACTAGATAAAAATAGCTTAGATAATCATGAAAGAACTGAATCCAGCGGAGCTTCATTAGAAGTTATTGGTACTAGTAGTCAATCCGTTGAAGAAGAAGCACCTGAGGAGAATCAAAAGGTTCCCAAAAGGGGGTTTGATAATTAATGATAGGCATAGATAAAAAAGTATATGCCATTTGGTCACCTAAGGCTGGAGTGGGTAAAAGCTTTTTAACTGCACATTTAGCAAAGGCATCCTCTTTAAAGGGGAACTTTACAGGGGTAATAGACTTTAACAGACAGACCTCATCTTTACCTGCCATTCTGGATATTGATATACCTGCCAATAAAAGCCTAAAGGAGGCATTGTTAACCGAAAGAGACACTGATGTAATTATAAATTACCATGTTAATGATAAAAAAGATAAAAATTTATTTTGTCTAGCCCTTAATAACACCAATAAAGTTGACGAGCTTAACGAATTAGAGGACATAAAAATAATTAGGCTGCTTCAACTATCGAGACCTAAATTTAATATTTTATTTTTAGACCTGCCTTCTTCCTATTATGAGCTTACAAGCTATGAATCATGGAAGTATGCAGATAAGATTATTGTTGTAATTGATAATGATTACAATACCTTAATTGCCTTAAAGGGATATCTTGTACAATTTAGTGAGCTAAATATTCCATTAAATAAGCTGGTTTTAATAGTAAATAAAGATATAGGGCTATTACATGAGGATGAGGTTTTCCAGATAACTGGTCTACAAGTAAAATCTAAAATACCCTTCAGCAAGCAGGTTGTTAAGGATATGAATAACGGAAAAACGGTTTACGAAAATGGCGGTGGAATTAAGGATACTAAAATTATAAGAGGAGTCAATAAAACATATCAAATAATAACCTCTGAGGAGAATTTCAAAGAAAAAAGCAGTAATAAAGGCTTTCTATTGCAGTGGCTTGTAAGAAAAAAGAGCTGTAAATCAATGTAAAGAAGGTGATAAGGTGGCCAATATTATTCCTAATATTAATAGAGACAAATATGAGGCAGGGTTAAAAAAGCATAATATTTATGATTCAGAGTCTTCAAATTATGTAAAATCAATTAATCATTCCTTAGAGGAGGCAGTTGGTGAAGTTAGAGATTATCTAACAAATACATACCCAGATATATTTGAAAACACTTTACACAATATTAATGCAAGAAATAAAATAAAGGAGCTTATAGCAAAATATGTGGAGGCAAAGGCCATTTTAGTAGAAGGAATTAATGGACTAGAGGAAACCACCTCAATAATAACCTCCGATATATTAGATTTTGGTCCTATAACAGATTACCTAGAAGATGGAGAAATAGAAGAAATAAGGGTAAACAGCCCTAATGATATAAGAATAGTAATTGGTGGGAAGGAGTATATAACCGATAGAAAATTCTCATCACAAGATCAGGCTATAACTATAGCTAAAAAAATTGTTCGAAATGTAGGCAAGGGCTTAAGCCCAAGTGAGCCAGTGGTAGATGCCAGATTAAAGAATGGACAGAGGGTTGCAGTGGTTATTGAACCTGTATGCTTGACGGGTATTAATTTAACCATAAGAAAGCAAAAAAGAGAGGTATTTACTGCCGATAAGCTTATACAATACGGTACAGCAACTAAGGAAATGTTTGAGTTTTTAGATATTATAGGAGAGGGGGATATTAGCTGTCAAATAGTAGGCCCAACCAACAGTGGTAAAACTGCAACTATGCAGACTATATTATCTAGGCTACCCAGTAGAAAAAGGACTATAACAATGGAGGATACAGCCGAGCTAGATTTAAGAAAACTTGATGAGAATGGTAAATCTATTAATAATGTAATTATGTGGGAGACAAAGGAAGGAATTGCAAACCTTTTAGAACTGTTGAAGCAATCCTTAAGGCAATCACCAGAAACGTTGGTTCTAGGAGAAATGAGGGGAGAGGAGGCTCAAATTGTAGTTGCAGCAGCAAATACAGGACATCAGGTATACAACAGCTTTCATGCCAATGGACCAAAGGAGGCTCCCATACGGGTTTTACAAATGTATATGATGGGAAAGACTACATTAACTCAAGAAATGATTCTCAATATGATTGTTGATGGATTTCCAATTTGTGTTTTTCAAAGGAAGCTTAAGGATGGCTCTAGGAAAATTATAAGCATATCAGAGTTAGAGGGCTTCGATGAAAAGGGTGATTTAATTTATAGAGATATATTTAAGTTTAAGGCAGAAGGCTACTACATAAAAAATGAAGTGAACCCAATAACAAATGAATCCCAGAAGTATAAGGTTATTACTGGAAAACATCTGTTTAACTCAAATATTAGTAGAAAACTATATGAAAGACTGATAGAGGCTGGAATAAGTAAGGAGAGAGCAGCAAGGTTTTACAAGGGTAAAATTGAAGAATGGCAAGGAGATAATTAATATGCTTGTACTATATAGAATAATAATAATAATGGCTATGTTTTTTTCTCTATTTAAATTAGGAGGAATGCTTTTAAATGTAGAGGTAGCCTCTTTGCTTCTGCCAGTAAAAAAGACAGACAAAAGAGTAAAAAACTACAGTGAAATACTAAAGGAACAAAGAAGAAGAGAAATACTAAGAAGCAAGCCTAGTATTAGTGAAAACATTAAAAAGAAGATTGTTTTAACAATTGAGCTTTCTGGTATGGATGTAACACTAAACAGGTTTTTAAAATATAGTATAGGCTTTAGCTCTATAGGAATAATTGCAGGTTATGTATTAAGAAATCCAATTATGATGATAATATTAGGTTTACTATCGTCAGCTATTCCCTATATATACATTCAAAATAAGGCTAAAGTTAAATTTCAACTGATAAACCAGCTATTACCTTCAGTAATGGGAAATATTATAGCGCAATTTTTACAGGAAAGTGACATTGTAACAGCAGTTATTAAAAAGCTTGATCAAATCCCAGAGCCTTTAAATAAGTACTTTAACAGCTTTGTAAATGAAGTGCAAGTTTTGAATGTTGATACCATTAAAGCTTTAGAACATCTAGAGGAAAAAATTGATAATTATTACTTTAAAGAATTTATTAAGCTTGCTATTCAAACAGAAAAGCAGGGTCAGCAGCTGAAGTATACAATGGTAACAATTCCAGAGGATATGAGGGACCTACAGCAGGTTCAAGGAGATTTTGACTTAGTTAGAAAAAAATATAACCGTGAGTTTATTGCAACATTGATATTTTTCCCATTAAATCTTTTAATTCTGAGGTTTGGATACAAGGGCTATTATGACCTTTTGGTATATGACTATAGGGGGAAAATTACCTTAGGGGCTATTGCTATTATTCTAATAGTTGTTAGCTACAAAATGTACCATGATAATAAGCCTGTTAAGGTAGAGTTAGATTAAGCAGGGGGGATCAAAAATGGATTTACCTAAAATGTATTCAATATTAGTAGCACTAGTTGTTTTTGTAATTTTAGTTAAATTAAAATCTTTACTTATTTTTACGCCTAACAATACATTTATTAAAAGATATAAAAGATCACAGGAATTATTAAAGCTGAATAAAACACCACTATTAGAGGAAATGTTTAAACCTGTGGCTAGCTTTATTAATACAAAGATCAAAATAGATGAAATTCAACGGGCTAAACTAGAAAAGGACCTACTAAGGGTTGGGGAAACAATAACTCCTGAGCAGCATCAGGCTAGAAAAATTATATATCCCTTTGTAATGCTAATGATAGGGGTTATCCTTAGCTTTGCAAGCATTGTAATTATGGCGGTGTGTATCATGTTTGCTCTATTGCTTTTTTTTCAACCTGATACAGAGCTGGAGAGAAGGCTAAGGGAGCTTAATGCCAACATTATTAAGGAGTTTCCGAGGTTTGCTAGAACCCTAAGATTTTCCCCCCACAAAAACATTATTCATACAATAGAGGATTACCTTAAGGTGTGTAAGGGTCCACTATATTATGATCTTAAAATTTTACATGCAAAGCTTGAGGCAGGAATGATGGAGAAGGATGCATTGCAGGAATTTTCAAATACTATAGGGATTATTGCAATACAAAATTATATTATGGCTGTTATTACAGGAATAGAAACATCAAAGGAAAATGTTGACACCCTATATGCTATTCAAGAGGAAAGAATTAGAAGGATGAATTTAGATAATGTAAAGGAAGAAATGATGCTTAGGCCAGAAAAGCTAGAAAGAAACAATGCAATTGCCCTATACTCTATTTTTGCAATGAATGCAGTGGCTGTAGCATTATCCTTTGTTGTTGATTTTGCATCACAATTTTATTAAAGGAGGGATATTTATGAACAAGATATTTGGTTTAGGAATTGCTGTAGTAGTAACAATTGCTGTACTAGCCATCTTTAGTACAGAGGTTCAAGCAATAGCAACTGGTTTATTTGAATTGTTTAAAGATGCTGTAGGAATATAAAATGCTAATAGAAAAGTCACAATTTAAAAAACTAGAAAATAAGTCTTTGTTAAATGAAAAAGGTTTAAGCACCCTCGGAGGATTAGTAATTATCCTATGCTTTTTACTATTCCTCCCAGTGCTTACCTCTATAGCAAATGTTTACTCTACCTATAGAAGCTTAAACAATATTGCTTCTTCGACAGTAGCCTTAGCAAAAAAACAGGGGGGCTTTAATCAAGAGGTGTTGAATCTCTATGAAGAGCTGTTGGATGACTTTAATATAGATAGAGGTAGATTACAAGCAATATATATTCCACAAAAAATGATGAAGGTAAACAAAAGGGAAGGGCTTGGCATTGAAATGAATTATAATATGGAATTCAGGTTTATGCAAATGGATAAAAGCTACCTAGAATTTGATTTTGTTTTATCAGTAAGACAAAATTCATATTCTCAAAGGTATTTTAGACCCCATGAGTTATAAGAAAAAGTATAAGGGAGCTTGTTATGAAGTTAATAAGAAGCATTATAAAAAATAATAGAGGGGAACTACATTTGGACTTAATGGCCCATATGTTTAAGTTACTAATAATAACTCTCTTAATATTTCAACTATCCATCTTTTTAGTGGATGTAGGTATGGTATACATGGCTATAAATGAAACCATGAGAAAGGCCCAATCAGAGGGTATGATAAACAGAGATTATCTTGAAGAGCAGCTAGTGAAAAGAAACAAAGACCCTAGGGATATTACAGCTACAGCAATACCAAGCTTTAATAATTATGCAAACAAGCTAGGTGATGGACTATCTTTACATGTAGAATATGAGTACAATGTTAGCTTTAGTGGGTATTGGAATGTTTCCATACCCCTAAAGCTAAGGGTACATGGTACAAATCAAGGATATTATGGCTCCGGCTATGGGGAAGGATGGTAAATGAAAAGTATTTATATTTCATTCAAAGAATTAACCTGTATTAGGGGAGAGTCTAATTTAATATCAATTATTAAGTTCTTTATTTTTTTTGCAATCATTGGAATTGCGGTTGAATTCTTTAGATTACAATCCTTTCAGTCAACACTACAAACAAGAATAGAAATAATAGCACAGGACTCATTAGAGTTATCTATAAATGATGAATATAGAAGAGAAGGTATAAGTCTTATAGATCCCATAAAGGCTGAGGAGCATCTTTATGAGTTGCTCACAACCGATTTTAATCTTGACAACAACTTAAAACCTAAGGACAGAAGTCTTTTGCAGGCTCCACTAATAATCGAAGGTTTAACCATAGAAGAAGGCAGCTATTCCAACAGTGGAGCAAGCTTTTACAATGTGCAATTGCCTTCAATAGAAATTAAGGGATATACCCATCAAAAGATAATACTAATACCATTTTTAGATGAAGCCCTAAGATACATAGAAATCCCCTTTAATGTATACATAGAAAATACAAGATATAACTAAGATGTTTAGATATTGTCAGTGTTAATTAAAAGGAGGAGTTTAATAATGAGAAAAGCAATACTATTTATTTTAATTACTATGGTTTTAGCATCAACCTTAACAATTACCTACGGAAGCATTAATGAAACAGTTAATCGATTTAGTGATGTAAGTAAAGGCGACTGGTTTGCACCAACAGTAGCAAAGCTTGTTGAAATGGGTGGTATAGAGGGTTATGCAAATGGAACCTTTAAGCCCAATAGAACCATGACACAGGCTGAATTTATTAAAACAGTAGTTGCCACATTACATGGTGAAGAGCCTATAGCAGAAGATGAACACTGGGGAATGAACTATATTAGAGAAGCTGAAAAGTTAGGCTACATAGATGGTGGAGAGTATAGGGAAGAAGACTTAAACAAACCAATTAACCGTTATCAAAT
>NZ_WBZC01000033.1 GCF_009017275.1 Alkaliphilus pronyensis | reverse complement strand
CTATTTTGTGCTGCAACAAATCATCTACAGGACTCTTCCTCTTAATTCTTATCACTAATGTACATTCTTTTTTAAATTATCGATGTTCAATTTACATTACTTGTAATTATTTACATCCAAATCACTGTTGCATTTTGCAAATGCCTAATAAAGTTTTTATTATAGAGCTCAATGTTGCTTAACGAACCAGTGTTTATGACGTTCCTCAACCAGACCCCAGAGATAGACATATGTACTCTAATTAGCTTTCACCCAAGAAAAATCAGAATCAATTGTTCTTATCATTCTATACTTAGTTATATTAAATCCACATTTTGTATTCCAAAAACGCCTAGCGCTTATATTGGTAATTCTCCAATCCGCTGATAACCATTTATACCCTTTTAACATTAAGTCCTTTACAACATAATTCATCAATTTTGTTCCAACTCCTCTATGTGAGACATCTGCATACGTACCTGCTATTGATAGCTCAACACATTTTTTTGGTATTAGATATCCATAATCAACTTCCCATAGAGCTTGATATGCAACTGGCCTATCTGTTTCAGATATATAAAACATTACTTCATCATCATTTACTAGGCTAGCAAAACCATTTCTAATATTATTTATAGTCTCTGCTTTTACTGGAGCATATACAGGTGAAGCAGTTTGATATCTATATATAATTTCAGCCATATCTCTTAAAATATCAGAATCATTTTTCCTTAAAGACCTTATTGATATTTTGGCATCAGTTTTACCCTCCTTATAGTTAGAGAGTTTTAACAACCCATGTACCTGTTGGTATGCAAATCCTAGCATTTGCAAACTCAACACTTGATTGTCTATGTTTAATGTTTCTATTACATGCTCAAAGTATCCTAGTTCAACCCATTGACTAGAACAATGCTTATATAACTCATATAGAATTTTATCATTGTCTGCACCAAAAGTTGCTATTCCAAAACTCGGAACCCAAGCTTGCTTTTTCTCCTCATCGTTCTTTAGTTCAGCAAATAAAAATCCTACCATTTTTTCATCCTTCATACAAATTGCACCACTAATAACTTTGTTTTTCATCCATTTTTCTATTTTGCTTCCTAGTAAACTTTCTGTTTTCTCTAGGTTTTCATTTATATGCAATTTACTATACAAGGATTCCAAATCTTGAACCATCATCTTTATCATTTTATTAGTTACTAAATCGAACTCAATAATCTTCATTCTATCTGTTTATCCTCTCTTTATGTTTAACTTCATTAGTATAAACTACTTATTCTATAAATTTAGTATTTCTAAAATACATCATATTTAAATACTGCATAAAAGATATCATGTATCCTTAAAGTTTACCATAAGAAATACCCAGACATGAATAAGATTAAGATTTAAACTCTCATATGCTCTTTTCAAGCATTGCCATAAAGTCCAGCTCACCAAACCCATTCTTTCTATAAAAATCATCTGTTTTACAGTCTTTTTCTGTAAAAAGTATTATAGCTCTAACATCCACATCTTTTACTGCTTCCTCAATATTTTTGAGTAGTTGAGTACCAATTCCTTTCCCCTGTAAATCAGTAGTAACAAACATTTCTTTAACATTAAAATGCATTCCCTCATACCATTGTTCACAATTTCCAAAAACTGCCCCTTTGATTCCACCTTCCATAGTATATTTTACTCCCATAAAATTTGGTGAACAATAAATATCACGTAACCTATTGAATGCAGTCCCTTCTGTCCATTTATCATTCCATGGTTCTGCATTAAATATATCTACATATATCTTTGCACACTCTCTTAAATCATTTTCTTCAATTATTGATATTTTTTTACACATGTAACTCCTCCTCATTGTTCTTATTTCTCTTCTGCTCTACTATATAGACAATCACCTATGTATTATCTATAAAGATCCAATAGGTATCCTACTATAGTGACTATTCCATCTAACTGGTTTTTTTTCCTACTCTTATGTCGGGAATACCGTCATTTTTAACATCTTTTCCGAATTAAGCTTCGGGAACATCCATCTATATCATTTCCACTTTCTAGTAAATGAGTAGCAGAAGAATGCCTTACTGTATGAACTGATACATATTTCTTTATCTTCGTTTTATCACATCCTCTCTTAAATACTTTTTGTACTGATCTTTCCGCAAGGAGATTTCCTTTTTTCCTCCTAGAAACAACCAATCTTCAGGTTCATAAATTTGTTTATATATATTTACTATATCTAAGGCTACTTGTGATAATAGTGTATATCTGTCTTTTCTTCCTTTCCCTTGTACTACATGTATAATCTTCTTATCTTCATTGATGTCACAAGTCTTAAGAATGACTACCGACTCTACTCTTAGCCCTGATGAATATACTAAGTAAAGGATAGCTTTATGTTTAATATTTTCTACATTGCTTAATATCCTACCTAACTCATCCTTATTTAATATCTCTAGTATTCTATTTACCTTTTAGGCCTTGGTAAATTACATGTCATATCACTTCTATTCAATACCTCTTTAAAATAGTATTAATTGCACTAAAGCTTTATTAGCATAAAAGTGAGAACTATCCTGCTCTTCTAAAAGAAAAAGCATATAATTTTTAATATTAGACTTTTTTAATTATCATACTCAAACCTAACATAAAGCTTGTCTTTATTGATTACCCCTACCTAAATATCTGTATCCATAATCTCTCGTTCCTTTTATTGGTAATTACTATATACCATTTTATCATACTTTTTAAATTATTTGTTTAATTTTAGTATGCTAATGCTTCCAAACATTTTGTTTAAGAGTTATTTAACCCACAAAAAAACACCTATCATTCACGATAGATGCTTCACAATGCTAACAATAAGACAAATGAAGCGTCCCCTTGTCTTTACCTTATCTTTAACTATCTCCTTGGTTTCTCTAAATCTCAACCACCTGAAGAGATACAACCTTTTTCCCGTCCAAGATAGACTGCTTTCCAACTTCTTTAAACCCAAATTTTTTATGAAACATGAGTGAACCAGGATTTGGTGGATTAATATCTATTTCAGCAGTGATATATGGGACTTCAATTTGCTTAGCATGTTCAAACAAGGCTTGATACAGCATTCGTCCAAGTCCCTTACCATGCATCTTTACTGAAACAACAACTCGGTCTATATATAGGAAATGATTGTACTGCTCTGAAAACCACATGTAATTTACGCTATCATAGTCCTTGCCTTCTCTGATTGTCAAAGAAAAAGCTTCCACAATTCCATCAACTTCAATTACGCTGATCATCTCAGATTGACCACTTAAATGCTCAAGTTTTTCCATAGTCATCGGCGATAAAAAGTGTACAGATTCTTCATTGAGTTCTAGTATTCTTTCCAAATCCTTTTTTTCAGATTTTCTCAATATCATGTTTTTTAGCTCCTATTCAATAAGTATTCTTTCATTCAACTCGATTATAACTAATTTACTTGAGTTGTGCAAAAATACAAGAGCGTTAGCCCAAAGATTTTATACAATTTCAGCCATTCTCATTTATTTAGATATTGCTTCTTAAACCATAAACCAAAACCAAAGGAAACCAAAGGGACGGTTCTTGTGGTTTGATTTTCATCCGTTTTCTTATACTTTTAAAATTATGCTTCGACTAATTCCTGTAAGTCTAGCTATTTGTCTGGTTGACAAACCTTGTTCCTTGATCATGTTTAAATATCTATCTCTGCAATCTTTTTTTAGCCTCTGAAGATCTGTACAATGATTGATCTGACAGACATCCTTGATAATCCCTATTGCTTCTTCATCTTTGATTCTCTTTTGTTCTGAAATGTCCAGACAATTTCCATCACCTTCTTGCTCATGAAATTCTATAAATTCTGTGATGGCTTTTTTTCTATCACTATGAAGTATATTTAATATAAAATCACTATCTACGATTTTATTTTTCTCTGTATACTCCAAATAGCTACTCCATGTATATTTTTTTATGTCTTCTACCATTTTAGCCTTCAGTGGATTTTGATGTATATACCTTAATACCGTTAGCAGGTATGTATCATCCTCTACTACTTCGCTTTTACATCGGTCTTGAAATAAGTGACCTACCCAATCATGCCTCCAATTATACCAATAAACATAGCTGGCGCCTATCCGCCTCATGGCCATTCCTAAGTCTTCTTTTCCTTCTTTGATTAAAATATGGATATGGTTTCCCATTAAGCAGTATGTATAAATCTGGTACTCACTTTTCTCTTTACATTCCAAAATGGTTTGTAAAAATTTGTGATGGTCTTCTTCGTCCTCAAATATGATTTACTTATTAATTCCTCTTAATATGATATGATAAATTCCTTTTTTGCTTTTTTCCCGACTTGTTCTTGGCATTTTATCACTCTATACCTTAGTGTCATATTTTATTCGGCTTTACAACCACAAGAACCGTCCCCATGGTAAGTTAGAGCAAAAGAATTCTGTATTTATATTGTATTGGATTATTGAAAATACTAACCTCTACTATTAATTTTGAAAATGTAATTTCCATATCATACTCTTATCAGAGTGGAATTTAGTTTTTCATTCAAAGATAGTAATAAATTAATAAAAAAAACCATTGTCTAGGCAAAATATAGATGATATAATAAAGAAGGCAATGAGAATCATTGTCAAATGTTAAATTAAATCAGTAATTGTTTAACAAAGTTTTCGCAAAGGTAAAGCGAAAGTTAAACGGAGTGATATAATGAGTAATAGTGAATCGATGGAAATGTATTTAGAGACCATTCATATATTAGAGAAAAGCCATGGCCATGGCCATGCCCACGGTGTTGAAATAGCAAAACGCTTGGGAGTATCAAAGCCAAGTGTATCAAGGGCGATGAATTATCTAAAAGAAAAGGGATTGGTGAATAAAGAAGCCTATGGCACTATCACTTTAACAACTAAGGGTAAGGAGATATCCCGACAAATATATACCAATCATAAATTAATATCACTATTTCTTGAGGATTCCCTTGGATTAACAGTAAATGAAGCCGATGAAAATGCATGTAAAATGGAGCATGTTCTAAGTGATAGAATGCTGGAAGCTATTGAAGTATACTTACACAAAAAGAAAATTAAAGTTAATAGATAAAAGTTTGGAGGTATATATATGGAGAGTATTATAAGTAATAAAGGTATATCTAGAATTCTTAGCAAAACAAAAGGATTGGGTGGTCCGGCAATGAATCTAGCACAAGGAAGGATTAATACGGAATATGTTATAAAGGAAATAAAGACAAATGACGAAGAACTTAAGAGCTTTTTATTTACCTTAGGCTGTTATGAAGGAGAACTAGTAACTGTAATCTCTATACTAGCCGAGAACTATGTTATTTCAGTTAAGGATGCAAGATATAGTATAGATAAAGATTTGGCTGAAGCTATTATTGTATAGCTTTTATTTTGGCAACAAAGTTAACTGAGGTTAACATTTTTATATAACTTAAGAATTACATAATGTTTTTATCTCAAAAAAGTTAGCCAAAGCTAACAATCCCACAAGAATTTAGGAGGTTAATATTCATGAGTATGAAAGAACAGATAAAAGTAGCCCTAACGGGGAATCCCAATAGCGGAAAAACTACTTTGTTTAATGCAATTACCGGTAGAATTGAACAGGTAGGTAACTGGGCAGGCGTAACCATTGAGAAGAAGGAAGGAGATATAAAGAAAGGGCTTAATAAAACAAATGTCCAAGTAACAGCTGTAGACCTTCCAGGTGCCTATTCAATGTCTCCCTTTACTTCTGAGGAAAGCATTACAAGCGGTTTTGTTAGAAATGAAAATCCAGATGTAATTATTAATATCGTTGATTCAACCAACCTGAGCAGGAGCTTATTCTTTACAACCCAACTTCTTGAATTAGAGATCCCAGTAGTGGTTGCTTTAAACAAGATTGACTTGTCCAAGAAGAAAGCTACCAATATAGATGTGGATAGCTTATCTAAATTATTAGGTTGCCCTGTTGTGGAAACTGTATCAACAAAGGGAAATAATAATGGTTTAGAGGATCTAATTTCTACAGTAGTAGAGGTAACTGGTAAAACCCAAACTGCACCCTTTGATATTAAAGGTGTAAATATGGCAGATCAAAAATCAGTAGAAGCTTCAGACAAAAAACGATATGAGTTTGTCAAGGAAATTGTATCAAAGGTAGAGGAAAGAAAAGTAATTAGTAGCAAACAAACTAAACAGGATGCCGTTGATAGAGTTTTAGCCCATAAATGGCTTGGAATTCCTATTTTTGCATTGGTTATGTGGGCGGTTTTCTCCATATCCCAAGCCCATTTAGGGCCCCTTCTAGCAGATACATTTGTTGGCTGGATTGATTCATTCTATGCTTGGGTAGAAGGATCTCTTGGTGATGGTGTATCACCTGTACTTTCTTCAATTTTATTAGATGGTATTATTGGTGGAGTTGGAGCTGTTGTAGGTTTCTTACCACTGATTATGGTATTATTCTTCTTATTAGCATTACTGGAAGACTGTGGTTATATGGCTCGTGTAGCTGTTGTTATGGATCGATTCTTCAAGAAGGTTGGGTTATCAGGAAAATCAATTATCCCAATGATTGTTGGTATAGGTTGCTCTATACCTGGTGTTATGTCGACAAGGACCATTAAGAATGAAAGACAAAGAAGAACCACCGCAATGTTAACACCCTTCATGCCTTGTGGAGCCAAACTTCCAGTTATCGCATTATTTGCGGGTGTCTTCTTTAATGATGCAGCATGGATGGGAGTCACCATGTACTTTGTAGGGATTGCAATCATCATTTTAGGAGCGCTATTGGTAGTAAGAATTACTGGCGAAAAAAATGCAAGGTCTTTCTTTATTATGGAACTACCAGAGTATAGATTTCCAAGTATTAAGAGAGCTGCAGTTTCTATGCTTTCAAGAGGTAAAGCATTTATAATTAAAGCGGGGACTATTATATTACTTTGTAACGCAGCTGTACACATCATGCAAACCTTCAACTGGCAATTCCAAGCGGTTGCTGAAGGTGCAGAAAACACAAGTATTTTAGCCAGTATGGCATCACCCTTCGCCATTATACTAGTGCCCTTAGGCTTTGGTGCATGGCAGTTGGCAGCAGCAGCAATTACAGGCTTTATAGCAAAAGAGAATGTTGTTGGAACATTAGCTGTAGTATACGGTATAACAAACTTCATTGATACAGAGGAATTAGCTCTTGTTTCAGGTAGTGCAGACGTTGCTCAAATAATGGGCTTAACATCGGTGGCAGCATTAGCCTACTTAATGTTTAATTTATTTACACCCCCTTGTTTTGCAGCTATTGGTGCTATGAACTCTGAGATGGAGAATAAGAAGTGGCTATGGGGTGGTATTGCCTTCCAATTTGGTATGGGTTATGTTGTGGCCTTTATGACTTATCAAATAGGTACTATGATAACAACTGGGGCTTTAGGCAGTGGTTTCATACCAGGTTTAGTGGCAGTGGCATTGATGATTGGCTATGTTGTATATCTTGTGAGAAAAGGTGATGAAGTAGCCAAGAGAAAAGTAGCCTTAAGTTCTTAAGGAGACCAACTATGAAATGTCAATCGAAAATGTTGAAAAATATATTAATAAATAATTATGCTAAAAAAGAGCGCACTTAAATAAGCCTATTGGACATAGACTTTTAAACAAGTCTGAGTTTAGTCTAAATTGAAAGCAACATTATCTTTAAGAATTTTGAAGATAACACGTACTAATTTATGAGCAACATGACCAAGAGCTGCATAATGGTTGTTACCTTGAGACTTTTTAAGCACAAAGTAGTCATTGAATGTCTTGTTGTTTAACGAAACATTCCAAGCGGCATTTATTAAGGCATAACGCAGCAACTTTGAACCACGCTTTGACATTCTGGTGTTCTTAGCATTAAATTTACCAGATTGGTTAACAGTAGGGTCCAAACCAGCATATGCTAAAAGCTTTGAAGGATTGGAAAACCTAGTGATATCTCCAATTTCACCAAGGATCATAGCACCGTTAAGAAATCCTATACCAGGAATAGTCAAGATTATAGAATCCATTTCAATCATAATAGATTTAATGGATTCATCCAGTTCAACAATTTGCTTTTCTAATAACTCAATTTGAGATATAGTTTGAGTTATTTGAATAGATAAATAGGCATCACCCGTGCCTACAGATGATTTAGCCAGACCTTTTAAAGCAATAGCTTCTTCTTTACCAAAGCGGCCGTGGGAAGCCTTTTTAAGAAGATTACCTAAATAAGTAAGGTGTAAGGCAGCTATATCATTTGGGTTTGAATGTTTTTTAAGTAGCTCGTATGAAGTGTTAATGTGAATACCTGACTTAAAAAAGTACTGTAGCTCAGGGAAAGTAATATCAACATACGATACAAGTTGAATTTTCAATCTAGCTTTAGCCTTTTTAGTTTTTTCTCAGAAGCGACAAAGGCTTTTAAGACGGATTGAATCAATGTCAGCTTGGCTGAAAATCCAATGGTTGTTTAATATCATTGATTTAATGATTAAGATGGTATCAACCTTATCAGTTTTAGTCTTACGGATGTTAGACTTTCTTAGAGTAGAAGTTTGAATCGGGTTGATAACAGCAATACTGTAGCCCATATTGTAAAGATAACAAATAAGGTTTTCACCATAATGTGAAGTTGACTCAAGACCAATAAGAAGATCTTCTTTATCAAGTGCCTTGAGTTTAGACGCTAACAGGGAGAAGCCTTCCGAATCATTAGAAAACCCAAAAGGTTGAATAAAGACTTCACCATCAGCGGTCATAGCAGCGGCAAAGTGCTTTTGTTTGGCAATATCAATGCCAACGTAAATCATATAACCACGTCCTTAATAATAATTTGACAACTGTTTTGATCCACCTAGTCTTATTCTCATAGCCTTGCGGGAGATAAAAGTTTAAAACTTATCCAACTATAAATGATTTAAATAAGACAGTGGCAATACACTCCTTCGAATAGTCAAGCTATAAGGAAATATAAAAAGTCCACAGTGTCTAGTTTAATTATAGCGGATAATAAAATAAATTAGGAAGGAGAGTATGATTTTAGTCTATGACTATATCATACAAGGGAATTATGTCAGATATAATTGTTATTCTAGTTATCCTAGCAATAGTAAGTGCTTCTATTACTAAGATTGTTATTGAAAAGAAAAAAGGGACCAAGTGTATTGGTTGTCCAGCAGGTGGAACAAGTAAAAATACTTGTGGTTGTAACACCCACAAGTAGCATAATGATTGAAGCAATAATGCACCCGAGGGAGTTTATCCTCGGGTTTTTTTATTTAATAGGAGCGTGTCCAGCGAAGCTGGGCATTTACTTGTCGGTGAAAGTCCGACCTGCGTAATTGCCAATGAGCGCAGTAGATATATGACTATACAATGGTGAGAACTGTTGTATGAAGCGTCATGAAAATGGGCACATAGTGGCTCTATCGACCATGCAGACCGCAACATAAAGTGAATTCTACAGCACTGTTAGAAAACTCTGAGAGGAGACAAAGAAACTGACGAGCCCCTTCCTATTGGGCGAAGTCCATGGAAATCAAAGTAGAACTTGGAGCCTTTGATGAAGAAGTTTCCGGTGTATGGGAAGTGGTATGTATGGAAAGTAAGTGCTCGGAACTGGAGAGAGCCTAACTCACACCGAAAGGTAAAGAAGAAATCTATAAGTGAAAGCGAAAGGAAATCTTGTGAGAAGGCAGTCGGAGGGGAGCATAGTACCTGAGATGATACAGACAACAAAACTGTATCTAGGGAAGGGTCCCTACTTAGTTCAAGCTTTCGAAGGAGGTAAGAGTGAGTGAATGCTGAAAAGCTAACAACACCAAAAGGAAAAGTTCGACAACTTCAGAGAAAGCTATACCAATCAGCCAAGAGAAATAAGGTGAGGAAATTTCACGCCTTGTATAACAAACTCTATGGTAGTGTAAAGTAACCTATGAAAAAAACAGAGAAAAGAAAAAAGACCCTGGATGAGTCTTAATAAGTAAAAAGAATATTAATTATTAAGTCGGTTATAGAACTACCGCCACCCTTGACAGCATGGAAAAACAATGCTCTGTAATAAATACCGACGGCGAAAAAACTCAAAGGCAGATAGTTTTCACCGTCTCAACCACAGCATTGTAGCATTGTTTTTACATGCCATCAAGGGCAAGTCCAAAAGAAGGCTTTTGGATGGCTGTAGTAAATACCTCTGGCTCAAAATCTAAAAGCAGATAGAACTAAGCAGGCTGGTTCTTCTGCATATTTAGAATAGTTTGTTGGCCAAGAAAAAGAAGTAACTGCCATTTGCCAGGCATATTATCAGCATTACTCAACATCTCAACATGATTAAGAACACGATAACTTTTAGATTGATGAGGACGAAGAAAGTTGTAATAAGCCACCCATAAAGAAACAGCGTAGTTAGCACCTTCAAAATTATCATAGCCACAAGAACAACGATAGGTAGCTTTAAATGTACGATTCAATCTTTCAACCATTTGCTTAAAGGGACGAAATTCTTTAGAAACAGCATCATCATTAGTAAGACCAATAACCTTAGTAATGTCAAAGTAAAGAGGATAGTCCTCTTTAAGAGCAAACTGTTGAGCAGCTAGAGGATATGCACTGTAGCCATCAGCAATGAATTTAACTTATCAGGAAGATTCTTGATATGGCGAAAAGCCATACGCATAGCCATAATACAAGGACCAACACCACGGTTATCAGATACTCTATAACCTATAATAGAACGAGAAATAGCATCCATGATAAACCAGATGTAACCTTTGATGCCACGAACTTCATAAACCAAAGGGACGGTTCGAGACCAGTGAAAAACTGGTCTTTTTTCCTTAAAGCATTAATAATTAGTCTCTAAATTGAAGTTTAATCTAATAACTTTAATTTTGGCTTTAAATATAGATAAAAAAGAGGATGCTAATGCTGATATCCTCTTTATATTTACTGCTATTGCAGCCAATTTCGATTGTTTGGATACACTTAATAAGCCATATCCTCTTGCTCGACATAACCCATGAAATCTTATAAGTTCTGCATTCTTACCCTC
>NZ_WBZC01000032.1 GCF_009017275.1 Alkaliphilus pronyensis | reverse complement strand
GGCGACTTAAATAATATATCATGTTTTTAACTTGCTGTCAATATTTTTTTTAATTGCTTTTTTAATCTTTAAATCATTTTGCTAACAAAGCAACTTTAACAATATATCATATTTTAAAATGCGCGTCAATAATTATTTAATAGTTTTATTTGTTCTTGTTTGAGCGACTTTACTAATATAACACTTTTAATAACACAATTCAACTTGTAGTTTATTCCAAATAGTAATAAATTATTCACCACTTTTTTTATCTACTATATATATTATCTTTCTTACTAATTAAATAAAGGCTATGTTTAAGAATGATGTTGGAAATTTGATATACAGATAATTACTTGCTATAATTTAATAACATTTACTAATTTTTTTATATTGGAGGATATAAAATGGAATTGAGAAATTATGAGGTTCTAAGTGGTGAAGAGATTGACATTGTTCTACACAAGAAAAGTAGTGGGGATATTTTAAAAGGGTGGTCACCAGAGTATAAATTTCAGATATTACTACAAGGTACAGACACTGTTATTGGATATATTAATTTAAGATTAGGAGATTCAGAAAAAGTAATAAACTATATAGGGCACATTGGGTATGGTATAGATGAACAGTATCGAGGAAGTAAATTTGCTGCAAAGGCTTGTAATATTATTAGAGAAATAATCAAAGACCATTCAATGAAAAAAGTGATTATCACATGTAATCCAGATAATTATGCATCAAGAAAAATATGTGAAACTATTGGAGCAACATTTATTGAAATTGTAGATATACCAGAAACATCGGACGCTTACTCAACAAATGAAACACAAAAATGTAGATATGAATGGATAATACAATAAGTAGTTGATAGTTTTATAAACAGAGCCCACATATAAAAGACGGTGCCACTTATACTTCACCGTCTTCTCTCCTAATTACAGTTATAGTTAGACAACCATCATCATATTTAATTTTTGATTCATCAATCATCATTCCAACAAGGTTTAGTTCATCATAGTTTTCGTTTTCTCCTGCCAGTTCCCATAGGTACTCCTCCACTGGCTGTTGTCTTTGAATAGATAATGCGTCTTCTAATTCTTGTATTTCATTGGATGACAATACTACGCTTCTACCTACCAAAGTAATATATACTGATTTATCAACTTTTTCTATGCTTATACTGCAATTTTTCGAGCCTGCCTTTAGCATGTAATTAGTTATTTCATTTATTATTTTATATATTCTTGACTGATGTTCACTCAAGCTATTCTCTCCTTTTTAGAGATTCAAGTATAGGAACTAGGGCTGCGGCAACCAATCCACCAGAAAAACCATTGTTATAAAGGTTTACTCCTCCATGAAGATAACCAATATTCATTACCATTGCCATATGCAAAAACCCAGCGATTATACCAGCTTTCCAACCAAACTCACCTGCAATAGGTGCTAGTGTAGTTCCAAACAATACTGCTAATAATGGACCCGTTGTATTTACATCCCAAGTCATTATCAAGCTTGATAGAAATACTCCAACTATAACAGGAAAAACATTTTTTATGTGTTTACCAAATGCTCCAAACCCTACTACAGTAAAAATACCACCAATTATAGGTCCATTTAACTGACCTCTAACTAATAGAATATAACCAGTGGTTATTACGCCTAGTAAACCCATATTAATTAAGGTTAATCCAAAACCATCTAATAGAACAAAGTCTTGAACTAATCTTCCAGTACGTTTTAATAAACCTTTGTATCCATTAAAGGATTTTTTATTCAAAACAAAGCCTAATATTATAATAGAAGCAAATATTACAGCTAAATATATGCTTAATACTTGATTATATCCTTCTGCAATTATTAATCTTTTTTCGTTTTCGATATTAAAGGCCCTTAATATTGCCATTAAAAATGTTCCCACCATACCTGCTGTAAATCCCATGTTGTAAATATTAAAGCCTTGGTGAAACTTAATAAAGTGTTGTGCTAATGGTGGAAGTACAAATCCAGCTATTAGTCCAAAAATATTGCCTAATATTATGGCTTGTACAATTGGAAAGCCTATACCAAAGCTGATTTGACTAACTAAAGGTGCTAGAGCAGTTCCAAACAATGCTATGAGTATAACCTTACTAAATTTTTCTTTTTTATAACTACTATATAAATACACACCCATAATTATAGACCATACATTATATAAGTTCTTACCAAAAAGAGCGAATCCACCTACTGTAAATACAACAGCTAAAGTGGTTCCATTCATATCCACCCTATTAATTTTAGCTATTACAATAGCTATAATTATTAATGCACCACTATTAAACAATGCGGCCCCTATATTACCTATTGCCATGTAGTCTGAAACTAGAATGCTAGGGTCCAGTAAAATATTTAATAAACCACTATATATTTCGCTGGGACTATTAAAAAGCAAAGATGATAAAAGGACAAATACCCCAAAGGTAAACATTATTTTGTATTTTGTTTCTTCTTTTACTTCTATTATGTTAGCTACGTCTTCTTCACCCTCCTTAGATTTAAGTTTAACTCCTATAGATTCTTGCATTATAGCTCCCCCTTAACTAATAAAATGTCATATTATAGCTTCTTGTCGAGACCTATTATATCTAATAAAGCTACTTTATACAATGGTTTTTTCCTCTAAGTCACACATTTGCAAATTTTTCTATTCAGTAGTTCACTGCTTTGTATACTGATGTAGCTTGTTTTGATATATTATATGTATTTTAAAATTTATAATCCATCTAAAAAACACGAAAACAAAAAGCCAAAGGCGTAGCCCTTGACTTATGTGTATTATACCATATATTTTAACGAAAAGTCCTTGCCGCTAATTCTCTTAAAAAGGTCATTGTACTTATATAGGCCTGATGGCTTTATAACTTCCTTTATAAGGAATTCTCCGAAATCCTTTGGTTTCTCCATAACATCTGCATTGCTTTTTTCTTTAAAAACCTTTAAAAGCATTTCACAGGTAACATCCCCCATGAAGTAGTTATGTAAATATATTGGATGGGTAGTGAAATGTATCATATATGCCCATGGTGGTTCATCGCCAAAGGGTTCTTCATTCAATACTTCCTTTAAAGTTTTCCAGTAAACATCGTAAATATCATCTAAACAAGTAATATTATTTTTGTAGAGGTTGTGATCAAAGAATATTCTATTAATTGCTCTTAATGAGTTAAGTCTCCTAAAGTCTCTCAATGATAAAAATTCCTTTTCCACCTTATCTACATCTGTAAAGAATTTACTATAGAAGGCTGGCTTATACAAAAAGCTTTGAAATAGATTAGCTATACCTTCACTTATAATTCCACTTACACCTTCATTAAGTATGATTTCTTCAGAATCCAACAGGAAGGAGTGGATACCATGCCCCGTTTCGTGAAGTAGAACCCCATACTCATAGTATTTATTTTTAACATTAGCAAGTATTCTTGAATCCTTAGCTGTTTCTATTGGAAAATTGTATCCCCATTGAGATTTGTTAGCTCTAGGGAAGATGTCATAGGTTATATTAAACTGTGATATATCTATCCCAAACATATCAAATAAATCTTTTATATTACAATAGTAATGTGACATATCAACAGTATGATTTAAAGCAGGTGCAATGGTCGAGTCTATAAATTGCTCATCCCATGGCATTATCCTTTCATCCTTTAACATTTCTTTAGCGTATTTACCCCTAACCTCATTCATTTTGGGTAAAATTTCATTTAGCTGCATAATCCAATCATCAAAGGTATTTATGTTTAACTCATCTTCTTGTAATCTATAGGCGATAAAATTCTTAGCACCATACAGTCTAGCATATTCTTTTCTAAGCCTTATTAAATCAATAAATCCTGCATCTACCATAGGCTTATTAATTTGACTTCTTGCAAAAAACGCTTTTTTTCTGTTTTCTCTATTGTTATCTGTACTTATAATTTGATTAAGCTCTACTGAAGATATAGTTTTACCATCGTAGGTATTTCTAAAGGTATTTAGAATTTTAGATAGCTCATTTACTTTTTGCTTTATCTCCATGTCAAGCTTAACTAAGTCCTCTGAAAGATGATATGGTTTAAGCATATTGTAAAGGATTTCTACATTCCTACTTTCCACAAAGGAAAGCTCCTTTTCTTTAAGCTTAAGTATTTTCTCATAATAGGCTTTGTTTTTCAACACCTGAACAAGCTTTGAATAGGCTTCTTCAACTCCAAAATCATAGCCTGTTGTATATAGTGTCCATTTAAGCTGTCCAAGATTAACCTTGAGCTTATGTATTTCTCTTCCTATCTCATGAACTCCTTCAATCTTTCCCAAGTCCTTCACCCGCCCCTATAAAAATTTCTTTATCCATATAATTATATCATTTTATATAATAATCACAAAATTCAATTTTCAATTATAGTAAAGTTATTATTTATCTCATCGGCGTTACTAACACCCCCGCTTCTTTAGGGGGATAAAGGTTGGTGTTACTTGCTCTATTTTACATCCTTGACCATTTCCACTTTTACAGCCATAGGTTCTTTTGCTTCACTTTTATTAACAATTAGGATACCTGATAATATAATTAATCCTCCTAAAAGCTGTAGAAAATAAAGCCTTTCACCTAACAATAGATATGCAGCTATAACACCAATGAATGGCATTAGGTTAATATATACATTTGTCTGAGAGGCTCCTAAATGCTTAAGGGCATATAAGTATAGAAAATAGCAAATTGCTGAGCAAAATAATGCTAGATATAAAATGTTAATCCAGGATATCAAGGATATAGCCTGCCACTCCCTATATTCCACAATAGCAAAAGGCACTAAAAACATTGCTCCATAAATACCTTGCTTTAGTGTTAAGATTATAGTAGGATACTTACCTTCCAGTGGCTTATTTAGTATGGAGTATACTGCCCAGCTTAACGCTGCTCCGATAATTAAAAAGCTACCCACGATTTCCTGCAGGTTAGTGTTAATAGATATAGAGTTGCCTATTACCAATACCACCCCTATGAGGGATAGAAAGACTCCCATCATTTTTTTAAGTCCAATAGGTTTTTTGTAGACTATTGCTTCTATTGCAACTGTAAACAAAGGTATTGAAGCAAGTAGAATAGTTGCATTTGAAGCACTAATGAATCTTAATCCATAGTTTTCAAATATAAAATAAACAGAAACTCCTATAACACCACATAAAACCAATCTTTTTTTATCTTGTGGGTTAAAGGTTATATTATGCTTCATTTTTTTATTAATAATAGCCAGAAAAAATGATGCAATTAAAAATCTAAGTAGAGCCAGTGTTGCTGGGGGTACCTCTCTCAAAACAATTTTATTACTTGAGGCTGATATTCCCCAAAATAAAACAGTAGCTAGTATTGCAATTGTTGCAGATATTGTTTTGATTTTCATTGTATAGTTCTCCTTTTTTAATCTTCAGTTAATTATAATACTATAAAGCAGACTTTGTAAATATTCTTCGATACTTTTGTAAACTTCGTATTTTATTTGCATATAGTAATTATATCAGCTAATAAAGGAGGATTAAAATGCTACAGGCTATTTTGATAGCTATTGCAATAAGTATTGATAGCTTAAGCGTTGGTTTTGCGTATGGTGCCAAAAACATAAAGGTTCCCCTCCGCTCCCTAGCTATTTTAGATTTAATTTCGGTTTCACTGCTTAGTGTAGGTTTGTTTACTGGTAACCTATTAACTAAATTATTTCATACCACTATAGCTGATTTATTTGGAGCCTTTATCATTATAGGAATAGGTATATGGTATCTTATACAGGGCTGGCTAAACTATAAATATCCACCATGCAAAGTAGATAAGCCTACTTCAATAATAATTATAAGTATAAAATCTCTTGGAATAGCAATTAACGTTCTAAGGGACCCAACAAAAATTGACTGTGATGTTTCTGGGGTTATAGACACAAAGGAAGCAGTTATTCTAGGCATTGCATTAGCTGTAGATTCCCTTGCTGTAGGTGTTGCAGTATCAATTTCCTCTATTCCAGTTATCTTATTGACGCTTATTTTAGTGGTAGTTATGAACTTATTATTTTTAACCTTGGGAATGTATTTAGGTAGTAAGCTTGTATCTAACAGCTTTAGACAAAAAACCTCCTTTATACCTGGTTGTATATTATTGATATTAGGCTTTATACGGATATTTAAATAACAGACGGTTGGTTATACTAATATAAAGAAATTATTAGTTCTACTTATTTGAAGCTTGGTGGCACTTATCTCCCCCAAAAGAAGCGAAAATATTAGTAGTGCCGTTGAGACAAACAGCAGCAAGGAGGAGACTAATGCATACTTCACATCATGTTTTAGAAGCCTATATGGAGGTACTAGTTATTTACACTATATTTATACTTGAAGCGATCGGTATTTTTATAATTGCCTACTCCGCCATTAGAGGCTTCATCAACTATATAAGGGAACGGCTAAAATTTAACGATACCTGCATTAAGATAGAGATAGCTAAGGGCTTAGCATTAGGTTTAGAGTTTAAGCTGGGTGGAGAGGTGCTACGTACAATATTAGTAAGAACTATGGACGAAATAAAGGTTTTAGCTGCAATAATAATATTAAGGGTTATTCTAACCTATGTAATTCATTGGGAGATTTCATCGGAAATACATCAGGATGAAGAAATAAGAGAAAGCATTATTAAGAAAAAGCAATATACAGAAAAAGAGAACAAACAGTGAAAATGCAAAGTTAACTAGCCATTCTCTAAATAATTATAAATAGAGGGTTTTATAATTACTAAAACGATGTTATAATGGCTATATTGAGTAGACTGCTAAAAAACCTCTTACATGTGAAACTAAATTGACAATATCGTTAAAAGGATATTGCAGTTAGGGAGTAACATTACTAGTTGAAGTTTTAAATCAGTCTGCTTTTTTGTTTTCATAGGGGACTAGCTATAAAAGGGTACAGCTAGTATTAATACCCATTAATCACTATAGTTCCAAGACAATAGAGAAGACTTATTTCAGTTGGGTTTTTGCTATGACTGAACTATAGTTCTATTTATCTCCATGTATTTTAGATATTATCTCACCCTTTAGAAGGGGGAGTTTTATTAATTCTGCTGAAAATAATGAAAATATTTATATTTTTTTGTAGAAACTACACAGTTTACATGGAATTGTTTTAATAGTATTATAGGTGTTGAAGGCAGAGTAGACATTATGCGTTAAGTGTTAGGAGATGGGAAGTTGCTCTTAAACGAAGAATTATCTATTCGCGATATAATGTTGCGTCCGCTGCACATTTGAGAGATAAACCAAAATTCTCTTAATGTGAGGTACTTGCCTAGCTTAAGAGAAGGGAGGTGTAAGAATGGGAGTCTCTCAAAAAACTATTACTGGCTCACTGCAATCTAGTAGTAGGTTATCTACTAAAACCCTCGTAATGGCATCATTTCTATCGGCCCTTACAATTGTTTTAACCCGTTACGGCTCCATAATGCTTGCTGGTGGTAGTATCCGTTTAGGATTTGGTAATCTTCCAATAATACTTTCAGGAATCCTATTGGGTCCAATGGCAGGTGTTTTAACTGGTATAGTTAGTGACCTATTAGGAGTATTAATTTTATCACAAGGTGGTTTTCATCCAGGCTTTACCTTAAGTGCTGCTTTAACTGGGTTTATTCCAGGGGTAGTAGTAGCATTAAACCATAAACACAAGTATTCCTTTTTTAATATTTGCTTGTCTAATATTCTTGTGTTTTTAATTATTTCTCTTGGCTTGAATACCTATTGGCTTACTCAATTATTAGGAAAAAGCTTTTTTGTGCTATTGCCAGCTAGGGCTCTTGCTCAAGGGATTGTAGCTGTAATTACAATTGCTGCAATATGGTTTTTATCAAAGTTCTTTAGGTTTTGGGACAAATAAGCATGTATTATTTTACAAGTATTAAAATTACTAGTGTTACAAATAATAAGTTAAATATATTTATATTTAATAGGACCTTTATGGTTCTATTTTTTTGCTTAAAAAACTTAGTTCCAACTATATATAAGCTTGGCGGCATTTCTCCCACCCATATGAAGCAAGGGTACTAGCAAAGCCTCTGAAATAAATGATGCAAGCGTTTGCATTACATGCTATAATAGTTATAGGTAATATTTAACACATATTTTAATGGGAGTGATAAAATGATTTCTAAAACTAATTATGGCTATTGCTGTAAATCAAGAGAATTTTTTTTACACATTCTATTTTATGGGGAAAACATAGTAAGATTTGCTTATAGTAAATGTCAGAAGCCCCCCTCCTCTACTATTGCAGTAGTTGGTAACCCCATATCCATAGCTGCAGTGGTTGAGGGAAACACAATTAATAGCAATGCTTTTTCTATTCTTATTGATGATAATTTAAAGGTTAAAATTTTTGATTCTAGTGGAAATATATTAAGTGAAGACAAAAACATAAATCTCGATGATGTTAAAGTTGAGAAGCACTTATTATGGGAGGACGGCTTTTATGGTATGGGAGAAAAGTATAGTTGGTTAAATATGAAGGGAACTGATACCTTCAATTGGAATACTGATGTTATTGGTGTTACTCCAATTCATCACTCCCTCCATAAGCAATATCATACCTCAATTAATTTTTACATAGGTTTAACCAGTGATAAATGCTATGGCATATATTTTGACAATAGCTATAAAAGCTTTTTTAATTTTGGTAAGCTACCTAATAGTGATGTTAATTTTTCAGCAGAGGGTGGCAATATAGATTATTATTTCATTTATGATAAGCACGTATCAAATGTTGTTAAGGGTTACACCTATTTAACAGGTAGTATGCCCCTACCTCCTAAGGCTTTCCTAGGTTACCAACAATGTCGTTGGAGCTATGAGGATAGGGATAAGCTATTAGAGGTAGCCTGTAGAATGCGTAAAGAAGGGATACCCTGTGATGTTCTGTACTTAGACATAGATTATATGGAAAGCTATAAGGTATTTACAATAGATCCTGAGAAATTTAATGATTTTAAAGGCATGGTAAGAAAGATAAATGAAATGGGCTTTAAGCTGGTAGTAATTGTGGACCCTGGGGTGAAGGTTGAGAAGGACTATTTTGTTTATGATGAGGGTAGTGCTAAAGACTATTACATTAAAGATTCCTTAGGTGAGGTATACATCGGAGAGGTTTGGCCTGGAAAAGCAGTTTTCCCTGATTTTCTAAGAAGTGAGGTTCGTCAGTGGTGGGGTAGTCTCCATAAGGAGCTTGTAGATAATGGTGTTTTGGGCTTCTGGAATGATATGAATGAGCCTTCAGATTTTACTACTCAATCTAAAACCCTCCCTGAAGACTCTATACATAGGGATGATATGGGAAATCTAAAATCACATGCAGAAATCCATAATTTATATGGTATGCTGGAGTGTGAAGGTACTTATCAAGGTTTAAGGGAGCTTCAACCTAATAGACGACCATTTTTATTGACTAGAGCTGCTTTTGCTGGTTGTCAGAGATATGCAGCCCTTTGGACTGGTGATAACTCAAGTGTTTGGGAGCACCTTGAGTTTAGCCTGCCAATCAACATGAATTTGGGGCTAAGTGGATATGCCTTTGTTGGTGGAGATGTTGGAGGATTTGTCGGTGATGCAACCGGTGAACTGTTAGCTCGTTGGACTCAAGTTGGTGCCTTTACACCTTTATTCAGAAATCACAGCTGTAAAGATACAGTTAGTCAAGAACCTTGGTGTTTTGGTGAGGATGTTTTAGCCAATACTAAAAAATACATTCAGTTAAGATATCAGCTACTGCCTTATTTATATAGCTTAGCTAAATTATCTTCAATAGAAGGTCATCCAATTTTACGTCCTCTTTTCTACCATTTCCAAGGGGATAAAGCCACCTATAGCATTAGTGATCAATATCTTTTTGGAGGAGAGTTATTAATTTGTCCTGTGTTAAAACCAGGGGCTACAGCACGATTAGTCTATCTTCCTGCTGGGCTTTGGTATGACTTTTGGACTGGAGAGAAAATAATTGGTGGTAAAAACATTGTTAGAGAGGCCCCAATAGACCTGCTGCCTATATATGCCAGAGCGGGGGCTATTTTGCCAATGACTAGTATTAAACAGTTTGTTAATGGTGATGATGAGGATGTTGATATACATATATATACTGGCGAAGATAATTGCTTCAATTTATATTTTGATGATGGAACTAGCTTTGATTATGAGAAGAATCAATATTCAGAAGTTGTGGTATGTATAGAGGATAATAATAAGGAGATAATTATAAGCTCTCGTTTATTGCATAACAATTATTCCATACCATCCTTTAAAGTAAAGCTCTATGGTATTGACAGCTACAGTAGGGCTGAGCTTAATGGTGAGGTAATAGCAATCACAAATAATGAGCTTCAAGTTCCTTCAAAGTTTTTATTAAAAATTACTAGGTGATATTAAACACTTTATCTGAAATACCTTAACTTTATACTCCGGAAGCCTTTTAGTTAAAGGGATAAAAAAACTCGGTAAAGATAGATTATACTGAAATCTATAAAGAAAACTTAGTTCAGATGGAGTTTTAACTCCACCTGAACTGTAGCTGCACTTATTTCGAAGCTTGGCGGCACTTATGTCCCGCTTAAAAAGCGGGAGTATTAGTAACGCCGCTGAGATAATGGTACCGAGTTTTTTAATATCATATCTTATTTTTTCCCTATCCCTTTACGCCGCCTACTGTTAGTCCACTTATGATGTATCTTTGGAATATCATATAGATTACTGTTAATGGAAGTGCCATAATTATTGAACCTGCACAAAATACTCCCCAAGAAACTGTTTTAAAATCTGCTGCCCAACCGAATAAGCCTTGGGCTAATGTATACATTGTCCCATCTGATAAAAACAAGTATGAGGTTACATAATCTGTCCAGGGTACTGTAAAAACAAATATTGCTGTAATTGCTATGGCTGGTTTTGCCAATGGCAGCATTATTAAAGTAAATATCTGAAGCCTTGTTGCTCCGTCTACAATAGCTGCCTCCTCTATAGACTTTGGTATAGTATCAAAATAACCCTTTAAGTTCCATACTGCAAAGGCCATATTGGCTGCTGACCATATTAGTATAAGACTTAAATATGTATTTTTTATACCTAGTATCCTAATTAGCATTAGCTGTGGTACTAATGATGCAGTTGCAGGTAGCATCATATATACTACAAAGGATGCTAAACCCGAACGTTTACCTGGAAAGTCAAACCTAGAAAAGGCATAAGCCGCCAAGGTTGCTAGTGTTAAACAGAAAATTGTTGTACCCGCTGCAAAAATAAAACTATTTTTTAACCATAATAGGAATTTAGGATGGGTTAGTACCTCTGCAAAGTTTCCTATGGTAGGATTTTGTGGCAATAGATGGAGCTCTGTACTGACTAGGGTAGTTCTACTATCAAGGGCAGTGTTTAAAACCCACCAAATTGGTACCAGAGTTATAGCACAGACTGTTATCATAAACAAGTGTGTAAATAGGTAGCTAATTCTTTCTTTGTTTTTCATTTATTCCACTCCCTCCTGCGCTAATGCCTTTGTTACTCTCATGTTTAAAGTGGTAATTATTATTAAAATGATAGAAACAATTACTGAATAGGTGGCAGCCATTGAGTATGCATTTTGCTGAGTTAAAACATTAAACTGGTAAGTTGAAACTATTTCAGTAGCTTTGTTGGGGCCTCCACCTGTTATAAGGTATATAACATTAAAATTCGTAAAGGTCCATATTGTACCCAGTATTATAGCCGGCAGCATAGCTGGTTTGAGAAGGGGAATTGTTACATTCCTAAATTTTTGCCAATAGGTAGCACCATCTATCTCGGCTGCTTCATAGTAGTCCCTAGGAATGCTTTGCAATGCACCTGTAGCCACCATTGTCATAAAGGGAAATCCTAACCATATGTTTACAATTATTGCTGATATTAATGCCAGTTGAGGATGTGATAGCCACTGGACTGTAGGTAAGCCTAATGATTCTAGAGCAAAATTGAAGAAACCAAACTGTTCATTATACATCATTTTCCAAACAAGTGCAGTTACAAACTGTGGAACAGCCCAGGGTAATATAATAAGTGTTCTATAGATACCCTTTCCCCTTAGCTTAGGCCTGTTCAAAGCTAATGCCAACACTAATCCAATTGTTACATGAAAAAAAACGTTTACAAAGGTCCAAATAAATGTACGTATCAAAACAGTTAAAAACTCTGCATCTAAGCTTCCAATTGCCCTTATATAATTTCTTATGCCAACGAATTTAACTGTCCCTTGTCCCATTGTATAAAGATTTGCGTTAAAAAAGGACAAACCTATTCCATATAATATTGGTCCAATAGATATTATCAATACAAGTAGCATAGATGGTAAAACATACTTATATGCTTGCTTGTTTTTTTTAATTCTCTGCCATAGACCCTCATCTTTTTTAACAGGTTTTTGGGGAATTTTCGATATAGCAGCTGGCTTCATTTTTTCACTCCTATCTAATACTTCAAGGTAAATATTGTAAAGGTCTAATTAAGAGATTAAGTCTGGGATACCCCAGACCTAATCAGATTATTTATTCACCTTTTGCTTCTTTAATGGCTTTTTCAATTTCTTCTTGTACTTTTTCTACCACAGCATCTATGCTTTCTCCACCATCTAGCACTGCATCAATTCCATCTTTAACTGGAGTCCAAACCTGACCCATCTCTGGGATAGCTGGCATTGAAACAGCGTTAGCTGCTTGATCTTGAATTAACTGATCTGTCCATTTTTCTAATTCTCCAACCTTATTGTTGGCTGGTACTGTACCAACCATATCATTGAATAATAATGCCATTTCAGCTGAGGATACAAACTTTGCAAATTCATTTGCTGCTGCCTTATTAGTAGCAGAGCTAGGCATAAATGCCATTTTTACTCCCATAAATGGCTTTGACTCGTTACCTGCAATGTCATTAGTTGGGAATATTGTTGCTCCCCAATTAACACCAGCTGCTTCTAAGTCACCAAAGGACCAGGGTCCGTTAATCCAAAAGGCAGCTTTTTCTTCCATAAAAAGTGCTTGAGCAGTTCCATAATCAAGCTGCTTTGGCATTACTTTATCTACGTTCTTTAATTGATGTAGATATTCTAAATATGCCTTGAAATTATCGTTGTTAAAGTTAGGTGTACCTTCATCATCCTTGAAAACTGAATTGCCAAATCCAGAGAAGAATGGATGTGTAAAGTAGAAAATACCATTATAGTCAAATACGATTCCCCACTGCTCCCCCTTTGTGTATTCCTTAGCCATTTCATTTAGCTGGCTAATTGTGGCTGGAGGCTCATTAATAATGTTTTTATTGTATATTAACACGATTGCCTCCATAGATAAGGGATAACCATAGTGTTTTCCGCCATAGGCTCCTGCCTTATATGTACTATCGATGTAGTCACCTTTTACATCATTAACTAAGTCATCTATAGGCTGAAGCATGTTTGCAACAGCAAATTCTCCTGTCCAGTCGTGGGGTCCAAAGAATAGATCGGGACCATCTCCAGTTTGAAGTGATGCCTTTAGCTTATCCTTATATCCACCTTCAAAGGGTGTATATAGCAAGTCGAATGTTACCTTTGGATACTCTTCACTAAATAGCTTTGTAGCTTCTATTAATGCCGCTTCTTCCTGTCCTGTCCATCCATGCCATATCTTCAGGGTTACTTCCTTTTCAGGATCAAACTCTTCTACTGAAGATGTTGTAGGTGTTGAACAACCTGATAATGCAACGAAAACCATTGAGATTAAAATGACTAAGCTTAGTATTTTTTTTCCATTCATATTCATTTTGCTTTCCCCCTTATTATTAAATGCAGGTTTATGCAACCGTTTGCATCTACTTAGAGTATATAATATCTAGTAATTTATGTCAATATGTAAATTATTGAATTTTTAAATATTAACATATTCCTTTGTATGCTTTATGCTTAAATTCTGCAATTAAAAACCCAGCAAATATATGTACAATTAATACAATAATATGCTGGGTGTTTATTTTACACCTTATCAGTTGGCTATTTGCTTGAGTTTCGCTTTATCAGTTGAGTTTTAACCATATAGAAGTTTTCATTTAATAATTCATCGCTTAAACTGGCAAGTAATAGCTTAGCAGCGTTAAAGCCTAGTTCAGAGGAATTTATTTCTACTGAGGTTAAGCTAGGAAATAGGTATTGTGCTAATACAGTGTTATTAAACCCTGTTATAGATATATCATCAGGTATTCTATAGCCTAACTCTTTAACTGCCCTCATGCTACCATAGGCAATCAGATCATCTGTTGTAACTATGGCATCAACCGTCTTATTTGACTTAAGCAGTTTTTGGGTGCTTAGATAACCCTCTTTTTCACAGAATCCTACCTCTAGCACTATAGTGTTATCTAATTGTATATTGTATTTTTGTAGTGCCTCCATATAGCCTTTAAAACGATTTTTTGTAACCTTTAGCTTTTTGCTTCCTCCTAGAAAAGCAATTTTTTTATGGCCTGTTTTTATAAGCTCCTCTGTTACTTCAAACATAGCTTTTTGATTGTTATTATCAACCCATAAAACTTCATCTCTTTTCTTTGGATTACCTACCACTACAAAGGGAAATTTGTTTTCCATTAAATATTCTATATTTTTATCGTTTTCTCTAACTGTCATTAATATTATACCATCAACTCTTTTTGAGTTTACTGTTCGAGTAATTTGCTGTAGTTCTTCCTCTTCATTTTTAGCAGAGGATAATAAAAGGGAATAATGTTGACTTTCCAAGTATCTGGTTACTCCCAATATAAACTGGGTGAAGAAAGGGTTTATTAAGCTATCTTCTGCTGATGCTGGTAATATCATTCCTAATGTATGTGAAGACTTGTTTGCTAAGCTACGGGCTATTTCATTAGGATGGTAACCAAGCTCTTTAACTATTTCATTTATTCTTTCTTTAGTTCCTTGACTAATCAATGGGCTATTTTTAAGGGCCCTTGATACTGTAGAGGGTGAAACCTCTGCATATTTAGCCACCTCTTTTATTGTAACCTTCATGGAAAATCTTCCTTTTTAATTTTATAGTAATAATATTTTATCACTTTTTTTTACAAATTTAAACACTAAATACCTATTATCTATTATATGCTTCAGTTAATTTGCGGAGTTTGTCTTCAATGTCAGCTGTTAAAAGCCTTTTCTCATATCTCCAATCCCAATTACCGCCTACTGTGCCAGGATAATTCATTCTACCTGTGTTATCTAATACTATAATATCCTGCAGAGGAATTATGGCATAGCTTGAGCTATTGTTATATGCAATTTCGATAAACCTCCAGCAAATCTCTTCATCCTTCATTGATGGGTTAATGCCATAATGCTTATTAAGAATCTTTAACATATATTTATTGTTACTGGCAATGATGTTTTTGTACCAACCTAGTATTGTTTCATTATCATGGGTTCCTGTATAGACTACTGATGCTTTTTCATATCCAGCTGGCCTTTCTCTTCTTGGTACATTTCTTCCAAAGGAGAACTGAAGAATTTTCATCCCTGGAAAATTAAACTGTTTTTTTAGTCTTTTAACCTCTGGTGTTATGAACCCAAGATCTTCAACTATTATGGGCAAACTCTCTAGTTCCTTTTTAACTTCGCTAAACAGCTTCTGGCCTGGTGCCTTAACCCAGCTGCCAGCTTCTGCAGTTTTTGCTGTGGCAGAAACCACCCAATATGCTTCGAAGCCTCTAAAATGATCTATTCTTATAATATCCACCAGTTCTATTAGCTTCTTAAATCTATTTTTCCACCATTGGAATCCATTAGATTCCATTACTGACCACTTAAAATGTGGATTTCCCCACAGTTGACCTGTTTTGCTAAAGCAATCTGGGGGAACACCAGCAACCTTTAGGGGATTACCCTTATCATCCAACTCGAATAGATGGGGATGGGTCCATGCATCACTACTATCATATGAAATAAATATTGGTAGATCTCCAATAATCTTTATCCCTTGTTTATTAGAGTAATCTCTAAGGCTTCTCCATTGCTTGTCAAACAAATATTGTAGGAATATATAGTATTGTACTTCATCCTTAAGCTGATGTTTATACTTGCTTTTTACCTCCTCTGTGGGAAATGCAATTGAGTGGTGCCACTTGTTCCACGGCCTTCCATTCGAGTGATCTTTAATTGCCATAAATAAGCCGTAGTCATGCAACCAATTTTTATTGTCCTCTATAAATCTAAAATAACTATCGTCTTTTTTTAACTTTTTAAAGCTATTGAAGGCCTTTTTGAATATTATATCTTTATACTCTTTAACCTTTTGGAATTCTACTTTGCTTTCACTAAAGCTAGGTACTGCCTCTATATCATTATACTCAAGGTAACCGTCTTCAAGTAGTAAATCAATGCTAATAATTAATGGATTACCAGCAAAGGCAGAAAAGCATTGATATGGTGATTCTCCATATCCTGGTGGATTTAAAGGTAGAACTTGCCATAGTTTTTGATTTGCCCTTTTTAAAAAATCAACAAACTGGTATGCCTCTTTTCCCATATCTCCAATTCCATATTTAGACGGCAGGGATGTGGGATGAAGGAGTATTCCACACTGTCTGATTAGTTTCAATATAAACCCTCCATCCTTATTAAAGCTATTTCACTTGTTACTCTTGTTTATACATTAAGTCATAATATTCCTGTAGCATTCTATCAACAGAAAAGTATTGTGAAGTAGTTTTAATACTGGCATCCATCATTTTTAACCACTTTTGTGGCTTTTTATAATATGTAGGAATTACCTCAGTAAGTAACACCTCATAAAGGGCTTTAGCATCTTTATCGTCCTGCTCTTCCTTTACTTGAGATACTGTTTCATCACCTATTACCCATCCATTAACTCCATGCTGACAAACCTCTGGCCACCACCCATCAAGGGTAGAGCAATTAAGAACTCCGTTCATTGCTGCCTTCATACCTGATGTACCACTGGCCTCGTTTGGTCTTCTCGGATTGTTTAACCATACATCGCAGCCTCTAGTAAGCATCTTTCCAATTTCTATGTCGTAGTTTTCTATAAATACCACACTATTTGGGTATTTTTTAGACATTTCAACTAAGTTTAACACTATCTTTTTTCCTGAATCATCTAAGGGATGTGCTTTACCTGAGAAGATTATTTGAACATCTCCTGATTGAAGATAATCTTCTAGCATTTTTTCATCCTTAAATATTAGATCACTACGCTTGTAAGCAGCTGCTCTTCTTGAAAAACCAATAAGAAGTGCCTTTTCCTTCAGTCTCTTACCAGTTTTTTCTTCAACAAAAGCAATTAGCTCTCTCTTTATTTCCATATGATTGTTCCACATTTCTTCAAGGCTATTAAATTCTTTTCTCATTCTGTCATCTACCCAGGTGCCTTTATGAATTCCATTGGTTATTCCTATAATGCTTGCTTTTTCTTTTATATCCCTCCACATCTTATTTGCTGTCTCATTGTGGAGTGCTGCAACGGCATTTGCTTTTCTTGACATTCTTAATGCTGCCACTGTCATATTGAAGGGAACGCCACCAATTTCATTAAGCTCTTCTACTGAAAAGTTAAGATTTGCCCCCATATATAATAGAGTTTCAATGCTATGATGCTCATTGCCTGCTTTAATTGGAGTATGTGTTGTAAATACAACCTCATTACGGGTTTTATCCCATGCTTCCTTAAAGGAATAGCCCTTATCCATCTTTTCTCTGATTAACTCTAGTCCAGCTAAAGCTGCATGGCCCTCATTAAAATGATAAACATCAACATTAATACCTAATGCTCTTAAGGCCTTTACTCCACCTATACCTAATATCATTTCCTGCGCTATTCTATCTTCACTGAAGCCTCCATATAGCTGACCTGTGATCCATCGTTGATTATTTTCCTCTAAATCAGTATCTAGTAAATACAGCGGTGCATTACCGAAGCAGTCAACCCTCCAAACCTTACAATACACATCATTTTGTCTAATTCTTACTTTAACCTTTACTCCTGTATCCTCTAAAAAATCATAATCATATTGACGATAACCATCGTATAGCTTTCCTTGTGACACAATTTGTTCAACGTAGCCTTGCTTCCATTTTATACCTATTCCAACCAGTGGAAGGTTATTATCCCTTGCACCCTTTAGATGATCACCGGCCAGTATTCCTAGACCACCAGAGTAAATTTTAAAGCTTTCATCTAGTCCATACTCCATACAAAAATAAGCTACTTTTGGCATATTGCTCGACATTTAAAATCCTCCCTTTAATTTACGCAACCGATTGCATAATTGATTTTTATATAAGCGATAGATATAATATTTCTATCGCTATTACTGAACACTTTTCTTTAATAGCCAGCTTATCTTAAAAATCAAAGCATCTTTAAAGCTTCTTAAATCAAGACCTAGCTCTTTATTAATCTTATCTAACCTATATGCTAAGGTGTTTCTATGGATAAACAAGGCTTTAGCAGTATCCCTCATACTTAAATTATTATCAATAAACACAGATATTGTTTTTAACATCTCTTCTTCAATATTATAATATATTTCTTTATAAAATAATTCAATAAATATTTTTTCTTTGAGTTCCTTTGGAATAGCATACAATAGCTTTTCAACCTTTAAATCCTCAGCAAAATAGATATGCTCCTCAGGGTAAAAAACACCTCCTAGCTCGACTATCTCCTTTGTCTCGAGAAAATACTTTTTAAAATCCTTTAGTCTACTATATTTATTACTTATTCCTATTCTCAGGTCTATGTATAGCTCTGAATTTACTGTATCTCTAATTGATTTTCCTTTACTTAACAGCTTTTCCTTTGACTTATGACCCTCTATAAAGATGAGTATTCCCTGTAAAGTAGCCACTACTGTGGAATAACCATCACCCTTAAAGCTTTCTTTAATGACGTGATGTAGGTTAAGCAACTCTTCATCTTCATTAATTTGAATCCACATTAAAGTAAAAGAATTTTTTGATAGCAATAGTTCTTCAGCAGCTTCAAGACTGATTAAGTCAATTTCATTATCCATTAGGCTTTTAATTATTTGTACCTTACTTTTTTTGTTACTAGTATTTAGTAGAGACGAATTTATAGCTAGCTTTAATAGTTCTATGGTATCTTCAGCAATTGCTCCTCTACAGTATAAGTAATAAATTAGGTTATCATTAATACAAATAGGGTATAATTCATTGTTTTCTGGAGGCTTATCCTTACATAGGCTACCAGCTATAAGCCTTCCTTCTCCATCAATAATCCCCTTAAAGGCTGGAATAATACTATTAACTTCTTTTACAAGTTCTTTAATAGTTTTCAATTGAATCCCTCATTTTAGAAAATAGCTAATTCTGATTCCTTATCAAATATATGAATTTTTTCTGGATCAAGTGCAAGCCTTACAATTGAATCTGGTTGAGCCTTAGTATTGGCACCTACCCTTGCTGTAACACTTTGGTCTCCAACTTTTAAATATAGATAAACCTCTGCTCCCATTAATTCAGATACCTCAATTTTGCCTTCTACAGTACAATCTATATGCTTCTCAATAATAGCCTTTTCATTATGTATATCTTCTGGTCTAATACCCATTATTACTTCCTTATTTTCATATGCTTTAGACTGTAGAATTTTTGCCTTTTCTCCAGATAATTTAATTCTGTTATCTTTAAAGGCAAAATACAGACTATCGGCTTCTTTTTCTATTCTTCCATCTATAAAATTCATTTGTGGACTTCCAATAAAACCAGCTACAAAAACATTGGCGGGGTAATTATATAGATTTAAGGGTGTATCTACCTGATGAATAACCCCATCCTTCATAACAACTATACGATCTCCCATAGTCATTGCTTCAGTTTGATCATGGGTTACATATATAAATGTAGTTTGCAATTTATGATGAAGCTTTGCTATCTCAGTCCTCATTAGAACTCTAAGCTTTGCATCTAAATTTGATAATGGCTCATCCATTAAGAATACCTTTGGCTCTCTTACTATTGCCCTGCCTAGTGCAACCCTTTGCCTTTGTCCCCCTGAAAGGGCCTTTGGCTTTCTATCTAATAGCTCCTCTATATCTAGTATTTTTGCAGCCTCTCTTACTCTTCTGTTAATTTCTGTCTTTGGTGTTTTCCTTAATTTTAAACCAAAGGCCATATTATCATAAACTGTCATGTGTGGGTAAAGTGCATAATTTTGAAATACCATTGCTATATCTCTATCCTTTGGTGCCACATCGTTAACTAGAAGTTCTTCAATATATAGTTCTCCCTCTGTTATTTCTTCTAGCCCTGCAATCATCCTCAAGGTAGTTGACTTGCCACAACCAGATGGCCCAACCAATACGATAAACTCTTTATCCTCTATTTCTAAATTAAAATCCTGAACAGCAGTGACGTTACCAGAGTAAACTTTTTTTATATTCTTTAAAGTCAAGCTTGCCAAAAGAAATACCCCCCTCTTATGTTCATATATTATTATTCTAGTAGAAATTTTCTATTTGTTCTATTGACATCTTGCACAAAATTTTATTATTTTAACTTAGCAAATTTACAATTTAGTTTTAACTTAATATTATCATTTTAATTGTAAAATTATCAACTCAAAAAAATGAGCCATTTCTGACTCATTTTCTATTACATGGTTTTAGTATTTATATAGTTTGTATTATTATAAAAGATCTTCACCTGGTTTCCAATCTATTGGGCATAAGCCACCGGATTTTAAGCCTTGCAAAACTCTTATTGTTTCATCTACACTTCTTCCAACATTTAAATCGTGTACTACTGAGTATCTTAAAACTCCTTCTGGATCAATTATAAAAAGTCCTCTAAGGGCAATACCTTCTTCTTCTATTAGTATTCCATAATCCCTTGCAACTCTTTGTGTCATGTCTGAAGCTAATGGGAAGTGTAGCTTACCTAAGCCCCCTTTATCATGGGCAGTATTAATCCATGCCTTATGGGAGTGCTCACTATCTGTACTTACTCCAAGAATTTCAGCATTCATGCTTTTAAAGTCTTCTATTCTGCTGTTATACCCTTTTATTTCTGTTGGACAAACAAATGTGAAATCTAATGGATAAAAGAACATAACCAACCATTTACCCTTATAGTCCTCTAAACTGACTCTGCTAAATTCCTTTCCTTCTCCATCGACTGTGTTCATTTCAAAATATGGTGCTTTTTTACCTACTAATCTTTCTACCATTGTGTTTACCCTCCTATTTTAATTTATTATTTGCCAATATTATATATATCCATCATTTGTACTATTAAACAATAATATTTTTTATTTAATATATTTTTTTATTTATTTTTAATGGCCTTTTCAACGCCTAGATTAAAGGCTTTTAAATTCAACTCTATTGTCTTTTGGGGTACATTATTACTAATGACCTTCTTCCATGTTTCTTTTTTAATATTTAAAAACTCTGCCAGTATACCCAGTAGAATTACGTTGGATACCTGCTTTTTTCCAATTGCTACTGCTTCATCAAAGGCATTAATATCTATCACTTTAAATTCCTTTTTTAGGTTTTCCACTTCTTCATCTGGATATTCATATTTTTCTTGCTGTACCATAGTAGGGAAGTGTTTTTTTGTGTTAAGGATTATAATACCATCTTCTTTTAATATGCCCCTCCATCTTAATCCCTCTATCGGTTCCATAGCAACTAATATATCTCCGTCTCCTGGTGAAATATTAGGTGAATAAACCTTTTTTCCAATTCTTACATTACCCCATACCATACCACCTCTTTGTGATAAGCCTACTACATCATTACTTTTTACATCTAAACCCTCTTCTAAGGCAGCTTGACAAATAATTTTTGTCATTAGAATTAATCCTTGACCGCCTACCCCACCTAACATTATATTAGTTGTCAATTTTATCATCCTCCCTATCAGTTTCTTTTGATGATTTTATTGCATTAACTGGACAAACCTGTGCACAGACACTACATCCTACACACATATCTTTGTCAATTGAGGATTTAAGCTTTTCTATTCCTTCATATTTTTTCATTCTAAGGGGTGGGCAATTGGTTTTTATACAGGCTCTACAGTTAATACAAATGCTAGGATCTACATAATAGTATGGCTCTTCCATATTATATTTTAACGCACATGGACCATTAGCTACTATAATTGAGAGACCGTCATATGCAATCTCTTCTTTAAAGAGCTTTGCAGTGGCTTTATAATCGTATTGATTAATCTCCTTAACTCTGTCAAAACCCATTGCTTCAAGAAGTTCTTTAATGTTTACCTTCATATCATCTACTTCATTATATAGGCCCGAGCTGGCATTTGGTTGTCCTCCTGTCATAGCTGTTGTTCTGTTGTCTAAAACAATAAATGTCATGTTTTCTCCCTCATTCTTTTTATGAAGTAGGTTAATAATGGCTGGAAGTCCTGAATGGAAGAAGGTACCGTCTCCTATCACTGCAACAAGTGGTTCTTTATCTCCTTTTTTAGTCATGGCTTTTTTAATTCCTTTTGTTATTCCTATAGAGGCTCCCATGCTTATGATAATGTTGGATTGCTGGAATGGAAATAAAAATGCCATAGAGTAGCAGCCAATATCGCCGACAATGGTTTTTGCTTTTGACTTCTTTAATATATCAAATACTGGTCTATGGGGACATCCTGTACAGAATAATGGAGCTCTTGGTACTGTTTCAACTAGCTCTTCTCTATATTTTTTTATTTGCTTAAGGACACCAGCTTTATGTAGTCCTGCTTCAATAGCCTTAATATCTAATTCTCCAGTATATGAAAAATACTCCTTTCCTTCACACTTAATTCCCATTAGCTTTAACTCATTTTCTATAAAGGGCATCATTTCTTCTATTACAATTACTCTGTTATATTTTGATGTGATTTCCTTTGCTCTTTTTTTAGATATTGGATAAATTAACCCTAGCTTCCATATGCTTGCATTTGGGTTGATTTCCTTTAAATTTTGGTACACCATGCCAGAGGTGATTATTAGTGTATCACTACCTTCCCTTTCTTCTAATTCATTTATATGGAACTCATATCCATAGTCCTCCAGCTTCTCTATTCTATCCTTCATGAACAGCTGTGCTTTTCTTGAGCCTGGAGGCACCATACAAAATTTTTCTTTATCTCTATTAATCCCCTTCGGCTCTAGCTCTGTTCTTTCATCTATGCTAACTACACTCCTACTATGACAAACTCTGCTGGTTATACGTAGCATCATTGGAGCTTGGAACTCTTCACTTATCTCTAATGCTAGCTTTGTATAGTCCTTTGCCTCTTGACTATTTGAAGGGTCAAATATTCCCATATTAGCAAACTTTCCAAAAAACCTGTTATCCTGTTCATTTTGAGAACTAGCTAAGCCAGGGTCATCACCAGAAACCAATAAAAACCCTCCATTAGTTGGAGTTTGTGTAAAGGTCATAAGTGGATCAGAGGCAATATTTACACCAACATGCTTCATTACTGCCATTGATCTTGCACCATAAAAAGAGCCTCCAATAGCTACCTCTAAAGCTACCTTTTCGTTGGTGGAGAATTCAGAGTATACCTCATGGTATTCCTTTAGTTTTTCTATTACCTCCACAGTAGGTGAGCCGGGGTAACTGGCTGCAATAAGTCCACCTGCTTCATAGAAGCCCCGTGCTATTCCTTCATTACCAGTTAATACACGCTTGTCTTTTTGTAACATTTAAACACTCCCTTCTTTTTCTATACTTTTCATATATACTCATGTTTCCTTCATGAATAACAGATTTTAACCATTTTTTTATTTTTAATTTTTTATGGTTTTATTTCTTGCTACTGCTAAAACTTAAATTGAGTAATTATTAAATATGTCAAATTTTGTTTGTATTATAACAAATGGGTATCATATAATTAATAATAAAAAGGAAAGGATGGTATCATGAAAAATATTGTAATTTATACTAAGGAGTATTGTCCCTACTGTAAAAGGGCTTTAGGTTTGTTAGATGAAAAGGGTGTTCAATATAAGAAGATTGATGTAACTGATGATTTTGAAACCTATAAAAGTGTCATTCAAAAGACAAGCTGGGATACTGTTCCCCAAATATTTATTGATGATATGTTTATTGGTGGTTGTGACGATATAATGGCCCTTGATGAAAAGGGTGAGTTAGATAAATTACTGGGTATTAATTAGAAAATCTCCATCATAATTTATTTCAGCGGCGTTACTAGCACTCCCGCTTCTTAAGCGGGAGATAAGTGCCGCCAAGCTAGAAAGTAAGCGGAACTATAGTTCAGGTGGAGTAAAAACTCCATCTGAAATAAGTTTTCTTTATAATTTTTTGATAGGGATAGCTCAGTTCAGAACACAATATATTACTTACTTTTTTACTCTACCAATTCTTTTACTGGTACTTCTTTTATTTCATGGGAAAACAAACTTTCCTTAATTTTTGCTGTTTCCTTATGATGATTTAACTCTGCAATCCAGATTGACTTCCCATTATAATGTACTGGTATAGGATTTGATGCATTAAAAATTTCGTTAGCTCTTTTCATATCCATAATACTGCACTCCTTTGTCTTTTTTTATTTGAAGCCTACATTTCATTACTTAATGATATTATAAGAGATTAGCAATGCTAAAGGCCTCTTTATCCTCTATATGCTTAATATAAAATTTTAGCTTTACTAGCTCCCCTAATGCTAAATCCTTGTTATTAATATCTGCAAATTTCTCTATTTTTGATATGGCAACATCAATGGTATCTATATCATAATGCTCCAATAGTATTTCCCAAACTCTTTTCTTTTGCCTCCATTCTTTTTTTAGAGCCTCTATATTACTATGGGTCTTATCCCAATCTTCATTCAAAATACATTCATCTAACCTTTCTATATGTGTCAAAATTTCATTACAGCTATACTCAACATATTGTAGAAAATATATAGCTCCTATAAAAAAAACTATTAGTATTGTTAAAGTTGTATAAACTGTCTTCATACATTCTTATCTCCTTAAGGAAGAGTCTTTTTTTGAGCATAAAATTTATTGTCTGAGGATATAAAAGCAAAAAAAGCCTCCTCAATTTTGTTTATTTTCTGCATTTTCAGTTGCTTTAAAACATAATCCTTGTCTACTCCAGCTTTTTTTAAGTTTTTCTTTACTAATTGTCCATCTATAACTACTGTTACTGGTAGCTCCTCTTTAGGTGGTTGCATCTTCATATCTTCTTTTATCAACTGTTTTTTTTCTGGTTTCGGCATGATGCTTATTTGACCGTTGGTTTCTAGTATTGCATATTCAATATCACTTAAATTTGGATAGTCCTTTCCCCTAATTTGCTCTAATAAATCATTCATATTTATTCTTAATCTTTTCATTTCAGATTGTACAATTTTACCCTTGTAAATTAATATGCTAGGCTTGCCACAAATTATCTCCCTAAGTCTTTCGCTTTTTAAAGATAAGTATGAAACCAATACTTGAACCGATAAAAGCGTCAATATAGGTATTATTCCATTTATTAATGGTATTGATGCGTTCTCCATTGGGGTTGCTGCCAACTCTGCAATCATTATTGTTATTACCAGCTCAAAGGGCTGCATTTGTGCTATTTGTCTTTTTCCCATCATCCTCATTACTATAACTACAATAAAATATAAAATAAAGGCACGTGCAAATATAATTAGCATTTTTCCAACTCCTGCCCTAATAATTCTACTATGCAATTTCTATCAATACAAAATATTATTACCTGCTTTTTTATTAATATTAGTTTCTACTTTAAAAAAGTTGTTATTCATACTAGTGGATAATCTTCTTTTTTGTGTTATAATTTACATCAGTGAAATATACTATCTCTAGAGGTGATAATATGACAATAATTAAAGCTATTATACTAGGCATAGTTCAAGGCTTAACTGAGTTTTTGCCTGTTAGCAGCTCTGGACATCTTGCTTTAACTCAGCAGTTACTCAAGGTGCCTGAGGATAGGGTGTTCTTTTTGACGGTTATGCTTCATTTAGGCACATTGGTTTCAGTTTTGATTGTATATTCAAAGGATATTTTTTATTTAATTAAAGAGGGCTTATTGTTGTTAATTGATTTATTAACTGGCAAAGGCTTTTTAGTTAACAATGATTATAGAAAGCTAGCAGTAATGATTATTGCTGCTTCTATCCCTACAGGATTAATGGGTATATTTTTAAAGGATATTTTTTCTAGCTTCTATACCTCTTCACTTATTATTGGAATAGCTTTAATTATTACTGGTTCACTTTTATGGTTTGCTGAAAGATTTCATAAGGGTGTTAAAGGGGTTAAAGATATGAAATGGTATGATGCAGTATTTGTTGGGATATTTCAGGGCTTGGCCATAACACCTGGAATATCAAGATCTGGCTCAACTATTGTAGGTGCATTACTTAGAGGCTTTAATAAGGAGTTAGCTACTAAATTCTCCTTTCTAATGTCTATACCTGTAATTTTAGGTGCTACCCTCTTAGAAACTAAAGAAGCTCTTGAGAGTGGTCTAGGTGATTTGACCTTTGGTATACTGGCAGCAGGTATTATAGCCGCCTTTCTTTCTGGAGTATTTGCCATTAGAACATTAATTAATTTTATTCAAAAAGAAAAGCTTTATTACTTTTCGTTTTACACTTGGGCACTGGGGGCTATAATTATTGTTTTGTCAATAATAAGATAGGTGGCTAGCAAGTTCTAGCCACCTATTTCCTATTCCAGCGTTCAGCATCTCTGGTGTTAAATTTGTTCATTACTTTATAGAAGGCTTCCTCTAAATCAATATCTAATGAATTAGCAAAGCATGCTAGAATAAAAAGACAATCTGCCAGTTCAAGATCAATGGTATTATGGGGTTCATCCTTCCTCTTTGGCTTTTCGCCATAGTAATGGTTTATCTCTCTTGCTAGCTCTCCAGTCTCTTCTGTTAATCTAGCCATTAGTGCCAAGGGGCTAAAATATCCCTCTTTAAATTGACCTATGTACTCATCAACAATTTTTTGCATTTCTTTAATGGTTAAGCTATTATTCATGTTAAGCCTCCTTTCAACTGACCTTAACAGTATTCTTCTGTTTATTATAGGTTTATCCTTCTTATTCTGTACTAATTTATCGTAAACATTTACTCATTCCGATTAATTATCACAATACAAAAAGCTCTTGCAGTTCAGTATATTGCAGGAGCTTTCTTGTTGATGCTATTTAGCTTTATTTAATATTGTTTAAAATAACTTCATCAAAATTAAATGTATATACTTTATCAATTCTCTTTTTTACCTCCCAATGGCATTTAAGACCCCTAGGAAATGTAACCAGCATGTTTTCCTTAATATGTACCCTTTCATCAGTGGTAGTTACTATAACCTCTCCCTCATATACATAGGCAGTTTCTTCCTCTGGATACTCCCAATCGAAGGAGCTTTCTTCACATTGCCAACGATTCCAGGTATCTATTCCTAATTCCTTTGCATCATTTAGTTTTATTTCATATAGTTTAATTTTGTTCATTATTACACCTCGATATTTATTTCCTCAATTATATCATGAAACCTTGCCCTATTTACATATACGCTGTAATGTTGTAATTTATTCTATTTTCAAATAATTATCTATAAAAAACAATAACTGTACTTTTATTGAAGCTTTATTTTATACTCCCTCATCCAAATATCAATCTGAATTAAATAAGCCATTAGCTGAGGTCCTGTCATCAATTGCCCAAACCAAGGCTTGCTAAAGGATTTACCATCTGTCTCTATTATATCTTTTATTTTATCTTTGTTAATCAGTTGTAGTAATGGTGATTTTTTATTTTCTATAATTGTAGATAGTTGATTTTTTACAGCCTTAAGGTATGAGGGATTATGGGTTTTAGGATATGGACTTTTTTTCCTATTAATAATCTCTGGTGGAAGTATATCTTCAAGTGCCTTCCTTAATAAACCCTTTTCTCTATTTTCATGGTATTTCATTGACCATGGTATGTTCCATACATATTCAACTAGCCAATGATCAGCAAAGGGTACTCTAACCTCCAGCCCATTTGCCATACTCATTCTATCTTTTCTGTTTAAAAGTGTTATCATAAACCATTTAAGATTTAAGTAAAATATTTCTCTAATTCTGGCCTCAGCTATTGTATCACCTTCATAGCGTGGTACCTCCTTTAAGGTATTTTGGTAATGATTATTAACGTATTCCACCATAGGTAGCTTTGAGTAATCGGATGAAAGTATAGCCTTCCTTTCCTTTATTGCTTGAGACCAAGGAAATGTATTGCTGTTAATAAGATCTTCCCTAGTAAACCACGGGTATCCGCCAAATATTTCATCGGCACACTCTCCAGATAAGGCAACTGTTGATTTTTCTTTTACCTCTTTACAAAATAAATAAAGAGAGGAATCTACATCAGCCATACCAGGTAAGTCATTAGCCTTTACTGCCTCATATAGTGCCTTTATTAACTGGGGGGTGTCTGTCGTTATAAAATGATGGTTAGAGCCTATAAACTCTCTCATTAGCTTTATATAGCTGCTATCTGCATCTGGCTGAAACATACTTGGCTTAAAATAATTATTATTATCTGTATAATCAATAGAATAAGTGTTTAAGCTTCCCTTTCCATCTTCTTTAAATTTTTGTGCAGCTACAGCAGATATAGCGCTTGAATCTAATCCTCCCGATAAAAAAGCGCAAACCGGCACATCAGATATTAGCTGTCTTTCTACTGCGTCAACTAAAAGCTCCTTTACTCTATTCACAGTTGTGTTAAAATCATCGGTGTGGGGTTTACTTTCCAGTTGCCAATACTGCTTAAGCTTAACCCCCTCTTCATTATATAGTAAATAATGGGCAGGAGGTATTTCTCTAATATCCTTTATTATACCACTACCCAATGCCCTTGCTGGACCTAAACCAAATAGCTCCATTACACCTTCATTTGTTAAAACTGGTGGTACAATTGGATTGGCTAATATTGCTTTTATTTCAGACGCAAATAGCATATTGTTATTTATGTTTGCATAAAAAAGTGGCTTAACTCCAAGTCTATCCCTTGCCATAAACAATTCTTTTTTTTGTGTATTCCATATAGCAAAGGCAAATATACCATTTAACTTATCTAAACAGCCTAATCCCCATTCTATATATGACAGAAGTAAAACCTCTGTATCTGAGTATGACTTAAAATTATACCCTTTGCCTAATAATCTTTTTCTTACTGACTCAGTATTATATAGTTCTCCATTATAAACAATAGTATAGCTTATATCTCCTATTTTCCTTGTCATGGGTTGCCCTCCGCCTTCTGGGTCAACTACTATTAAACGTCTATGTCCCAGCAAACAGTTATTACTCATATAGGTATCCCACGCATCTGGTCCTCTACTTGTCAGTGTACTTATCATTTTTCTTATTATACTGTCTCTATTAATTATGTTTTCCTTTAGGTTAGTCCACCCTGCAATTCCACACATAAAGCCTTCATCTCCTTGATAATTAGTTTTTCCCATATAATTAGCATATGCAGATAAACTAATAATGATATTTCTTTTGACTTTTTCTTATGAAAACTACTATTTACAATTATTATACACATTCATTTATCAAAACTTTACACCTTATATCAAATTCCTTTGTTTTTCTCTAATTTTCACAGAAGGGAGTCGAAAAGTTATTTATGAAAATAGAAGGAAACACTTAAAATTTATAGAATGACTATACATTGACTTTTATGTGAATATTGTGTTAATTATTTCTTAATAGAAATGGGGAATAATTATGTCAACTGCTACGAAAACCAACACTTTAAAGGATATTAACAGTCAACAGACTATTAGTAGTTTAGAGGCTGCCTTAGAAGAAAAAAAAATGCTGTTAGATGAAATGCTTCTACAGGACAAGATGAAAACAGAGTTTTTATCAAATATATCCCACGATTTAAGAACACCTTTAAACGTTATCTACTCTACACTTCAGCTTTTTAACCTGTTTTTAGAGGATTCCTTAAGTAATGACAAAAGGCAATCTTGTCATAAATACATTAATATAATGAGGCAAAATTGCTATAGACTTCTAAGGCTAATAAATAATTTTATAGATATTTCTAAAATTGATTCTGGCTACTTAAAGCTTGAGCTGAAGAACCTAGATATTGTTAATTTAGTTAAAGATGTCACCATGTCAGTTGCAGAATATATAGAAAACAAGTCAATAAAGCTTAGCTTTAAAGGCTCACTTAAAGAAAAGAGGATTGCATGTGATCCAGACAAAATTGAAAGAATTATACTGAATTTGCTATCTAATGCAGTAAAGTTTACACCCCAAAAGGGTACCATATATGTTGGAGTAAAAGGTGATAAAAATTGGATATATATATCGGTTAAGGATACTGGAGTTGGCATTCCAGCCCATGAGCTAGAAACAATATTTGAACGTTTCAAACAGGTGGATAAGGGTCTTACTAAGGATTATCAAGGAAGTGGTATAGGGCTTTCACTTGTAAAATCGTTGGTGGAGCTTCATGGGGGTAGTATTTCCCTCAATAGTAAATATGGATTTGGCAGTGAATTTATTATAAAGCTTCCTGTTTATACTTTAGATGATAATTTCGTAGTTGCTGAAGGAAACAGGGATATCTCTTCTGAAGGAAGAATTGAAAGAATAAATATTGAGTTTTCTGATATATACTCTAAGTAAGGGGAATCCATGGATTCCTTTTATTATTACTTAAGGCTGGTTTTCAAATATTACCTTATGATATAATAGATTCGTTAGGCAATCGAATAATTATAAAAAAGGTGATAACTATGCTGAAAAGATTTGCAAAGTACTATCGACCCCACTTACCTTTGTTTTGCTTGGATTTTGGGTGTGCCTTCCTTATGGCAATGATAGATCTAGTTTTTCCTCAGGTAACAAGGTGGACTATTAATGAAGTCATTCCTGCCAAAAACCTAAACATGATTATTACAATTGGAGTTGTAATGTTTATCTTATATATAATTCGCTATGTATTGAACTACATAGTTGATTATTGGGGACATGTATTAGGAGTTAGAATGGAATATGACATGCGTAAAGATTTGTTTAGTCATCTGCAAAAGCTGTCCTTTAATTATTATGATAATACTAAAACTGGTCATATTATGTCTCGGTTAGTAAATGACCTTAATGAAATATCAGAGCTTGCCCATCACGGTCCCGAGGATACATTTATTGCAATAGTAACTTTATTAGGCTCCTTCGTAATAATGTTCTCTATAAATTGGCAATTAACCCTTATTATATTTTTGCTAATCCCAATTATGGTTTACTTCGCTATATCAAAAAACAAACTGATGCAGCATGCCTTTAAGGATATGCGACTTAAAATTGCCGATATTAATGCTCAGGTGGAGGATAGTATATCTGGGGTTAGAGTAGTAAAATCCTTTACGAATGAATGGTATGAACAGGAAAAGTTTTCTGTTGGCAATAAAAATTTCAGACTTTCAAGGGAAAATGCCTTTAAGGTTATGGCCCAGTTTTTCTCTGGTATACAATTCTTCTCAAATGCCATAAACCTTGTTGTACTAATTGCAGGTGGTTTATTTATTTACTATGATAAGCTTACTATAGGTGATTTAGTAGGTTTTCTTTTGTATGTTTCAATATTCCTACAGCCTATAAGGAGAATAACTGCCCTTGTAGAAAACTATCAAAGGGGTATGGCAGGCTTTAGACGCTTTACAGAAACATTAGATATTAATCCAGATATAGTTAATGATAAGGATGCCGTTAAGGTTGGTCGATTAAAGGGGCATATTAAGTTTGATTCCGTTACCTTCAGCTACAACAATAAGGCAAATGTATTAAAAAATATTAATTTAAATATAAAGCCTGGTGAAACTGTTGCCTTTGTTGGCCCTTCAGGTGCTGGTAAAACAACACTTTGTAGCCTGATTCCACGTTTTTATGAAATTGATAAGGGAAGCATTTTGATAGATAATATGGATATAAGGAAAATGACGCAACGTTCATTAAGGCAGAATATCGGAATAGTTCAGCAGGATGTATTCCTTTTTTCTGGTACCGTTAGGGATAATATAAGCTACGGTAGAGTAGGAGCAACACTTGAGGAGATTGTTGAAGCTAGTAAAATGGCAAATGCCCATGATTTTATAATGTCTTTAGAAAAGGGCTATGATACATATATTGGAGAACGTGGAGTGAAGCTTTCTGGTGGTCAAAAGCAACGGTTATCCATAGCAAGGATATTTTTAAAGAATCCCCCAATATTGATTTTGGATGAAGCAACCTCTGCATTAGACAATGAAACAGAAAAGGTTATTCAAGAGTCCTTCGAAAAACTATCAGAGTGTCGAACCACCCTCGTAATTGCCCATCGTATGGCTACTATTCGGAATGCCGATAGAATTTTAGTTTTAACGGAGGATGGAATTGTTGAGGAGGGAGATCATAACACTTTAATTAATAGCTCTGGTGTGTATTCAAAGCTTTACAAGGCACAATTTAGTGAAACCTTTTAGATAAGAGCTCTTTTAGTATTAAGAGCTCTTTTAGTATTATGATTAGCATTATAATCCTTAGTCTTCAATAGCCATTAAATGGTGTTTTACTATAGATCTTATTTGTAGGTATTGAGTATTTAATACAGCAGCAACGGATTAATTAATTGTCCACTGGCTTTAGCTTCTTGTTCTTTAGTTTTACTTGTTGCTTGCTTAATATAAAGACAAACCAAGTAGTCAGAATAACCCCTTTAAAAACGCTAGACATGCTAATACTCCACCATACACCATTTAACCCTAAAGAATCAACAGAGGTTAGTGCAATAGCAGCTGGTATACGTAAAAAGTTGAAAACTATACCTACAACCGATGGTGGTATTGTTCTGCCCAGCCCATTAAAGCCACCAGAGGTTGTTATCTCAAGACACATGAAAAGCTGAGAGTAGGCAAGAATTTGAAGGTAAACTGCCCCCATTTTCAAGGCGTCATTTTCTGATAAAAACAGTCCAAATATTGTTCTTCCTCCTACCATAAATATGGCTGTTGCAGATAAGCCTACGATACTAACAATTGTAATGGCCCAAAAATAACCTTTATATATTCTGTCCCACTTTTGGGCACCAAAGTTTTGACCTGTAAAGGCACTTAAAGCAGTTGAAAAGCCTCCAGCCGTCATCCATGATATAGCTTCAATTTGGCTACCAATTTTTTGTACAGCAACTGCAGTAGGACCCCATTGTGCAACTATCTTTGCAATAAACATTGCAAAAACAGTAAACATACCACTTTGAAGGGCCACTGGTAAGCCTAGTCCCATAATTTCTTTAATTCTATTTTTCTCTAATGATTTAAATAAATTTAAGCCTGAGAACAGTATTGCATTGTTCTTTATTGTATATATAAATAAGGATGAAACCACCATTTGAGATAATACTGTAGCTATTGCAGCACCCCTTACTCCCAGGGCTGGTAGAGGTCCTAACCCAAATATCAGTAACGGATCTAGTATCATATTTGCTAGCAACCCAATTGTATTAATAGCAAATGGTGTTTTACTATTACCATAGCCATTTAGTATTGCAGTAAATATTGGATTAATAAAGCTAAATATTATACCACAGGCGATAATTAATAGATAGCCTCTTGCATTATCAATTACTTCTTGATTGCCTAGGTTAAAAAAATCAATTAAATCATTTCTAAATATAATTAAGAAACCGCCATAAATCAATGCTAAAACAACATTTATTTGTATAGAGCTTTTAACGTATCCTTTAACAGCAACTAAATCTTCCTTACCAACCGACTGTGATACTCCAACCTCTGCTCCTATCTTTGATATGAAAATTAGAGCCATAGCAAACCAGGTGAAAAAACCAGCTGTACCAACTGCAGCAACCGATAAACTTCCTAGTCGTCCTACCCACATCATATCCGTTAGGTTATAGGCCATTTGAACAAAGGATGTTCCCATTATTGGTAGTGCCAGCTTAATTAAAGCCTTTGATATACTGCCTTCTGTCAAACTACTTTTCACCATATTAAGCCCTCATTTCTAATTTTTAATCACCTTTACTATTATACTTTCATCAAAGGTATAAATACAATAGTATTCAAAAAAGAGTTCAGCAAATCTTTGCTGACCCTTAATAACAATATTTTAGTTTTTTTTCTTACTATCATACATCCAAAACAATAGCCATACGTGTTCTATATAGAGAGTTGACTTATGTTAGGGCTTTTAAATATTGTAGCTTTCTTTTTCTAGCAGCCTTCATGGTTGTTGAATCTCCATGTCCTGGATAAATAATTATATCGTCTCCCCAACGCGATACCTTGTTAACTATGGTTCTTTTTAAAATGCCTTCATCTCCACCTGCTAAGTCAGTTCGCCCTAAGGCATCACTGAAAATAGTATCTCCAGTAAAAACAATGTTAGAGTCCTTTACCTTAAGGGATATACCTCCAGGGGTATGACCTGGTGTATGTATAACCTCTAATACTATTTCTCCCACTTCAATGGTATCACCTTCTTTTAACAGCTTATCGGGAATAACAGTTATTTCTTTTTTTCTTGTTATTATTGATCTATTAATTTCTGGATTTTTAAGCCCTGCTAGCTCTTTTTTATGGGCATATATTGGGGAATTGTACTTTTCCTTTAAATCTTCTGCAGCTCCTATATGATCATGATGGTAATGACTTATTATAATAGCCTTTGGTTTTAATGAATTTTTTGTTATATAATTATTTATTGTACTAGCCTCATCACCTGGATCTATTATAATTGCCTCCATTGTATTTTCATCGAAAACAATGTGGGTATTTGTTTCATTTATTCCAACAATAATCTTGTGAATTCTCATTGTCAAGCTCCTTCCCTTAAAATTCCAACAAAAAACTATCATCCTTAGCTCTAATAAATTATATCATACTAGCTAAAAAATGATAGCACCAATTAATTATTTAGTTTCCTATTACTCCATCATTATAACTCCTAAAGATTTATAGGTCTCATAAGTAATTTTATGGTTCTTTGCTATACCATTGTCTTTTTGAAAGCGATATAATGCATCCTCCATGTAGGGACCATATTTACCATCTAAATAATCCATTTTATAGTAGCCTAATGCCTGTAGCCTTCTTTGCACCTCCATTACATCTGCCCCAATATCTCCAGGCTTAATTGTTCTCAGCCCGTACCCAAAGGGCCCAAACTCACCATTAATAATTGTAACTGGTGTACCATGTTTTACATACTTATATAGATCTTCAACATCTCTATTATGCATACGTATACACCCAGCAGACGCATTATATCCTATAGAGTCTGGTTTGTTTGTTCCGTGAATGCCGTACTTACCCCAGGGTACGTTTAATCCCATCCACCTGGTACCAAAGCCACTTCCCCACCTTGCTTTACTAGTGACCTTCCAGTAGCCTAATGGTGAGGGGGAGCTTATTTTACCGCTGGCTATTGTATATTGCTTAATTAATGCATTACCATTTAATAAGTACAATTTCTTTTCTGATATGTCAACTAATATCTTTAGGTCTTCATAATCTGGATTCTTTAAAATCATATTATTTTCCCATTCTATATACTCATTTAATCCCCTAACATCTCCCTGCTTTAAAAGATGACCGAAAGCTATGGTTAATGCTCCAATGAGCGTTAAAACTATTATTATTCTAAAAATTTTTAACAACCTTATCCCCCCTCCACATAACATTATATGCTGAGGGAAAAATCATAATTCGGTATATTTATTATGTATCATTAAGGATGTGTAGCTGTGTGACCCTTTAATGCTTTGGAACAGAGGAATATAGCTTTATCAAGGACTTGCGGAGCGAGAGATACCAGTTATTGATTGATTGTATTCCTCCTCAAACTATTAAGTGTGAGCATATACTCTACTTATCTACCATAATCTATAATCCTTGTTTTGTGTGGAAATATACATTGCTCCTATGTCATTAACTTCTTTCTTTTCATATGATAAAGCTAAATCACCTTTACTAGCAATTTTATAGCACTATTATAGTCTTCTATAAATAAATCTCTCTTTTTATCAATTGAATATGGAGCTAGGCAGTAATCGTGTGTAAAAATATTCCTTTCTAAAAAATAGTGAAACCTTAATCTAATGTATTCAATAAATATTTAATGTTACCTTTGACAATCGTTCGTCAAATTAACTCCACCCCCTTATTATACTAAAAAGCCATGTCATTTCATTGGCAGGCTAATTCTTGAAATGTACATGGCTAGATTATATTAATACTAGATACTATAATAATTTTCATATAATAATGTTATATTGTGGTGCTTTAAATCATAGATCTTATTCATCTTTGAAAAAGGCTATATCAAAGGATTGTGTCCTTTTTTCCCACAACACATTATAAGTTACATGAATCCTTGTAATCTCTTTTAATTCTTCCTTGTACTTTGTATCTATTTTTATAACTACTTTGCACTTTTTATCTTCTAATGGATAGTTTTGGGGTGCTACTAAATTCACTAAATTACCTTCAGACACAATGTAAGCATCTTCAGCAAGGGAAACTAGGGCCTTCTTAGTATCAATAAAAATATCTACTCCATTACTACATTGTTTGTTATCCTTATCCTTATATATCTCTATATCTTCAATTGTTGGATTTATAACTCCATTCCATTTTAGATTATACCCAAGATAGTAGATTTTGTTATTTTCAATATTGACATAATGTAGTCCTTTCTCAAATTCAAAATCACCTTCAACTAATTTGTTAATACAATAATAGCCAATTAGTATTAACAGTATTGGTATTAATAAAAAAAAGATTTTTTTATTCATAATTAACACTCCTCAGCTGGCTGAAAACTATCAATGTAAAAACATTAAATTGGTTACACGACAACATAAAATATAATTATTATTACATTTACATACTATCTACTAACATTTGATACAGCAATGTAGAGCTGTAGTATTCGAGTCTCGAATAACTTATACCGTTTATAGATGTATATCTTTTATCCCTTATAGATATTCTTGACATTGCTTTATTATTTCTATTAAAAAACGTAATATCGTAAGTCTCCTTATGTTTTACGTAGGCAACGCTATCATATAAAATTCCATCTAAGTTTTTTCTAATTCTCATTTCATCTAATATATTAAAAAATCTATTAATTTCATCTTTATCTGATACACTGTAAGGAATTGAATCATCAATTGTTTATACACTTCTACATCTATCCTATCTATAGTTTCCAAACATAAATTGCTATTTATAACATCTAGTACTGTAGTTGTGTTTGAAAAAAATATAAACCCTAGTACTGAAATCAACACTATTGCCAATATAACTATTCGTATCATTTAACAACCTCCACCTAGATAAAAGATAAAATACTTATATATTAATTATACAAAAGCTAACTTTA
>NZ_WBZC01000031.1 GCF_009017275.1 Alkaliphilus pronyensis | reverse complement strand
AGAGTGAAGAGTTAAAAACATAATCAAAATTGAAAATTGAAAATTGAAAATTGAAAATTGAAAATTGAAAATGGAAAATTGAAAATGGATAATTAAAAACACATAAAAAGAAATGTTCAATGCTGAATGTTGAATGTTGAAAGAAAAGGCAAAAAAACTTGAAAACAGAAAAGCAAAAACATAAAGAAAGCTTAAAATAAAAAAATCATATAAATAGCATAAAAATCCAGCAGCTTTGCTGGATTTTTATTAGTACATTACCCAAAGTTTAAATAACCTGTAAAAGTAAAGTAACTCCTTCTATTTCATTTTCTAACTCATGGCATTCGGCCTGTTGGCTTTTTATATAGCTTTCAAATAGCTGTGCTTTTTCTGGATATTTTTCCTTCAACTCATTGGCTCTCTTTATTATTAATGATTGTTGCTCATTATTAATGTTTTCGAGTTCATTATCATTGATAATCATTTCATCAATCAATTTCACACCTGTTTTATCAAAAATCTTGAGCCACTGTTCTCTTGACGGATAGCTTTCATTAAAATCATCTTTCCCATATGCATCATCAATAAAAATGTATCCGCCTATTTTTACTGTATTTTTTAGCTTTTCTACTGTTTCTTCTGCATTTCCCAGCACATCTCCAACAGCTCCAAAAATAGCAATATCATAATCCTTCTCAATCTCTATTGATTCATTTATGTCTGCAACCTTGAAATCACACAAGTTTCCTACACCATACTCATTGGCCTTCTTTTTTGAAAAGTCTATAAACTCTGGAATAATATCAACTCCAGTAACCTTAAATGTAAATATCTTGGCTATATTAACACTTACAGCTCCTTTACCACATGCCAGATCTAGTACCTTAGTCCCTTCTGATATTTCTATATGTTGTGAGATCATTTTTGCAATATCCTTGGGTGAAGAGCCCAACTCCCATAAATCCTGAAGTAAATATGGAAGGTATGGAATTAGCTCTGTGGATTCTGCAGTTAATGATTTAGCAAGCTTTTCTTCTACATTTGACATAATATATTTCACCTCTCTACCTAATAATTATGTGGGAAGCTCTGTAGTTCTAAGTGGTAGTTTAAACATCCCTAAGTCATTTGATTTTCGCTAATATATACTTATTCAAAAAGTGGTTTTAACTCATAGGTAACATTATTACCATCTATATTAAACTCTATATACTTGTAGTTTTCTGATGGACTAATGTTTGTGTCATTATTATACTTCCCTGTTGAAATATAACGGACACCATCTTGAATCTTTACTTGTGCCTTTGTTCCACCATATAAAACATATATGTTTTTACCCTTTTCTGCTTCTTTAGTAAGGGTTTCTGTAAATAGCTTTAGCTCCAGTTGGTCTGAAAACCCATTATCACCCCATACAGGACTAGGTAAGACAATAAAAATGTTTTCTTTTTCAGTTGTATTTAATTTATTAATAAGCCAAGGCCATTGTTGAAAGTCTGTAGCTCTAAAACCTCTTTTGCTATTATTCATTTGAATAAAGAGATTGTTTTCAAACTCCTCTGCCCTGTAACCCTCCTTAGCCTCAAGGTAGGGTGCTGTGATTTCTTCTGAAACAGCTTTATTTACTGTGTTTGTAAAAAGGGCATATTGTGCCTTGCTATTAATCTTATTAATAACTCTATTTGATACCATTCTATCTAAAAGAGTTTCTTTATTGAAATTAATACCGGAATGAACAAATAGTTTTGTTCCCTCGGTTTCTGCTGGTCCGTTAGCCTTATCTATTATTTGGGGATTGTTAATTAGCTTATCTGTCATTGTCAAAGGCAGTTGATACAGGGCCTGTAAATCATCAAATAATAGGCTTCCTGTTTGTTTTTCCTTTGGGTCTGTTTTTACTACATAAAGTCTATCTATAGCCACTGGATATTTAATCTTAGTAGGTATGGCAGCCTCTATGTATTGCCAGCCTGTCCAATTAATTCCTTTAGCTAAATCAATTACATGCTGCTCCCCATTATCGTCAACTAACCTTGCCCTTATCCAGTGGGGGGCATTATCATTTGAGTGTACCCAAACACCAATTTTACTAGGTTTGCCTTCTGCCTTTATCCCACCGTTACCATATTCAATGTAGGCAGCCCTCGTAGCATCGGTTTTACTAAAGTCATACTCAAGCCTTAAAGAATGCTTTCCTGTATATGGATTGTTGTCAAGCTTTATTGCACCCTTCACATCATCAGGATATTTTGTAAAGGTTCCCCTTATGGCCTCAAAATTATCTAGTATTTTTTTGTCACTGCCTATAGCTACTATAGCATTTGTAGTCTTATCCCTAAAGGCAGCTTCGATTACGGTTTCCCCAGAAGCTGTATTGGAGGTGTATTTTCCACCTTTAAAGCTACCTAGGCTATATAAATCTTTAAATATTACATCTCCAGCAAATATAGGTACTCTATAGCCTAAGTCTGTTACACCAGTTATGAAGAAATTAGCGCTGCTGTTATTATTTATCTGTAGAGTTCTAGGGTTCATTTCAATATGGGATAGGTTGTCTAAAACCTCAAAGGCAATATCTGTTGTTACCCCTTGATATTCGACAGTGACAACTGTTTCCCCAGCCTCTTGTGATAAAAATCTATTATTTTCCACTGTTCCAGCACCTGATTTTATCCAATACTTAACATTGTCATAGTTTATATTAATGGGATTAAAATACATGTCATATGCCTTAAGGGTTATTCCTCTTGACCCACCCTTAATAACATTGTAGTTTTCAGCCTCTGCAATTAAGCCATGAACAGCACCTGTTGCGGTTTTTGAAACAACCGCCAGCCCGTTTACTATTCTTCTTTCCGAGCCATCGGATGGATAATTTATAACACTAGAGCTATGCTCTCCTAGATTCCTCTTAGTCATGGTAGTGGATCCGCCACCATCCATAATTATAGCTTCATGGCTTCCCAATTCAATCAACAGTTTGGCTAACTGCTTACCATCTACCCCTTTAAAGGAGGCATGTCTGCCATCAACAGTCAGTAATATTAATTGCTGTCGATTTTTTGTTATACCTATTGCTGTTCTGGGATTATTACCTGAAACATTTTGTGTAAAGTCAGCAACCTTCCCATCCTTTACTAGGATTGTTCCGCCACCCATTGCCAGCTCTATTCTCTCTATATTTGGTTTAATATCGGTGTGTAATTGAATTATTGTGCCTACCTCAATTTTTTTCAATTCCTCCGCCTTTGGTCCAGCGGAAAGGATAATATAGCCATTTCTAGGTATATCTATAGCTTCTTTGCCCTTCCTTACTTCTGTTACTACATCATCAACTACAACCACCTCAACCATGTCCTTAAGGTCTTCTGTTGCACCAACTGATTTTTTGCCCCAGTTTCCATCTATCAGCATTATTTCTTGGTACATCCATCTATATTTATTAATTGAACCAATTTCAATTTTCTTACCTTTATCTGTTGTTATATATAATTCATAATCCCAGTAATCTGCAAATGCTTGACCATTATCATTTATGTAAAAGCTAGCTAGCTCTTCGTTGATAACTGGACTACTGATGATTTCTCCCTTTTCTACTATAGTACCGGTGGGTGAAGCTACCGGAGTATTCATAAAAAAGAAATCTCCATTAATTGCTCCAATAACCTTGTCTTCCTTCTTAACCATTGATGAAAGGGTTTCCTTTGTTGATAATCCATTTTCACTCTTAAGTATTTTCAGCTCCGTAGTTTTATCTGTTAAATCCACATAAAGAACGTTAGCATTTAACCATCCATCCTTACTAAATCTCAATATATTCTGATGGATAACTCCTGGTGCAAGACGATCCGATTCAATTTTATCTATGGTAGCTTCATTACCATATACACTTGTTGATAGTAAAACAATCAGCATAAAAAACAAAGCTATTCTCTTTAAACCCTTATTTGTTCTTTTATTCACAAGGCACTCCTCCCAGTTGTCAGTCTTACATATATTACTAAGCCCATTATATCTGATTTATATAAAATGTCTATTACAGGGAGATTACATTTTAATGAATAAATGTAAATACATTATTCTCAAGGATTTTGCAAAAGAAAAAATGGTACAATTCAATGTTTAAACTGTACCACCCTTCATTTTATTACAAAAACTAAATACTTAATCTACATATTCTACCTGTAGACTTATTTTCTTTGGTAGCTCTGTAAGATTTGTTTTCGCTACTGTGTAGGGATAAGTAATTACTTGGGTCACCAGCTCCTCTGGCCTTGGGTCCTTAAATAATGCAAATACCGTCAATAATGTCTCATCATCTTCCTTTGTTAGTGTCATACCATCGATATCTACTGAATAACCCCCCGTGAGTTTTTCACCCCTTGTTACTACAACATAGATATCCTCATCAATCTTTATTGCAAGTGCCCTTTCCAGCATTCTGTATCTTGGTAAAATTTCCTGTATTTTCTGTGGAATATCTTGGTCTTCTACTATAACAAAGGCTACTTCGTCGTCACTGGAGAATAATTTTGGTACAACTTTAACAACCACTGCAACAATTAGAATTAGAACTAAAACTGCTATTATTAGTTTCCAGTTAACCTTTGGAAATTTCGGTAGTTTTAACTTCTTATTCATGTTCCTCACCCCTTTTTCCTGATCTATCGACTATCGGCTTCAATTAATGTTTATTCCTTCAGTTAATAAAATATTCAAAACTGAGAATAAGAAATTAAAACCCCCTCAAGTTTTTATCCTGAAGGGGTTAATATAGTTATGTTAAATCATTTTCTTTGTCATTGCAATTATAGCTTCAACTGTTAATCCATACTTCTCAAGTAATTCGTCTGGTTTACCAGACTCTCCAAAGGTATCTTCTACCCCAATTCTCTTAACTGGTACTGGATGGTTTTCAGCTACAACCTCTGTAACGGCAGAGCCTAAACCGCCAATTATATTATGCTCTTCTGCTGTAATGATTTTACCCGTTTCCTTAGCTGCCTTTATTATTATATCTTTATCTATGGGCTTTATGGTATGTATGTTAATTACCCTAGCTTCAATACCTTCTTTAGACAGTGCCTCACCTGCGGCCAGTGCTTTGCTAACCATAATTCCTGTGGCAATTATAGTAATATCATCTCCTGCCCTTAAGGTCACACCCTTACCAATTTCAAAATTATAGCCTTCATCGTTTATTACTGGCACACTGGGTCTACCTAGCCTTACATAAACTGGGCCCTCTTTTTCTGCCACCGCAAATATTGCTTTTTTAGCTTCTACTGCATCTGCCGGAACTATAACCGTCATATTAGCAATAGCCCTCATACATGCAATATCCTCTAATGATTGATGTGATGCGCCATCTTCACCTACTGTTAAGCCTGAATGGGTAGCACATATTTTAACATTCAATTTGGGATAAGCCACAGAATTCCTTATTATTTCAAAGGCTCTACCGGTGGCAAACATTGCAAAGGTGCTTGCAAAGGGAATTTTACCTGCTGCTGCTAAGCCAGCTGCCATACCTATAAGGTTTTGCTCTGCTATTCCTACATTAAAAAATCTTTCTGGGTATTTCTTGCTGAATCCATGGGTTTTAGTGGACTTAGATAAGTCAGCATCTAACACAACTACATTAGGATTGTTTTTACCTAGCTCAACTAATGCCTCACCATAAGCATCTCTAGTTGCTATTTTATTTATCATCTACAATACACCTCCCAGTTCCTTTAATGCTTCTTCAGCCTCTTCTTTTTTGGGAGCATTACCATGCCAACCAACTTGATTTTCCATAAAGGAAACTCCTTTACCTTTAATGGTTTTAGCTATTAATACTGTTGGCTTGTCTGTTATACTCTTTGCTTCCTCAAAAGCTTCAATTAGTTTATTTAAGTCGTGTCCATCACATTCAATTACATGCCAGTTAAAGGCTTTAAATTTCCCAGCTATACAATTAATAGCCATAACTTCGTCATTAGGCCCATCTATTTGAAGTCCATTATAGTCAACAATTGCTGTTAAGTTGTTTAGCTTAAAATGAGCCGCCGCCATAGCAGCTTCCCAAACTAATCCCTCTTGAAGCTCACCATCACCTAGTAGTGTATAAACCCTAGAGTCTCTTTTGTCTAATTTATTGGCCAAAGCCATTCCACAGGAGGCTGAAAATCCCTGTCCCAACGAACCTGTTGACATTTCTACTCCGGGAGTTCCCTTCATATCTGGATGTCCTTGAAGCATAGAGTTTATTTTTCTTAAGTTAAATAGCTCTTCTTCTGGGAAGAATCCTTTTTCTACTAGGGTTCCATATAATACTGGTGCACCGTGGCCCTTTGATAAAACAAAACGGTCTCTATCTTCCCAGGCTGGATTCTGGGGGTCTGTCTTCATTACATGAAAGTAAAGAACTGTCATAATATCTGCTGCCGATAGGGAACCACCAGGATGTCCTGAGCCAGACTCCGTCAGCATTTTTATAATATTTTTCCTAATTGATGTTGCTTTTTCTTTTAATGCATCATAATTATTCATTATTTACTTATTCCTCCTATCAGTATTGTTGTACCCTATACTAGTTCTTCTTAATCTCCTTAAAGCCTTCACCTAAAACCTCATGAATAGTTGTAACCATAATAAAGGCCTTATCATCTATTTCATAGACCAGCTTCTTAAGCTTCGCCACCTGTGCCCTATTCACCACACACAAAAGTATATCTCTTTTTGTACCTGTATACAACCCTTTCCCCTCTAGGGCTGTGACTCCTCTTCCCATTTCATCAATTATCCTTTTTGCAATTTCATTTGGACTGTTGGATATAATATAAAATGCTTTAGCATAGCTAAGTCCCTCCACAATAAAATCTGCTACTTTAACTAATATGTACAGAGCTATAATAGAATATAAGGAGGTTTCGATGTTTTTTTCAACCAAGCCAGCAGCCGCAACAATAATTAAGTCTAGTAGCATCATTAGCTTAGCTGTGCTAATGGTAGGGAAAAAATGATTTAATATAGCACCTGCTAGGTCGGTACCTCCTGTTGTTCCTCCATATAGGAAAACTAAGCCTAGACCAACCCCCATAATAACTCCACCATAAATACTGGATAAGAGCAAATCCCCCGTCAGCATTGCTCCACTTCCAAACATAATTATAAAAAGTCGTATAAAGCCAGATAATGCAATGGTTGCATATGCTGTCTTAATACCAAAAAGTTTACCTAGCACATATATACCAGTAATAAACAGTGGTATGTTAAAGGCTAGGTTTGTAACGTCTATAGGTATTCCCGTTAGTTTTTGTATTAGTATTGCTAAGCCTGTAACTCCACCTGGAGCAATAGTATTTGGTTCAAGAAAAAAAATAAGACTTATTGCCATTAATCCACAGCCAATAGTAATTCCAATATATTCAATGATTTTTCTGTTTTTATTACTCATTACCATTCCATCTCCCCCATTTATCCCTTTAATACAAACTTTACTAAAAACTTAGGGAGCAAAAGCATTCTTTTATAACGTTTTGGTTCTTTTATTAGTCGGTAGAACCATTCTAAGCCTAGCCTTTGAAATACTATGGGGGCCCTTTTTGCTGTTCCAGCATAAATGTCAACACTTCCACCTACTCCAATAGCCAACTTGCATTTTAATTTATCTTTGTTGTCATCTATCCAATGCTCTTGCTTTGGCGAGCCTAAGCAAACAAATAACACATCAGTACCAGAGCTATTTATTTCATGTATTATCCTTTCATTCTCATTACTTTCAAAATATCCGTTGCATACCCCTGCTATCTTTATTCCCTTATATTTTTTGCTTATGTTTTCGGCAGCCTTTTCTGGTACATTGGGTTTGCCACCAAGAATATAAATAGATTTATTATTAGTGCTACAATGCTTCAAAAGCCTATCTGTTAAGTCTACTCCTGTTACCCTTTCTTTTAATCCTAAGCCCTTAAGCTTTGAAGCTAGAATTAAGCCAATACCATCTGGTACTACGAGGTTTCCTTCCTTAAGTATATTAAATAATTTCTTATCTGCTTGTGCCAGCATAACAATTTCTGGATTAGGGGTATAGACCTTCATAAAATCATCTTGATTTATAAATCCAATAAGCTCCTCCATTGCTTCATCTACCGTTACCGCATCTATTGGTACCTTCAGTATTTCTACTCTTTCCCTCATTTTACTCACCCTCTTTTACAAGCTGTTGCAATATCTGTAGGTTCATTTCTGTTTTTTGCTTCATAGCTTCCTTTGCCTTCTTTAGCTTTTCTATATATGACTCCCTATTATTTAATACTCCTTCTATTATTGTACATAAATGAATGAAATCAAGCTTTTCAACATTACCTCCGTTTTGCTGTGATACAATTTTTAAGAAGCTGTTAATTTTAGGGTCATACTCTAAACCAACCATTGGTACTAATGCTATTGCTGCAAAGATTAAGGCATGGAGCCTCATACCTATTAATAGGTGGAAGCTGCTAATTATGCTTAAAATTTCCTTTGGTGTATAGTATTTATCTAATATCTTAGCCTTCGTTCCCATCATAGCTGCTATTTCATAGGATATTTTAATATCGTCAGGGTATTGCATTGGAATAAATATCACTTGGTAATTCATTTTGTTCAAATAATCTGCAATTTGAGCCACTACTTCCTTATGGGCTTCCTCCTTCCAGCTTCGTACCGAAATCCCTATTAGCCTCTTCTCCTTAGATATATCCTCCTGCTGAAGAATTATATCGATAAGATGCTGGTCTAATAGCTGTAGATTGAAGGCTGTATCTCCTGTTACTGTTATATTTTTATTAACCCCTATAGACTTCATAAGCTCTTTAGATTCAAAATCTCTGACTGTAATTGAATCAACATTATTTATTACATAAGCAGCCAGCCTTCTGTTTATGGTGTTTTTTACAGGGCCAAAGCCATTTCCATAAAACATAACTTTTTTCCCCATTTTTTTTGCAACATAAACAATTGCCAGATAATATATTAAGGAGCGACTACTGGTTACATCCTGAAGAATTGAACCCCCACCGCTAATTACAATATCTGACTCCTTTATAGCCCTTAAAACCTTAGTAAAATCGTTTCTACTAACTGCTTTAATGTTATATTTGTCTTCTGTATCTTTAGCCTTATAGGTCATAGCAGTAATTTCTACATCATTAATGCTTTTTTTAAGCTGCTCTACAATAACCTCTAGTATAGCTTCATCTCCTGTGTTTTGAAAGCCATAATAGCCAAATAAGAATACCTTCATCCGTTGCTCTTCCTCTCCCGACATTAAATTTTCTTTTGTCAGTTACTTTTCTACTTCATCTACTACAAACACCGTTGTACTAACCTCATACAAATTAGTGTATACCTTTAAAGGCATGCCGACACGAACTTCCTTTGAGCCTATAATAATGTTTCTATCATTTACTGTACCAAAGCTTTTGACTGTAATTAACATATCATATTTACCTGGTATTTCTGACTTTACAACTTTGCCATCCTTAGTTTCTACTAGCTTCTCTGCTCCATTAACCTGTTTGTCTATTATTTCACCAATAAATCTATTATTCTGTGAAGAGTAAAGCATATCCCCCACTTGAATTGCTTCGGTTGTAACATTCCTTACTTCGTGTATAAAAAGTTGTAAATGTATTTCAGATTCTTCACTGTTGGCTGGTTGAACTTCATTGTAGCGTTGGTAACCCCAGAAGCCACCATATAATATTATAACAATTATTAATAAATCGAAAATATTTATTTTACCAAAAATTCTTCCTTTGTTGTCTATAAGCTTCATTTTGAGTCACCCCTCAACAGTTTATAGTATACCTCAATGGTTTGTCTTGTGGTTTCTTCAACAGAGTATATCTGATGCACCTTATCTCTAAAGAACTTTCCTCTGTTTATTATTTCTTCTTTAGGTAATTGTAGTAGATTAATAATGTCTTGACTTAATTGATGGCTTGACTCTATTGTGTTAATTCCTCTCCCTGTAAAGTTTGTTCCGAGAGCTAATTCAAAGTTTTGTTCCGAAAGTATTCCCATGTAGCCTTCTCCACCTGCTATAATTACTGTTTTTTCTATTGCCATAGCTTCGATAGCAGTTCTACCTACTGCAATAACAGCATCGGCTATATTTAGGATATTGTGAATATCTGTCCTTTTTCCTGTTATCTTTACTATATCATGACTATTATCTATTTTACTGGCAAGTTCTTTTATTTTATTTAATCCTTCTCCATCACCGACTATAATAACTTCTATATCATTAAATGCTTCCTGTAGCCTTGGTGTTATTTCCACAACCCTAGCAGCAAGCTCTGCCAATGGCCCATCTAGTCTACTGACATAGACAACTTTTTTACTTTTTTCTCTTAGAGAAAGCTCCTTCATTATGTTATTATCCTCAATATCAGGGCTGAATCTTTTCATGTTAATACCATTAGGTATAACAGTTATTTTATCCTTTTTAACATCAAATCTATTTATTAGGTGCTGCTTTACATCATCACTAATTGCTATTACTTCATCACCCCAAAAAGTTAAATGCTTCAATGGCCACCTATAGGTAAAAAGTGCATGGGAGGTGGTCATGAAGGGCACTTTTAATCTAGCACTAATTAGCCTTGAAATTAGAGCTGCTATTCTTCCATGGGTATGGATTATATGGGGTCTATATTGTTTTACTGTATCATAAAAGCACTTTATGGATACAAGCATATCCTTTGGACTTTTGCTATTTAGTGGACTCTGTACATGCTCTATATCATAGTTTTGCAATTCATCAACATAAATACCCCCGCTAGACATAACTATAGGTTGGTGTCCCATTTCCTTTAATTGCTTTGCTAGCTCTGTAACATGGGTTTCCGCTCCACCAATATCAAGTCCTGTTGTTGGTAGAAGGACTTTTAACTTATTCATATATTAACGCTCCTTCGATATTTAAATAATAACAGTTTATCGAAAAAAAGACTTCCATTCAATTTGGAGGAAGTCCTATAGGTTATAGAGTAGCTAAGTCTATTGCTGAATAGTATAGGCTCCCTTAACCATCAATATAGCATCTGTTGTAGCAATTACCCCTCTTCCGTCATCTCTAGGGATTATCAACAGGTGGTTAGTTGGTATAGATTGATCTTTGCCTATATCATATCCTTCTGTAACATTAGACAATCCGCCTAGCTCACTTACAATAGCCTTTGCTTTGCCACTTCTTAATATTAGCTCTGTTCCCCCACCAGTAATAAGCCTTTCACCGTTTTTCAACTCAACAACTTTAAAGGTACTTGCCGCCTCACTTGGTTGACCTGTTTCATTATTAGCAAGCTTTTGGTCTACATAGTATTTGAACTGCTCTATTCTTTGCTCAACATATGATTGTGTTACTAAAGGATCTTCTGTAGAACCAGGCTCCCCTTGATTAGCATATACGAACTGTGCAACGAAAAGTAAAAATCCTACAACTAAAAGTGAGGTTAATATCCTTTTTCTTTGAGTATTCAACATATGTACTCCTCCTTGTTATCTCAGCTCAAATAGCATCTGTGTCCTTCTTATTATACTACACTATTTCCAATAATTAAAGAACTACCTGGAGCTATGGCTTCTATTTAATACTGCTTGTATTTTATTGGTATATAAAGCTTTTTTACCATAGCCTTGAATGAAGCCTAATAAAAGGTTATACCTGTTGCTTAGCTGCCTAAACTGGTGGTATGAAAAGCCTTCAAGCTTAAGTATTTCATATATTTCTTCTATTTGCTGTAGGTTTACTTTAACAAAAACCTCTACTGCTGCGGCTTTACCCTTTACAAGTAGTCCCTTCCTTCGATTAAGGGATATGAAGCCGTCAAACTCCATAGACTCTTGAGTCTTAAAGACATCTAATAGCTTAATTTTTCTATTAAAGGTCTTTTCATCTAGTACCATAGCAACATTTACTAGTTTAGGTATTATAGGACAGTTTATCTCATACATGTATATATTATCAAAGCTAGGGTTCCATTGCTTTAGCACCTTAATTATATTAACGGTTGTTTCTACATGGTCACTGTGGGCATCAATTAGAAAGGGTGTATAAATAACATCTGGCTTCACCTTATCTACAATGCTATAAATACGCTTTTGTAAGCTTTCTGATGGTTGTATACTACCATCCACCTCATTCATAAAATATAATTCATTAATGCCTATAAGCTCCTGAATTTTTTTAGCCTCCTGCTGCCTAGCCTTTGTAATTTCCTCTTTAGGCAGCTCTGTATTACTACCACTTCCATCTGTTATATATACACAATGGATAGAGCTATTATCTTCAACATGTTTAAGCAGTGTTCCCCCAAGACCTATAGTTTCGTCATCTACATGGGGGGCAATTACTAAAACCCTTTCCCTTTTACCCTCCTGCATGTTTTCAATAGAGTTATTATTCCTTTCACTCCACCTATAGTAATTCCATAATATAGCATAATTAACTACAGCTATGGGATATTTTACTATTGCTTTAATTATATCTTTTACCATATCTTTTCATTCCTTTAATAGGTATCTGTTTCTATTGGCATAAGGTACCAGTTGCTTTTATTGTATAATAGTTCATCTAGGCTATTATCAAAGCCTTTAACAGCAAAGGGTATACTTCCTTTAGTCTTAATGAAACCTGCTTTTTTTAATATAGGTGTTTGCTGCATATGCTCTAAGCCCCACGCAGCACCATAATCCACCTTGTTTTCTTGAAAAAACTCTACAGCCTTACTTATTAACTCCTCTGTAGCTGTGCTGTTTAAAGCTATCAAATCAACTATAGTACCCACCTTCATTGGATATTTACCCCTTACCCTTTTCTCTTCAAGCTTTAAGACTATATAACCCATTAGCTTTTCATCTGTAGCTTTAAAAACCCTGTAATTAATGTCTGGATGACTACATATTCGCCAATTAAGATACTGGCTGTCACGTACTGTTAAATTTTTAAACCTATCCTTAAAGCTTAACCATAGCTCATTAAAGCCTTTATCGAAGTCATTTACTTCATTAATTTTATATTTGTAATCTGTTTTTAATTTGCTTTTTTTTATTATTCTCAGCAAAGTATTTATTGGCTGTGAGAACAGCTTTGCCAAGGTTTTATTTTTTATAAATATAGCAACAAAGCCATTGGCATTAATAACCTTAACATATACAGGTATTTTACATACTAGTGTACCACCTAGCTTTTTTAAGATACCCTCAAGGGTTGAAGGGCTAGGGAAGCTATATCTAAATTTAATACTCTTTTTCTCTCCCAACTCATAGGAATAAAGAGAAAGCTTTTCATAATATCCCTGCCGTCTATAATCCTTATGGATCATAGCATCAATTGATTGCCCCCCTGTAATATTATCTTCTCCAATTTTCATTGCTGATGGCAATAGGGTGCATTGTCCAATAATTTCATCTGCTTCTTCTGCTAGTGCAATAGTTGAAGTATTGAAGGGGTTATCTCTAAACTTCCATAGCCAATGCTCCATACTTCTGTCCATTTTAAATATATCGTTAAATAGCTTTAGTATTTTAGCCTCATCACCTGGTTTATACTCTCTTATTAATGCCATTACTCTACCTCTATTTCTATAGGATATTTCTGTAGGTTTCTTCTAGCCTTTTAACCATTATCCTTGAGTCAAACAGCTTAAGAACTCTTTTTTTTCCTTGTTTACCTAAATCTCTTCTTAATTCCTCATTCATTATTAGCTCAAGCATATGCTTTGCTAATTCCTCTTCATCACCTGCTTTAAAAAACAAGCCTGCCTCTCCAACCACCTCTTGAATACTGTCTAAGCTAGTTGCGATTATTGGCTTTTCCAGTATCATTCCCTCTGCCAGCACTAAACCAAATGCCTCATTTACAGAGGTTAACACTGAAATATCTAAAATATTTATTAGTTCCTTTATATTATTCACAAAACCAGTAAATATAACATTTTCACTTATTTTAAGCTCCTGACTTAGCTTTTTTAGCTCCATCTCCTTTGAGCCTTTGCCTGCAATTATAAAGGTTACATCATTTGTATGGTCTAATACTATTTTTGCCGCCTTTAAAAAGGTTTTATGATCCTTTTCAGCTTCAAGTCTTGCTGTCATACCAATGACTATGGAGGTGTTTATATTAAGCTGCTTCTTTAAGCTTGTCTCTGGTAAACTTTGAAAGCTTTCAATATCAATGCCATTGTGTATTACCTCTATATATTTTTCTGGTACCCCCGCATTTATCAGTGATTTAGCTACTGCATTAGATATTGCAATTATTTTTTCAGTAAGCTGCCTCGTCATTAGCTTTACAAAATAATTATTACCTGGTTTTTGCTTCCAATGCTTTGTCATAACTACTTTAATGCCAAGAAATTTCGCAGCTAATCTTCCTGCTAAGCTTGCATGGGCATGAAGTATTTGTGGACTTTCTGCCTTTAATATTTTAGTAATTTTAACAAATAGCTTTGGATCAAAGCTTTTAGGGCCAATAGTTTCAGAGGCTAAGTGAACCTTGATGTTACCTTCTTCAATCAGCTTATGATACAGCTGACCCTTTCCATGACAAATGACCTGAAGATCGAACTCTTGTCTATTATAGTGTTTCAAAATACTCATGAGATATTGTCCTGCACCACCAAAGTTATGATCAGAAATAACGTGAATTACCTTAACCATGTCTAGCCTCCTGTCCTAGAACCACACTACATATTGTTGCACCCAAAAGCATCCAAAAGGAAAACAATATTCTTGGATCATACCAGACATAATCTACAAAGCCATGTAGCATATGACCTGCTATTGCTGCCAGTAGACCAAATACTATGAATCTGCTTTTGCTATTAAGCATCTTTACAGCCGATAGTATTGCCCATTTTATTAATGCCAGCAGCATAACCATAAAGGAAATAAAACCGGGTATTCCAAGCTCTGCAGCAATCTGTAAAACCAGATTGTGGGAATGTACAGCTAAAGCACTTCCATAAACAAAGTACTGATACATATTGGAGAAGGCAGGAAGCCCTAGTCCTGTACCCTTTAGCCAATTGCTTTTAATCAAATCTAGTGTCCCTATCCAAATAGATATCCTGTAGGCATTTGATGTGTCCTGTAGATTAGTTATAGAGCCTAATCTCCTCATTATTAAGTCTGGGGAGATAAATAACACTCCTACACCTAAAACAGCCATTAAAAAAATTAATCTCTTGTCTATTAAAATTGCCATTACTATTACAGCAAAAATAAATGCTAACCAGCCTCCCCTTGATAGGGATAGAATTAAACCTGTGGCAATTACTAGGTTCAGTAGCCCATATCCAATTTTATTTACTAACTTTTCCTCCGTCAGCATAATAATTATACCCATCATAATAGTAATAACTAAATATTTAGCAAGTACATTAGGATTTCCCAGGGTTCCCATAGCCCTTGTTGTAATTTCACCAAATTCCTCTAAGTCCACCCATGTACCCCCCATGGTTATTCCAAATCTATATTGCAAAATAGCATAAAAGCTTTGTAGTACAGCAGCCCACACATTTGCCTTTAAAAAGCTTAATAGCTTTTGTCTATTGTTTAAAGTATAAATTATTATATAGCCAAAAATAATTCCACTTCCATATAATATTAAAGTCATTAGACTATTAACCTTAAATGGAGAGGTAGCTACGGAAATTAAAAGAAATGCAAAAAACAGTAGAAAAAAAGGCTCTATCTTTAGGGATTTAACCTTTATATTGTTAAAGACAAAGCTAACAAAAAGCCCTAATGCTAGTAAAATCAAATTGGTTGAACTGGTGAAGGGAATAATAAAGGCTATAGTATATATACCCCTCTCTATTTGGAAGAGAGAGCTGTATATAATATAAGCCAGCCCCAATAACTGTAGCACTTGATTTGTTGATAATACTGTCAGCAGCACCGACAAGGCTAGAATACTATAGCTCCTAAGTAATGATTTACTTATTACTTCATAGGGAATACAAAAAATTCTATAGCTCCAACTATATGGTGCTGATTTTTTTATTGTGTTAGTTACTCTTTTTATATATAGCCAAAGAAATGTTATTGACTTGTAAAAACCAGTACCCAATAGACTACCTCGCCATGCCTCATAAAATTTATAATCCTTTATTAAAAGCCAATAGAATACACTATTTTTTATGGCTACTCCAATAAAATCCCTTAATCTCATCATGCTTTTAAAGGCAATGCTGTCGGTAAAAATGCCATATATTATTGCAAAGGATTTAATAATTATACTATTCTCCATAATTGCTTCTCCCTTCGCTATTCTTCTATACTAAAAACCACACCAACGCCTTCAAAATATTTGGTTAATAGCCTTAAGTCTGTACCTACTTTTATTTCGATGGTTCCTATTGTTATTCTGTCGGTCATAACCTCACCTACTCCAGTCACTTTAACCTTTGCATCAAATTTATCTGGAATACTGGCTAACACAATAGAGCCTTCCCCTGTTTCTACTGGCTCCTTTGCTGCTTCAACCTCTATATCTAAAACTTCAATATTTGCATTTCTACCTGTACGTTGAAGTCTACCTGCCCCTTTTTCTAAAGCCTCAACCTGAAAGGAGGTTAGTTGTGGTAAAAACACAGTTACCGTAACGTTTTGCTCTTGTCCAGCATTTTCCTTCAACTCAGAAGACATATATCCTTGATATATTAAGAATATAGCCATTGTAGCAACAGCAAATAATACCATTAAGTCAATCCAGCTTATTTTACCAAACAATCTGCCTTCCTTATCAAATAGCTTCATATATATCGCTCCTTCTACTAACAGTTAAATTTCTTTGTTTATTTTAATGGTTTCTAACCTCTTTATTATATACTTAAAAATATCAAAAGTGAACACCATAAAAATACATTTTAAAATGTTAAAGTGAAACATAATAAAAAGACCTAAGTTATACTTAAGCCTTCTTCCTTAGAAATCAATTAATCCCAAACTTATTAATAAAGCCTCATTTACCTTTTCCATCATCTCCTCACTCAAGTGACCCACCTTTTCTTCTAGTCGTCTTTTATCTATTGTACGTATCTGTTCCAGTAAAACAACTGAGTCCTTTGGAAGTCCATATTCTGAGGCAATAATTTCAATATGGGTTGGTAATTTTGCTTTGTTTATTTGTGACGTTATGGCAGCAATTATTATTGTAGGACTATACCGATTACCTATATCATTTTGTACTACTAGTACAGGTCTTACACCCCCCTGTTCCGAACCAATAACGGGGCTTAAATCTGCATAGTATATATCTCCTCTTTTAACATTCACATTACTCACACTCCGCCATTTTTACCTCATAGTTTTCTAAAGAAGATATATCGAGGCTTAATCCCAATTCTGCCAATGAAACATTAATATTAGCCATTTCTTGGTATCCGGCTTTCATTTTCTCCCTTAGCTCTATCTTGCTTTTTTCTCTAAGATACAGCTTCATTGCTTTTCTGATAAATTCACTTCTGTTTGTTCTTTCTGATGAAACAATGTTATCGATCTCCTTCAGCAGGCTATCGGGTAGGCTTATCATAATACGTTTTGATTCAGCCATTTGGCACCTCCTAGAAACATGAGTAAAAAATACATATTAAAGTCAATAAAATTGCAGTAAAAAATATATACCCAATTATATATTATTCATTTAAAGTGTGTCAATATGATAGAAAATTTATACAAAAGACTGATAAAAAGTTATTATTTAGGTACTCTTTATTATTCTAACAAATTATCTCTTATGTGTAAAAGCTTATTATTTTCCAAGTAAACCCGTGGCACTCTTCTTCCCACCATACATACTATCTCATAATTGATGGTTTTTAATATTTCAGCAAAATCATCAACTGTTGGTGCCACTTTAGTATCTTCACCAAATATAATTACTTCATCTCCTGCTTTTACCTCTAACCCAGTAGCATCAGCCATGGATTGATCCATGCAAATTCTACCAACTATCGGAATCTTTTTGCCATTTATGGAGACCTTTACTTTCCCAGTAAGGAGTCTAGTAAATCCATCTGCATAACCGATAGGTAGGGTAGCTATTTTCCTTTCTCCCTCTGTTTTATATACTAAGCCATAGCTTACACCAGTATTAGGGGGTAAATTTTTCACTTGAGATACTCTAGCCTTTAATGACATTACTTGCTTCAGATTAACCGCATTATGGTTAACCTCCTTAGATGGATATAAGCCATAAAGCATAATGCCAGCCCTGACCATATCAAGGTTCATTTCTGGCAGGTCTATAATTGCAGCACTATTTGACACGTGTTTTATTGGAATGAAAATATCTATAGCTTCAAGCCTTTCAATTAACCCTTTAAACCTATTGAACTGAAGAAGAGTAAAGGATTTATCCTCCTCATCGGCTGTAGCAAAATGAGTATAAATTCCCTCAATTTCAACATTGGATAACATAGATATTTCTTTGATTTCCTCAATAGTTTCATCAGACACATTAAAACCTAATCGAGACATACCGGTATCAATTTTTAAGTGTAGCTTAACTGTATTATTTAAGGTTTTTGCAGCTTCAGAAAGTTCCTTTGCTTGACTAAGGGAATATACTGTCTGAAGTATATTATTTTCTATAACTATATGGGCTTGTTCTTCAGGAGTATAGCCAAGAACTAGTAATGGCGCATCTACTGCTGCTCTCCTTAGTTCCATAGCCTCTGTTAAGGTTGCCACAGCTAATCGATCAGCACCATTACTCAAAAGCGTAGCTGCTATATCAACAGCTCCATGTCCGTACCCATTAGCTTTAATAACTGCACAAACTAGTGTGTCTTTTTTTACAACCCTTCTTACCTCAGAAATATTGTTTTTCAGGTTATCAAGATTTATTTCTGCCCAAACGGGTCTTAAATCTCGCTTTGTTAGCATCCTCCCACATCCTTTCATCCTTTGTTATAGATTATTGTACTTCACTATGTATGTAAAAAAGCTTGTCATCTAGCTTAGGATTATACTGAAAATTTTCAAAGGCTACACTAAATTTAATGACTTTGTCTTCATCTAATATTTGAAGCTCTACTGGTTTAAGGGTTCTGGTATCTATCCAAAGCTTTTGTGAATGGAAATAATAGTTGTTTTTTGGCAGCTCTGTTTCTATGGTCAAAAGCTGTTTTTCTTCATTTTTAGACAATATTGTAGATGAACCATTACTAAACACATTTTCCATAAAATAGCCTATAAATAGTAGCTGCTCCTTAGACCCTTCAAAGGAGTTCATTCTCCAAATTTCATTAATTGATGGATCAATTACCCAAGCCATTTTCCCATTATATATGGTTGCATTCCCTTTAAGCTCTTCTGGCATAATTATTTCTAATCTATACTTGTTTGGGTACTTGAAGATTTGCTCCATAACATACTCTCTTGAACCGGTTTCTCCCTTTGCAATAATACGTGCAATACAGCTATAGCTCTCCATTGCATTTATTTTTTTCTGGGCTTTGTAATAAATTTCTTCATTTGTAGGCTGTTTACAGGCTGTTAAACATAAAAAACATAGAACTCCTATTATGGCAACCTTTATAAGCCTCAATTTAAAGCCTCCCTATTGTTTATTATTGAATCCTAAAGCAATTGCCTGTGCAACTGCATTTTCCCTGCTATGGGAAATTGATATTAATATATTATCTATATTTTTACTATATGCAAGCTTTGATGCATTATTATGGAAATGTACCATTGGTTTGCCTAAGGAGTCTTTATATATTTCTATATCCTGCCACTGGATATCTCTAAACCCAGTGCCAATTGCTTTAACTACTGCTTCTTTAGCAGCAAAAAAACCTGCTACAGATTCTGGCTTCATATTACTTTCCTTTAAAGCTTGTATTTCGTTATCTGTTAAGATTCTATTAATAAATCTTGGATTTTTTTTCATAGCATTTTCTATTCTTTTTATTTCTACTATATCAATACCTATTCCAATAATAATAGAAATCACTCCTTCAAGGGTTATTAATTGTTACTGTTTTTTTTCAATAGCTGATCATCAAGATTCTCCATTTCTTCATGTCCCAGCATTGTATGTAGGAATGAATATAAAAAATCTATCCTTTCTTCTAACTCTTCCTTCTTCTCCCTTAGCTCTCCTAAAGCATTTCTTAAATCAGTTATTTTTTCATCTGTTTCCTTTAAGTGGCTTACACTTGCTGATAAATCTTCATAGGCTATTCTTATTGTTTCCTTTAAGAGTGCTAAATTAACTTCCTCAATTTGCCCTGGTAGCTCTTCTAATCTAACATAAAGAGCATCTAGCTCTTCATTGGTCTGTTCCATCTCAAGCTTTGATTTCTCCATTTCCTCTAGTGCGTCGTCCCTATCATCTCTATTAACTAGTTCAGATAGCTTTAATATCTTTTTAATAAGAGTAAGCTTCCGTTGATTTTTGATTTTCAACTGTTTTTTTAGATCACCCTCTTCCTTCAAAAGGGCTTCCAGCTCTTGGGATAGCTTTTCCATTAGTTTATTTTTTTTATCTTCGAATAGATTTTTCCATCCTTTATCTTTTATAAGTATTGGTACTTTACTCTTTTTAATAACCTTTTCATTTAATATTATATCCTTAGCAGATTTCTTGAAGAACATTTTATCCCTCTTTTCTGTAAAAAAGTGCAGACTTCTGTCTTTATTATTATATTATTATTCCATTTATCCTGCTAGTCTCCTGTCCTAATTTTAATTATAGTAATTAAATTTTATTAAATGGAAAAACTAGTTTAGAGGTGATACTGTGAAGATAAATTGTAAAAAAGGAAAATTAAGTATTGTATTAATAATTGTTTTACTGCTTATATGGGGATGTAATGGGAATCAAAGGCCTAGTCCCGAGGAGAATAAAAGCAAGCCTCCTGAAGTACCAGAAACCTTTACTAGGATGGAGGAGGAGCTTCTAACAACCATGTTTGCCATTGATGGTGTCGCTGGACTTGAAAAGGTAATAGAAGAGGTTGAGAAGGCAAAGAAACAGGTAGAAATGGAGTCGGAGGTAGAGCTTGATGCAGAGGAAAAGAAGGAGCCAAAAAAAAAAGCAATAGACATAAATATGTTTCTTTATCAGGAATCTACAGTTATTCCGTTACTTGAAGAGGAGGGTATAGAAAGTGATATAGTTATGGTTGATGATCCCCCAGAAAACATAGACAGCATATGGTATCAAATAGATAATTTAGTTGCTTCTGTTCACAAAAACTGGAATTCTTTGGAGCCTTCCTTAAAAAAAGCAGGTGCATCTGATGATTCAATAAGAAGGTTTGAAAATTATTTAAGTGACACTTCTGTTACGGTATCCAACAAGGACACCCTTCAAAGCTTAATGAAGCTTAACAGATTATCCTCATACCTAAATGATTTTCGTGAAAATTTCACCTCTAAGTCACCAATGCAGGTGTATGAGGTTAAGTACCATCTTCGGCAGTCAGTTTTAATGGCATCTCAGGAGGACTTTTTAGGGGCAGAGGTTGAGATTAAAAAGGCAAACGATGTTGGAGGCGACTTAAAGCAACCATTAGTGGAAAAAAATAAAGGGGATGTGTATCAACAATTTAAGCTGTCAATTGAGGATTACATGCAGCAGTTAGCAGTTGAAAGCTTTTACATTACACAGGTTAAGGGTTCAATTGTCATGGAAAACATAGAAAAAATGATAGAGGTTTTTGAGTCTGGTAAGTAAATATAAAGCAGGGTCATAGTCCCTGCTTTATACTGATGAAAAAGCTAAATGTGACTATAATACAGTAAAAATAAATGCTGCAAGTATTATTGTCAGTAGCATTACATATATAAACACATCCCCCAATATCATTGATTTCTCATACCTTTCAACACACATGTTTGGGAACTCTTCACATACTTTAGTAATTGGCTTAAATATAAGCTTTTCTGCATTAATCCATCTAGGTATGTGACGCTTGAATAGATGGTACTTTACACCTACTATAAAAAAGCTGATACCTAATCCAAAAACCAATATGGTATCCATAAAATTCTTCATGTTCCAAAAGCTCATACCCACAATATATTCTCCTACAAACTCTGGATCATAGGTAAAGGAAAGCACAGCAGGTATTATTAATTTTTCTAAAAACATATAGGGGTTTATACCTATTATAATTATAATTATTGCTAAAGCCCCCATGGCAAACGACATTCGAGTATATTTAGGCTTTAAATTCTTATACTGCGGTGGACACTCACCCATAAAAATAAATCCAAAGAATTTTATGAATGAGGATACAGTTCCTGCACTTACTACCTTGAATGCCAGTTCAGCATAACGGAAGGAGGGATGTCCGTATTCATAGGCTTCTTTAATTCCATGATGTAATATAGTTTTACTGGCAAAGCCATTAAGCCCAGGCATTCCAGTTATCGCCAATACAGCAACTAATGCAACAAAAGCAGCAAATGGCATTTTTCTCCATAGACCACCCAGTTTATACATGTTTAACTCCTTAGTAAATATATAGACAACTCCAGCCACCATAAACAGCAGTGATTTAAAGAGTCCATGATTAATCATATGATATATGCTTCCCGAAAAACCCATAGCCCCTTGATAGCCCAGATAGGCTGCTACTCCTATACCCATAATTATATATCCCATTTGACTTATGCTATGGTATGCCAGCATCTTCTTTATATTGCTTTCCAGAAGTGCTAAAAATACTCCAACAACCATTGTAGCAATTCCAAGCCATATAATTATAATCCCTAAATTTGCTGATGTATTCCATAGAACTTCATTGGCGGTAGAGGCTTTAACAGCATTTACTGAATATATTATGGTTACCACCCTTAATATTCCATAGGCTCCTACTTTAGTTAAAATACCAGAGGATATTGCATTTACAGTATTAGGAGACTCCCTATATATTTTGGGCAACCAGAAATGAAAGGGAACCATACCAGCCTTGATACCAAAGCCGAAAATGAATAAGCCTCCAATCACATACTTAACTATACCCATTTGACTGAATTTTTCAGCTAGATTTATCCATTCATAGCTTTGGGTATAGGCAGATAATAATATTATTCCACTTAGAATACTGAGACCTCCGATAATTCCCATATAAATATATACATTTCCTGCCTCTAATACTTTATTACCTCTATAATGAACCATTAAAGCATAGGAGCTGAAGGTCATTATTTCGAAAAATAAGAAAAAGCTTAATAGGTCTCCAGCCATCAAGGTTCCTATTGTTGTTATATAGGTAATTATATAGAAAAAATAAAAGGTTCTTTCTCTATCTCTATGATTAATATCATCAAGGCTATAAATACTTGAAATAGTATAAATGATTCCTGTAAAAACCATTAATATATAATTCAATAAGTCTATTTTAAAGAAAATTCCAATTGAAAAAACCTTATCAAACTTGTAAATAATAGGAGCTTCCATGACGTGGTTAAAGGTTAGCATAATAAGAATGGTAGTGGAGATAATAAAGGCATTTACAGAAATTCTTCTGACTAATCGATGATTATCACTAAGCAAGGGAATTATTATTGCCTCAAGCAGTCCAAAAAATATGATAACTGCAGGCAACCAAAATAGTATAATTAGTCTTAAGTCCTCCATTTTTACCCCTCCCTTAATAGAGTATGTTTTATATATACTGAAGCTACTAATTTAATATAATTATCTATTAATCTTATATGCTTACAATAACAATTGTCAAATAAACTGTGTCCTGATTTTTCTCTTAATATCCCGATTTTTCTACCTTTAAAGCTATTTTTTTAAAGTTTATGAATATTTTTAAATTTCATTGAATAATTATTATTTAGTGGCTATAAATAAATCTGTAAAAAAAGGCCTAATAGGTATACCCCATTAAACCCTTCAGTAGATTTTGTTTAGTTACATAAGTTACTTAAAAATAATAAGCAATACCATTATGCTAGTTAATACAATTGAATATATAACTACATCACTTCTTATAATCCTGGTTTCATATTTATTGGTAAAGATATGGACTGTAGCTACAAATTTTTGTAAGCCACCTTCTTTTTCATTTGCTAAGTCATCATCATCTTCTGTAATCACGTGTAATTCTCCATTATCTACACCATTGCCTTTGAGCATAAGTTTTCTAATGAGCTGAACTGTCTTTAATAATGGTAAAAAGAAAATATATTCTATATTAAGCCATTTTGGCAGTTGGATATGAAATAAATGAAATTTTATCCCCAAAGCGAAGGTTATTATTCCAAGTATATATACCCAAATCATAGCTGTCATATCAAAGCTGTTAAAGAAATTTATATCTACAAGATATTTATCAATAAAGGCTGGATCATAGGTGACATTTCTTACAGCTGGTATAATGAATTTGTTTAGTAGGTAATCGGGCTTTAATCCTATACCTATAATCATTAAGGCCATACCACCCATAGCCATTTCCATCATTCTATAATTGCTCTTAATATTATTATATTTTTGGGGTAGCTTTCCTAGAAAAACAAATCCAAAGAGCTTAATAAATGAACACACTGTTCCTGCACTTATTATTGTAAAAATTATTTCAGCATACTTAAAGGAGTAATGTCCATATTGATAGGCTTCTATTATGGCATGATGTAATAAGGATTTACTGGCAAAGCCATTAAAGCCAGGCATTCCTGTAATTCCTAATGCTGCAATTAGGCATACTATAGCAGTAATGGGCATCTTTTTCCAAAGACCACCCAGCTTATACATATCCACTTCACGGGTCTGTAAATAAACGACTCCTGCAACCATAAACAACAGAGATTTAAACAGTGCATGATTAATTATATGATATAGGGCACCTGAATAACCCATACCTCCTTTATAGCCTAAATAAACTGCTACACCTATTCCCATAACTATATATCCCATTTGACTAACACTATGATATGCCAACATTTTTTTAATATTAGATTGCTGTAAAGCCAAAAACACCCCAAGTGCCATTGTAGCTATTCCAAGCCATATTATAAATCCCCCTAAGCTTTGGGCTGGTATCCATAGAATATCCTTATAGCTTGATATCTCAAAGCTGGCTGGAAAAAAGATTGTGGTTGAGGCCCTAAGTATTCCATAAGCGCCAATTTTTATCATAATACCAGATAATAAAGCGCTGGCTGGTGTTGGAGCAACTGGATGGGCCTTTGGTAGCCATATATGAACAGGTGCCATACCTGCCTTAATACCGAAGCCAAATACAAATAGACCTATAATCCAATACTTTAAGGGCCCTATATCCTGCAGCATAGAGGCCATGGGAATAAACTCTAGGGTTCCAGTCTTCACATAAAGTAATATACCTCCTAATAGAATGCTTAGTCCCCCTATAACACCCATATAAATATAATTATAGCCTGCAACAATACAATCATCATGCTCACAATGAGAAACCAGCATATAGGAGCTAAATGTCATAATTTCAAAGAATAAAAACATTGTAAATAAATCCGCCGCCATTACAGTGCCTAAAACTGCTCCATAGGTGACCGACATAAAAAAGTAGAATCGGCTTCTATGGTTCTCTATTAGCATATAATCGTGGGAGTAAATCATAACCAATAACCACAAAATAGATGTTGTGAATAGCATTGAGAAGCTAAGCATATCCACCTTGAAATGCAGGCCAAAGCCTAACACCTTAGAAATTTCCAATATCTGCCCACCATTTATAGCCTGGGGATATAAGGCCAAAACAAGTATTAGGGATATGAAGGTAGTATTTACAACTGTCACATCCCTTAAATCATCAGATTTCCTCCCCCAATATAACTCTATAAGGCTTCCTAAAAAGGGAGTTCCTATAATGAAAAGGGGTAGATACTTAAAATGGGTTATACTATATAAAATCCTCTTTAATAAATCAATTTTTATTTTTAAAACCGTTTCTCCTAAGCCTACATTAGTAATAGTAATAAAACCTAAAATTATAGCAGCTGATGCAATAAAAATAACTATGCAATCGATGCAAAAGGAGTTAAATCTACTGTTTTTAACCGGTAATAGATTATTATTCCTTGATGACAGCTTGACATTTTCATCACTTTTCATTTAATCTCCTCCAAACAGTTAGAAGCAAGTGCTGACCACTGGTTTTTATGCCTTTTAGTTAATGGTATATACAATATTATATTAATGGTCCATAATATATTGTACTATATGCTAGAGTTATTGCAAGTAAAATATTCTGTCCCACGGTGTTTACTATTTCTTCACCCTCTTTAGAGGTAGTTAGGTGCCAACAAGCTTTAAAACATTGGCAAATAAAATTCAGGTGGCAAAATGGCCACCTGAGCTAAGTTTTAACTATTGTAAAAAGGTTGGTACAGCTTTTTCTATTGCTTCCATTATCAGATGGGGATAAAACCCTAATATCAAGCTCCCTAGTGCCAAAATAACCATAGGAACAATCATAGTTTTAGGCAGCTTATCCAATACCATAATATTTTTTCTTTCTTTGCTTTCCTTCAAGAATGCAGAAATAATTATTGGTAAATAATAAATAGCATTTAAGAAGCTGCTAACCAGTATCAAAATAAGATATATTGGCTTATCGGCCCCTAAAACTGCAAAGCTTAAATATATCTTACTCATAAAGCCATTAATTCCTGGTATTCCAATCATACCCAGGGCAGCTACAGTAAACACTAGCATTGTTATAGGCATTTCATAGCCAATACCATCTAAATCATTTATATTACGTTTATCTTTATAGTATATAATTGCTCCTGCACTTAAAAACAGTGCTGACTTCATTAAACCGTGGGATATAATATGAAACATAGAGGCAGCTAATCCATCGGTGGAAACTAGTCCAAGTCCCAGAAAAATATAGCCTAATTGTGCAACACTGGAATATGCAAGTACTCTCTTTATATCTTTTTGTCCTATTGCAAAAACTGAACCCATAATCATGCCCATTGCAGCAAAGAAGGTTATAAAGGCTGGTATGCCTAAAGCATTAACTATGGTTTCACCCAACACATTAAATAATATTTTGTAGGCTGAGAATATATAAACCTTTACAACTAAGCTTGACAACAATGCACTTGATGCTGATGGTGCTGACGAATGGGCATCTGGCAGCCATACATGAAGGGGAAACATGGCAGCTTTAATAGCTAGCCCCGTAAGAATGAATCCCACTGCTGTTAATATATTGGTTGGAAACAGCTGCCAAGCTACAGATATTATTTCGTATGATTTCCCTATATTTAAGTGTCCTGTAACCATATATAGCATTGCAATACCAAACAAAATTGATAGGGAGCCAATAGTGCTTATTACTAAATATCTAAATGAAGACATATAGGTTTCTTTTTTATTTTTAATAGATACAATACTACAGGAGGTTAATGATAATATCTCCATAAACACGTACATATTAAACAAATCGTTGGTGTAGGTTATTCCTATCATAGAGAAGATAAGAATAAAAACTAGTGTATAGTAATCATTAAGCTTGTGGTTATTTATTACATGCTCCATGTCTTTAAAGGAATAAATTAGTATTAATAAAGATAGGGTTAAAATAAATAGTGACATAAATGCGGAAAACTCGTTCACCAGAAGCTGTACTCCAATTGCTTCATTCCAATTACCGAAGTTATAGGTGAAGGAGCCGACTTTATAAACGTATAATAATGCCTTTAATGTCAATAGCCAAGCAATTGCTAAAACAGATACTAAAAAAAGCTTTATTTTTTTAAACTCTATATTTAAAAGGGGTATCAATACAGAAGCCGTTAGTAACAGCACTATACTATATATTGGAAAATGTATATTATCCATTGGACTTTTCCCCCTTAATTTCCATTATCTCATTAAGGTCAATAGTACCATATGCTTCATGTATCTTTATTATTAAGCTTAATGAGTAGGCAGTAATACTAACAGCAACTACAATACCTGTAAGAATAATCGCCGAGGGTAATGGATTTATATACAGCATTTTATCTCCCCCTAGATTTATAATAGGAGATCTACCCTCATTAACATAGCCAATTGAGACAAAAAATAAAAATATCGCTGTCTCCATAATATTTAGACCTATTACCTTTTTTAAGAGATTACTATGGGTTAGTACGGTATACAATCCAATAACAAAGAGGGCAACTGAAGCCACATAATTTATATTGTCAATAATTGATTTAATAAATTCCACCATCAGTCCTCCTCTATTATGGTATGAAATAATGTTATCATTGTACTGGCAACCTTTAATCCAATTGCAGCAGTAATTAATGGTATAAAGCCGCCGCTAATTACATCACCTGCTTTCCCCATAAAAAACCCTACCTCTTTATTAGACAAAAAACTTCCTCCAAGGAAGATACCTACTAATCCCAGTAGTACATACCATATAATTCCTCCTGACTCAAAAACCCCAGTAACCTTGTGGGGGAGCTTTTTATTTGCTGCCGTCAAGCCATAGGATAATGTATATAGTATCATACTAGCACCTAATACTGCACCACCTGAAAACCCACCACCCGGAGAAATATGTCCATGTAGAATAATAAATATTCCATAGATTTGAATAAAGGGAACAATTAATCTGGTAATAGTTTTAACTATCAAGTTATCCATTGTTTTTGTCACCCTTTTCCTTTGAGTTATGATTTAATCTTAAAACCGATAATACTGCAGCGATAGAGGTAAAAAGTACTGTTGTTTCCCCCAGTGTATCAAAGGATCTATAGTCTGTTATTATAGAGGCTATAGCATTGGGGGCATGGGTATCCTCTATAGCATTTTCAATATAATAAACAGAGGTTTCATTATAGGATGGATTATCTATACTACCCAATGAGGGCATTTTTAAGACACTGGAGGTTAGAAGTACAAAAAGCCCTAATAGAACCAATATAACTAAAGCCTTTTTCATTTTTTCACCCTCCTAGTACGACTAATAACACTTACAAACAATATTGTAGTTACTCCCGCTCCAATTGCTGCTTCAGTTAGTGCAATATCAGGTGCTTTTAGCAGCAACCATAGCACTGCCATGGTTAAGCTATAGGCATCAAATATTATCACAGCACTGAGTAAATCCTTTGTACGCTCTACAGCTATAGCACAAACTATCAAAAATACAACTAAAATAACATTCAGAAGCTCCACTTTCCCCACCCTTTCACTGTAAAGCCAACCCTATTCCTTTAATGCCTCAGATTTCATTTTATTATGCTGTGCCTTTGCAATTATATGGGCTGCTGTAGGATTAGTAATCCATATAAAAATGATAATAATAAGCAGCTTTAAGAATATGATATCGAAGCCTTTGTAAATCATTAATCCTATCAGTATTAACCCCGCCCCTAAGGTATCACATTTTGTTGTGGCATGCATACGACAAAAAACATCAGGCATTCTTATTAATCCAAGTGTTCCTACAAAAAAGAAAAAGCCTCCACCAATAAAAAATAATATCACCAGTAGGTTTAATAATAATTCCATCATTAGCACTCCTTAAAAAAGTTTTCCTTTTTCCATATACTTAGAAACACAAACAGTTGTGTTGAAGCCTATCATGGCATAGACAATAGCAACATCAACAAAAAAATCCTGCTTAGTCATCATTGCCAGCAATACAATTAAGACGGTTATTTTAGTTGACATAACGTTAATAGAAACAACTCTGTCTGCGGCCGTTGGTCCCTTATACGCACGATACAAGCATATGAAGGTCAAGGCTGCAAGAAAGGCAGCTAAAAGTGAAAATGCTAATTCCATCATTTTTCATCAGCCTCCAGTTTTATTACAGCTGCTTCTAGTTTACTACCCTTAATCCCCTCACCTGCTTCCTTTGTTAATGCGTGAACAATATATCCTTCATCTGTTAAGTCGACAGTTAAGGTACCTGGAGTTAAGGTGATAGCATTTGCTAATATAACCTTATTTGTATCCTTTTTAACTGAATTAGGGACTGTAACAAAGGATGGAGAGATTGGTAGTCTTGGGTTTAAAACTATTTTTGCAACTTCAAAATTAGCTTTTATAATTTCAACAATTAAGGTAATTATAAATAAAACAAAATTTTTTAATCCAGCAAGGGAATAAAGGGAGGTTTCTTCTTCATTAAAGATTAGGTCCTTTGAAAAGGCAACAACACCACTACATACTATAAAACCTATGATAAAGGCTTCAACTGTTAAAGCAGGAGATAGTATTAACCAAAAAACCATTAAAGGAATAAATAGCAAAGCTTGTTTTTTTGTAAAAAACATATAAAAAAATCTCATTATAACCTCCTATTATTCTAAGATTAAACAAAAACCTGTAAAAAAAGTAGATAATAACACTCTTTATTAACAATTTGTTATATTTTATATATTATACAGCAGTTTTCAGTTTTCTTCAATGATTCATTCATTACATTAATAGATAATATTGGCAGGGTCAAAGGACTGAAAAATTAATATTGTCCCAGCATGCCTCTTTTTAGTACCTGTCTTTCTGAAAGCTTATATCCATATAGCCCAACAAGCATATATATTACTGAGTTACCTATTAGAAAGCTCCAGTCAATTATAGTAAAGTTAAATACGGAATATCCCTCCCTCATAATATTCATTATTAATTCTCTACCGTAAACAAAGGGTAAAAATTTTACAAAGGGGATAGTTGTAGGTGATAAAACCATAATTCCAACAATAACAAATTGGGCTGCACCCAATAAGTTTTGTATCCTCTTGAAAACCAACCCTAAGCCCGCTAGAATTAAGCCGATCCCATATAGGCTAAATAGGCTAATAAATAGGGTTATTGATATGCTCAGTAGGTCTAAATTTAAAGCTATGCCTGTAATCTGCATCTGCATTATTATAATAAAAACAAAAAGCAGCAGAAAAAATACAGTTGATACAAGGTTTTTGCTTATAAGCAGCCATGTAAAGGGTATTTCCGTCATGTATAGCTGTTCTAATGTACCTTTTCTTGCCTCATCTATAATTGAATGGGCAGTATCTGAAAAAGCACCTATTGCTAAAAACCATAGGGCATACCCAATCAAAAATCCCTCTAGGCTATCCATAAGGGCAAAATTATTTTGTCCAATTGATTGGGCACCTGTAAACAAAGCAAGAAAAACTAATATATACATTACGATACCGATAAAACTATTAAACCAGTATCGTTTTAGTTCAATCCACTCTCTTTTGGCAATTGCCGAAAAACTATAAAAGTATTTCATGCTGCTCCTCCTTCAAAAGATCTATAAAAATTCCTTCTAGGTTTTTAGTAACCTTCTCTATAGCTATTAAACTTATACCCTCCTCTTTAAACAGTTGAAATATTTCTATAAGCTGATTTCCATTATCTAATTGTAACAGAAGGCTTGTGTTTTCAGCCTGTTTTTGATAGTTCAGTAATTGGGCTACTTTTTTTAGCCTCTCCTTCAATTGATTTTTAGGTCCCTCCATTAAGGTTACTTTATATATCTCTTTATTAAAAAGGCTTTTTAAGTTATCTACTGTATCCTTGGCAATAATCTTTCCTTTATTTATAATTATCAACCGGTCACAGGTTGCTTCTACAACATTCATATCATGGGTGCTAAGTAAAATAGTCTTGTTTTCATCCTTAGCAATTCCCCGCAGTATACTTCTCATTTCATGACTCATAGAAACATCTAAGCCTAAAGTAGGTTCATCCAGTAGTATAATATCTTTATTTGCAATTAAGGATATTGCTATTGCCACTTTTTGCTTCATTCCCCTTGAAAGCTTATTAACAACCGTATCTTTTTGCTGTTGTAGCTGAAATTGATTAATTAGATAATTAATTCTTTCTTTAACTTTTGAACTAGAAATTCCATTAATTCCAGAAAAAAACTCTAGGTTTTCTTTTACAGTCATCCTCCAATATATATTTCGGTTTCCCTCTAGGACGGCACTTATATGTCTGAGTCCCTTCCTTCTCTTGTTCTTCATTGAATATCCATTAACTATAATATCTCCGCCATCATAATCCAGCAAACCACATATGCACTTTATTATGCTTGTTTTACCAGCTCCATTTGGACCCAAAAGCCCAAAAACCTCACCTGCTTTTACATTAAATGTTACATCATCAACAGCCTTTATTTTGCTATTGTTTACATAGTAAAGCTTCTGTAGATTGTTTACCTGAAGATAGTCCACCATACCCATTTCTCCCCTCCTAAAGGAAAACCTACTTACAATAAGTAGGTTAGGTTATTAATAATATAAAAATTCTTTTTCTTTTTAACTTCCTCTTTTTTAAGCTTTATCTATTTGGCATAGGCCTTAATTATATCCCTTCGACTAACAATTCCAACTAAAGCTCCATCTTTAACTATTGGAATTCTATTAATTTTATTATTGGCCATTAATGTGGCTACATCTTCTATGTCATCCTCCTCATTTGCAGTTATCACTTTCTTTGTCATTACATCTTCAACCCTATAACCCACCATTTTTTTAATCTGCTCCCTAAGGCTTTTAGTGCTTTCAAGAAATATATAGCTATCTAAAATTGTAAAATATGATGGTAGCTGTAGTTTCTTATTTCTATAGATTAAATCTCCTTCTGTGATTACACCAACAACCTTATTTTCTTCATCTACCACAGGCAGCCCACTAATATTATTGTCAATCAATAGCTTAACTACTTCTTCAACAGTGTTTTCCCTTTTTACGCTAATTACTTCCTTTGTCATTATTTCTTTAGCCTTCATAGCTTCACCCCTCTTTTTAAAATATATATTTAAGATACCCAATTATATACTATTGTAAAAGCAATTCATAATTAATATTATATTAAGCTAAAGGCATTATATAATGATGGCCTTATCTTTATCAAACAGATAAATATAGCATTCTTTAATCTCTTCTCCACCAATAGCTTGTAATGCCTCTTTATATAGTTGTAGTTGGGTTTTATACTTTGTAACTATTAGTTCTACATCTTCAAAAACATAGTCACTTTTATAGTCAATAAGTACAATGCCCTCGGCTTCTTTAAAATAGCAATCTATTACTCCCTGTATTAACAGCTCTTCGTCGGACTCTATTCCATCAAGTACCTCTGAAGCAGTTTTCTTAATATTAAATGGTACCTCTCTATATACTTCTTTAGCCCTTAAAAGACGTTTTCCAATATCACTGCTAAAAAACTTTTCTATTTTAGCTACATTAACTGTAGCAGCCTCTACCTCAGTTAATAACTCATTAGTAACCATGCCGCCTATCTGTTCCTCTATATCTTTAAAGCTTAGCCCTCTGCTGAAGTCCAAATGCTGCATTACAAAATGTAAAACCGTACCCTTTTCAGCAGCCGATAGGGTATTAGATTTATCAATAAATTTTGGAATTTTAATTAGTTTAGGTATTTTAATTCCTAGCCCTTCAAGCTTGCTAATTTGACTTTGCTTTATATCGGTAACCGATAGCTTAGATGGAATTTTAGTAGCTGCTACATATGGGTAGTGCCAATTTAGCCTTCTATTTATATCATCTTTATATGAAGTAGCTTCTAGGTCAGGGGATTCTAACCTCTTTTTTAGTAGTTCCCTCTCTGTATTTTCTTGAAGCTCTTCACCAACCAGTTGACCTTTATTATGAATTTTTATACTCCATCTGGAATTATCCTCCAGTAGGTCTGCCTCTAACAGTTCTAAATCTGCAATTCTTCTTAACTTCTCTCCATCCCTATGCTTTACTAAAAGACCTCCTATCCAGTCTAAATAGGTGATGGCACCAGCAATAGAATAATCCAGTAGCGGTCTTCCCCATTTCCTGCATTTTTTTTCTAGCTGCTTAACAGAGCCCACTAGTATTAATTTATCCTTTGGTCTGGTTAAAGCTACATATAGTATTCTCATTTCTTCCGATAAGCTCTCTAGCTTTATTTTATCCTTCATTGCCATTTTAGCTATCGTTTCTCTTATTATTCTTAGGTCTGGGTCAACGTAGTCTGGTCCTATGCCTAAATCCTTATGGAGAAGCATTCTATTGTTTAGGTCCCGTAAATTAAACTGCTTTCCTAGTCCTGCAACTATTACCACAGGAAATTCTAAACCCTTGCTTTTGTGGATACTCATTAAGCGAACTACGTTATCATTTTCACTTAGTATTTTTGCCGAGCCCATATCCCCCCTATTGCTTTGTAGCTTTTCAATGAAGGAAATAAAGTTAAATAGCCCTCTTATAGATGTACTTTGAAATTGATTGGCTCTATCTAATAATACTCTTAGATTGGCCTGTCTTTGTATTCCACCAGGCATAGCTCCTACATAATGATAGTAGCCTGTGTCTGTATAGAGCTTCGAAATCAATTCATCCATCCTTGTATATTTAGCTTCTTCAGCCCATTCTTCTATTCTATTGATAAAGCTGTTTAATTTTTTACTCAGTCCATCACTTTTTTCGTTGATATACTTGAATATACCATTAAAATAGCTTTTATCCCTATACTCGGTTCTAACGGTTATAAGCTCATTGATTGTAAAGCCTCCTATTGGTGAAGCCATTACACTTAATAAAGGTATATCCTGCCTTTTATTATCTATAACCTTTAAGAGATTCATAAATAAGCTAACCTCTATGGCTTCAAAATAACCTGACCCAATATCGGCATATGCTGGTATACCCTCTTGAAGAAAGGTCTGCAAAAAGGAAGGAGCCCATTGTTTTGTTGCACGCAATAGTACTACTATATCTCTATATTGTACCCTTCTAAAGGAGCCTGTAGCTCCATCGTATACTTCCTCCTTTAATGCAGCCTTTATCCTTTTAGCAATTATTTTTGCTTCAACATCTATATCCTCTAGCTCCTCTATAGCTTGAGAAGCTTCTTCTATATCAGGGTCCTTCTCGATAAGATGCAGCTCTAAGGATTTATCCTCTGTAACGGGAAACTCGCCACCAGCATTTAAAAATACCTCCTCTGTATAGTTAATCTCACCAACAGTACGGGACATAATATTCTTAAAAATAAAATTTACCCCATCTAATATCTCTTTTCTGCTTCTGAAGTTTTTAGCTAAATCTATTCTTCTATTTAACCCATCCTCTTCACTTGAAAAGGTGTCATATTTATCAATAAACAGTGATGGATCTGCAAGTCTAAAACGGTAAATGCTTTGCTTGACATCACCTACCATAAATAGGTTGTTTTTTCTCTTAATCCTTTGTATAATTGTTTCCTGTACAATGTTGCTATCTTGATATTCATCTATAAAAATATACCTAAAGCCTTCTTGATACTCCTGGGAAACCATAGGATTTTCCAATAGCCTTAGTGCAAAATGTTCAAGGTCATTGAAGTCAACTATTCCTTTTTCTGCCTTTTTATTTTGATAGGTACTGTTAAAGTCCTCAACGATCTTAGCTAGATACTCCATAAGGGGCTGAAGGCTATTTAAGTCTTCAACATATTCCTTTGGAGAAGCTGACAAAATTTCATTCTTTAGCTTTTTTATTCCATCCTTTGCTGTATTCCGTAGCTTCTTAGCCTCCTCCTTTAAGGCTTCATCAGCCTCCTTGCACCTTCCTAAGGTTTGGTGCTTTACTTCCTTTAAGGAGCTATAAAACTCCACTAGTCCAACTTCTATGGCATTAATTAAAGCATCTATAACTAATATATCATTGGTAATTGCAGCTTCATATTGATAGGGTCCCATAGGCTTTTGGCAAACATTTATTGCCTCTAGTAACAAATCCTTTATCCCCTTTAGCCTCAGTATAATGCTTTGTTTTATAGTCTTTACCCAGGGTGATTTGTAGAACTCTTCTAAGTTCATAGAAAACAGCTCTACCTTTTCCTTTAGCCACATTAATGGGTATGGTTGACTTTGAATAAAGCTATATATATTTAATACCAGTTCCTGCAGCTGATTATCATCTCTTCGACCTCCATAGGCTTCCACCAGCCTATGAAATAGCTGATTTCCTTCATTATACTCTTCTTCAAATACTTCTTCTATAGCCTCCTGCTTTAAAAGTAATGTCTCAGTAGCATCTCCTATCCTAAAGGAGGGATCAATGTTAATAAAGTGAAAGTGTTTTTTTACTATTTCTATACAAAAGGAGTGGAGGGTTGCAATAGTAGCCTTATTTAAAAGAGTCAATTGTTTTCTTAAATGCTCTTCTTTACTATTTTTTACTTCCAGCTCCTTTATAATGGCTTTTGCAATTCTTTCCCTCATTTCACCGGCTGCTGCATTTGTAAATGTAACAATAAGTAATTCATCTATGTTTACTTCATCTTCAATTATTAGCTTTATTATTCTTTCAACTAGCACAGCAGTTTTACCTGAGCCAGCAGCAGCAGATACTAGTAAATTGCTATTTCTAGCTGTTATTGCAGCCTCCTGCTGCTTTGTCCAACTAGGCATCTGAATCACCCTCTTCCATTTTTACAGGAATTTTTTTAATTATTTCTTCTTTCTTTAACTCCTTAATAACTTTATAATTGTTATCCTCTATCAATCTATCGAATTGGCAAATTGATGGAAATTCACAGTGCTTACAGGCAGTATAATCCCCCTTCTTAATAGGCTCTATCTTTACATTCCCCTTTACTATTTCGTCTGCTATCTCCCTTATAGTAGCTCTAATATGCTGGTTAATAAGGTTAAACTCTTGGATAGTTAGGGTATTAGAGGACTTGGAAACTTCATCACCCTTATTTATGCTTACTGGAATAATATTTGAGTAGCCTTGAATATTATTATCTATTTCTTTAATAACCTTTACATCATTAAGGGCAAAGCCCTTCATCTTCAATGCTTTGTTGATTTCCTCTTCTATTACTTCTACTGCCCTGTCGGTGGTTTTTATTAGTGGATCATCAATTTTAAAGTAGAAAACCCCTGCTGGGTATATTTTATCCTTCTTTAGGTATTTACCCATAGAAATAATAGCATCCATATAGACCAATAGCTGTAGCTGTAGTCCATAATAAACATCCGTCAAGCTTATGTCTTTATGGCTGGATTTATAGTCAATTATTTTAGCATAGGCTCCTGTTTCGTCCTCAAAAAAGTCTACCCTATCAATTCGTCCTTCTAAATGAATTTCTTCCCCTGAGGTTAACTGGATAACAATAGGAGGTAGCTTACCTTCTTGACCAAAGGATATTTCATGGCCAAAGGAGTTAAAGCTCCCCTGCTTTAAATGTGACGTTAACACCCATAGGGCACGCCTACTAATTCTCTTTAGCCTTTCTAGTAAATATCGGTACCGTTGACTGCTATAAAATATACCATTTTGTATTTTTTCTGCCATTTTATCTATTATTTCATCAATTGCTTTATCACTGTACTCCTTAGTAATTTCCTTCCAATCTATACCTCTGCTGCCTATATGATTTTGAAATTCTTCTAAGGCGTCGTGGAAAAGCTTCCCCATATCAGGGCTTGTTACTTCATAGGTCCTTCTCTCCTTTGGCTTTAATCCATATGATACAAAATGAGAAAAAGGACACCTAGAAAAGCCCTCTAGTCTTGATATGCTGGTATTCATAGGGGTTGAGTATAACCTTCGTGCCTTTGTTTCTGGAATGTAGTATATTTGATTCCTGTGGAATAATCCCTGTAGCATCATTTTTCTCTTATAGTCCCATAAAGGATTATCAAAATACCATTGGTAAACATCCCACCAAATATCCTCCATTATATTGTCATCAATATAATGGCGTAGGGCTTCAATTAAATACTTAAATGTACTGGCTGGAGTCGAAATTAGATTTACTTGCTTTTCTAAGGTGTTGGTGATATCACTATATACCTTTATTTTAGGAAATAGCCTTTTAAATCTATCCACCATAACTGAGGGTCTAAGTGCCCTTCCCTCATTATCGGCAAGTGAATAGCTTACCCATAAGTATTCACTTGGCTTTGATAGGGCCGCATATATAGATAGCTTTTCTTGGTAAAGCTGACTTTCCCTATCATATGCCAAGGCTATTCCCTTTTCGCATAGAATACTTCTTTCATTTAGCTGCAAAATACCTTCATCTTCACCTGTAGCTGGTAATACTCCATCATTTACTCCTATAAGAAATAATCCTTTAACATCATGACTTCTGGATCTTTCTATATTTCCTATTAATACTTGATCCACTGTTGAAGGAATTACACCTATCTCTGTAGCAGTAAAGCCCGAATCTAAAATTCCTCTGTATTCCTTCAAGGAGACTTTTTGATCCCCCAATATTTCTGTAAGCTGATCAAAAATTTCCATAACTGTATTCCAAATTTGAGTGTTTTCGTTTACATAGTCATATCTCTCTTGTTTCTTAAACAGTTCTATCCAACCATTGAGCTTTTCTTCAATTTCCATCTCCTTCAAAAACAAGAACAGCTCTTTTGTTATATCACCAATATTATTGGCTTTATTAACTGCCTCTGCCAATTTAACTAAGGGTGATATTATCTTCTTTCTACTGATATTTAACTCTTCTAGGTTGTATTCCTCAGATGAATTTGTCACTCTAAAATCATTAAGCCATTTATGCCCTTTAATACCGTATTGCAGGCAATAGTTTCCCAGCTCCTCCCATAGGTCCTTTGAAATATCAGTAAAGCCTGTCCGTAAAAATCGGAATACATCATGTGAAGCATAGTTGTTGGAGATAATATCAATAGCTGACAATATCAGCTCTATTATTGGATGATCAATTATTGATCTTTTCTCATCCATAAAGAAGGGAATGCTATACTCCTTAAATATGCTTTTTATAAGAATATTGTAGCTGTCTATTCCACCTGAAACAATTGCAATATCCCGCCACCTATAGTTTTTCTCCCTAACTAAGGATACTATTTCGGCAGCTATGCCTTCAATTTCCATATAGGGATTTGAGGCCGCCAATAGCTTTATTGCATCAGTATTTTCTTCATATATTTTATAGGGGTATCTATAAAACTCACCTTCAATATGGTTCATATAGGGCTTTTTATTTAAATTAGCTGAATTAACACAGCTAACATCTATTATTTCTCCAGTGATCCCCATATTTTCAGCAAGCTTATTTACTTTATTATAGGTCTTATTGGTTAGCTTAAATAAATCACCATCTATTTCTTTAGGCTTTGGATCTAATGTAAAGGTTATGTTTAATTGCCTAGCCTTTTTCATTAGTTCTTCTATTATCTTATAGGTTTGTGCTGTAAGACTATGAAATCCATCAATCCATATTATTGAGTCATTAAAGGTAGCTGTCATATGGAGCTTTTCTATTAAAAGATTAATATGGTCTTCTGTATCTATGTATCTGTTTTCCAAGTATTGGTTAAATGCTTCATAAATTGTAGCTACGTCTGAAAGCTTCATTTTAAGGAGTTTATTTTCCTCCAGCTCTTCTATTTCCTCCTTCAGCTTAGCTGGAGTTATATTATTCTGCTTAATTTCAGTGATTAATTTGTTAAGCTTTGTAACAAAACCCTTTTGTCTTGTCACCTTCTGATATATACTTAGCTCTTTTTCTAGCTCAGTCAATAGTCTTCTTATAACCATGCTTTTTCCTATATCATTAATATGTGTTTTAGTTATTCCTCCAACCTCACTTAAAACACGATGGGCTAATCGGGTAAAGCTCAAAACCTCCACATCTAAAATTCCCCTTAGGTTACCTTTTTTTATCAAATCCCTTTCTGCTTGTAGAGTAAACTGCTCTGGGACGATTAAAAATTGCTTTGCTTCTTTTTTTTGAATGTTTTCACTAATCTGCTTGTATATGTAGTGGCTTTTTCCTGCACCACTTCTTCCTAAAATATATCTAACACTGCTCAACTGTATCACCTCTGTTTTAATACTAATAGCCCAATTATATCATAGTAAAAAACTACAAGTGCCTTCAAAGTTTAACCCTTTTTGTAAAACTCTGTTCCCATATTCCATAGCTTACCAGTAAAGCTATCTTCTTTACCTTCTTCCTCCTTCATGAAGGATAAAATACTCTCTACATCCCCCGACATTATATCTGCATGATGGAGTATTTGAGCTTCTACAGTTTTAGGTAATACAGGTGAACCAAACTCAAGCTTTCCATGATGGCCTAATATTCCATTTAATATTATCAGCTTATCATCATTATCAAAGCCTTCAATTTCTTCTATAGTATTTAACGTGGCATGGGCACCCAAAAATATATGTCCCAGCATACTTCCCTCCTCTGTAAAACCTGTTTCAGGAAGCTGCTTATATTCCCAAATTTTAGCCCAGTCATGTAAGAAGGCCATTACAATTAACCTTTCCATTTGTCTTTCTGACAATTTTTTGGTTGTAGCTACTGTATATGCATATTTTAACACCTCAAGAACGTGCTGTAGCAGCCCATGATAAAAATTATGGTGTACTCTGCGGGCGGCAGGATAGGTGCAAAACTTTTCGTAATGGTCTGTTGCAAATATCATTTTGTCTAAAAGTGTTTTTAAATGAGGTCTTTGGACTTTATCATAGAAGTACTGAAGTCCTTTTTTCATGGATTCTATCTCCCAATCACTAGTGGGAGTTAAGCTCCTTATATCTACCTCTGTATCATTAATCAAGTCGATCTCTTTAATTGTAAGCTGAAGTGCTCCTTGATATTCTCCTACAACTGCCTTTATACTTACTGGCTGATTTGACTTGAGTCCTTTAAAGAACTCTTGTTTTTCATCATAGTCCCAAAATTTAGCATCTATTTGCTTTGAGGCATCCTGTAGAACTAAATCTACATATTTTTTTTCTGACTTAGTTAGTTTAATTTTCATGTCAGCTACTAAAGCTATAGCTTCTATTATTTGATTAACATGGTCTTTATTGATATTAATAAGCTGTTTAATTAACATAAACTACCTCCTGTTTAATCAAGATATACCTTTAATTTCTATAAAAAGATTCAAACTCCTTTATAGTTTAGATATAATGTTGGACTGCTCAAAAAAGACTAAGATGACCTGTTAAGGTCATCACATATTATTAAGATGGTAGACTAAGCAAAAAGTCTTAGACTCAAGGCGCGATAAATCCTAGCGATTGCAGCGTATATACTAATACGTAAGAATGCTAGGATTTTGATGCAACGAAGAAAATAGGGCTTTTTCATTAGTCTAAGATGACCTGTTAAGGTCATCTCTCATGTCTATTATTATAAATATCAATTAACCTCTCTAGAGCTTCAACTCCAGGCAACTCTTCATGTTTTGTGGCCTCAATTATCTGTCTATATTGCTTCTCCTCTTCCACTACAGGATTAGCTGCAGGGGCTCTGCTATTTTTATTCACCTGTGAAGCCTCCTTTGCTTCAGGTTTTTCTTCATTAGAGTTGATGTATTTTTTATTTCTTCTTTTAAAATACTCCTGTGGCGAAATAACCTCCACTAATTCCTCTTTGTTAATAGCTATTTTAGTATCGTCAGGATTATCATTTTTTTCATTAACTATATCAGTAGTTACCGCAGCATTTTTATCTTCTAGTTCTTTATTTATGCTATCGTTTTTTATAGTTTTAGATACCCTTTTTCTTTTTATATACTCCTCTGGTGTATAAACCTCCACCTCTGCTGCCTTTCCTTCTAATGAAACCTTTTTTTTATTTTGTCTCTTCATGCCTACATACATCCCCCTCTTTACCTGCTTCATTATACTGAACTAGTTTTTTCATAATATTGTAAAGATCTTTTTCTGTGGCTCCACAAGTCTTTAATAGCTCCTTTAGCTTAGATTCAGGTAGAGCCTTTGAATAGAAGGTTTTATTTTTATCTACTTCCTTTAATATGCTTTTATAAAGCTTTAGCTCATCTGAAGTCAGTAAATCTTCAAACTTTTCCACTATACACACCCTCTTTATTTTACTAATGCCAACAGTTTTACACCATCCTTTATTTCTATAGGCTGATACATGTTGTTTTCTATAATAAAATTTCCATCCTTGTCAATTTTTATTTCCAGCTGGAGCTCCTCCAATTCTAAGGCTTCTAGTTTATAGCCATCCACAAAAAGAAATATGGAGTTTATTTGTAGTGTGTTATTGTTTTCTGTTTTATATATGTTTGCTTGATTGGATGCATTTATCATAAAGCTTATATTCTTTGTATCACTCATTTTTTTCCCCCACTTCCTTTAATTTAATGTCTAAGGAGTGAGTTTCCTTTTTATCTGAATAGAACTTAACCCCATTGTCATTAATGTTAATCTCCTCTAAGCCTTCAACTAATAGCTCACCTGATTTCATGAGCTTTATTCTTAATGGGTTAAGTATGGGATTATTGTCCTTAAAATTAAATATAAGAAGGTAGTTGTATTGAAGTAATTTTACTGCTTTGCAATCCTTAAGATTACCTTGATTTGATAAGTTTAAGGAAACCGGTATATTATTCAAATCCATCACTCCAAATATTTTTTTATTGCTTCTTCTACATAAGCTCTTTTTTCATCATTACTTATGTTACCATTTCCTTTAATTGATGCCAGTTCCAACATTAGCTCTCCTATATTCTTGTTTAAATTAATATACTTATTTATCTCAAACTCACAGGTTTTAAGTTTTATACTATCCACCTTTATCTCCCCTTTAAAAACTACTAATACTTAATGGTTGTTTTTTCCCTCTTGTTTTTATCTTTTTCATCTTTAATTGTAACTATTTCACCCTCACTGGCCTCTTGAAATTTTTTAAACATTTTTTGTGTTTCTTCACCAGTACTTATCCTATTATGCTTTTCTACATCTACACTTAAATTTTCATATCTTGAGTTGCTTTCGTCAAAAGGCTCTCCATCAATATACACATTACCATTATAGTCGATAGTAATACTCTTTGGCTCTTTTCCATTATTTCTAAGATTCTTTACTGTAATCCAATTAGGACTAGGTTTTTCCTTTATAGACATTTTGAATCCTCCTATACATAAGCTATGCACTGTTAATTTTTATGCTTGAATAAGACTGTGTTATAGTTGAATAGGCAGAGAGCGTCATATTTGATTGTTGATTGGCATTTATTTGATCTATTATGTCGGCTTGCATGTAAACATCACCGCTACTTTTTTTTACAGCCTTCTCGTCGGTTTTATGTGTCATTATTACCCCTCCCCATAAGGAACTACATTTATTTGAAAGGAAATTCCTTTTAGTCACAAAAAGGAATTTCCTTAATTATCACATTAATTATACATAAATGTCATCATTATACTGATTAGTTGTAATTATTAAAGAATATCCTTTAAGATATTTACCTTTTGTTCCTTAGTCATTTCTGCATCTTTTGCTTTAGCTAATTTCTCCAATAGTTCAAAAGGATCCGTTTCTAAATCCTCGAGATTCGACTCCAATCCATATCCTTTAACAGCTAAATTTAGAGGATGAAATTTCTTGGAGTTTATTGTTAAGCCTGTTTTACTAAACCCTATTTTCATACATTCCCCTCCTATAAAGCTATTATTTGATCGTCGTCTTTGTTGGTTGAAAAACCAAGTTGTGCTTCGATAATATTTGTTGCCTGAACAGCAACAACTGCTAGTATCTGTTGAGCATTTTGATTTATTGCCTTTTGATTAATAACCCCTGCTACAAGTATATCTCCACAGGCAATATGACCAAACTTCTTTGATAGGTTCTTTAATTTGTTTGGATTTGGTAAACTACTCATTACTATACCTCCCTACTTGATGTCTAACTCATCATTATCCTGATTAGTTGAGAAACCAAATTGTGCTTCAATAATATTTAGAATTTGAGCTGCGATAATCACAAGAATCTGTTGAGCTGTTTGATTTACAGCTTTTTGATTTATAACACTTGCGAAGAATATATCTGACATATAATAACCTCCTTTAAATAATGATTAGTTATTGTTTTTGCACTACATATTATGTTAGGCTCTATATTTTGACACAAAAAACAGTTATTATTAGCTGTTCTATATTTTACACAAAGTCTTCAAAATGGTAGACTGATGAAAAAGTCTTAGTTTCGAGGCACAAAAAAATCCTAGCATTGCCACGTAAACTTGAGAAGCTAGAAGTTTGAGGTTAGAAGCTTCAGAGAAATCAAAAACTCTTATCTCTAGCCTCATACATCCTGCCTCTAAGTTTTTTAAGCGTGCTAGGATTTTGAAGTAACAAAGAAAATGGGGCTTTTTCATCAGTCTAAAACAACCAGTAATAGCTGTTAACTTAGTACAAGCTTTGTTCCTATAGCTTCTCCCATATAAACCTTTGTTTCGTAACCTTTTAATGTGTTTTCTAATAAATCGGAATCTATTTTTACAACTGCCTTTTTAAAAAACATGATAGTAGTGGAACCACCGAACTTAAAATAACCCTTTTCATCACCCTTTAAAACAGGCTTATCCTTTTCATAGGTTTGCACTATTGTTCCAACACAGGTTGCACCTACTTCTATCATTATTATTTCTTGAAAGTTATCTGATTGAAAAATTGCTACTTCTCTTTGATTTTTACAATAGAGTTTTTGTATTTTACTTAATGCCAAAGGATTTACAGAGTATAGGCTGCCCTTTATTGACTTGCTTTTCCTAGGTATGCCAGTATCAGGAAAGTGAAATCTATGGTAGTCTGAAGGGTTTAGCCTAGTTATAATACATGCACCACCATTGTAATCATTTGCTAGTTCACTATCTCCGATAAGTTCTGAAAGGGTGTATTCAATCCCCTTCACCTGAACAACTTTATTTATATCTATGTTGTCATAGGCTAAAACTCTTCCATCAGCAGTGGACATTAGCTTATTCTTATCCATAGCAATAGGTCTTGCTTCTTCTTTTAGCCTTCTAATAAAAAACTCATTGAAGTTTTTATAGCTAGTAATGTTTTCATCTAGGGCCTCTGACATATTTATAGAAAGGTCGTTTATGAAGGATGGAATCTTCTTTTTGCTTAAAGGGGTATCCATATATAAACCCATAAGCCTTGAAAATATCCTTTTCTTTATTACATATTCTAAAAACGACTTTCCAATATTAGTATCATACAGCCACTTAAGGTATTTTTCCCCTGCTACTGTTTCAACCTTTAACTTACCAGTTTCACGATCAATAAAACATACCCTCATTTTATCACCCTGTCTAAAAAAATTATTGTCTATAAATTATACTATAAATTATTAAAAAACAAAAACAAGATTTTATATAAAAAAACAAACCACAAGCAAAATGAAGCTCCCTTTTACAGCTATAGCTTAAAGGGAGCAGCTCACTAATTGATGTTTTAAAGATTTTTACATTGTTTTGTTAAAACAATTGCCCAATTCCAAGAACAATGATAACCATTAATGCCCAATTACCATAGGATATGGCCGCTGCCTTTTTAAGGCTAATTTTATATACATATGTAAGGCCTAGGGCAACAAAATATAAGAATATTAAGTTGAAAATCTCAAAGCTACCCATAACACTATATAATATTGGATTGTCTGTCGCCATATTAGGATTAATTAATTGTCCAATGGAAACTAAAGATGTATTTACTTCTGGATTACCAGTAATAAGTGCAATAATGGTTCTAATAGCCTCCCCTATTACAGAAATAATACTGGAAAAGGCCACTACAGATAACACACCTTTTAAACGACCTTTACATCTTGTAATAAGAGCAAGTATGATTATAACAACACTGTTCAAAACCCAGCCTATTAAAGGAGTAATGAATCCTCCTATTATAAGGCCTACCTTCGTCATGGTTATAACTGTAGCTGGTAGTTCGGAGGCTGTTATGTTTACCCCCTGCTGCCGGTAAGACTCAATTATTTGTGGTATAGAGTAATCCACCAGCATATTGACTTTTGGAATTATAAGCATCATAAATATTACTGCAATAATAAATATTGGATAAATAATTGGGTTTAAAGCTAAGTCCTCCATTGTTTTAGAAGGCTCACTGAAAAAGTACTTTAGCTTTTCTCCCAAAGAAAGCTTTTCTTCTACTTCTTCATCCATTAGCTCAGTTGTATTATCCATTTCCTCCTGCATGTCTTTTTCTAACTCTTTCTTTTCATTCATTTTATTCCCTCCTAATTAACAAACTTTCCCATTAATTATAACATGAATCTTATATTTTTTTATATAAAACAAAAAAAAATAAAGATTTAATTATTTTTATTCATTAAAAAAGGTATTTATCAACATTATCTTTATTGTACCTTCACAGTTTCATTATCACTACCGTCTAACTTCATTCTATGATAATTACCTTCTGAGTAATAAAATATATATTTATCTACAATATTTAAGTTTTTGGCTATACCCTCATGTATAAGCATAGTTTCTTGTTTATTGGGGTCTATTTTATAGACTTTCCAAGCATTATCTTTCAGGTCACGCTCTGAAAAATAGATAATTCCATCTTTTACATTTAACCAACTCACAACTCCCTCATTTTCTCTTATAACTGTATTTTCATTTCCATTAGCTTTAATCTTTTTAATGTATCCATCGGATAAATAATAAATAGAATCTCCTTCCATTACCATAAAAGTAATTTCATCTTCTATTATTACCTTCTTTTCATCAGTTGCTAAGTTTATCTTGTATAACTTGCTATTATCTGATAGGTTGATATAATATAAAGAGTTTTCAAATATATACATATAGCGTGAGTTATCTTCTGCCAGTTTTTCAATTTTTTTATTTTCTATATTTAATTTATTTATACCATTATAAGAAAAATATAGATAATTATCTTTTTTGTTAATAAAGGTTCCAGGTAAATTAGTTAACTCCTCTAATGTAGAACCATCTATTTTTACTCTGTATATTCCCTGTCTATCTTTTGAATACAAACCTGTATATATCCAGTCATTGTCAATGTTAATAGTAGAAAAATTACCCTCAATAATTCTTTTGCTGTTTTTCATGTTCATATTAAACTTGAATATTCCATTCATGCCACTATGATAAATATGATTGTTATACTCAAAAAATGTCATACCATTAGCTATGTTAGAAGAATTATCATCCTGTATATTGATTTTACTTAAATTACACCCTGTTAAACTAATTAAACTTAGAAAAATTAGAAATATAATTATGCTTTTCCTCATTTTTATCTAATTCCTCCTTGATAATAGATTCAAGTCTATTAGTTACTTAGCATTAAAAAAGGTGTCTAGCTAGACACCTTTTTAGTAATATTCTTATTTTTTTATTTTTGGAAACTTAGGCGTATAAAGGAAACCTATGCAGTTTATACCAGTTCCAACATTTGCAACAACCAAAGCTACATCAGCAATCGAATTCAGGATCATTTTTTTCATTCAAAACACCTCCTTAAAATTTGATTTTATGTTAATTGGTATTAGTGTAACCCCTTCAAAGGCTAAAGCCAATGCTGCTATATTACCATAATAGTGCCAGCTAGGTATTAAATACCCAATGCCAACTATGACTACACTGGCTATTACGGCAGTTATAAGGCTTCTTTTTCTATAGGTCTTTTTCTCTTCCGCATCTAATCTTCTATTTGGTGTGTCCTTTGGTGCGAATATGTAAACAGCTAATAAAGAGCTTATAATTAGAATAATCTGAATTATCCGATAATAATTAATTGGTATTAGCCTTCCTATATAGACAGCAGTAAAGGTAATCAAACAAGTTATAATAAAGCATTTTAATGGGGATTGTGAATGACTACCCCCAGCCTGTACCCTTAGGGAGCTGAAAAAGATAATAAACACGATTGACTCTATAAGTACACCTAGTAGTAATGATAGTACTAGAATACCCGTTGTTTTTAATAAAACAATGATAATTAACTCTAGCCCAAATCTATAGTAATCTATTTCTTCACTATCTATAAGGCTGTTTGTTTCAAGGGCCTTTGCAACATTTTGTGCCCATTCATTAATCATTTGACACTCCCCCCAAAAACATAAATATATACACAGTAAGTATACTATTTAATCATTCTTGAAACAAGCTTTTTTTCATCATCGGTATGTTTATTGCTATATTTGGTGAATGAAAGTAAAAAGATGATGAATTTAATATCCATCATCCCCTAAGGGTAAAGCAATATTTACCTCAAATAAATCCCCTTTATCCTCAATTCTTATTATACCCTTATATCTATAGACAACCTGTTTAACATTTAATAGTCCAAAGCCATGATTGTCTGAATCCTTCTTGGATGTGAATCTATTGCTGCCATCATTTTCTTGATAAATGTTTACCTGTGACTTGGTATTGACTATATTTATTATCATGTAATTACCCTTAGTATATAAACGTACATCTATTTCCTTTTCATCGGCTTCTTTACCTGCTTCAATTGCATTATCCAGTAAATTTCCCAAAATAATAGATAGGTCTATATAATCGAAGGACAGTTCTTGTGGAAGCTCTATATCTAAGTCCATTGTAATTCCTTCACTACTGGACTTCTGCTTTTTTACATTAACTAAGGCTGTAATAACTGGATGGTTTACCTGTACTATATCGTTTAATTCAGAGACACTTTCCCCTAGCTCCTTTATGTATTTTTCTGCCTCTTTGTTTTTCCCAAGGTGTATCATTCCATAAATTATACTAATATGATTATTAAAGTCATGCCTTTGTGCCTTCATGGTGTTAACTATTTCTTCAAGGCTACTGAAGTAAACCCTTTGATTTTGATATTCTTTTTCCCTCATGGTCCATATCAATTCTTTTTCATTTTGAGCTATAATTCTTCTCATTATCATTATTACAACCCAGCTAAAGGTAATAGTACCTGCCGCCATACCTATTAAACTAATGTAATCTATTAATGATGTTATCTCTATGTTTTTAAACAAAAGAAAGGTCATAAAGGTAATAATCATATTAAATAATAATACTACAGTTATGGGAACAATAGCCTTTCTATCAAAGGCTCTTTGTACATTTATCTTACTTAAGCCATACCGAATTATTATAAAAAATAGAGATTTCGTTATAATAATTGCCAATATCTTATAGAGGTTTACCGATAAAAGGTCGGCAGGTGATAAGCCAAATACAATTACAATTATATTAATAAATATTATTTCAATTGCAAAAATAAGTACTGCAGTAATTAGAGTTAATGAGAAAATATATAACGGACCTTTTTTTAATATTAGTGAATAAATTAATGAAGTCAAAAAAAGTACAATTAGAGTAGCAATGGCATTGGCTAAACCAAAAACTATATTTGAAAATGTATTTAATAGTATTACTGTAGCCACCGCAGGGATAATATAAATAATTCTGGGCTTTTCCTTAGCCAATGTTTGAATAGAGTAATAAATAAGAAATGTATCAATTGTACTGGTAGCAAGGTTCATAATCATACCATCCATTACATCACTCCTATCTAAAAAGGTTTTCTTCAAATGCTTCAACAACTTTTTTCTTAAACCTTCTACTAATTGGAACCTTTTCTTTTATATCTCGAAAGTAAATAAAGTAGTCCTTTACTTCTAGTATTTTAGCTTTACTAACAATAAACCCCTGTTGACATTGTATAAAAGAGTCAGAGTCCAGCTCCTCTAATAATACCTTCATGGTTCCATAGAACTTAAAGTCGCCTTTTTTTGCACATATTCTTATCCTTCTTAATTGCTTTTCAAAGAAGTATATATCATTATATTGCAGCTGCACTACCTCTTCCTTATTCTTAAAAGTAAATACTTTATTTCTAGTGTTTAAGGCATTTTTTTCTTCAATTCTTAGGGTGATTTTACCCATTAGCTGCTTCATTTTTTCTATTGTTATGGGCTTTAAAATATATTGAAGGGAATATACCTCAAAGGCTTCTAAAGCATAGTTTCTATAGCCGGTAATAAACACAATTATGGAATCAGGAAATTTTTCTCTAATAGCACGTCCTGTCTCTATTCCGTTTAGTCTCTTCATTTCTATATCAAGAAAGAATACATCTATCCATTTTTCATCTAGTTTATATAATAGTTCTTCTCCACTGTATGCCTCTAGAAACTCCACATTAAATGGTGGCTTTACTTCTTCAATATAGCTTTTTAATAAATTCACCTGTTTAGGCTGATCATCACAAATTGCGATAGTAATCTTCACTATCAAATCCTCCTTGCTTAATCCATATTATCTATTCGCTAATAAATTATTTTTTCCTCTATTTTCGACAAATAAAACACAAAAATACCTGCTTAGTGAAACAGGTATTTTTGCGTTTTATTATATATCCACTGCTACATTTAAAATCTATTCTAAAAGGGCAAAGTGCCATCTTCTAAATCTGTAGGCTACAGATTTTTGTGTATATAGTGTGCCTTTGTCAATATCTACTAGATATTTATGCTTAAAATCCTTTATTTCTGGAACAAGGTCTGCATTAATATAGTAAAGCCTGCGATTCATGTTTAAGTTGCCCTCTTTAAAAAACTTATATAGCTTCTTTTCTTTATCCCATTCAATAGGACCCCCAATAGGATAAGTATTACTCTGGCTGTAATACTCATTAACAATTTCTTCGGCTAACGAATATTCCTCTTTATACTTAGCATAGTTATAATCTTCAATTTTGAAGAAAATTGGTAGCATAAAAACACCAATAACTGCAAGTACTAATGCAAAAAATGTTTTTCCCCTTGTTTGCTTAGTGTAGCTAACAGAAAAAATATTTTCTATAAAGTCTGATATTTTCTCCATTTTAATCCCCCCTAGTTACCTGCTAAATACTTCTACTCTTGTTTATTATAAACTATTTTAGACCTTTATGTAACGGTTTACAATTTACAAAAACGTAACAATATTCATAATATTTAATATAAAGGCAGTAATAAAGCTATATCTGCAAAATACTTTTCATGCTAATACATACATATATTACCACAAAAGTTGAATTATGTGAAGTACTATTTAACCCAATATTGGCTACAATCCCTTTCACGATCTAAAAATCCATATTGAATTAAATATCTTCTTATCAATACATAATCCTCATAGATGTTTTTTAGTATGTCATTAACTTCTTTTTCTGAATATTTGACTCCTGTCTTAAACTTTTTTGCGATATGACTTAGAATTACAATTTTTCTTTTTTCCTTCCTTGCTGGAAAATTTTCTAATGGCCCATCAAGTCCTTCTCTAAAATAAGCCTTTAATATTTTTTGCTTTTCTTCCTCTGTTGTAGCATAACGCTCATCAATCATGGTTGCCCCCCTATGTATAGTAATAAATTTTTCCTTTGGAGAATGGTTTCTCTCCAACAGCTGCATTATAGCTAAAAATATTTTTGCCTGTTTTTCCTTCTCTCTAAGGGTAAAGCGATGATTTCTTACTGTAGATGTACTTCCACCCCCAGTAGCTTTAACAATATCTGAATCACTATAGCCTTCATAAAAGTATTTTAGTAGATTTTTTTGGTGATCTGTTAAACCAGTAAGCTTCTTGTTTAGATTAATTAAATACTCAAACATTGAGCTATGCTCTTTACTAACGTGATAACTGGCATATTTCTCAGCTTCAAAATATTTATTGTTATCAGGTGTATAAATTATGCCCTTTTCAAAGGCTTCACCGCATATAAGGCAAATATACAGCTTCTCTTTTTCATCATATACATATCCTTTGGTTATTTCTTCAACCGATGCCCGCCAAAACATTTCACTTAATTTTTGCATAAACAAATTCTCCTAATGTTTAGTTATTATATAGACATATTATTATATAGTTTGTGTTTTGTCAACTTTAATTATGTGATTAGTATAAACTTAAAAAAATTAAGTTGCTTAGGTATAATTAGTATATTCTTTCATTTATGTTTTTTTTTTGAATTTGGTAGTAAAACCCTGTTAAATATTGTATAATGTCATTAGTTGTTTAATTTAATAAGTTAGAAAGGGAGTCAGAATTTATGAAGAGAAATCACAGTTTAATGCTTATTAGTGTGGTTATAGTAATTGCCTTTACATTAATAGGATGCCAAAGTCCGCTAGAATCTAAATCTAAATATGAATTCTTCCATGAAGCTAAAGATTTTAGCGGGGGGTTAGCAGCAATAAAAATCGATGAAAAATGGGGATATATTGACAGTAAAGGTGAAGTAATCATTAAACCTATTTATGATGAAGCCCACGACTTTAGTGATGGTCTAGCTATGATATCTATGGATTCTAAATTAGGGTGTATAGACAATCAGGGCAATACCATTGTAAAGCCTATATACGATATGGTATTGCCATCTCTTATTTATACATTCTCATTAAACCCAATATATTTTGATATAGATACAGATTCATCATATGAAGAAGAGTATTTTATTGTTAAGAAGGGGAACGGAACTGGGCTTATTCATGTAAGAGAAGGAGTTGTTCTTGAACCTATATATCAAGAAATAGTACTTTTGTCACCTGATATATTTGCAGTGGGTCTTGATGGTAATTTTAAAGTAATTAACTTTAAGGAGAATATTGAAACTGAATTTAAGTATAAGGATATTGGACCCTTTAAGGATAATAGGGCTGCCTTTACTACAGGATCAAAATGGGGTTACTTAAATCCAATGGGTGAAGAGGTAATTCCAGCTATTTATGATGGAGTTCGCTACTTTATAGAGGGAGAAGCCTTCGTAAAAAACAAAGATTTCAGCGGTCTAATAAATAGAGATGGAACCATTGTTTTTGAGATGGATTTTGATGACTTCGACGGCTTTTATGATGACAAGGGATTTTTTAGTTCAAATGGTAAATGGGGAATGATTGACAGGACAGGTACTATAATACTTGAACCCCAGTTCCATACAGTTGTACCTCCTACTGATGGCATTTCTGCTGTTCAAATATTTAATGAAGGAGCAGGCTATATTAATATGGAGGGAGAGCTAATTACTGATTTACAATTTGATTTAACCTTACCCTTTGAATATGGTTATGGTCGTGTTATAAAAGATAATAGGTATGGTTTGGTTAACGAAAAAGGCGATATTCTATTAGAGCCTATTTATGATTCTATAAAGAAAGTTGATTCAAATACTTCCTATTGCATTGTCGAAGAAAATGGTAAAAAGGGTATAGTTGATATTAATTCTAATACAACTATAATTGAACCTGACTATGATAGTATACGGGTATATACAGATACCAATGTTATTAAGTTGATAAAAGAAAATATGATTGGCTTTACCGACCTTAAGGGTAATATAATTATAGACTTTTTACCTAGAGATAATATACATGGTAGCTTTTCTGAAGAATTGATTGGTATAAAGGAAGGTGAGTTTTGGGGCTTTGCAAACAATCAGGGTGAGTTAGTGATTGATGCTAAATACGAAGATGTAGGTAAATTTTCAGAAGGATATGCAAGGGTAAAGGAAAAGGACGGATGGTATTACATTAATAATAATCAAGAGAGCTTAAATTACTGATATTATTAGGGGGGGTATCTTCCCCCTGATAATATCTGCAGATAAAAGCTTTAATCTATTGATGCTTATACATGTTGTAATCATTTTGCCCTTTGGTAAAGAGCAATAATTTGGAAAATTACGGTTCTTCCTTACGTATATTAACCCTTTCCTTAATTTCTTCAAAGTCTCGTTTGGGATAAGTAACAACTGTTCCCCTATTAACTGGCCCTAATCTAAATTCATCCCAATCCTCTCTATCCATTGGCCAATTTGGATAAATCAGAATAATTATATCATCTGCCCTTCTGTCCATACTCAAAAACCCAAACATAGCAATATCATATCTGGGTGCCTGAGATATAGAGCTTTCATATGTTTCATCTTCCCAATAATAGTCCATAATCCCATAGCTTTCTTCTATTGGGTACACTCCTCTTGTTTTATTAAAGGTTATTTTCATAAGACCTTCTTGGGTTATCTCGTAACCCTCTAATATTATTTGCCCTTCAAAGGTATCGTCTGAAAACCAATTCCAATTATAAACACCTTTAATAGAAATCTCTATTGGCTTACTTTTTTCTTTGCTTTCCATAGATATCTTATTTCCAACTACAGCCTTATCGATTTCATATTTTTTGGGATGCAAAACTATAACTAATGCTGCTAATAGCAAAATCCATATAAATCTTTTCAGCCCTTTTTTCATAATCACCCCTCCAACAAATTTTTCTACTTTATGTTTATATTATATAGTTGTATGGTTGTTTCCATAAATTTAGAGATAAACCAAAGGGAAAATTATGATTTGCGTTTGCAATAGAGATAGCTGTTTTCCTATTAAAGAAATCATTACCAAAACTATAGGTTTACTTTCCTACTACCAGGCTTTACTAATTCAAAGTTACCTTCTTTACATATAGGACATTCTTCTGCTGTATAAGATTTTACCTCTGTTGTCAATGCAGCCCTTTGCTTTGTTCCAAAATCAATTTTACCGTTGCTTCTATCCACCAGCAAAGCAACTCCCACTAATCCCCCCCCATGTTCTTTAACTATATCAATGGTTTCTCTTACTGAGCCACCGGTGGTTATTACATCCTCTGCCACCAACACTCTAGCTCCCTTTGGAATAGTGAAGCCTCTTCTTAAGGTCATAGTGCCATTTTCTCTTTCTGCAAATATGTTGATGGCCTTTAGCTTTCTTGCTAACTCATAGGCTAATATAATCCCTCCCATTGCTGGACCTATTACTATGTCTATGTTATCATTTATAAACTCCTCTGCCAGCCCTGCTGTAATTTCCTCTGTATACCAGGGGTACTGAAGTAGTCTAGCACACTGCATATATTGATTACTGTGTCTTCCAGATGTTAAGAGGAAGTGTCCCTCCAATAGCATATTTGTTTCTTTAAAAATTTCTAAAACCCTCTCTTTATTTAACACTTTACTACCTCCTTATTTGTTTAAGCTACCTATAATAGATGTAATGTCTTTTTCCTTATGCTTTATAATATAGTCTTCAATTCCATTTAATATATCAATAGTGGCTCTAGGGTTAACAAAATTTGCTGTACCGACAGCAATTGCTGTTGCCCCAGCTAAAAGAAATTCTATAGCATCTTCTCCCGTCATTATACCCCCCATACCAATGATCGGTACCTTTACTGCATTAGCAGCTTGATATACCATTCGAAGGGCCACTGGCTTTATTGCAGGTCCCGACAGGCCACCTACAATATTACCTAAAACTGGCCTTCTTTTATGAATATCAATTGCCATACCTAACAGGGTGTTAATTAATGAAATTGCATCTGCCCCTGCTGCCTCCGCTGCCTTTGCAATAGAGACAATATCTGTAACATTAGGTGTAAGCTTTACTATAAGTGGTTGCTTTGCAATTTTTTTAACTTCCTTCACCATATATTCCACCATTTTTGTGTCGGTTCCAAAGCAAACTCCACCCTCTTTTACATTAGGACAGGATATATTTAGCTCAAGTAAATCTACATCCTCTCCTGCAAGTCTTTCCACCACACTACAATACTCCTCTAGGGTTTTTCCAGCTATATTGACAACTATTTTTGTATCATGCTTTCTTAGGAATGGAATGTCCTTCTTAATAAATTCTTCTATTCCTGGGTTTTGTAGTCCCACGCTATTTAGCATTCCACCGTAGGTTTCTGCCACCCTAACACCGGCATTTCCCTTCCATGGGATACTGGCCACCCCCTTTGTAACTACTCCTCCTAGTTTGTTTAAATCAACATATTCACCGTATTCTAGCCCCGAACCAAAGGTGCCAGATGCTGTCATTACGGGGTTTTTTAGCTCTACTCCAGCTATATTTACTTTAAGACCCGGTCTATTCATTCCAAATCACCTCTTCTCTAAGGAAAACTGGTCCATCCTTACATACCCTTTTGTATTGCCAATCGTTATTATCCTTAGCTTTGCAGGTACATACTAAACAGGCTCCTATACCACAGGCCATTCTTTCTTCTAATGAAAGCTGTGCCTTTATATCATTATCTTCTGCCCAACTTGCAACAGCCTTTAGCATTGGCTTTGGTCCACAGCTATATATCATTTCACCCTTTGGGTGATTGCTTTTTAGTAGGCCTATTACATTCCCTTTTATTCCCCAGCCTCCATCTTCAGTTGCAATGTAGACCTTATCAGTATATTTTTTAAACTCCTCCACCAGTATTGGCTCACATCTAAAGCCTAAATACACTGACATTTCACCTGTTAGTCCTTTAGCCAGCTCTAATAGGGGTGGTACTCCAATTCCACCTCCTATTATTATGTGTCCCTTTATCTCTTTAGAAATTGTAAAGCCATTGCCCAGTGGACCCATTACTTCTATAATATCCCCCACATGCATTTTGCTGATATCGGATGTTCCCTTCCCCACAACTGCATATACAAGCTTAATGAAGCCCTTTTCTTTGTCTATTTCACAAATACTGATGGGTCTTGGTAGTAACAGGTCTTTTCTATTGCTATAAAGATTTATGAACTGCCCCGGGGAGGCTAAAGCTGCTATTTCTCCCACTGATAAAAGCATCTCAAACATTCCATGTGCAATTTGTTGATTTTTCTTTATGATTGCCGTTAGTTTTTTCTTCAATTAATCTCCACCTCCTATTTCTATTGCCTCTAGGGAATCTATTGAAACATTTTTTTCAATGAGCTTAAGCATAGTGTTGGCTGTGTCTAATGAGGTCAACACCTTTACAGATGTTTCTACAGCTGTTCTTCTTATCCTAAAGCCGTCCCTTTTGCTATCCTTGCCCTTTGTAGGTGTATTAATTATTAAATCTACTGTTCCACTTCTTATTAAATCTAATATATTGGGTACTCCCTCTTGTATTTTCTTAACCCTAGTGGTTTGTAAGCCATTAGCCTCTAAAAACTTTGCTGTTCCCTCTGTTGCAAATAATTGATAGCCTAATTTAATAAAATTCTTTGCCAGTGGCAGAAATTCCTGTTTATGATGGTCATTTATTGTAACTATTATATTACCCTTTTCTTTTGGCAGCTTTACTCCAGCGGCTGTAAACCCTTTAAGCATAGCTTCAGAAAAGCTTTTTCCCACACCTAAAACCTCACCAGTTGACTTCATTTCGGGACCTAGGCTTATTTCTGCCATTGGAAGCTTTTCTGTGGAGAAAACCGGTACCTTTACCGCCACCAGCTGGGGCTTTTTATATATTCCTGTACCATACTTAAGGTTTTTTAGCTTTTCCCCCATCATTACTCTTGTTGCTAGGTTAATAACAGGTACCCCACTTACTTTGCTTATATAGGGAACAGTTCGACTGGACCTGGGGTTTACCTCAATAACATATAAATCCTCTTGGTATTCAATAAACTGAATATTTATCATGCCCTTAACCTTAAGACTCTTGGCTATTTTTTTTGTATAGCTCAGTATTTTTTCTTCTATCTTATTGGAGATATTGTTGCTTGGAAAAATAGTTATACTGTCACCAGAATGGACACCAGCCCTTTCTAAATGCTCCATTATTCCAGGTATTAAAACCTCTTCTCCGTCACATATTGCATCTATTTCAATTTCCTTCCCCAACAGGTAGCTATCTATAAGCACAGGGTTTTTCTTGTCTCTTTGTAGGGCCTCCTCAAGATATGGTTTAAGCTCCCCTTCTCCATAGGTTATTTCCATGCCCTGTCCTCCTAACACATAGGAGGGTCTAACTAGCACAGGGTAACCAAGCTTTTTTGCCTCCTCTAGTCCCTCCTCAACCTTCCATATTCCTTTACCTTTAGGCCTTTTTATATTTAGTTCCTCCAGCATTGTATCAAATTTTTCTCTGTCCTCTGCCATATCTATCTGTTGAGGCTGTGTTCCCAAAATTGGTATATTCATTTCCCTTAAAAAACCTGCTAGTTTTATAGCCGTTTGTCCTCCAAATTGAAGGACTACTCCATCTGGCCTTTCTTTCTCAATTATGTTTAGTACATCCTCTTCAGTTAATGGCTCAAAATAAAGCTTGTCGGATATATCAAAATCCGTACTTACTGTTTCAGGATTATTATTAACTATAATTGTTTCTATTCCCATGGCCTTCAAAGCTATAACACAATGGACAGAGCAATAATCAAATTCAATACCTTGCCCTATTCTAATAGGTCCAGAGCCCACCACCAACACCTTTTTTCTTTCCGATACCTCTACTTCATCTATTTCATCATAGGTTGAGTAATAATAGGGGGATATTGCATCAAACTCTCCACCACAGGTATCCACCATTTTATAAACTGCTTCTATCCCAAAGCTCTTTCTTAGCTTGTATATTTTTTCTGGTGAAATATTCATTAGGTCTGCTATTCCTTTGTCAGAAAAGCCCTTTCTCTTTAACCAATGTAGTCTATCATAGGTTAAATCCTCTAGCTTAGTCTCCTTTAGCTTTTCCTCCTCCATAACAATATCCCTAAGCTTTTCTATAAAGAATACATCCATTCCTGTTATTTCGCAGGCTTTATCTACCCTGTAATTTCTTCGTAGCATCTCTGCTATATCAAAAATCCGTTCATCATCTGGTACCTGTACTCTTCTTTTTAGCTCCTCTAAGCTCTTTTCCTTTGAGGCTTTTCTTTCCAGATTGTATTGTCCTATTTCCAATGATCTAATGCCCTTAAGCAATGCGGCTTCAAAGTTGTTTGCAATTGCCATAGTCTCACCTGTTGCCATCATCTTTGTTCCCAGACTTTTCGTTACTCCAGAGAACTTTTCAAATGGCCATTTGGGTATCTTGATAACTACATAGTCTAGGGTTGGCTCAAAGCAGGAGTAGGTTTTTCCAGTAACTGTGTTCAATATCTCGTCTAAGCTGTAGCCTAATGCAATTTTAGCTGCTACCTTTGCAATGGGATAACCCGTCACCTTAGATGCTAATGCAGAGGAGCGACTAACCCTAGGGTTTATTTCAATAACTATATAATCTAAGCTTTTAGGGTCAAGAGCCAGCTGTACATTGCAGCCGCCTTCTATATTAATAGCGTTTATAATATCAATTGCTGCACTTCTTAACATTTGGTATTCTTTATCTGTCAAGGTTTGAGAAGGGGCAATTACTATACTGTCTCCTGTATGGACTCCCACAGGATCAAGGTTTTCCATATTACATACAGTAATGCAATTTCCATCACCATCACGCATTACTTCATATTCAATTTCCTTCCAGCCCTTTATTGATCTTTCAATCAAAACCTGTCCAACACGACTTAACTGAAGTCCTTGTGCCAAAATTTCTCTTAGGGCTTCCTTTTCTTCTGCTATACCTCCTCCTGCTCCTCCTAAGGTATAGGCTGGTCTAACCACTACTGGATACCCAATTTCTTCGGCAAGTTGCAAGCCCTCTTCAAGGTTTGTAACAATCTTACCCTCTATAACCGGCTGATTAATTTTCTTCATAAGCTTCTGAAATAATTCTCTGTCCTCCCCCTGCTTTATTGAAGCAATGGAGGTACCAATAATTCTTACATTGTGTTTTTCTAGGATACCCCTATCATGTAATTCTACAGCTAGGTTTAAGCCTGTTTGTCCACCCATTCCCGCAATAAGACTATCGGGCTTTTCCTTTTCAATGACCTTTTCAATAAATTCTATGGTTAGGGGTTCAATGTATATTTTATTAGCTACTTCTTTGTCAGTCATTATTGTGGCAGGATTGCTATTAACTAATACAACCTCAATTCCTTCTTCTTTAAGGGCTTTACAGGCTTGAGTTCCTGCATAGTCAAACTCTGCTGCTTGTCCAATGATAATAGGACCCGATCCAATAACCAGTACTTTTTTTATGCTGTTATCCCTTGGCATACCTTCTCCTCCTTTACCATTCCTAAAAATCTGTCAAATAAATAATCATTTTCCTTTGGTCCCGGTGAAGCTTCTGGATGAAATTGTACGCTTAGCAAAGGTAATTTCACATGCTGTATACCCTCTATGGAATTGTCATTTAGGTTTATATGACTTATAATTACATCCTCTGGAAGACTATGGCTTTTTACTACATATCCATGATTTTGTGATGTTATATATACTCTGTTATTGTTTATATCCTTAACAGGATGATTACAGCCCCTATGTCCATACTTTAGCTTTTCTGTATCTCCACCTAAGGCAAGGCTTAAAAGCTGATGACCTAAGCATATACCGAATATTGGTTTTTGCTTCATTAGTTCTTTAACAGTATAAATTATCTCTGGTAAATCCTTTGGGTCTCCTGGTCCGTTTGAAAGAAGTATTCCATCTGGATTTATGCTTAAAATCTCCTTTGCCTTTGAGTAGGCTGGGAATACTGTAATATTGCAGTTTCTTCTTCTTAGGGAGGCTATTATATTCTGTTTTACACCAAAGTCTAATACTGCAATCTTCTTTCCATTTCCTTCAATGTTATATATCTCTTTAGCTGTAACCCTTTTTACTGCTTCTTTATTACAGAAGGAGTTAAACCTTTGTTGTACTTCACTTTCCTTCATTTCACTGGTGATTATTATTCCCTTCATGGTACCCTGGGTTCTGATAATCTTTGTTAAGGCTCTAGTGTCAATCCCTTCTATAGCCATAATTCTATGATGCTTTAAATATCCATCTATATCCATCTCGCATCGCCAATGGCTTGGCTTTGTAGCCCTTTCTCTAACAATTAATCCCTTTACCTTCGGGGCAGTAGACTCATTATCCTCTAAATTAATTCCGTAATTTCCTATTAGTGGGTAAGTCATGGTGACAATTTGCCCTGTATAGGAGGGATCCGTCAAAACCTCTTGATAGCCTGTCATAGCAGTGTTGAAAACAACTTCTCCCAATGTTTCGTCTATATGTCCAAAAGCCTTGCCTATAAAGACAGTTCCATTTTCTAGTATTAGTTTTGCCTTCATTTCTCCACCTCTTCCTATAGTTAAAATGTTATACAAATGTCCTTAATACATTTTGTAAGTCCTGCTTCATCTTAATAACTGCCTCTCTTGATGCCAAAGCAAAGTCTTTTTTTGAAAACTTGTTTTCGTACTCTTTACTTTTATGGGCAGCTATAATTCCTCTTGAAGAATTTATAATTGCTCCTAGCCCATCTTTATTAAAGCAACCTGCTAAATCGGCTGCTGTTGCTCCCTGAGCCCCATAGCCTGGTACAAGAAAATAGGTATTGGGCATTATTTTCCTTAATTTCTTTGCCTCCTCAGGATGGGTGGCACCTACTACTGCTCCAATGCTATTGTAGCCAGAGGCTCCGATTAAGCCTTTACCCCATTTCGATACAAGCTGTCCGATTCTTTCATATAGCAGCTCACCACCTATATCTAAGTTTTGTATTTCACCACTATTGGGGTTTGATGTCTTAACCAAAAGGAATAAGCCTTTGTCATACCTACTACAATCTGCTAAAAAGGGCTCAATAGAATCGAAGCCTAAATATGGATTTATGGTTATAGCATCCTCTTTGTAGATTTCAAATTCCATCTCCTCTACTCCAACTCTTCCTATGTGACCATGGGAATATGCCTCTGCTGTGGATGCTATATCTCCTCTTTTAATATCACCTATTACAATTAAGCTCTTTTTCTTGGAATACTCTATCGTTTTTATATATGCTTCTATTCCATGGGCACCATATTGCTCATACATTGCAATTTGAGGCTTTACTGCTGGAACTAAATCATAGGTAGCATCAATTATTTCCATGTTGAATTTTAAGAATGCTTCTGCTGCTGCCTTTGGAGTTTTTCCGTATTCTCCATAGCATTCTTCCTTAATCCACTCTGGAACAAAGCTTAATCTTGGGTCTAGTCCTACTACAATTGGACTTTCCTTTTCTTTAATCTTTTCTATAAGTCTATCTATCATTTTCAGTCTCTCCCTTCAATTTTCCATTTTCCATAACCACTTTACCTGCTACAATTGTATGGGTAACTTTCCCCTGTACTAGACGATTGTTAAAAGGTGTATTTTTACTTTTTGATAGGAATTTGTTTTTATCAATTTGGTACTCAGCCTCGGGATCTATTATTGTTATATCTCCTCTTTTTCCAACCTCTAGGCTGCCACCCTCTATCCCCAATATTCGGGCTGGATTGGTGCTCATTTTCTCTATAAGCTCCATAGGTGTTAAGACATTTTTATTTACTAGCTCTGATATTCCTAGAGCAACAGCTGTTTCTAAACCAACAATTCCAAAGGGAGCCTCCTCAAAGCCAACAGACTTTTCATCTGCGTGATGGGGAGCATGATCTGTTGCTATTACATCAATGGTACCCTCCTTTAATCCTCTAATTATCTCTTCTACATCCCCTCTGCTTCTTAGGGGTGGGTTCATTTTAGTATTGGGATCTTTACTCATTACTGCTTCTTCTGTTAGGGTGAAATGATGGGGGCAGACCTCTGCCGTTACATTCTCTCCCCTAAGCTTTGCTTCTTTTATATACTTTACTGAAGCCTTAGTGCTTACATGGCATAAATGAAGCTTAGCACCTGTTTTTTTAGCAAGTTGTATATCTCTTTTGGTTATGTTATCTTCAGCAGCACTTGGTATCCCCTGTAGCTTTAGCCTTTTTGCTAATTCTCCTCCATTCATTACTCCATTTTGTGCTATTTCATGGTCTTCACAGTGGGAAAATACTCCTATGTTTAATTGGGCGGCTAATGACATAGCCCTCTCCATTAGCCCTGTATCCATTACTGTCTTACCATCCTCACTTATGGCACATATTCCTGCTTCAAGCATATCTTTTATGGGGGCTAACTCTTTTCCCTGTTGCCCTATTGTAATACTACCTATTGGTAAAACCCTTATTAGGTCTGCCACTTTAGTCTTCTTATTGATGAAATCAATTACTTCTGTTGAGTCAATTACAGGCTTTGTATTTGGCATACAGCAAATGGTAGTAAAGCCACCCATTACTGCACTTTTACAGCCGGTCAATACATTTTCCTTATGCTCATAACCAGGCTCCCTTAAATGTACGTGGATGTCGATTAAGCCAGGAACCACCCACTTACCTTCCGCATTTATAACCTCAGCTGCTTCAATATTGATGTTTTCTTTTACTTCAGCAATTCTTCCATCTATCAATAGTACATCTGCTTTTTTGTCTGTTTTCGAAGCTGGGTCAATAATCCTTCCATTCTTAATTAATAGCTTCATGGTAAACCTCCTTCCAAATTTTTCTTAAATAAGCAAACAAAAAGAGCAATGGAAAGAAGATTTTTATCTTCCCTCTATTGCTCTTATCTTTTCCAATATTTCTTTATCAATAGAAAAATTAAACAAGAAACTCTTATTTCCTACGGTTCTTATGTTATCCTTACAATAATGTACTTTTACATAGCAAAAACAATGAGTTGCATTTGACATTCTCATAATCATCTTCCTTTCTGGCCTCTCTGGACCAAATTAAAGGTATACACACATTTAGATAATATTAGCACAGGAAATTATTTATGTCAACAGTAAATGCTTATATTGTGCTTTTAATTTCCTTTAATATTTCTTCATAGGCCTTTATCCATAATTCCTCTGGCATATCCATTATTTTATGGTGAATTGTCTGGGCAATAAATATTGTCTGTAGTTCAGCTGAGTCTTTTTCACCTTGTATTACTGTAACCAGCAAAGCATCACCCTCTACTAGCTTATGCCGCAAACAGCTTGACCATTTCACACTATGCTTTTGCTTTGGTTTTGTACTTTAAATTAGTTTTAAGGTTTGTATTTTTCTTTTAATGTAATGTTTTGTTTTCTGTTTTTAAGTTTTTCTTTTTTGATTATTCATTCAACATTCAACATTTCTTTATTTGGGGTTTTTCATTTTTAACTCTTAACTCTTAATACATAATTCTTAACTCTTAATTCTTAATTGTGATTTGTAATTTTCCATTTTCAATTTTCAATTATTATTTTGTTGTTTGCATTTTTAACTTTTAACTTTTAATTTTCTTTTATGGTTTTGATTCTTTACTTACTTATTCCCTATTCCTTATTACTTGCTTTTATGGTTTTTTCGGTTGTTAATAGAAAAATATAATGCTATAATAACCATAGTAATAAAATCCATAAATTAACAAATTAGTAAAGTCATTCTTTGTTATTTTGTTACATTTTAAAGGAGGAGTTTAATAATGAGAAAAGCAATACTATTTATTTTAATTACTATGGTTTTAGCATCAACCTTAACAATTACCTACGGAAGTATTAATGAAACAGTTAATCGATTTAGTGATGTAAGTAAAGGCGACTGGTTTGCACCAACAGTAGCAAAGCTTGTTGAAATGGGAGGTATAGAGGGTTACTCCAATGGAACCTTTAAGCCCAATAGAACCATGACACAGGCTGAATTTATTAAAACTGTAGTTGCCACATTACATGAAGAAGAGCCTATAGCAGAAGATGAACACTGGGGAATGAACTATATTAGAGAAGCTGAAAAGCTAGGCTATATAGATGGTGGAGAGTATAGGGAAGATGACTTAAACAAACCAATTAACCGTTATCAAATGGCTAAAATTATAGTTAGGGCTGTTGAAGCAAGGGGTGAAGCCTTTAAGGAAAATGCCAGAGACTATTCAGTTTT
>NZ_WBZC01000030.1 GCF_009017275.1 Alkaliphilus pronyensis | reverse complement strand
AAAATTAAAAATGAAAAGTATTAAATGAAAAATTAAAATCAAAAACCAAAACACTCTGTAAACCGAATCAGAGTGTTTTTCTTGCGACAGGCAGTCGCACATTCATAAACAAAAGTTTATGAAATCTTGAGTGTTAAGAACAGCAACAACGATACCATAATGGTAAAAACGAGTCGAGAGTTTGGAAGCTCAAGAGTTCTCGAAGGTGAAAGTCCTTCCCTAGGAGTGCTGATACAACCTAGGAAGTCTAGTCTAGGGCAATATCGTGAGGTATTGTCTGAAGGAGACGTGGTAGTCGAGAGGCCCATAGGCGGACTAGCAGACCGAAATGCAGAGGAGTGAAGCACAAGTGGCGGGGTAAACTGACGACTATGCGAAAATAATGGGAAGTCATTAATTTTAATTCAATGAATCAGCCGAATTGAAATAGTTTATCATGTGAAAGTGCTCGGTATGTTAGGAAGGAAAGTGCGGTGACCCTGTGAGGTCTTTATTCAAGCCCGTAAGGGGTAGTAGAATATAAGGTTATGCCGAAGTTTCTACTACGGATAGAGAAGTCAGACAGTTTCATAGTACGGGAGTAGGTATTAGACCAAACTGATACTGAACGGAAGGGAACTGACCTCAGTGGACCTAACTTTAATCATGTGTAATGATAACGGTAACGCTACGAAAGTAAAAACGAACCGAAAGGACACAAGAAAGGTGAAGGATAATAAATGAATCAAGAATTGAAGCTTAAAATGCATAGTATTTATGGACAGCTGTTAGTTGAAAGAAAGCTAATGGAAGCATGGAAACAGGTTAAAGAAAATAAAGGCTGTGGAGGTATTGATGGTGAAACCCTCGAAACCTTCGCTGAAAAAGAAGAGGAGAAGATCAATAAACTCCTAATTACCCTAAAAGAGAAAAGCTACGTACCAAAGCCAGTAAAGAGGGTATATATACCAAAGAAAAATGGTAAAAAAAGACCATTAGGAATCCCAACCATAGAGGATAGGATTGTACAGCAAAGTGTGGTAAATGTCATAAGTCCTAAGTTTGAGAATGAGATATTTCATAAATGGTCATGTGGATACAGAAAAGGATTAGGTGCAGAAAGAACAATGCAGATAATTCTTTGGAATCTAGAAACAGGACACAACCACATATATGACTGTGATATAAAAGGGTTTTTTGACAACATACCACACAAGAAACTGATGAAGATATTGACAAAATATATAGCTGATGGAACTGTCCTAGATATGATATGGAGGTGGCTAAAGGCTGGACATATGGAAGAAGGTAAATTCCATAATACTGAATCTGGCACTCCGCAAGGAGGGGTGATTTCGCCAATACTTGCAAATATATACCTAAATGAACTAGACTGGGAACTAGATAAGGAAAATATCCGTTTTGTAAGATATGCTGATGATTTTCTTCTTTTTGCAAAAACAGAAGAAGAAATCAAAAGAGCAGGTGCGGCAGCGAATAGGGTAATAACTGATTTAGGATTGGAAGTATCAATGGAGAAAACAAAATTCGTTAATTTCAACAATGAGAATTTTAATTTCCTTGGATTTACATTTGAGCATTGGAGACAAAGAAAGAACGATGGAGAGTCATATTTCATCGTAAGACCTACTGAGAATTCGATCAAAGACTTCAAAACTAAAATAAAAGAGAAAACAAGGAAAAGCCTAACCCTTAGCACCAAAGCATGGCTAGATGCCTTAAATCCAATAATAAGAGGAAAGATAAACTACTATCTAAATATCTACAAGGCAGTTAAAGCCAACGAAGGATATGGACAGAAAAGCAGGTGTATTTTAAAGGCATTTAGTAAGGAACTACATGCAGTAGATTCCTATGTTAGACAAAGGTTGAGGGTAGCGATGATACACAAAAATCCATGTCAAAGGAAAGGCTGGCTTATGACCTCGAAATGGAACAACGAGTATTTTGTAAAGATAGGGCTTATACCATCTCACTGGTTATATTTCAACAAAATGTGGGGGTATACCCTAGAAATGTACCTAGAGAAAATAACAGCCAAAAGCAAAGCGAAATTAGAAAGACAAATTAAGAAATTAAAAGAAAAAGGCCAAGAGTATTATACTCCTGACCGAGTTTCCAAGATTAATGCTGTGAAAAGCTATGCTTGATACATTTTAAACACGTTGGTAAGCCGTATGCCTTAGTAGGGCACGTGCGGTTTGATAAGGGGGTAGCTATGAAAATAGTTACCCTACTTTATCATATAGTAATATAGAACTATTTCATAAATTTAATAAAAAAAAACCTCGAA
>NZ_WBZC01000003.1 GCF_009017275.1 Alkaliphilus pronyensis | reverse complement strand
ATTTTCCATTTTCAATTTTGTTTATGTTTTTAATTTTTCACTTTTCACTCTTAACTCTTAACTCTTCACTCTTCACTTTTCACTCTTCACTCTTAACTCTTCACTCTTAACTCTTAACTCTTCACTCTTAACTCTTAACTCTTCACTCTTCACTCTTAACTCTTAACTCTTAACTCTTCACTCTTAACTTTAGTTTTGGTTTTTGGTTTTGGGTTTTCCATTACTCATTACTAATTGATTTTAAGGTTTTCAATTTTCCATTTTCAATTTTCCATTTTCAATTTTCAATTTTCAATTTTCAATTTTCAATTTTCAATTTTGATTATGTTTTTAACTCTTCACTCTTAACTCTTCACTCTTAACTCTTCACTTTTCACTTTTCACTCTTAACTCTTAACTCTTAACTTTGTTCTTCACTTCTTCCCCAACCAAATAATCACCTACAAGCTCCTTCATTTCTACTTTCCTTATTTTACCTTCAAGGTCTTCTTCAGATTTTAAAAGAACCTTAATGTAGTTGCTTGTTAAGCCCTCAAAATAATTCGAATAATCCTTTGAAGAGTTTTCAAATAATACCTCCAGCCTTCTACCAATAAACCGTTGTAAATACTGGTGTTTCATTTTTTCACCAAGCTCTATCAATTTTTCACTTCTTTCATGCTTTACATTACCCTCCACCTGTTGTGGAAAATCTGCTGCTGGTGTTCCCTTTCTTGGTGAGAACTTAAATACATGTATATCGCTGAACTCCATTTCCTTAACAAACCCATAGGTTGTTTGAAAATCTTCATCTAGTTCTCCTGGAAAGCCAACTATTATATCTGTTGTTAATGCTATCTCGGGATATGCTTTCCTAATATTATGAACTATCCTTCTATATTCACCAGTTGTATATTTCCTATTCATCTTCCTTAGTATTTTATCGGAGCCACTTTGTAGTGATAAATGAAAGTGCCTACAGACCTTTTCTAGCTTTGACAAGCCATCAAGAAAGCTATCTGTAAATAAAGTAGGCTCTAATGAGCTTAATCGTATTCTTTCTAATCCTTCAATTCCGTTGACTTCCTTAAGTACGTTTAGAAGAGGCTGCGGTTCTTTTAAATCCTTACCGTATGAAGCTACATGAATACCTGTTAAAATCACTTCCTTAAAGCCATTATTAACAAGCCCCTTAACTTCATTTATAATGTCTTCTTTTTTTCTGCTACGTATTGGTCCCCTTGCATATGGTATAATACAGTAGGAGCAGTACTGATTGCAGCCCTCTTGAATCTTTAATAAGGCTCTAGTTTTACCTTTAATCTCCTGTATAGACATCTCTTCAAACTCTTTAACCTTCATTATATCATCAACTGTATTTATTTTTTCTGTTGGTAGACAGTCTTCTACATAGTCAACTATTTTACTTCTTTCATTGGTTCCCATGACTATATTAACACCTTCTATTTCTGCTACTTCTTCTGATGCTGTTTGAGAATAGCAGCCTACTACTGCAATGATAGATTGAGGATTATTTCTTTTGGCTCTGCGTATAAACTGCCTAGATTTCTTATCCCCTGTACTTGTTACTGTACAGGTATTAATAACATAGACATCAGCATTTTCAGAATCTGAAACCACCCTATAGCCTGCCCTTTCAAATAGCTCAGACATGGCTTGTGTTTCATATTGATTAACCTTACAGCCTAATGTGTGGAAAGCTACCTTTTTCACATGCTCCCTCCTAAATCACCTAGCTCATACATTACTATTGATAGTAATGCAAAGCCCGCAGTTTCAGTACGTAGTATTCGAGGGCCTAGTGTTACAGTATTAATTTGATGTTGAATAGCTTCTACAACCTCATTTTCTGTATATCCTCCCTCAGGTCCGATCCAGATACCTATTTTTGTTAACGACTTATTGACCCCTTGTAAAAGTGGTTTCAAGCTATTCTTTTCTTCCCCCTCATAAGCAATAATATTTAAATCATTTCCCTGGCAATGCTTTAGGGCTTCCTTAAACAACATTGGAGGATGTACAAGGGGAATAACACCTCTTTTGCTTTGCTTTGCAGCTTCGGCAGAAATCTTCTGCCATCTATCGGTTTTTTTTATCTTATCCTTGCTACTATCAAGTTGAACAACTGTACGTTGAGTAAAGACTGGTACAACTTCTGCAATACCCATTTCAGTAGTTTTTTGAATAATTAAGTCCATCTTGGTTGATTTAGGAATACCTTGATATAAAGTTACTCTAATGGAGGCTTCTGTCTTTATTTGTACCCTCTCATCATAGGACAAAGTGACTTCATTTTTTGAAATATCCTTTATCTCACATATATACTCAAATGCTTCATCACACAACTCTATCAAATCGCCTATGCTTAACCTCAAAACCTTTGAAATGTGTTTTACGTCTTCTCCTAATATGCTTATGGTTTTATTAACTTCATTTATTTGGCTAGCATTAACAAAAAATCTATTCAAGCCCATCACCTTTTTTCATTGAGGTTATTGCTGCCCACTCACCCATTTTATTAATATTAATAACCTTTAAATCTGCTTTTTCTAAAGCTTCAACCACCTGATCTATTTTATCAATAATTATGCCTGAGCTAATAAAAACCCCATCATCCTTTAAAAATTCCTTAACATCCTTAGCTAATAATACTATAATGTCTGCAATTATGTTGGCCACAATAGTATCGGCTGAACCTTCTACTGTCTCCATAAGATTACCATGCTTTACTGATACTATTTCCTGCACATTATTATTGCAAATATTCTTTTTAGTAACCTCTACTGCAACAGAATCTAAATCAACAGCTATAACTCTATCTGCACCCAACTTAGCAGCTGCTATAGACAGTATTCCACTTCCACAGCCTATATCATAAACAACGCTTGATGGCTTAATATGTTTTTCCAAAGCATTTATGCACATGATGGTGGTCTCATGGGTGCCAGTTCCAAAGGCCATGCCTGGGTCTAACTCAATTATTAATTCACCCTTATTTGCTATGTAATTCTCCCAGGTTGGTTTAACTACTATTTTATTGCTAACCTTAGTGGGCTTGTAATATTGCTTCCATGAGGAGCTCCAGTCCTCCTCAGATACTTCAATGGTAGTAACTTCACCAAGTCCTATATCTAATCCATATTGGGGTAATAAGGAAACTAATTGTCGTATTAATTCAATTTTATCCACTAAATCTGCTGAAGCAGGTAAATACCCCTTCACTATGGCACCTTCAAAGCCATTGTTAAATAAAGACTCATCTACATAATCCCAGTCGCCTTCACTTTGCTCAATAAAAAGATAATCCTTTGAATCCTCAATAGCTACACCAGTAACTCCTGCATCATATAATATGTTAGATACTGCTTCCACTGCTTCAGTAGTGGTTTTAATTGATATTTCAATCCATTCCATTAAACTCACATCCCCTTAATAATCTCCCAATAGTTAACTTCAATTATACTACTTTAATAAAAATCACTCTATTTAGAGTGATTGAGTATGAAGGCAAAGAAATATTTTTTCAAACCCGATTTTTAAAACTAAAGTAAATTGTCAGTACTTTAGCCCCTGTAAGATAGACAACAACTGAGAATCTCCGAAGTTAGAATAAAAAAGAGTGAAAAGATAATCAGATAAGTATTTTCAACTGTTTGAGCATGAGCGAGTTTTGAAAATACCTGATTATCTTAAGCTCATTCCCGCTTGGTTCTGAGCGGGTTTACGTAGTTTTCAAAATATCTCGGGTTTGTCTACAACATTAATCATTTTAAAATAGAGTGATTTTACTTTAAACTCCAAACGCATCCTTTACCTTATCGAAAAAAGTCCTTCTTTGTTCATGTACCTCTTCGCCACTTTCAGCGGCAAACTTTCTTAGTATGTCTTTTTGACTTTCTGTTAGCTTTCTAGGTACCTCTACTACAACCTTTACATATTGGTCCCCTTTACCGTAGCCCTTTGGACTAACTATACCTCGTCCCTTTAACCTAAATACAGTTCCACTTTGGGTACCCTCTGGAATTTTATACTTTACTTTACCTTCTAATGTTGGTACCTCCAACTCATCACCTAATGTTGCCTGTACAAAGGTAATTGGTATTTCACATATTATATCATTTCCATCTCTTTCAAATATCTTATGGGGTAACACCCTTATAACAACATAAAGCTCTCCAGGAGGGCCACCTTTTACGCCTGGCTCCCCTTCTCCTCTAATAGGGATAACCATACCTGTATCTACACCAGCAGGAATCTTAACTTTAATTTTCTTTAGTTTTCTAACCTTACCCTTACCTCTACATCCATGACAAGGCTCTTCAATAATTTGCCCCTCACCATGACAATGTGGACAGGTTTTTACATTAACAATTTGACCTAAAGGAGTTCTTTGAGCATATCTAACTTCACCAGTTCCCTTACAATGGGAGCAGGTTTTTTTAGATGTGCCAGGCTTAGCTCCTGTTCCCTTACATATATCACAGGATTCATTGCGATGGAATTCTACGGTTTTTTCTGTACCAAAAGCAGCCTCCTCAAAGGTTATAGTTGTTTCATATTTTATATCAGAGCCTTTTTGAGGTCCACTTCTTCTAGAGAAACCACCTCCACCACCAAACATATCAAATATATCTCCAAAAATATCATCGAAGCCGCCACCGAAGCCGCCAAATCCACCTTCAAAGCCTCCTGCACCGTTACCATTAACGCCAGCATGGCCAAATTGATCATATCTTTGCTTCTTTTCAGGCGAACTTAACACTTCGTATGCTTCATTTATTTCTTTGAATTTAACCTCTGCCCCTTTATCATCAGGATTACGGTCTGGATGATATTTCATTGCTAGTTTTCTATAGGCCTTTTTTATATCCTCTGGTGCTGCGTTTTTATCTAACCCCAGCACATCATAATAATCTCTTTTGCTCACCTCTTCACCGCCTCTCTTGGTTGAAAGATTCAGCCATAAACCAATAATAATTATATGTTACTTTTATAATTAAAGCAACCATTTTCAACCCTATATGCTTTTTCTAGCTTTGAGGACACCCTAGGGGTGCCCTCTGATTAGTCAGTTTTAATTCTTTATTCCTCTTTATCCTCTTTTACCTCTTCGTACTCTGCATCAACTACATTTTCATCCTTTGCCTCTTCAGTATTTCCATTTTCTGTAGCCTGTTGAGCTTCTGAGGCCTGCTGATACATTTGCTGTGCTACAGCGTGGAAGGCATTATTAACATCTTCTATAGCCTTCTTCATTTCCTCTGTATTATCGGCTTCTATTGCTTTTTTAAGCTTTTCTAGCTCTGCCTTAACTTTTTCTTCATCTTCTTTATTTATTTTTCCTTCTGCTTCTTTAAGTGTTTTTTCTGTTTGGTATAATAATGAATCCGCTTGGTTTTTAACCTCTACCTTTTCTTTTCTCTTTTTGTCCTCCTCAGCAAACTCCTCTGCTTCCTTAACCTTTTTCTCTATTTCATCATTTGATAGATTTGTTGAAGAGGTAATAGTTATCTTCTGCTCTTTTCCTGTTCCCAGGTCTTTAGCTGACACATTAACAATACCATTGGCATCTATATCAAAGGTTACTTCAATTTGAGGCACTCCCCTTGGAGCTGGTGGTATTCCTGTTAATTGGAATCTTCCCATTGTAATATTGTCGGCAGCCATTGGTCTTTCACCCTGAAGCACATGTATTTCTACCGCTGGCTGGTTGTCGGCAGCTGTAGAGAAAGTTTGACTTTTCTTAGTAGGTATAGTTGTGTTTCTTTCAATAAGCTTAGTAAATACTCCACCTAGGGTTTCAATACCAAGTGATAAAGGAGTAACATCAAGTAAAAGAACATCCTTAACCTCTCCAGTTAATACTCCCGCCTGTATAGCAGCACCAACTGCAACACACTCGTCTGGATTAACTCCTTTATGTGGGTCCTTTCCAGTAATTCTTTTAACTGCCTGTTGAACCGCAGGAATACGAGTAGAACCACCTACAAGAATAACCTTATCTATATCTGCTGCATTTAAGCCTGCATCACTTAGGGCCTTTTTCATTGGATCTAATGTCTTTTCAACTAAGTGTGAAGAAAGGTCTTCAAATTTTGCTCTTGAAATATCTAGGGTTAAATGCTTTGGACCATCGCTTGTTGCAGTAATAAATGGTAAATTTATGTTTGTTGTCATAGTGCTTGAAAGCTCTTTTTTAGCCTTTTCAGCAGCTTCCTTTAATCTTTGAAGAGCCATTTTATCTTTTCTTAAATCGATTGCTTCTTGTTTCTTAAACTCTTCTGCAATATAATCAATTAATACCTGGTCAAAGTCATCTCCACCAAGATTATTATTACCACTGGTGGCCAAAACCTCAAACACTCCATCTCCAAGCTCTAATATTGAAACATCAAAGGTACCTCCACCTAAGTCATAAACAAGTATCTTTTGATGCTCTTCTGTTTTATCTAATCCATAGGCTAGTGAAGCGGCTGTTGGCTCATTAATTATTCTTCTTACATTTAAGCCTGCTATCTTACCAGCATCCTTTGTTGCCTGTCTTTGACTATCAGTGAAATATGCTGGTACTGTAATTACTGCATCTGTTACTTTTTCTCCTAAGTAAGCCTCCGCATCAGCCTTTAGCTTTTGAAGAATCATAGCTGATATATCCTGGGGAGTGTAGTCCTTTCCATCAACCTTAACCTTGTGATCAGAGCCCATATGTCTTTTAATTGACATTATTGTTCTATCGGGATTAATAACTGCTTGTCTTTTAGCAGGTTCACCTACTATTCTCTCTCCATCCTTTGCAAATGCTACAATAGAAGGAGTAGTTCTGTTACCTTCAGAATTTGTTATAACCACTGGCTCTCCAGCCTCTAATACAGAGACACATGAATTTGTTGTACCTAAATCAATTCCAATTACTTTACTCATATTGTCTATTTTCCTCCTTTAATAAAGATTATCTTAGTTATTTTGAACTGTATCTAAAACAGTTACTTAGCAACCTTCACCATTGCTGGTCTTAAAACTCTATTATTTATAATATAGCCTTTTTGAAAAACTTCAACTACTGTATCGGCTTCTGCCTCTGATTCCTCTTGAGCAACAGCATGATGTAAGTTCATATCAAAGGGCCTATTTAAGGCTTCAATTTCTTCTATACCATGCTTTTTAAGGGTTTCCTTCATTTGCTTAATAACCAACTCAATTCCTTTAAATAAACTGGTGTCTTTTTGATTTTCGTCTGCCGAGCTAACGGCTCTTTCTAGGTTGTCTATTATGTTAAGTAGGTCTACTGCAATCTTTTCATTTGCATAAAGGTAAATATCACTTTTTTCCTTCTCTGCCCTTTTTTTATAGTTCATGAAATCTGCCTGTAATCTCTGTAGTCGATTATAGTAATCCTTTGCTTCCTCTTCCTTTTTTTCCAATAGCAGAGCCATAGCCTCTTTATCTTCTTCATCTGCTACTTCTTTATTAGAGGTAAGTAGCTCCTCTTGGGTGGCCTCTATGTTGCTGTTTACTTCTTCTTCTACTTCTACTTTCTTATTTTCATCACCTTTTTCAATAGTTTCTTTGTTTTCCTTACTCTCTTGAACATTATCCTTCAAAGTATAAGCACCTGCCTTTTTATGTATTTAGAACTAAAGCTTGACTAACCATCAACAAATATAGAGTGCAAAATGTCCTAATGACACTTCGCACTAGCTTTATTCATTACCCTTCTTTAATAATTGGTTAATATGCTTACTAATCTGACCCATTATATTTATAACATTTGCATAATCCATTCGTGTAGGACCTATAACACTTAACCAACCAATAGAGCTACCACTAATTTTGAAGGTAGCTGTTACTAAACTGTACTCCTTTACTTCGGAATAGCAGTTTTCATTACCAATAGAAATGGTTATACCTTCATTATCTGATGTTGAAACAAGGTTCTTAATAACCTCTTTTTCCTCCAGCATTGATAAAAATGATTTTGCCTTAAATATATCGCTGAATTCTGGAAAGTTGAATATATTTGTGGTTCCATTTAAAAAGAGCTCAAAATCGTCAAGTCTCTCTAAGGTTTGAAACAGCTCTGGTACCACCTTCTCTATTATATTGTTACATTTATAGATTTCATTATTTAGCTCTTGAATAAGCTGACTTTCAATGTCCATTATTGATAGTCCAGCTAGCTTTTCATTTAACAGGTTTGAAACCTTCTGAATAGAGGCTTCATCAAAACCACCTGTAATCTTCAGAAGAGGTTTTTTTATTACCCCTGTATCTGTTACAATAATAGCAACAAGGTTTTCTGAATCAATCGGTACAAGCTGCAAAAACTTAAGTTTATTTCCCTTTATTTGTGGTGTTAAAGCCAATGAGGTGTATCTAGTTAGCTCCGAAAGTACCTTTGAGCTATATTGTAATAATCGCTCAACCTCAACAAATTTTTTTAAAAGATTAGCTTTAATAAAGGTTTTCTGATAGTTTGTATTTTTTGTCTTAGTCATTAGAGCATCTACATATAATCTATAGGCTTTATCTGATGGAACTCTACCTGCAGAGGTATGGGGTTGCATTAAAAAACCTAATTCTTCTAGGTCTGCCATTTCATTACGAATTGTTGCAGGACTTACACCAAGATCATATCTTTTCGTTAATGTTCTTGAGCCAATAGGTTCAGCCGTTTGAATATAATCTTGAATTATAGCCTGTAATATTTTTAGTTTCCTATCATTCAGCTCCATTTTACCACCTCTTTTTTATTAGCACTCTTTAGTGTTGAGTGCTAACTCCACCTGTTTTTAACATAACATTTGATTTATTTTTTGTCAATAGTTTGAATTTATTTTTTTAATTTATTAGCATTTCTGCAAAAACTAAATTGGCTAAATCAATACCTTTTGGTGTTAATTTAATTGTATCCTTAGTAATAGTAATTAGGTTTTGCTTTTCCAGCTGTACTAATTTATCCTTATATATAGTAAAGGGGCATATGCCAAAGCGTTTTTTAAACTTTGGTATACTGACTCCTGCCATCATTCTTAGTCCTAAAAACATTGTTTCACTTATTTCATCTTTAGTAGTTAGTTTTGTAATTTCATTTACTGGAGCCTCACCATTATTCAACAGTCTTATGTAATCATCTATATTAACTACATTATTAAAGCGTCCCTCCGACATGTAGGAATGGGCACCTGCCCCTAATCCCAAGTAGAATTCATTATTCCAGTAAATTAAATTATGCTTACATTCAAAGCCTTCTTTACCGAAGTTGGAAATTTCATAATGGTTATAATTTTTTTGTTTTAAGTAATCTATTGTATAGTGGAACATCTCAAGCTCCTGCTCTTCTTTTAATGGTACTAGCTTTTTGCTTTTATAGTCCTTGTATAGGGCAGTACCCTCCTCTAAAATAAGACTATAGGCAGAAATATGGGGAATTTCAAGCTCAACCATCTGCCTCAAGGAAGTCCTCCATTCATTTAAGGTTTGATTAGGCAGGCTAAACATTAAATCTACATTTATGTTATTGAAGCCTATTTTTTTTACTGATTTTATATTATCCATGAACTCTTTATAACTATGGATTCTACCAAGTCTTTTTAGGTGGTGGTCTTGACAAGCTTGTAGTCCCACGCTTAAACGATTGATACCGGCTGTCTTGTAGTCATTTAGCTTATCTATCCTCAGTGTCCCAGGATTAGTCTCTATTGTAATCTCTATATTATTAGCTACTCTATACTTTTTAATTATTGTATTTAAAATATTATATATATCTTCTCCCATCAATAGGGAAGGTGTTCCTCCTCCAATAAATATGGTTTTAATTCTACATTCCCTTAATCTATGGGAATAAAGCTCTATCTCTTTTAGTAGAGCCTTTAAATAGGGGAGTATTTTGGCTTTTTCTCCCTCAAAGGAGTTAAAATCGCAGTAGAAGCATTTCCTTTCACAAAATGGAATATGAATATATAATCCTATGTCCAGCATGAAATCACCCCTCATTTACATCTTATTCTCAAAAAAATTTATGGTTAGGCTTATTATAGCCTAACCAATTATGCTTATGTTAATTAACTATCCAGCTTTAAAACCGACATAAAAGCCTTTTGTGGGACTTCAACACTACCAACCTGTCTCATACGCTTTTTACCTTCTTTTTGCTTCTCCAGAAGCTTTTTCTTACGGGTAATGTCGCCACCATAGCATTTGGCAAGTACGTCTTTACGAAGAGCCTTTATGGTTTCTCTAGCTATTATCTTCTGGCCTATGGCTGCCTGTATAGGTATTGGAAATTGGTGTCTTGGTATTTCATCCTTTAATTTATCACACATTCCTTTACCACGGGGATATGCCTTGTCCTGATGAACTATAAAGGATAGGGCATCCACCTGCTCTCCATTTATTAATATATCTAGCTTAACAAGCTTAGATTCCCTATAGCCTAAAAACTCATAGTCAAGTGACCCATAGCCCTTAGTTTTTGATTTTAATGCATCGAAAAAATCATATATGACTTCATTCAAGGGTAATTCATAATGTAAGGTTACTCTAGTCTCATCGATATACTCCATGTTTTTCATCTCGCCACGTCGCTCTTGGCATAGCTCCATCACAGTACCTACATAAAGGGTTGGTACCATAATATTTGATTTAACAATGGGTTCTTCCATTTTTAATATTTCCTGCGGTTTTGGAAGGTTTGCAGGATTTTGTATCATTACTACCTCTCCATCAGTTTTTGTTATTCTGTAAATAACACTTGGAGCTGTTGTAACTATGTCAAGATTAAACTCTCTTTCTAATCTTTCCTGTACTATTTCCATATGAAGTAGACCTAAAAAGCCACATCTAAAACCAAAGCCCAAAGCTGCTGAGGTCTCTGGTTCAAATACTAGTGCTGCATCATTTACCTGTAGCTTTTCTAATGCGTCCCTAACATCTTCGTATTTTTCACCTTCTGCAGGATATATACCACAATACACCATAGGGGTTACCTTTCGATAGCCGGGTAAGGGTATTTCTGTAGGTCTATTGGCCTCTGTTATTGTATCTCCAACACGACAATTTCTAACATCCTTAATACTGGCTGCAACATAGCCAACGTCTCCAGCACTAAGCTCTGGCATTTGAATGGCTCCAGGTGAAAATATACCAACCTCTGTTACTTCAAACTCTTTATTGGTGGCCATCATTTTTATCTTCATGCCCTTTTTCAATTTTCCTTCTATAACCCTTATGTAGGCTATTACCCCTCTGTAGTTGTCATAAAATGAGTCGAAAATCAATGCCTTGAGGGATGCCTCCTTATCACCATGTGGTGCTGGCACTTTTTTTACAATAGCCTCTAACACATCGGTAATATTTAAACCATCCTTAGCTGATATTAACGGTGCATCAGATGCATCAAGACCAATAATATCCTCAATTTCTTTTTTTACTTCATCTGGTCTTGCACTTGGTAAGTCTATTTTGTTTATTACAGGTATTATTTCAAGATCCTGCTCTAAGGCCAAATATACATTGGCTAAGGTTTGAGCTTCTATCCCCTGAGCCGCATCTACTACAAGAATTGCCCCTTCACAGGCTGCAAGACTTCTAGATACTTCATAGGTAAAATCAACATGTCCAGGGGTATCTATTAGGTTAAGGTAATATTCTTCACCGTCTTGAGCTTTATAAACAAGTCTAATGGTTTGGAGCTTTATTGTTATTCCTCTTTCCCTCTCTAGTTCCATATTATCTAAAATTTGCTGCTGCATATCCCTCTGGCTTATAAGACCTGTCTGCTCAATAAGTCTATCGGCCAAGGTAGATTTTCCATGGTCTATATGGGCAATAATAGAAAAATTACGTATCTTGTTTTGTCTATCACTTGGCATGTTAGATAATCCTCCTTTAAACTGCATAGCTTCATAAATTATATCATAAACTTCTATATTGGGATAGTCAATTTTTTTATTGAAATACCATGAATAAATGGAGATTTTTATTTATCTAACATTATAAAGAAGCTTGTAAATCCAGTCAGAGCATTTATTAAAGTATATACCTGCTTTATTGATGTAGTTACTAATGGTTTCAATAACAACATCCTGATTAATATCATAAAGGTTACCAAAAAGGTATATGCTGTGGATGTTATCATTTCTCATATACCCAAATACTTGTCCATCAAATTCAGCTAGCATTTCCCTTGTTGAGTAATCAGTTACCAATAGTCCACCAGTAAACAAAAGTAATATTAAGGAAAGGGCAAGCTTCACCCTTCTTCGCCTCTTTTTTTCTTTTCTTTTAGCTTCTATTCTGCTCATCTACATCACCATTGATAGTGTAGACGTTTTTTGAATTTTTTAAACTACTCCCTTAAATTATCTAATGTATTTGCCAAAACCTCTGCTAAATAAACTGCAGATTTTTTTGCCTCCTCAATTGTATTGGCATTGCTGCCAACCTCAAGCAAAGCATAATGATTGGTTAAATATTGATTAAATCTACCATAGGGCTTAACCAGTATTGGTTTGCTAAGCTCTGGATATATTGAATCGCTAACTGTTTTTATTAGCTGAGCAAATTTTGTAACTTCAACTTTATTTGGGGTCTCAGACCCAATTACAAGCTGAAATTTAGAGGCTGTTTCTCCATTTATTAAAATTTGATTGTTTTTAATTAATCTATCTCTGTTAGGGTTAGTATCAATGTGATCATATCCATCCCTATGTACATCTAGTACAACCTTAATTGAGGGATATTCCTTCAATATCTCTTTGGCTGTAGCTATTGACCTACCATATGAACCATTATAGGATGGGTAATCATGATAAGTAGTATCATGTATAACTTCAAACCCTCTATCCTCCAGTTGCTTTTTTATTATTTCTCCAATGGTAATAACAGAGTATTCCCTTCTTAAGGAATGATAGTTTCCTTCAGAGGCTGGTTTATAGGATTCTGTACCGTGGGTATGATATATTAATATTTGGGGTTTATCTTCTTCAAATGTAATTTTTTCTGGCATCTCTGATGGTGCTAAGTTCAATTGAAAATTACCCATTAAGCTATCAACTATTTGCTGTGACTCTGATAAATATATACCACCCTTTAGTTCTCCAATATCGTCTGGGTCTTCTGTAGAATTTATGCTTGTTATAGCTGCCTCGGAGGCTTCTTCATCCTCAGACCTATCGGTTATTTTATTTTCACTATTATTGGCTGCTTTATTTTTTTCTGCTAAGTAAAGGCCCTGTGGTTTATTACTAACTAGTGCTAAAGCAGGAAATTGTGATTCAATGAAGGTTATTGGATTTTTAAAGTCAATAAAAAAAATGTTTTTATAAAGAGAAGTATATATACCCCTTAAATTGATAAGTTCTAAATTGTTTTCATCACTGGAGCCAGGAAAAACCTGTTCTATTGCTATGTAAAATATTCTACCTATATCGTTACTGGATATAGTGTCTTGATTAGGCTTATTTCCAGATGCATATGCAGTGTTATTAAACAAAATATCATAAGAAGCTACTAAAATACATAAAATTAAAATTACAATAACTATATTTCTAAAATCATTGAGAAACCATAATCTCTTAAAAAGCATTAGTCGCACCTGCCTATTCATCAGTAATATATATTGATAAATATGTGATGCGACTGTAAAATATGCAATCAATAATAATCATTAATGAATGTAACGATTAACATCTTTAAGGTCTATTCCAGGATGAAGTGCAATATTTATGGCATTTGCTATTATATGTGATAGGTCTAATACTATTTTATCTACATCTTTAGGTGTTACCATAACGTTAGCATTATACGGCTCCAGTACTTCCCTTATCAATGAATATTTTTCTTCCTCCTTTAGCTCCCTTAGCATATTATAGAATTGTGACCCTTTTTGTGCTTGTTTTGAAAATGCCTCCATAACAAGGTGAATGGTGTCGCTGGTTAAGGTAGCTGCATCTACAACTGTTGGCACTCCTATAGCAATGACAGGTACCCCCAGAGTTTCTTTATTTAAAGCCTTTCTTTTGTTTCCTACTCCTGAACCAGGATTTATACCTGTACTTGAAATTTGAATTGTTGTGTTAACCCTCTCCATTTTTCTTGAGGCTAATGCGTCTATGGCTACAACAATATCTGGCTTTATTTTTTCAACAATACCTTGAACTATTTCACCTGTCTCAACACCTGTAGTTCCCATTACTCCAGGTGATATAGCACTTATTTGTCCCAAGCCTTCGTCCCTGTCTTTTTTATAAAACTGAAAAAGGTGTCTTGTAACAAAAACCTTTGAAGCAACCTTTGGACCTAATGCATCTGGAGTTACATTCCAATTCCCTAGTCCAACCACTAAAGCCCTTATATTTGTGTTGTTTCCCACTACTTCCTTCAGTTCCTTAGCAAGTATTTGGCTAACCTCATCCTTTAAGTTTGCATCGCTTCTTCGTAGGGCTTTACATTCAAGGGTAATATATTTACCTATGGCCTTTCCCATTATTTGCTGTGCTTCCTCATTCATGATTTCAACTCTTGTGATTGTAACATCATTAATCTTTTCTTGGTCAACAGCTACACCTGGAATCTCCTGCTGTTTTTCCTCGTGGTACAGCTCTCTAGCTTCAAGGGCAAGATCTGTTCTTACTTGAAACATTACTTCACCTCATTTTTAAGTTTTTCTTAGTATTTGATATATTTAATGAAAATATGATTATAATAAAACCACAGCACTTATAATTTTTAATAAAAAAAGCTGTTTTTATGCTTTCAGATTACATTTAATAATTAAGTTTTTTTTTATTATTGTTGCATTTTTTAAGCATATCTGATAGAATTACTGTGTTAATGACCGTGCAAGGGGGGTGAACATATTGGCAAATATTAAATCAGCAAAGAAAAGAATTAAAGTTATTGCAAAAAAGACAGCAAGAAATAGAATGATTAAATCTCAGCTTAAAACAGCTATTAAAAGATTTGAAGAGGCTCTAAAAAGCCAAAGCTTTGATGATGCTAAGGCTAAGTTAAGATTTGTAGATAAAAAGCTTAAGCAGGCTGCATCTAAGGGTGTAATTCATAAATCTAAAGCTTCAAGAAGCCTTTCTAGACTTGCTAAAAAATTTAACAAAGCATTATAATTTACGTATTGACTAAAACCGTGTCTCGTTCCAGCTCAATACTTAGAAATAGAATAAGCGTACAAAGGTACGCTTTTTGCTTTTTGCAAAACCTATTTACACATGTCAATTATCAACAGTTCCATAGCTATTTTATCATTCATTCTTCCAGATTTTATCATGTAATCCATCTCTAAAAACTGAACAAGAAGATATTTTAATCTTTTTTCTGTATAGCCATTGCTTTGGGATACACATTTTGATGCCACATAAGGATGAATACCTAGCTTTGATGCTATCATCTTTGAGGTATACCCATCCTCCATCAAAAGCTTGGAGCTTAAAATATTCTTAACCTGGTTGCTCATGGTGGCCATGATTCTTAAAACAGCTTCACCCTCCCTTAAAATATGGTTTAATCTTTTCAATGCATCCTTAGTATCCTTTCTACCTATTGCATCAAGCAGCTTAAATATATCATTTTGAAATCTGTTTACTGTTACCTCTTCTATATGCTGAATTTTAACAGCTTCTTGCTCCCCCATAAAGGAGATTATTTTCTTCATTTCGTTTTCTACATCCAATAGGGTTTGTGTAGCATTTTTCCCTAAGTAATCTAGGTTATTTAACATAAAAGCCAACTCTTTTTTTTCTATTGTCTTTCCTCTTTTTTTAAAATACTTAATAATCCAGCTTTGTAACTCCCCTTCCTTTAATTTAGCTAGCTCACATAATTCTCCATGTTTTTTTATTGCTTTAATAAGCTTTTTTCTTGAGTCTATTGACCCTAAGCCATAAAAAACTAAGCAGGTCTCTTGTGGAATTCTACTAAAATAATCTAATAGTAATTCTTCATCTTCCCCACTTATTATCTTATTCTTTCCCTGTAATGCTTCAATGCCCTTCACCATAACAAGCTTTTTACTGGCCATAAAGGGCAAGGTTTCACAAGCATCAATTAATGCATCAATGGTAAGGTCTTTACCCTCTAGCATTTTATAGTTCAACTCTTCAAAATCTGGATTAACCAGATGACCCTTTATGCGGGTAATTATGTCTTCACCTAGATAAGCCTCTTCTCCATAAATCAAATACAAGCTTCCAAGTGAATTGCTTTTAATTTGGGAAATTAATTGCTTATAGCTCATATTTCTAACCTCTCCATTACACTATTTTTCTTTGTATTAATAAAAACATAAATTGCTATTAAAATAAAGTAGTATGTAAAAACCTCATAGGGCTTCATTTCTTGAAGTGAAATACTGCTAAAGAATAATTGGCTACTAGTCCTTACAATATATATCATATATGTTAAGATCGTATTGGTCAAAGAATTAAAAATTGAAGCAGCGCCAATTGATATAGCTCCTATAGTAATGCTGATAAAAGCTAATGTTATCAGAACACCTAATAGTGGAACAATTAATAGGTTTGTAATTGGAGCTACAATTGATATTTCGTTAAAATGATATGCCATAATAGGCATTGTACCCAACTGTGCAGCTATGGTAACTGACAAAAGCTGTCTTATGTAGTCTGGTATTCTACTCAACAGCCTGTTTAGTAAAGGATATAGGGTTAATATGCTTAAGGTAGCTGCAAAGGATAGCTGAAAAGAAACTGTAAAAAGAGTTATAGGGTTTAATAGTAAAACAATAAAGGCAATAAAGGCTAAGGTATTAATTGAATTATAGGGACGATGTAAAAAATACGCTAAAACAAGTATAAAATACATGGACGAAGCCCTTATTATTGAAACAGGAAAACCAACTAAGTATGCGTATAAAAGAATAATAGACATAGTTAATAGTAAACTCAAATTTCTTCCTGTTCCTAATAGGCTTAATAGCTTATGGAGTATTAATACTATTATACCAATATGAAGCCCTGAAATTGCTATGATATGGGCTGTTCCACTTTTAGAAAAGGAGTTTAACATATCCTTTGATAGGTAGCCTTGATTTCCAAACAAAATACTCTTCATTAGGGATGCCTGTTGCTCCATAAGGGTTTTGTCAAGTATAGCCTCCAACTCTTTTTTAAACCAGTTGCTAGGGCCCAATAGGTTTAATCCCTGATTATAGTTGACATCATCTATAGAATCTCCATTAATACCTATTATGCTACTAAATCCATTACCCTTTAAATACAGATTATAGCCAGAAAGGTTATGGTAGTGTATTACATCTAAAAAAAGGTGGTTACTAAAGGCTATTGTTTCACCTGGCTTTATCAAGTCTCTATCGTAATCAAAAAATATTTTCCCTTTAGACTTTTGATTTAAATCAGCTTCTTTTTCTTCGTTTATTATTTTAATTATTTTTAGGTCCACTTCCCAATACTGGTTTTTTTCTAAAGGCTCTGAAAGAACCTTTGCAACTGCTTGATAGTCCTCCTTAAGCAGCTCTTTTACTTCTATAGCTTTATTAAGCTGCAATTGATATGAAACTATTCCCAAAATTACCACAAGTATAGAAATAATCCAAAAATCTATTACCTTAAAATATATACCAATAGCTAATAGAGCTATAACAACAACCCCCATAGCTGTTAATGGTATTATTACACCTGTAAAATGTCCAATTAATATCCCTACAATTAAGGGTATAAGCAAGAAACAAAAGGGTCCTTTCAAGACAATCTCCCCTAAAAAGATTAATCTACAGTATTCTTGTTGGATGAAGCACCATATTTTTCGTACAGTATTCCACTTGTAAATGCAGTTATGGGAATTGTTAGAATTAAGCCAATAGTTCCTGATACTGCCCTTACAATTTCTGTTGCAATAATATCAAGATTAATAATTTTAATCATATCTGTTTCATAGGCCATAAATAATAGTAATAAAGGTATGGCACTGCCTGTATAGGCAAGAATTAATGTGTTTGTCATGGTACCCATAATATCTTTACCTACGTTCATACCTGACATTATTAACTCCCTAACCTTTACATGGGGACTTAACCTCTTTATCTCCTCCATAGCTGAAGCCACTGAAATTCCAACATCCATTACAGCCCCCAATGCACCAAGCATTATGCCTGAAAATAATAGTCCTTTAAAGTCAAATTGGATGTTTTGAGGTATATACATAAGCATAGTAGCTTCTTCACCTGAAAGTCCAGTAAGTTTAACCTGTGAGCCTATAATAAATGTTATTAGTCCTGCTGTAATAACTCCCCCCATTATTCCAATAATGGCAGAGAAGCTTTTTATGCTTATTCCTGCAATTATAAATATAGTAATAAGGGTAATAAGTATAGATGTAATAACTGTTAGTAAAATAGGACTATATCCCCTTAGAATTCCAGGTAATAAAAACTTCATAACTAAGGTAATTGTTATCCCTAATGTCACAAGGGCCTTAACCCCTGTTTTTTTACCTATAATAACTAATAAAGCAATAAATAATGCAATAACTCCAAAAACATAGGTATCTCTTATGTAATCGGCGATGTAAACTTCAACCGAATCCTCAAGCTCCTCAACAACTATTAATACCCTATCTCCAGCCTTTACTGGTAAATCATATCCATAGCTACCACTTAAATAATGCTTAATTGTAAACTGTTGTCCCTCATATTTACCAGACAACACCTCTATAGTGACTAGCTTGCTTTCAAGAAAATCTTCGGCTGACTCTTCAGTGTCTACCTCATCAACAGCAATAACCTTACCTCTTTCTGTTATCATTTCCTCTTGGGTGGTATCGGCACTATAGCTAAATCCTGTAAATAGTATAGTAATTATCATTATGATAATGAAATTTTTTCTCATGATATATCGCCTCCAATCAGTTAGTAGTTATTATACTAAAAAAATAGCAGAAAGTCACTAGACCTTCTGCTATTGTTAGAGGTGCTTTTTACTTATAACCGACAGATATCTATGGGGTGAAGTAGTTTCGTCTGAATGGGTGTTATCCTCGTAATCAAGAAAGGCACGAATATTTACAGTGCGGTTTTTTGAATCATAGTTTATTTTTATATCCTTCGGTCGCCCATCGTCTCTGTGATACTGTAAAAAGAGATTAATAATATTATGGGCAGCTTCATCATTTACATCCTCGTAGATTTGTAAATACTCCTTTTCAGGTATTTCTAAGTATAAATCATATCCATATTTCAGTTTAACTCTTCTTTCAAAAATACTATTTAACAAGATTAACACACCCTTCTTAAATAAAATAATCAATAGTATTTTTGCCTAAAAGTAAAATAAATATTATACTTTGCTTTCTATATATAATAGGTCTTACCTTCCTCTGCAATTTCTAATATGTTGGTATAAACCTCTGTTGCCTCCTTAAAAATCAAATTTGTATTTGTTGCAGGAAAAATATGGGTTAGTATTACTCTACGGAGATTTGCCTCCACTGCTATTTCACCCACCTGCTTTGCAGAAAGGTGGGGAGTAGAGTCGGTAATATCCCTTTCTAAAATACCACCTTCACACAAAAACAAATCACAGCCCTTTATTTTATCAGCTAATTCAGGAAAAAACTTAGTATCACCTGAGTACACTAATTTTTTATTGTTATTTTCAAATACCATACCATAGCATTCTACTGGATGGTCTGTTTTAAAAAAGCTAACATCTAGTCCTTTAATATTAACCTTTAGCTCTTCATTTATTATGCTTCTAGTAAAGGCTTGTTGATAGGGTATTCGATTATAATCCTCCAAAGGGCTAGAGGGTAAGAATATACTTATAGGCTTAGTTATTTTTCCCATCATTTGACCAATTGCAATTGCATACCTTAACACCATCAAGTCACTCATATGATCTGGATGGAGATGGCTTATGAAAATGGCATCCAGCTTATTTAAGTCATTACAATGTGTAAAAAGCCTTGATATCACTCCATTACCACAGTCAATTAATATTTTAATATCTTGATCCTCCAGTAAATAACCTGAGCAGGCACCATTTGCCTTTGGATATGGACCATAACAGCCTAACACCGTTAGCTTCATTTTGTAATTCACCCTTCACTTACATTAGTTTGCTTAACCTGCTTTAAAAACTTGATAGCTTCATTAATAGGCTCATAGCTAGGCATAATTTTTCTTGCCTTATAAAGATGCCATTGTGCTTTTTCGAAGTTTTCTAGCTGAAAGTATATAACCCCCATTTGATAATGGGCATAGCCGTTTTCAGGAAACATTTCAATTAGCTTTTTTGTGTGTAATAGAGCCTTTTTTTCATCCTTAAGCTTATAAAGATAAATTTGAGATAGGCTTAATAATGTATAAGAATCATCAGGTGATAATTTTAGTGACTTAATGTAATACTTTATAGCCTCTTCATAATTTTCTAATTCAAAATTTGATGCAGCTATACCATTATATAAATCTATAGTAAAGTCATCTGCCTTTTTAACCTTTAGCTTTTCCAAGGCTTTTTCATAGCAATCTACTGCCTCGTTATTCCGTTCTAGTTCATACAAAACATCACCCATTAATTTCCAAAAGAATGCATTGCTTGGCTGTCTTTTTATAGCTTTATTAAGGTATTCCACTGCATATTCATAGTTACCTAGATTGTTTGAAGCAATAACTAGATTGCTAATTAAAAACTTGTTATTTGGCTTCTTTTTCAACGCCTCTTGACAGGTTTTTACTGCCTCCTCCTCCATACCGTTAATTATAAAGAAGCTACTCATATTAAGGTAAGGCTCTATAGAATCTGGCTGAAGCATCATGTGAGTTTTTAAGCAGTTGATTGATCTACCTAGGTTATTAGCTTCCTCATAATAATAGGCAAGCTCTTCAAAAATATAATATCTCTTATATTTTTTAAAGAAAAAGGGATTATACTTTAATATAACCTTTAATCCATAAAAACACACATTGTAGCGTTTATTCTTTAGGTGACTTTTAGCCTCCATATAGAATAATCGCCAACTATCATCTGCTGGTATATCTAGGTCCATTAATTTGTATTTCTTTAACCATAGTCTTTCTAATTCTCTTGGACTCATATCAACCAATGGATAAAATACATTTTTATCCGTAGTTAATGAATCCTTCTTTTTCATAATGGTGTTGTAAAGGGCTTTACCATTAATGCTTTTATTAAAAACTATTTCCAGCCAGTACCCAGGAATTTTTTTAATAGTATTTTTAAATTTCATATTTGATATACCTGGTATAATGGGTGAAATCATTTTGTTTTCTTCTATAGTAATTTTTTCAACCTTAAACTCATTCTTAATAAAATCTACCCTGTTTTTTTTGCTGGGAAAAAACAAACAAATTCTCATATAAAACTTCCTCCTAAGCTAGCCCGCACTACTATATATCATACTATATGTTATATGATTTGTTAACACAATAATCAATTATGTGATGGTTACAGCTATACATCAAAGGGTATTATAACTGCCTCTGTAGTAGCTTTCTCCAGATATACCACAAAACCACCTAAGCTACTAATATATTCTATTGCTTTAATAGGATATTTATTTCTAAAAAATATGTGACTATCGGTTCCATCTAATATATAAAGGGAATTATTTTTCACATACATAATTCCATCCTTTATCTCTAAAAAGCCTATGTAATCAGCATTATCTCCCCTACTATTTTTAAAGCCTTTTACTTGGCTGTTTATAATTATACCACTACCTTCTAAATCCACCACCTTCAAATTATATGAACTATTATTTAAGCTGGTTGTATATATAAGGTATCTATCCCTTTTCAATACATCATGGATATTAATGCATGTATTCTCCTGATTATTGTCCCTATAGCTTATTATACTTCTTCTTTTTATATCCATCAAATGGATATTAATTCCCCTTTCTATTCCACTAACAAATATAAGGGATTTATCATCCTTAGCCCACTTAAGGGGACCCATAATATAGTTTGAATCTTCTAGTTCAGTTAAAATATTTATACTCCCTTTACCTATTCTGTTATATAGTCCAATTTTACTTGATAAATAAACAGTTTTATCCTGTATAGCTCTTTTTACTAATTCCTTATTCTTATCTAGGTATAAGTATCCAATTATTTTTTCATTATTACTCCATCTAGGGTAAATGCCATAAATTAAATCATGTATTAATGTGCCCTTAGTAGTACCATAGCTTTTAAAGCCTACTATTTCTTCCCCTTCTCTAATTTGAATAGTTATAAAGCCTCCCTTTGGAGAAAGGGTAACAGCTTCATCAAAGTGATTTATAATACTATTTATATTTAATCTATCGGCAGAAAAGCCATATAGATTATTATTATTTACATTATAAACATATAGCTTCTTATTCAAATTATCAAGAAATGCTATTCTGCTTTTATCACTGCTTATTTTATATAATGATTTACAAAGCCATTCATTTATTAATGTGCTTTCTCCATCAAAATAATGATGTAAGCTAAAATACTTACCCCTATCCAAAAAATATAAAAAGCCTGTGGTTGTTTTTTCAATAGCTATATTTGTAGGATAGTCAACTCCATTTAGAAAGTCCTCTTTTACCTGCCAGGATAAGTCATCTATTGATATTTCAATAACCTCCCCTGTAGCATTATTAATTAGATGTGTAAAACCATTGTATTCAAACAAGGTGAAATCCTCATATAATTCACCTTTAACTATTATTGTGTCTTGATTTTTATTTAAACTAACCTTCTGCTTTTCTGCAGCTTCTCTGGCGGTAGTTGGTGTAGCTTCCTCTAATACTAATTGAGTATCCCCTTGCTGAGGCTCAGATGTACAGCTTGTCAGCCCCAAAAGACTAACCATCAGAATAATTATAGTCCTTTTCCCCACTATCATACCTTAACCTCCATAATTGTATTTGACTTAATCATACCATTTCCATTATTTACTATAGCTATACTTCTATAGCTTTTACATTGTAGCTTATATGGTCTTTTATTTTCCCCTTGTTTTCTATATTATTAAACTGAGGAAAAAAGTTTAAGGAGAAATAAAAAAATATGAAAATAAAATACAACATCCTAATACTTACTTTAGCCTTTTTAATTATGCTGTTGGCTACTGGCTGTAATGAAGCTATAGATACACGTAACCTTAATATACATATTATTGACGTAGGTCAAGGGGATTGTATATTAATAACTGCACCAGAGGGTAAAACTATATTAATTGATGGTGGTGAAGCTAAATATAGTAAGGATATTATCAACTATATTAAAAAACATGAAATAAATAGTATAGATATTTTGATTGCAACCCATCCCCATGCTGACCATATTGGGGGATTAGCTGATGTTATTGAAGACTTTAAGGTTAATGAAATAATTATGCCTCCAGTTGCCCACACCAGTAAGGCCTTCGAGGAGCTACTAATAACAATAAAGGATAAAGACCTTAAAATAACTGCTGCAGAAGCTGGTCTACAGTATGAAATTCAAGATGATATTACACTTTCTATATTAGGTCCTTTATTTGATTATGGTGATAACTTAAACAATTGGAGTGCAACAGCAAAGTTAACCTATAAGGATAAATCCTTTTTGTTTACAGGTGATATAGAGGTTACTGCTGAAATGGACATTATAAACAGCTATAACCACAGCTATTTAAAAAGTGATTTTTTAAAAGTAAGCCATCATGGAAGTAATACGTCAACCCATCAGGATTTTTTAGAGGTTATCTCCCCTAATGTGGCTGTCATTAGTGTGGGTCGAGAAAACCCCTATGGCTTTCCCCACAAAGAGGTAATAGAACGTCTACAATCAAATAATATATTAATATACAGAACAGACCTACATAGTACTCTGGTATTTTCCAGCGATGGCCACGAAATATGGACCAACAAGAAGCCCTCTAACTAGAGGTTAAATATATACCTTTCAAAGACTTCCCTTGTCCATCTTTCTCCAAGATAACGGCTAGTTGACCTGTAGCCATAATCTTTCTCATAAAACCTTTTACAAAAGCCTTCAGTCCACTGGCTTGCCTCCTTAGCTTCTTCTTCTGTTGCCTCAATACTATTATTAATTAATCCGTGGTGCCATTGCTTAAAAAGCTCCTTTATACTATCATAGGCATCATCTATTTCAGTAGTTCTAATGAATCCATTAAAGGAATTAGGGATTATATCCCCTGCTAAGAATTCTTGTTGTTTAGAGCTGGATAGTAGCATTTCTGCATGATATTTATCCTCTTCTAATAAATCAGCCAAATGGTTTATTGCCTTTTCATCCTTTGCCCTATAAAAGGGATAATGGGTTAAAGCCAAAACCCTTTTGGGTACAATTATAACTTGATATAAAAACATTGGATACGGGGTTGAAGCTTTAGGAAAAGCAATTCCAAAATCATAGTGATATAGATTTAAACCTTTGATCGTCAAGGTAGCAAACCTATCTAAGCCTTCTCCCTTAAATAATTTAAGGCTTCCCTTTGAAAAGAGCTTTTTCTTAAGCTGCATGTCACTGGGAATATCCAATGGAGAAAGTGAATCTATTGCAGTTAACATGTCCTGTAGAGGTAATTTTGCCTTTTTAATCATTTGTTTTCCTCCTGTCACTAACAAATTTTCTTATAGCTTCCTTTTCTCTTTTATCCAGCTGATAAAGAGAGAAAACAGCTTCGTCTATTTCCATTAAGCTTACCTGTTGCATTATCTGATTTACTTGATTATTACATATTTCATCCACTAATCTTATAATTTTATTGGTTTCTTTGCTATCAATATTAACTATGGGTATTGCCTTTAAAGGAGTAGCATATAGCTCAAGCTGTTCCCCCTTTCTCTTTCCCCTATTAAAAAGCCAAAAATACATCAGTGAAGAGTTTAGTACTCCTAAAAGATATAATAAGGATACTTTGCTTTTAGGGCTTATAAAATACACATCTGCACTTGCATACAATGGTCCATCATGATATGCAAAGGAGTTTTCTGCAGCCCTTTGTGGTGAAACTATTTTTTCTCCATTAAATATTTCTTCATCTCTAGGCCATTGTAGGGAGTACCATTTCCTTTTATTGTTCCTTACTTCACGCCTTTCAATTAATTGATCTTTGAATACATTTAAATGACTATGGAGCTCTGGAAGCTCTTGAATGTTTTCAACACTAGTATCATTAATATATAAAATTTTGAATTTTTTGTTCTCTAAAACACAGTACTTTTTTATATCGCTGTTTTTATAAAAATCCTTTAACAGTTTATTATACTTTTGTTTATTTAATCCAGCCTCCTCTATCTCCTTATCATTTAAAACAAAAATTCCCCTTCCAGTCTCATTCTCCAGCTGTAGCCTTTCTCCCCACTTTTCATTTAATCGATCTGCACCACTTACAATTCCTTGATTAATGTTGCATAGTTCCCCTAAGCTACAATTAGAAATCCCAGCTATTTTATCTAGTATTTTATCATTAATTACATCTTTGTTAATAAGAATATTACCATGAAAGTCATAAAGCTGCTCTTGCCTTGGTAATTGTGTTTTCGAGACACCTTCCTCCTTAACATCTCCAAAAACAATACCAGCTAGGCCATGGAGCTTTATTTTTCTATTATCTATATTTATAAGCTCAATCCTGTTACAGTTTTTACCTTTCTTAGCTTGAAATATAATATTATGTTGGCCTTTAGCCTCTTTAAATAGATTTAGGCTATTGAAATTTATTAACCAAGAAAAGCTCATATTCTCCTTTAAGAAACACCTTAATTTAAGTCCCCCATCGGCTGTAACAAAGTAATTTGTAGTAATAAAGGTTATTGTGGCATTTTCCTTTAATAGCTCATACCCTTTGTAGATAAAAAAATAAAAATAATCCATTTTCCCTTCGTAGTATCTATTTCCAAATTCTGTTGCTTTTATTTTATTAAAAAGCTGTTTGTTGCCACGTTCCCCTATATATGGTGGGTTACCTATGACAATATCAAATGAATTATCAATTGGCTCACCATTAATTTCCTTTAGCAATAATCCATCTGCTTCAAAAATGTTTAAATTGATAGCTTCTTTATTTGAACTACTACCATCTCTTTTATACTCCATCAGTAGCAATAATTTGCATAATGCTACGGTATTTTTCTGCATATCTACTCCATATATACTTTTCTCTAATAGTGTTTTTTTTATAGTTAAAGCATCTATATCAATATCAATGGAGCTGTATAATCCAATTATTAAATTTGATAATACATTTAATGCTTCTCTTAAAAAAACTCCACCACCACAGGCAATATCAATTACCTTAATTGATAAAAGCTTTGACAGCATCCCTTTAGTTTTTTCCTTATCTGTAAATGGATTTTCCCCCATCATAACCCTTTTAGCAACAGATTCCCCTTCACAACCTTCAATAAAAGCTTCTAGGGCCTTCGCCACCATAATTTCTACTATGGAGCTGGGTGTATAATATGTGCCAGTTTTAGATCGGTTTTTATCCAGCAATAGTCCTTCAAATAAACCCTCTAACTCCTTTAAATCTATATTTGCTTTTTTATCTTTTATATTATTAGCTATTAGGCTATTTAGCTTATCATATTTTTCCTGTGATATATGGAAATACATAGGTTTATAGTGGCTAAAGTCTTTGCTTTCACTTAATTTCTTTAGAAACTCATCTTTACAAATAAAACCAGAATTATTGGGTATATAATTAAAATAAATATTTAAATATATCCATAATAGTTTCTCTATATCAAGGAGGCTACAATCCATCATATGGTCCACCAAGAATCTCCTGCACTCATATTGAAATCCTTTATACATACATATTACCTCCAGTTATAAAGCTTATTAAAAAAAACAGGTGAAGAAAGTATCTTCACCTATTTCAATCACATATTTGGGCATTTACATGATTGAGACAACCAAACAAAAGTGTTTGTTGGTTACTTAAAATATTCTACAAAATATGATAAATCCCTTCTTTTAAAAATTTCTAGCAAAAAAGTTTATTATTTGCTTATTAAATTTGATATTTAATACGATAAATAAAGTAATAGCCTTTATTGTAGGGAGGTGCTGAAATGAAGAAAATATCATCAGTAAGTAGTGATAGAATTTCAAGAATGTACGTGGATAGAAAAACCTCTGTAAAAAATATAGCTAATGTTACTCCAGTAGACGTAATTAAACCTGTTAAAAATAACACTTCTTATGCTAATGAGAATTTTATGCTCTTTACCAACAGTATGTACGAAAACTTAGCAGAGCTTAGGGAGCATTATAAGAAATTTTATCTACATCAGCAGGAGCTAGAGGATCTTTTAAATAGCTTTAAGGAAAGTAAGGCCGATGATTCCCTTCAGGATATTATTAATCAATTGGAGGAGCTTGTGTTGAAATATAATAATGCCTTTTTAAGCTTAAAGGCCTTTGAAGAGAAGCTTAAAATTAGCCATTATAGTAAATCTATTGAGGACCTATTGCTTGATTATAAACCACAGCTAGCAAGAATAGGTGTCACTCTTATGGAGGATTATTCTTTGTTGTTCAAGCCCTCTGTCTTAGAAAGCAACATAAGGTCCAACCCAGAGTATCTTTTCTTTTTATTTGACTATAAAAGAGGGCTAGTTAAAAAGCTTTTCAAAATATTTAAAAGCATAAAGGCTACCCCTTCAACTACATCAAATAACTATGAAAAGGAGGATTTAGAGGCTTCCTCCTTAGCAGGCTTGCTACTGGATACAAGGCTATAGTATGTCATCTATAGTTAACTCCTCATCCTTTAAGTGGATAATTCTATTTTTCAGCTGTCCTTCAAAAAGTTTTTTAACTCTGTTTCTATCTTCCTTACTATTGCAGGCAACCTCCAGCCTTTGTTTTTCTAATGTTATTTCTGCTATAGCCGTTTTTTGATGATCTAATAACGTGTATATTTCAATATCATCATCTAATTCAATAGCTGAGCTTAAGCCTTTTAAGTATTCTTTTATTATATTATAGTCCTTTACAGCATAGCTGCTTTGATATAGGGTTATGTCTGCAGCTTGATTTTGAAAAGAAAGTAATTTATCAATTATCTCCAAAAGCTCTATAGCATATCCTTTAAAATACTCTTCATAGGTAATATACATGCTATGGTTTTTTTTCATGTCGTAGGCTTCAACTACATATCCCACCAGCATTGTTTTAAATTGACTAGGAAGCACAATAATATTGTCACTTACAAATCTACTATCCTCCCCTACTATTCTACAGGCAACCATGTCGTGCTTGTTAATATCCTCTTCAATATGGCCAAAAGGAACTGAATAGACAACATGGGTAAAAAGATTTTTAAGTAGCACCCTATCCTTAGTTTTTTTTGTAACCTCATAAATACTTAAAAACCCCTTAATTGCTTCTTCAATAAACTCTCTTTTTTCTTCTTTTATATTATTTTTCATGTTCTGCAAAAACATTTCTCCAAAGGATAGCTTATTAGAATTTATATAGTCATATACTAACCAATCAGCAAATTGCTGTTTATTCTTTTTTACTCTTTCAAAAAACACATCTTCAATATTCTTTAAAAGCTTATTATCATAATTGTTATAGACATAGGTAATAATTTCTTCAGTTATAAATTCCATAGACAACTTCACCCCACTAATATTATATTTAGATTATAGCCCTAACAAATCTATAGTAACACTAATAAACCATATAAAATAGAATAAAAAGCTGTATTGCATACCTAATAAGCTTCTAATTACTTCAAATTAAGCTATATGAGGATTAACTATGTTGTAAAATATACTTTGCCCATGTATCATTATACGTGATGACATAAGGACAGACAAGCATAAGGAGGGTTATTTTGACAAAAGTTATAGGGCTAAAAAATTATCAAAGCAAAAAAAGTCAAAGAAAATGTGTTGATTTGTCAGATGCTAATACTATTGATTTTAAAGAAATAAAGGAAGGTATTAAAAACCTTGCTTTAAAGGATAAAGAGGTTATTTTTAGTAATGTTAAATATTATTATAAGCAACAATATAAGAAATATTTAAGTAATAGGAACACTATTGATTTTACCTTTAAAAGCTTCCTAGCTAATAATCTAAACCTTAAGGAGCCCTTTAAGATTAATCATGGAATTGATTTTGCCAGAGAGTATGCATATAATAGTATAAGTGTAGATGATTGGAAAAACATATCTGATATTATAGTACGAATGAGCTTAAGCTACACTTTAGATATTATAGAGGAACAGGAAAAACTAGAAAAGCAGTTAGATCCCCTTTTTCTTGCAAAGCAATATAAATGGGAAAAAGTAAAGATAGATATAAAGCAAAAAAGCAAACCTTAGTAGTTCTATAGAACCTAAGGTTTTTTATTATAGCATTAAATTATTGATACTAATCTCTACTTCATTAATTGATTCTTTTACCTTCTCAAAAACATTTATTGCTTCGTTAGTTATTCTTCTCCCTTTAGCCTTCTCCTTCTCAATATAGTACTGATTAACATTCTTAAGAAATACAATGTCACTTTTAAGGTATGTATCACTGGTTAAAACTATAGGTAGGTATCTTTTTACTTCTGTTTTACTTGGTACATCTTTAAATCTTCCCATTCTGCTTAGCTCTTCATTTATATTTATTTTAAAGGAGATATTCACTCCTGTATCCATTAGCTTGCTATCATAGCTAATCAAATTTCCAAAGTGTCTTTCAAACCACTTATATTCACTGGAATCAAGTATTATATTAAAGCCTATATCAACAGTAAACTGTAAGCCATTTTGAGCTGTTAATCCTTTCATAAACCCCAACCTTCCTTTTTTGATACCTTAAATTATAACAGGTAACATATTAATATTAAAGGCTTATATTATAAAAATTAAATATAGTTTATGTTTTATTGTCATATATTTAAATGAGGTGGATAGCATGAAAAAAATTATTCTTATTCCTTTACTACTAATAATATCCTTCAGTAGTTTTGTTTTATACAATTTTTTTACTAGCTCTTCAAATTATTTAAAAACCTATCGATACCTACCCTCAGCATCCTATAAAGTACCTGTTGGTTTAATTGAGGAGTTAAATAAGCCAGAAGCTGAGGAGGCTAAATCCCATTTAATTAGAATAACACTAAAGGTAATAAACTATAACACATGGGAGGATTTTATAAACTATATTGATGTTAAAGTATACAAAGAAAAAATATTACCAATTGATACTGAGCAGTTAGTAGTTATACTTAATCTCTCTAAGGATATATCTGTTGCTGTTGTTTTTGTCCTTATGGGTGATGAGTATCTGTACCACAGCCATATAGAGAATTTAGTTCCTGTCGAGAAGGTTGAATTTCTAAGTATTCCTTCCCAAACCCATAAAATGCTTTTAGTATACCAGGTATTGGATGAAGAATTTGGTGGCTTCTTTTATGAAGAGTTTGTAGATATTTATTATTACATAGTGGATGATTTTAAGAGGGTATGGCAAAAAACCCTATACTATGAGGAAATATACAATGAAGGCTGGCTTTCTCCCGAAGGAAGCAAAAACACTTGGAATAAGGTTATAGAAGAAACAGCAATAAACTTTGTTACAAATGATAAGATCAAGGTTAATTCGATAACTAGTCTACATAAATATACTGCCAATTCTAGTACATTTCCAACAGAAGATGATTTTATTTTAACAGAAAACAAAACCTTTAAGCAATCCTATTATTGGAGCCATGAGTTTAATTACTTTATATTGGGGGAGGTATCACAGTCTGTATTTAAACATAAAACAGCAGTAATAGAAGATTCCCAGGATAATCTTAAGTTCTTTTATAACATAAATAATCAAAACTACAGGCTCATTAATACTAATGGCGAAGTTTTTTATCTTCCAAAAAAATCATTAAAAGGTATGTTTGAAACCCTATATCAGTGATATAATCATATATAGTAATTTTAAGAGTATATGGGGTGGATAGAATGACAAGAAAGCTTTTTTGGGAAGATCAATATTTAACTAGCTTTACTACAGACATCCTTTCAATTGAAGAGGATAAAGAAAACAATGGTAAATACTTAATTGAACTAGCAGAAACAGCCTTTTATCCTGAAGGTGGTGGACAACCAAATGATGAAGGAGAGATAGCCTCTGCTTATGTAGACTATGTGTTTGAAACCGAGGGTAAAATATATCATAGGGTGAATAGTAAACCAACAGAAAAAAATCAAGTGAAATGTACCGTAAATTGGAAAAGAAGACATGATTTTATGCAGCAGCATCTAGGGCAGCATATTTTATCATCAGTTTTTTATAGGAGGTTTAATTGTAATACAGTTGGCTTTCACCTCGGTAAAGAGGCTGTAACAATAGATTTGCCCAGGGATTCCTTCACTTTAGATGAGCTAAGCTTGGTGGAAGAGGAAGCCAATAATATTATATACTTAAACCTTCCAGTATCTGCTTTATATCCTTCAGATGAAGAGCTAAGCAGCCTACCCTTAAGAAAGGTACCAGCAGTAGAAGAAAACATTCGCTTAATAGAAGTTAAAAATGTTGACTGTACACCATGTGGTGGTACTCATCTAAGTCATACTGGTGAAGTAGGAGTAATAAAAATAATAAAGCTGGAAAAAATACGGGGAATTGCTAGGGTAGAATTTCTTTGCGGTTTAAGGGCCTTTAGGGATTATCAGTTGAAGAATGAAGCAATTAATTCAATCTCAAATATTCTATCCGTACCAAATGCTGAGACCTTTGAGGCTGTAGAGAGGGTTTATCTGGAAAACAGAAGCATGAATAAAAGGCTTAATCAGCTGAATAAAACCCTGTTAGATTATGAAGTCAATGACTATTATAATAATGCAGATAAAATTAAGGATTATTCAATAATTGTTAAGATGTTTGAAAATAAGGATATGAAGCATCTACAGCTATTGTCTTCACTAATAAATGGGTATCCTAAAACTATAGCTCTACTGGCAGCTAAAAACCAAAAGGTACAGGTGGTCTTTACCCGTTCAAGTGATGTCAATATAGATATGAATAAGCTTTTAAAAGAAGTTATTCCTTTAATTGATGGTAAAGGTGGAGGAACCTCAGTAACTGCTCAAGGTGGAGGAGTTAATGGAAATAATCTTGAAGGTCTTTTACAGGCTGCTATTATGAAGCTAAAGCATGAATATGTTTAATGTTAGACTGATGAAATAGTTAAATTGTTTCATCAGTCTATAATAAGACTTAAGGGCTGCTGACATTCCGGCAGCCTTTGCTTATTTAATTATAAAATATAATTACAATTTTATTACATTTCTGAGATTAAGGTTTTTTTAATATTGTATTATGATATAATTTACTTATATTTACATTTTAATATCAGGAGGCAAACCATGCATATAAACAAGTTACTAGTTTTTATTATTGTTGTAGTAGTATTAATTGTCAGTTTCTCTTATTTTAGATACAATACCGCTGAAATTACAATTCTACAAAACAGAATAGAAGAATTAGAAACAGAGAATCAAGCTATTAAAGAGTATTATACCGCTCAATATGAACTGAGGAACAAACTAGACTTAATGGCAAGAAAAATATATGCTGCAATGAATGAAAAAGATTTAGACACCATAAAGAATGCAGTAACCAGTAGTACTGAGGTTTTAGAAGATAAGCTAATATTTAAAGAGGATAATAAAGAATTCATTTTTGATTTTAGCCATATTTCAGAGGCACCTACAGTATTAAGACAAAGATATTATGAGCTTTCACCCAATAGAAAAACCTTTGAAACAGGATATGAAATAATTCTAAAGGATGCCGAATATATACCAGTTATTACAATGATATTTACAGAAGAAAAGGGAGAATGGAAATTAAGTAGCATACTATCGCAATAGCTTGGTGTTTAAGGGTTATTAGTTATTCTAATAACCCTTAAAACTAAGACAATTATTTACCCTCTATATTTTTCTACTCCACCTACATAAGTAGCTTTAACCTTTATATTTTTAATATCTAAAGGAGATATTTTGCTTATATCTCTATCTAACACAATGAAATCTGCTAAATGACCTTCTTTAATTTTTCCTTTATAGTTTTCTTCAAAGCTTGCATAGCTACTGCCTACTGTATATATTTTAATTGCTTCTTCTAGTGTTAGACTCTCTTCTGGATACCATCCACCTTCTGGCTTCTCCTCCATGTCTTTTCTAGTTACAGCAGCATAAATACCTAAGAATGGGTTAAAGGATTCAATAGGACTATCAGAACCCCCAGCAACTACAACTCCATTTTTAAGCATTGATTTCCAGCTATAGCTATCCTTAGCTCTTCCTTCACCTATTCTATCAAATAGCATTTTCATATCAGTCATTAAAAAACTAGGTTGAATGTCGGCTATTACTTCTAAATTCTTCATCTTACTAATTATTTTAGGATTAGTTATTTGGCAATGAATAAGTCTGGCTCTATGTTGCTTCTTGTTTTTATAAAGCTTATCATATATTGTTAATAGCTGGTTCATTGCTCCATCACCAATGGCATGAACAGCCAACTGTAATCCATTATCAGAGGCTAACTTCAAAAGAGCCTCTAGCTTCTCACTTTCATATATTAGAATTCCATAGTTATCCTCATCTTCCTCATATGGGTTCTCTAACGCAGCAGTTTTACCACCTAAAGAGCCATCGGCTAATACCTTTAAGGGGCCATATTTTAGAATATTACTACCTTCTCCTGTTATAATTCCCAGCTTTAAAAAGCCCTCTAGCTCTTCTAAATATAATAGCATTTGGAGGTTTAACCTTAAATCCAGCTCCCCTTCCTTTTCCAATTCTTTATATGCCTTAAGAACCTTTTCATAGCCTCCTACATGTTTAAAATCGTCGGTTTGAATTGATGTTAAGCCCATTTTTAAGGCATCATTTATTCCTGCTTTTATTAGCTCTTTAATTTGCTTAATATCTTTAGGCATAGGGATAGTATTATAGGCTAATAGCAGTGCATTTTCTCTTAAAATTCCTGTTGGATTACCTGCATTATCACGATCTATTTTCCCTCCATCAGGGTCCAAAGTTTTTCTATTTATGTTGGCTAGCTCTAAAGCCTTGGTATTTACAGCAGCAATATGATAGCATGCTCTTGATAAATATATAGGTCTATCCCTACATATTTCATCTAAAAACTCTGCAATAGGATACCCTCTATCCTTAAAGTCTTCATCATTCCAACCATGACCAACTATCCAGTCACCAAAGAAGAACTCATCTTTTTTCAAGTACTCATTAATGCTATTTTTTATATCCTCCAATGATTTACAGTGCCGCAGATCTACCTTCTTTGTTGATAGTGCATAGCTTATAAGATGCATATGGCTATCATTCATACCAGGCAGAACAGTTTGATTCTTTAAATCAATAACTCTAGTATTATCATCTGAATAAGACATAACTTCTTTTACACTACCTACCCTATAAAAGCTATCTCCCTTAACATAAATAGCTTCAGCCTTAGGCTGTTCATCATCCATGGTTATTATATTTCCGTTTATATATATAGTATTATTTTCCACAGTTTGCCTCCTATCATTTGTTGTTATACTTATACTAGCATACTTTACTTTTTATTTGTATAATTAGTAATTTTTGAAGAATACTTTTCTTTATGATATATTTATTGTAATTATTTTATATGCATATATAAAGGAGGGAATTAATAATGAAGGATTTAGTAATAGAAAAGCTAAAAGACAGGGGTGTAGCCCTTGAGGATATGGCAGAGCTAGTATTTGATTTGCAAAAAAAGTACATTCCAACTACTATCGAGGATGCCTTATACAATTTACATAAGGTTTTGGATAAAAGAGAGGTGCAAAATGCAATATTAACTGGTATACAGCTGGATATATTGACAGAGAACAATGCTATTGAAGAGCCTCTACTTTCTATTCTAAAAAAGGATGATTCACTTTATGGTATTGACGAGATATTAGCCTTAAGTATAACAAATATTTATGGCTCTATAGGCTTTACTAACTTTGGATACCTAGATAAGGTTAAGCCTGGTATTATTGGAGAGATTGATAAGATGAAAAATGGCCAAGTAAATACATTCCTAGATGATTTGCTTGCAGGTGTTGTGGCTGCTGCATGCTCAAGAATGGCACATTCATCTGCACCCCGTGGGTAATATGCCTATTATACATCCTACCAAAAAACAGTAGACCTTCATATCATTGAAGGTCTTTTTTATCAGAAAATAGTACACTTATCTTAGTATAAATAGTAATTATGGCAATAGCTGTAATTCATCATCTAATAATTCTGATTAAAATAAATGTCAGAAAACTCAATATGGATTTTTTCAATTGGTTCTTTTTGAACCTCCATAACATTTTCCTTTTCATTGACTTCATAGTCAAGAGTATAAATCGGGAGTCTAATAATAAATTCACTACCTTCATTTAATTTGCTTTCTACTCTAATACTTCCCTTATGAAGCTCTACCAATAGCTTTACTAATGCTAAGCCTATACCACTTCCATTATTTCTTGAAAAGGTTTTATTAGCCTGCATAAACCGCTCAAAAACAAGCTCTAGTTTGTCTTCAGGTATTCCTACACCTGTATCCTTTACAATTACTAGAAGGCTATCCTTTCTTTTCTTAATTGATATAGTAATTCTTCCTTCAGGCTTTGTAAACTTAATTGCATTAGATAGCAAATTTAGCATAATTCTTTCTATTTGATCTGGGTCACAGGCAGTTACTATTTCCTCTTCTTCAGAATAAAATTCGAAATAAATACCCTTCTCCTCAATATAATCCTTAACAGAATATGTAATAACCTTTATAATTTCTACTATATTGTGGTTTTCAAGGCTTATTTCATAGTAGCCACCGTCTATTTTAGTTATATCAACCAAGTTATTAACTAGCTTCAATAGGCGATAACAATTTTGCTGGATTACTCTAACTTTTTGCTTAACCCTCTTATCTAGTGAGCTGTTATCCTTAAAGTATAGATTTAACAATTGCAAAGTTCCTAGTATAACATTTAAAGGAGTTTTAAACTCATGGGATATATTTGAAAAAAAGTCGGTTTTAAGCTTGTCATATTCCAGTAGCTTTTGTAAATAGGCTCCTTTTTCCTCTAGTCTATTTTTTAAATCCTTTGTCTGATTTTCAATGTATGAATCCTTATATCCAAATTCATTAATAATGGCATTATTAAAATATGTAAAGTTTTCTTCTTTGTATGAGTCTGGCGTTACATCCTGGTTACTTTCTGCTGTTGAAAGAAAATGATAAATTACAATAAAATAGCCCCTTTTATAGCTATCTACAGTCACTATACACCATTCTTTAAGAATGCTAAAATATTTTTTCAACCTTCTTCTTTCTCCATGTAAAGCAACCTGTGAGAACAATTGAAGCAGGTCTGATTCCTCTGCTTTAAAATTGGCTATTACTTCCGATGCTGGTTTACCTATCACTTCATTATTTGTTAACCCTAACTTTTCTAAGAAGGCATGGTTAACTTGAAGGAACATATAGTCTATAGGATTTCCTTCTTCATCTGTGGTTAATTTGCAATATGAATATCCATCCGTCATATTATTTATTATATGACAATAGTCTTGTACCCCCAAAAGCATCTCGTCTTGTTCCATTTTTCCCCCTCCAATGTAAAATCTAATACACAAATAGTTTTTTAGACCTATTTCAATATTCCATATTTTTCTTGTAATTCCTTTAAAATTGCAAAAATAATTGTTACTATTTTTTTTGATATAGGTAAATGAAAAAAGTAAAAAACAGCTTTGTATCTGGCTGTTTTCTACATTTACAACATTTTAAAATAACGTTCATTAGTCAATATTTCACGATATTTCTTTATTAATGTTAATTAGATACTATTTTTTCTATTAGGTCTTCCTTAATTCTATCTACACCATTAAAGGATATATTAGGGATATAAAAGGATTCAATTAAGTCGTGGTTAACCTTAGTTCTTTTTAAATTATCGAATACTATTTCCATCAACATCTTAAAAATGCTATTACTTTCTTCCAGCTGCTCTTTATAGTCCAGTAATTTACTATTATCATAAAAATCATCAGTGCTTATAATTTTGCTATCAGAAATTCCACTTAACGTTGTAATTGCAGTTTTAACTTCTGGAATTACTATTGATTCTAGCTTATCTGGTACAAGGGGATGATGATACATATGTACATCGTATCCCATATCAATAAAGTAATTACTGAAAGCATATAATATGTCTGAATTAATAAGTATACTACTTCCTTCAATATAGAGGGTTTTGCTTTCATTTAAGTAGGTATTACCAAAATTAATGTGTCCCTTATGGGTATATGCACTACCAAACAGATGTCTTTGCTTAGATATTTTATGTTGATCTTGAATATCACTTAAGTAAGCTTCTTTGATTTGCTTTATTTTTTCTTTAATTTTATGGCTTAATAGTGCTTCATTATAAATCCATTCAATGTCATCCTTTATTCTTTTGGCTGCACCTAAATAACTGTACACTCTTTTATATATTTTTCCATTATCATCTGTTGATTTAATTATTTTTTCTCGGTTTTCAATTAAAGCCTTCTCATCCCAGAAATCACCGAGGTTTATTATCTCATCTACTGCCCCAGGGTATTTAGGATCAATAACATGGGGTGACGTCCCATCTATTAAAGCAATTCTAAGCTTTGGAAAAACCACTGCATCAATACTATCTGGGTCAGCAGAGCAATGATGAAATTCTGCATCGTAGCCCTTGTCAACTAAAGCTTTACCTATATTTTTCATTAGCTGCGATTTTCCAACCCCTGGACCACCTTTAATAAGGTAAACCCTGTTGGCTTCCTTTAGGTCAATAACATAGTTATAGTATGAATAAAAGCCAATTGATGTGTTTCCACCAGGAAATAAACGCTTTATGTTACCTATCATACTCATAAATATAAACCTCCTTTTTAAAATAGCCTATCAACTTTATTTTATTCATATTATGGCTTAAAGGTTCGGTTTATATTTAATTATATCTCCGTACTCAACACTATTTTAGCTTCTTAACTGGATTTTTTAGGGAACAAGGTACATTACACATGCATTTACCGCAAGCATCACCAATTCCTATTGAATACTGTGGTATATTTCCATTGTATATTTGATCATTGCATCTTTTTTTATCTACATATGGGTATCCATTTTCAATTGTGATTCCATTTGCTACACAGTAATCAATACAATTACCACATGTGCCATTATATTTGTATAAACAATTTTCATGCTTTTCTCTAATAGTAGGCGTTAATGTCATATTGGTAATAATACTTCCTATTCTCCCACAGCATCCTTTTTCAGTTATCAGCATATTATTTATTCCAAATGTACCGATTCCAGCAATATATCCAACATGTCGATGTGACCAATCACTTATTAACTCCTTCTCATCATAATTATATGTAGGAGGTAAAACAGTAGATATATAACCTTTTTCTACAATTTTTTCATGCAAATACTTGTTTATATCTACAATAAGATTATTTGTTTCGATATTGGCAATATCCCACTCCCTTGAGCTTTCAATATTACCTATATTACTTTTGACTATGTGTTCTTGGAAGGGAAGAAAAAACACAATAACTGATGCAGCATCTTTAATGAAATCAGTAGGTAGAGCATGAGTTGGACTTATTATGTTTTTAAGCTCCTTAAACATAGGGTTATTGGCAGCAGCAATTCCAATAACTGGCTCATACCAATTGGTTTCCGTTCCCTTTAACTGTTGATAGTTTTTTACATAATCCTTGATTAATGAGTCTAACTCCTTCATTTTGCTTATCATCCCCCATATGAACATGTATAAATATATCTCTGTAATCTATCTTGATGATTCTCCATTTTAGTAATTGTTATTCACGATTATAATATAACAATGATTACTATAGGTGTATTTTCATTTTATCATGTACACATATGGATAGCTATTGAATTCAGAAAAAATAATAAATGTAGTGGGGACGGGGTTATTGACAACTTCCCTAGAAAAGTTGTCAATAACCCCGTCCCCACTACATAAAATCTATACTTTAAAAAAACTGGCAGCGTCAGCTAACTGTTTTATAGTATTGCTCAGATCCTGCAATGAAGCTGCTACTTCCTCTACAGAAGCTGTTTGTTCTTCTGTAGATGCATTAATTTGCTGTGCAGATGCTGCTGACTGTGCTGATTGCTCTGCTAGTTTTCTAATTTCATCAGCAACTACACCAATAATTAATATCTATTATAGCTTAATAAATATTATTAAGATGTCGGAATTTGTCATAAAAACATATATTTTGTTAATTTTTTATAAAAATAGTAATCAAAAAAAATACTGAGAACTAAATTATCCCAGGTTATTCCCTCATTGACATTTACATCATATACTCCCTTTTTATAGATAAATAGAACATAGATAAGCTCATCAGTTTCATTATTCTTTCCCAAAAGGGCATAATCCTACCCCGCACGTGTACTGTTTTAAACATTATTTCTTTTTCATTAGTATTGCTCCTTTAGAAATAACTAGCCGAAGTTTTTCACGAATAAATAACTCATACTACTGAAACGTTTTACTAAATCTTCAAGCTGTCTAAGTTTATCAATTGTGTTATACATACCAAAGATTAATACCACTTTTTCACAATGACTACCCTTTTGATGCAAACAAACTAACAATTGCTAAATAAAAAGGATAAAGTATTATTCCAAACATTATGATAAGTCCAGTACCAGGGGATGGTATATCTCCCCGATATGTCAGTGGAAATAAAGATATCCAAATATAATTGAATACCAGAAAGTACGGAAACCAAAGAATAGTTAACCAAAACCTAGATAGTTTGCCTAGAATCCATTTTCTTATTAAAACAATAAGAATCCATGTTAAAAGTATTAATTTTACGATATAAAATATTGTATAAATAACTTCAAGAGTATTAAACCCTAGTTTAGATAATCTTTCAATTCTGTAAATATTTAATGCAGACTGAATAGTAATTGCAAAGAAAAATCCACAAATAGCGCTAAGGATATTTAATTTTAAAAAAGCATTTTTTCTAGAATATACTCTAGACATTAAATTTTTCTTATTCACAAAAACCCTCCAGCTATTTTTTATTATGAACTATTGTTAAGATGCTTCTTATTTTTCATCTTTTCAACATTGTTTATTTCTCTTTCCTCCAATTAATATCCTTCAATGATCACTTTACGAAAATTAGATCTATAGTGCCAACTCCATCTGAACTGGTTTTTTACATCAATAAATCTTCTATTTTTTTTACTAAATCATCTATTTCGTAGGATATATTACCATAGTTAGTTTTGGGTCTATCAATAATAATCACTTTTATATTGCATCGCAAAGCAGCCTCTAGCTTTTCTTTCATTCCGCCAATTGCTCCGCTATCCTTTGTTACCAGATATTTAATACTATAATGCCTATAAATTTCTTCATTAAGCTTTTGAGAGAAGGGACCCTGCATGGCAATTATTTGCTTTGGATGAAGTCCCATATCTACACATTTATTAATTGCATAGGGAGTGGGTAGTACTCTTGCATAAAGATTATTGGCTTTATTGAGGTATGAAAAATCTTCTAAATGATTACTACCAATGGTAAGCAAAATGTTTCCGCTACAGTTTTCTAATGCCCCTGCTGCTTCTTTGTAGCTACTATACCTTGTCCCAACAGAATTAATGGTTTGTTTTCTCTCATATCTAATATAGGGTATAGATAGATTTTTAGATGCATTTATAGCATTCTCTGTAACCTCTTGGGCATATGGATGAGTGGTATCCACAATTAAGCTAATGGTTTTCTCGTTTATTAGGTTTTCCATTTGGCTTTGATTAAGTTTTGTGGATATAATTTCTAGGTTTTGGTGTTTTTCTATAAGCTCTCCTCCATAGTCGGTTGCTGTAGTTGCCACTAATTTATATCCCTTAGCTAATAAGCTTTTAATTATAAGCCTACTATCCTTCGTTCCTGATAAAATAAGTATCACAGCCTATACCCCCTGGGTGTTATCATTCTATTATTGGCAATATAGGTATGTGAATTTCCAACTATCACCACTGTAACCATGTCTATTTCATAGTCTAGCATATGCTCTAGGGTTGTAAGGATATAGCCCTCCTTTTCTCTTTTAGCATTTCGTACGATTCCAACAGGGGTATCCTTCCTCTTGTACTTTAATAGTATATCTCTAGCTTCTTTGATATGGTCTTGTCTGCCCTTGCTTTTTGGATTATAGATGCATATTACAAAATCCCCTTCTCCTCCACAATGTAGCCTCTTTTTAATTAATTTCCAATCTGTTAGTAAGTCACTTAAGCTTATGGTAACATAGTCGTGCATTATTGGTGCCCCTAGTATTGAGGCTGCAGCATTGGCGGCTGTAATGCCTGGTACTATTTCTATTTCAATATTACTACCCTTCTTCATTAATACCTCATTCATAATACCAGCCATTCCATAAACCCCTGCATCACCACTGCTTATTAATGAAACTATTTCACCCTGTGAGGCATAATTAAATGCTTGTGTACATCTATCAACCTCTTTCCTCATTCCAGAGAATACTACTTTTTTATCCGTTAATAAGTCCTCTATAAGCTCTATATAGGTATTATAGCCTACTATAACACCCGACTGGCCTATTGCTTCAATTGCTGCTGGGGTGGTATGCTGTCTATTACCAGGGCCTAAGCCTATAACATATATTTTACCATTACCATTCATTATGCTTCCTCCCATAGTGAAAGTGTTATTCCATCAAAGCTTGTTTTTTTCATAATGCATTTCCCCCTGCTAGAGGCTAAATATCCACATGGCTCGCATACGGCACCTACTTCAATTGCATTCATTACAAACTTAGATTGCTGAAACTTATTTTCTATTTTTTTTATTTCATTTTTTTCTATTATTGTTAGGGCTACATCAAAAAAATCCGCTGCCTCTATAATCCCCTTCTCCTTCTGTTTTATATCTATGGTGGCGATAGTCTTTATTGACCTATGATGAAGCTTGTATCTATCTAAGGCTAGTTTTATTGCATTTACTATTCTATCACCAGAAATGCCTTTTTTGCATCCAATACCTACAACTATTCTTTTAGGAATAAGCTGTACATATGGATGACTTAGATCTATATTAGTTTTGCTTGTTATATAAATGACTCCATCAAAATCAAGACTATTATGGTATTCAGTGAAACGTATAATATTACTGGGCAGACTTATATCTACTCTAACATCTGATAGTATTCCTACCCTTTCTTTATTTACAATTTTAGCTGTAATCTCCTTTGCTTCCTCCATGCTATCAATGTAGCAGCCTAGCTTTACTGCAAGGGTATCTACTGCTATACTGTCATTAACATCTGAAGCAGTTGTTATAACAGCAGTTGCTCCAATTTTTTCCGATAGATACAGGGCTGCCTCGTTACCACCACCAATGTGACCCGATAGCAGGCTTATGACATGCTTTCCCTTTTCATCCATTACCAAAATAGCAGGGTCAACGGTTTTATTGTCAATATACCTTGCTATAGCCCTAACAACAATTCCAGTAGCCATAATAAACAGTAGTATATCATATTTGTGGAAAATATCCCCTACAAAATCACCAAAGCTACCCTCGATGGCTTCAGTGTTTTCTTCCTTCCATTTAGGTAGTGTATATATATCAGCTGGTGATATCTGTCTCTTAATCTCTTTAGCTTTATATAATCCACCCTTAGTAAGGGTAATTATTGCCCAACTCACTTTTTTGCCCTCCTATATTGGTGGCTAAAGGTTTTATCATAAAGCTTAGATAAGCTATAGCTATTTCCTAAAAAGTCACCAACTAATATTTGTGCAGTTTTTGTAATATTAGCCTTCTTTACCTTTGAGGCTATATCCTTTAAAGTGCCTTGTACAATCCTTTGATCTTCCCATGTTGCCCTTTGAACCACAGCAATAGGTGTATCTCCGTTATAATGCTGCATTAGCTTCTCTACAACCTTATCTATCATATGTACCGATAAAAATATTGCCATTGAGGCTTTATGGGATGCCAAGGCTTCAAGAGCTTCACCCTCTGGTACTGGAGTTCTTCCCTCTAACCTAGTGCATATAATGGTTTGACTTACATCTGGTAAAGTAAACTCCTTCTTTAATAGGGCGGCAGAGGCTAAAAAGGAGCTTACTCCTGGAATCACCTCAAAGTCTATTTCCAATTCCTCTAATCTATCCATCTGTTCTCTAATAGCCCCATATATACTAGGATCACCTGTATGGACTCTAACAACCTTTTTCCCCTTTTTAACGGCCTTCTCCATCACTTCAATAATTTCGTCTAAATCCATTGTTGCACTGTTGAATATTTGGCTATCCTTTTTTGCCCACTGTAAAACCTTAGGATTAACTAAGGAGCCTGCATATACTATTACATCTGCTTCTTCGATTCTATTTTTTCCTTTTATAGTAATAAGCTCAGGATCACCTGGTCCTGCTCCTATAAAAAAAATTTTATTTGAAGGCTTTTGATTTTTATATGTCATAGTTTTTCACTCCTTCTATAGATTAAAGCATATTAAACCTCTGATCTGCTGTTGAGCTCTATAGCTTATTCCTTTTAACAATAATTGTAGAAAGGTAATGGACCTTTTCTTTCCTTAATCTTTCGATATCATAGGATATTTCTTCTTCATTGGTGCTACATTTTGAAACAAAAACAAATTTGTCTTTATATCCTTTTTTCTCAAGAATATCTGCCATCTTAGGGCTGTCATGGGAGGCCTTCATTATTACAACATTATCATAATCCTCTAGGATTTTTTCAAGGTTTCCACAGTCCTTCATTAGGGGTAATATTCCCAAGGTCTCTTCCCCAACAGATAACGGGACATTTACTCTGCTTGCTACAGCACAGAAGGCTGTAATCCCTGGTATCGTTTCTATCTCAATAGCTTCCTCTTTTAAGTGACGAAGTAAATAAATATAGGTGCTAAATACCATCGGATCACCCAAAGTAATAAAGCCAATATTCTTACCCTTTTCCAGCTCATTCTTTATGATTGTTGAATTCTTTTTCCACTGTTCCTTTAAAACTTCCTTATTGTGTATCATTGGAAATGTTAAATATAGAATTTGTGCATCCTCTTTAATATGCTGCTTAGCTATTTTTAGTGCGATACTTCCTTTATCCTTCTTAGCTTCAGGGCATATTATAATATCCACATTTTGTATGGCTTTTATAGCCTTTATTGTTATTAGCTCTGGGTCACCAGGACCTACACCTATACCATAAAACTTTCCCATTGTTCATCTCTCCTTAGTTGCTGATATTATATATACTGGATTATGACCCTCCATCATTGTTAAACTGCCAATATTTTTTCCCCTAGCTACATGTATTTGAGCTACGTCTATATCTTTATAAGGGCTAGTTTTTAACAGCTCTAGTGCTTTACACATATTTTCTAGTGTAATGAAATTCATTACAACCCTACCACCTACAATCAAATTAGTGTTAAACCATTGAAATATAGCATCTAGCTTACCACCACTTCCACCTATAATTGCCCTATTTACCTTAGGTACCCTGTTCAATATTTCTGGAGCTGTTCCCTCAATTATTTCTATATTATCAACACCAAAGGCTTTTGCGTTCTCTTTTATTACTCTAACACTCTGGGGGTCCCTTTCAACAGCATATACCCGTCCACCATTGGCAACCAATCCACATTCTATAGATATTGATCCAGTACCAGCCCCTATATCAACAATTATGTCCTTTGTTTTTATTCTCAGCTTGCTAAGGGTTATACTTCTTACCTCAGACTTTGTCATGGGGGCTTCACCACGAATAAACAAAGAATCGGGAACTCCATAGGTTTTATAGCTCCACCTTTTACTCATACACTATCACCACCACACATATATCATATACAGTATCTCTGTCTATTTTATTAATATCAACCCTTGTTATTCTTTCATTTTCATAGGATAGGTTTTCACCAATATACATTACCCTATCTTTAACCCCTTCTTCAATAAGCCTTTGAGCTATCATAAAGGGGGTCCATTTTTTATCAGTTAAGAGGCATACTTTTTTGTGCTCCCTTACCCCTTCAGCAAAAGAATTATCTCTTCCGTGGAGACTTCCAAGATATGCGTTTTCCCAGCTCTCCCCCAATCTTGCAAACATGTATTGCATTGAGCTTATGCCAGGAATAACCTCCAGTTCTTCAGCTGTAAAATGCTTTTTTAAAAATGTTAATAGGCTATAAAACCCAGTATCGCCTGATACAATCACTGCTACTCTGTTATCAATATATTTGTTTTTAATAAAATCAATTGCTCCATCAAGATTACCAGTTATTTCATAGGATTCTTTGCCCTGTAAATTCATGGCCTGTAGATTTCTTTTGGCGCCTATTACTATGTTTGAATTGTTTATAGCCTCCATCCCTTTAGGTAAAATATAATCTTTATGTCCGGGACCTAAGCCAACCACCTTTATTTTATTCATTCCAATATTCCTCCAACATTCTATTACCATTACTACACAGTCCCAATTTATCATGGTTATTTGTAAAAATTAAAGTGCCTATTTTAATGTTGTTAAAGGTTCGTTCTGTAGCTTTCTGTGTAATTTTTTCTGCCAATAGATCAAAAACTCTATAGAGCTTTTCAGCCATGATATAGTCAACTGCCTCGTCAGTGGTTATACTCTCCATTATTTTTGCAATAAGCTGTTGGGAGCATCCTAATAATCCACAGTTGGCAGCCAGTACTTCCATTCTTCCATCGGCTATGCTGCTATGGGTATGAAAAATTCCTCCTGCCACCTTTACCATTTTACCCAGATGACCAATAATCATAATCTCTTCATATTTGTGTTCCAAAGCCTTATCCAGCATATATCCTATGAAATTACTTGTCTTTATTAAAACCTCATCTATGTTTACTTCTTTATTGTTTTTTATGAATAGCTCCTTAGTATAATCCCTGCCATAGTTACCAGGTGAGAAGATAATCCTTTTGACTCCTTTTTCCTTTAAGACAGATAATTCTAAGGCTAAGGATTCCTTCATTGCCTCCTCACTCATAGGCTCTACTATTCCAGTTGTTCCAATAATTGAAATACCCCCAACTATGCCAAGCTTAGGGTTAAAGGTTTTTTTAGCAATGGCTACTCCCTCAGGAGCGTAAATTTTTATTTTTACACCTTCGCCCTTTGGTAATACCTTCTCTACCTCTTCTATTATCATTCTCATTGGTGCTGGATTAATGGCATGTTGACCTGGTGAAACAGATAAACCTGCCTTTGTAACCATACCTATACCAACTCCACCTTCAATTTCAATAGTAGGACTATTAATTTTTTTAGCTGCTGCATAAATTCTTATACCATTAGTTACATCAGGATCATCTCCACTATCCTTAATTATGCAACAGCTGGCTAAATCATCTGTTATAACTGGGTCTATAACCGATAGCTTAAGCTGCCATCCCTTTGGAGTATCAATGCATATGTCTTTAATACTATTCTTGGTGTATAGCATAAGGGTAGCAGCCTTAGAAGCTGCAGCTGCACATGAGCCTGTTGTGTAACCATATCTTAGTTTTTTTCTTCCCTTAGTTATAAATCTATCGAGCTTGTTACCCTCTAAAGACTTCATGGCATACCTCCCAATCTATTTAAATCATATATAATAGTGCATTAACAATGGCTGCTGCTACACCACTGCCTCCCTTTCTTCCACGGGTTACTATGTATGGAACCTCCAGTTTTGTAAGGGCTTCCTTTGATTCCACAGCCCCAACAAAGCCAACAGGTACTCCAATAACTAAGTTGGGCTTTTGCATACCTTCATTAATCATCTCTATAAGGTTAAATAATGCGGTAGGAGCGTTGCCAATGGCATATATTCTTATGCTCTCGTCGGCCATAGCCTTTTCTATAGAGATCATAGACCTAGTTATACCTCTAACCTTAGCCTCCTTAGCCACCTCTGGATCATGGACAAAGTTGCACACATACCCTCCCAGTCCACTAAGCCTTTTTTTGTTTATTCCAGAGTACACCATTTGAGTGTCTGCATAGATATTGCAGCCCTCTTTTAATGCTGTAATGCCCATTTCTATAGCTTTAGGATGAAACTCCATTAAATCGGCATACTGGAAATCTGCTGTTGTATGTATAACCCTTTTAACTACTTTTCCAGTTTTTTCGTCAAACCTATTATTCTTTTCTCCAAGCTCCTCTGTTATAATCTCAAAGCTTCTGTTTTCTATTGTTGTGGGATTTTTAATATATTGGTACTCCATAGCTTTACCCTGTATAATGATAGCTATAAAAGCTCATTATACATTTTCCTTTCTGGATTGTTTTTTATTTAATCCTTTGTTAATCCATTCTAAAAGCATAATTACAAAATCAATGCTGCTGTAGAAGTGAACATGTGGATAGGCAGCTAAAGTATTTTTTTTATGTATACCGCATCTCCATTGATTTTTTACTTCACCGCCTCTTGTTTTGTATATATCATAAACATAACTTAAGCTTTCATTGTCTTCTACAAAGGACCTGTGAAATTCATGCCCCTTAACTTCAATTTCATTTAATTTGATGTTTACATATCCGAAACGTTGAAGCCTTTTAGTCATTATAGATTTACTTAATATAAAACCTACCATTTTAAAGGCTTCTCCATTTAGGTCTTGAAGCTCTTCTGTTAGGTACATTAGTCCTCCACATTCAGCATAGGCCGGTAAACCATCCTCCAAATGCCTTTTTAAATTTTGACGAAAAAGCCAATTATCCTGAAGCTCCTTTGCAAAAACCTCTGGGAATCCACCCCCTATATATAGGGCATCTACATCTTTTGGTATGTCTATATCCTCAATTGGGCTAAACTCAACTAGCTTTGCACCTAGCTCCTTTAAAAGCTGTAAATTATCATTGTAATAAAAGCTAAAGGCTTTATCCTTAGCAACCCCTATGGTTAATCCTTGGGCTAGTCCTTTTATACCTTCTATGGGATTTTTTACAGCTGGCAGATCCTCAACATCACCTGAAATGTTAAGCAGTGTATCTAAATCTATGTATTCTTCAACTAATTGTGCTATCTTTTCTATTTTTGCATCTAAATCGGCTGCTTCTTCACTGGGTATAAGGCCTAAGTGTCTACTATCCAATGATATATCAGAATTGGAGGGCAAATAGCCTATACAGGAGATTTTTACATCCCGTTCAATAACTGTTTTAACCATCTCATAATGGGCTTTTCCCGAAGCGTTGTTTATTATTATAGCCTTAATTTTGACGTCTTGGTCGTAGAGCTTATATCCTAATGCCATAGCAGCAGAGCTTGTTGACATTCCACCGGCATCTATAACTAAGATTACTGGTGACTTTAATATCTTTGAGACATGGGCTGAATTTCCCATAGATTTTTCTACTCCAAACCCGTCATAAAGCCCCATAACACCTTCAATTACTCCAATATCCTTATTCTTCATGTTCCTCTGAAATAAAAAGCTTAATGTTTCTTCATGTAAAAACCAGCTATCTAAATTATGGGAAGGGTTACCTGTAACGTATTTATGAAAGCCTGGGTCTATATAATCTGGTCCTACCTTAAAGGGTGAAACTTTTATTCCTCTATTACTAAGGGCCTTCATTATGCCTAAGGAAATGGTGGTTTTACCCACTCCACTGGCTGTTCCAGCAATCATTATTCTCTTCACATACATCATCCTTCCCTTACTAATATTATATCATTTCTCGAAAGCTTGCCTTAACCCCCATAAAATAAAGTACTATAAAATAAATTGATAATACTAACAAAGAGGTTGTATTTAATTGTCCCTCTAAAGGCTCCAGCTAATATATGACCTAATGTCAGCAGATAGAATATGAACAGCTTTTTTTAATTAATCTAATCATAACAAGTCTCCTAACCTATTACCATTTTTTGTGGAATATAGTATGGACACCCATTTGTTGAATCCTCCAAAGCATCGGCTTCAATACGAAAAACCCTTCTAAGTAAATCACTGCTTATCAAGGTTTTGGAATCTCCATGGCTATATACCTCACCATTTTTAATTACATAAATTCTATGGGAATAACGTATGGCTTGGTTTATGTCGTGTAAAACCATAATAATTGTTAAGCTTAGGGCTTTATTTAGCTCCTTAACCAATTCTAATATTTCTAGCTGATAGGATATATCTAAAAAGGTTGTTGGCTCATCTAAAATCAATATCTCTGGTCTTTGTGCTAATGCCATAGCTATCCATGCCCTTTGCTGTTCTCCTCCAGAAAGAGTGGCAACGGTTCTTTCTCTAAGCTGATTCATACCGGTTTTATTAATAGCCCAATCAATAGTCTCTACATCTTCTTTTTTAAGCCTGTTTCCAAAGCTCAAATGAGGATACCTACCGTAGGAAACCAGTGTCTCAACTGTAAAGTCATTGGGTACATTCCTTACCTGTGGTAAAATAGCTATCTTCCTAGCAGCCTTTTTGGTAGGAATGGTCTGAATATTCTTGCCTTCTAAAAGGATTTCTCCTTTTGATGGCTTAATGTAACGGGATAAGGCTTTAAGTATTGTGGATTTTCCACAGCCATTGGGGCCAACTATGCTTACCACCTCACCCTTATTGACTGTTATACTTACATTCTTAACAACTTCTTTATTACCATACCTTAAGCAAATATCTTTAGCATGTAAAATCATCTCTCCATACTCTTCCTTTCTCTTAATAAAAACAGGAAAAAAGGTGCTCCTAACAACGACATAACAATACCTACTGGTATTTCTACAGGATCAAACACCAGTCTAGCAATTGTATCACATAGCATAACAACCGTCGCACCAAGAATAGCAGTGGCAGGGAACAAATATCTATAATCAGATCCTATTATTAACCTAGCTGTATGGGGTACAATTAGTCCAACAAAGCCTAATAATCCAACAACACTTACTGCACTTGCTGCCAGTAAAGCTGCAAAGGCAATAAACATTAGCCTAGTCCTTTCTACATTTAGTCCTAGTCCTGTTGCTATCTCATCTCCTAGCATAAGTATATTTAGCTTTTTAGGAAACAGAAATGTGAGAACTAATCCCAGTAATGCATAGGGCCATAAAATATTGAAATCTGGCCATGTTCTTGCGGAAAGCCCACCTACCATGAATCCAACAGCCCCTGCTACTTTATCTGGAAATAAGGTCATTAATGAGCTTATGCCAGCCCCTAATAAAGAGGATACAGCAACGCCAGCTAGAATTAATCTCATGGGATTCACTCCATTTTTCCATGCTAATAAATAAATCAATAGTGTAGCAAACAGTGCTCCCACAAAAGCTCCAATTGGCACTAAGTAATAGTATTTAGGAAATAAAATTAATATAATATACGCCATTAGTCCAGCACCTGATGAAACTCCTATTATATTGGGAGCGGCTAGAGGGTTCCTCATAACTCCTTGAAGTATAGCTCCTGAAACCCCTAAGCAAATTCCTACAAGTCCTGCTACTAAAGTTCTTGGAAGCCTTACATTAAAAATTATTCTATGGTTAACAGTATCGTCCTCAATAAATATTGCTTTAATAACCTCTTGAAAGCTTATATCCAGTGAACCCTTACCTATGCTTATAAAGAAGCTAACAATGCAAATTGCCAGCAAAATCAAAAGTACAAAAACCTTTATTGAAGAGCTTGTTTTGTTTTTCATTACCATCATTCTAATCATCCTTTATAAGTAGAGCTATTATGAAATACCTCTCCATTAAGGAGAGGCAATTCATTAAGCACTTAGATTTAAAATGTATCAGGATATAGTATCTCAGCTAGCCCTCTATATGCTTCTGGATACTTTTCATTTGGCTTGTATAAGTATAAATCCTTTGGTAAGAAAATATATTTTCCCTCTTTAACAGCTGTTAAGCTTTCCCACGCAGGATTAGATTCTACATCCTTTATAAGCTTATCCTTTATATTATCCACATCTCCCATTGTTTGAACCAGTATATACTCTGGGTCTCTTTCTATTACCTTTTCCATACTAAATACTTCCATTTCTTCATTGGTTAATTGTGCATCATATGCAATATTTACTGTACCTAAATCATGTAGCATATCCCCAACAAATGAGTTTTGAAACTTAACAGATACATTTCTAGTTGATGCAAACATTAGTAAAACAGTTGGTTCTTCATCTTTAGGCACTTTATTAACTATTTCTTCTACCTGCTTTGTAATATCTAAACCATTCTTTTGATATAAATCATCTCTTTCATTAATAGCGGTAAACAATCTAATTGCATAAAGGTATTGCTCTAGATTATCATATTCTATTCCTAAATATGGTATTTCATTTTCCTCTAGTATGGGTATAATCTCACTTTGTCCCCTCATACCAGGTCTTAAGATTACTAAATCTGGTTCCAATGAAATTATTTTTTCCATATTTGGAGAAGTCATTGTTCCAACTATTTCTGCCTCCATGGCTCCTTCTGGAACCTTATCCCTGCTCTCTATCCTACCTATAACCTCTCCACCTGATAGGTACCATAAATCTAAGTATGAGTTAAACAAGCAAATAACTCTTTCTGGTTTCTTCTGAATTGTAACCTCTTGGTCTAGTGCATCAACAAAGGTTACTGATTCATCCTCAACAATAACCTCATCAGCTAAAGCTGTATAATTATTGCTAGTTTCATTAGAATTATTATTGTCGCTGTCTTCCTCATTAGCTTCATGGTTTTCATTGGCTTCATTAGCTTCATTGCTTAATTCATTGCTTCCTGTTTCTTGTATGGCTGTGTCTTCTTTTGTACATCCAACAAACAAGCTAAAAATCATAAATAAGGTCATTAAAAGCAATAGTACTCTTCTCATCATATTGTCTCCCTTCGATATTTACTACATTTTCAAAGCTAAGACATGATCAGTGTCTTAGCAATGTCTTTAAACCTAACTTCTGGCAATCAATAAAAAAAGCCCAGTTTTAACTGAGCACAAATACACTATCGTCCTACCATGCTCAGGCTCGCGAGCATAAACAGACAATAGGTATCCTGACTTAGGTTCTCAGCGTTAATGCACCTTCCCATTCATTATCACTAAACTCTTAATAATGAACAGTGGTATTTGCAAGACGCTCCCCTTTACAGTGGCGGCCCCGTGTTGGATTTTCACCAACTTCCCTATTACATATTTACTTTTCAAAGCAAGACATAAAGCCTTGTCTTAGCTAACTTAATTATAGTTAAACAGCAACAATATGTCAATAAAACTAGTTTATAAACTCTGCTTTATTTATACATAGCACGTTTTATTTATTAAACATTTAGCTGATTTTAAACTATTAATTCTACCATGTTTACGACTTGCCTAAAGCTTCATCCTTTAGATCCTCTTCAGTTATAATGTTATTCTTTATTGCATAATTAACAAAAGCATCTGGATAAGCTCTCCCCTTATCCTTGCTCCACCTAACAACCTTCACAACATACTCCCTAGTAATTGGTTCTGGAAAACTAATAGCATTGCTAGGGCATTTCCATTCACATCCATGACAGCCATCTACACATTCACTATGATTTTTAACTTCTACACCAGCATTAGATTTTACAAATACCCCCTTGGGACAGAACTCATAGCAAAAGCCACAATTTCTACACTTACTCATATCTATAACAGGATGCCATATTCCTTTTAAGAAGCCCTTCATAAGACCAAACCTCCTATATTTTATACCTACTGTTCTGCCATAGCATCTTTTAAATGCTGAATATAAATGTCTTGTATTTCTATATTTTCTCCTAACCCATGCATATACACTTCTACCTTAAAACCGTCATCTTCTAAAACTGTTTTCCAGGAATCTTCATCTCCTGCTAAATCATTTTTAGCATGATCTCCTGCAACCAGCATAAATGGCATAAGAACAGCCTCTTTAATATTAGCTTTTTTAAGCTTCGGAAGAATATCCTGTAGCTCTGGATAATCCTCAACTGTTCCCACATAAGCATTAAGGCCTTCATCATTAATTATGCTCTGTAGACATGAATAGCAAGCATTAGCTGGATGATATGTTCCATGTCCCATTAGCAATACTGCTTTGCCTTGCTTCTGCTGTGGTAGTTGTTTTTTCAAGCCCGCTACAGTAGCTTTATAATCCTCTACTTTAGTCAGAAGGGGTCTACCCAAAGCTAGCTTATGAAATTGATCCTGAAACTGTCTAACTGTTTCAACAATATCGCCATATTCCTTTCCAGGAGTTACATGCAATGACTGAATATAAACCTCATTAAAGCCTTCTTCCTTCATTTTAGTTAATGCTTCCTCAAGAGTATCAACTAAAAGGTTGTCCCTAGACTTCAACTTATTTATTACCATTTTTGATGTAAAGGCACGCCTTACATCAAACCTACTAAACTCCTTAGCTATCCTCTTTTCAATGCTTTCAATACACAGCCTTCTAGTTTCCTCATGGGTTGTTCCAAAGCTAACCACTATTATACCCTTTTTCATATGAACTCCTCCTCCCATTAAAACAATATATAAAAAAGCCCTGACCTCCAAGAAAAGTCAACGCTTTAAAATGATTATTTATCAAGACTAACCAGACATTTAAACATATCATTATCCTGCACTTTCCTTTCCTCGGAAGGTTGTATGCATAATTACCTTGGCAGGTCTCCTGACTTGTGGATCAAAGCTAATTCTTTGCCTTCCCAGTTTTCCAGTGGCTAACAAAAGAATTTCTCCCCACTTACAGTGGCCGGACCGTTGGAGATTTTCACTCCATTCCCTATTAATCCTTGAATTACTTCAAAGAACCTAGATAAGTAGCAAAATGAAATTTTTAATAAAACAAGCTTTTTACTAAACTATTTTATCTTATATCATTGATACTATCAACCTAAAAGGTGGGGGAGGGACGGGGTTATTACTTTGTTAGCTCAAAAAGTCTTTGAGTGTCAATACCATCTCCATATATTTTATATCTTGCTGTTTTACTATTTCCATTAATATTGCTATATTTATGGATGCTTACATACTGTGGATTATGACTAATAAAAATATTTACTAGTGTTTTATTACTGTCATTTATATATATTGAGAGTCTTGTTGAACTTGGCATTGTATAGTCCATTGGAAAAAAATCCACACCTCTACTAAAACGTCTTTTTCTCATTTTATGATTAGATAGTGTTATAAGCACCTCTTCAATAAATCTTTTATCAGTAATAGCTTCCATAGATATTACATGATCCTCTGAGTACTCAGATAGTGGTAAAGGTCTAAGTTCTTTTATTTTTTCAGCAATATCCTCCATAGAAATATCTTGATTTTCTATGTCCATCCCCTTAGGTATTACTATAACTTGATTTAAAGATATGCTAGATATATCTTCGGCTGTAAGATTTTTAATGCCAGCGGTGCCTTCTAAATCAAAGGGATAAAGGATAAAGATAAGTACTGATATAAATGCAATAACAGTAATTTTAGTTTTATATCCTGCTTTTTTGGTGTAGGCTTTTTTAAATAACCCGTTATCAACACTATAACTGTACTCACCAAATTTCCATCCATTGTTTTTATTATCAAATTTCATACAATTTCTCCTTTATGCATCCAATAAGCATACATTTATCTCAGCGGCGTTACTAACACTCCCGCTTCTTAAGCGGGAGATAAGTGCCGCCAAGCTTCGAAATAAGGGCAACTAGAGTTCGGATGGAGTTTTAACTCCATCTGAACTAAGTTTTCTTTATAGTAATATTTCTCTAATCTCCTATTGAAATCCTTCATTAATCACTTTAAAGATTCATAATGGTTAAATTTATCTCTTCATGTCAGGGGTGACCAACATGTCAACAGCATATCATGGGGATGGGGTTGTTGACAACTAACAAAAATGTCAATAACCCCGTTTCTTCCACAAGTTTTTATTGCATTGAGAATTAATAACTCATATAATTATAGTTAATTACATAATTATGGAGGACTTTATAACATGAATATGACAGATAGGTTTGTAACTACAATTAACTGCATGGATGGTAGGACACAAAAGCCTGTAATTGATTTTATGAAGAGTGAGTATGGAGCAGACTTTGTAGATATGATTACTGAGGCAGGGCCAAACAAAATTTTAGCAGAATACACAAATAAATTAACTGTAGATTCTATTAAGAAACGAGTAGCAATTTCAATTGAAAAGCATAACTCTAAGGTAATAGCAATAGTTGGACACTATGACTGTGGTGGTAATCCTGCAAATGAAGATACTCAAATTAAACAGATTTTACAAGCGGTAAGAAATGTTGAAGCCTGGAATAGGGATGTTGAAGTAATAGGCCTATGGGTGGATGAGAATTGGAAGGTTAATCGGGTGGCTTGTCAATATTCTTTTAGATATTCACCTGTTTCTATAAACCAGTTAGCTCAAATAAAAAAGTTAAAGCTTAGTAGATTATATTAATGTCGTGGGGACACAGTCCCCACGACATTAATTATTAGCATTTAAATTTTGAAATATTAGCTTGCATTTCTTGAGCTAGCTTAGCCAAAGCCTCACTTGCGTTGGCAATTTCCTCCATAGATGCCGTTTGCTCCTCTACTGAAGCAGAGGCCTCCTGAGTCCCAGCTGCATTTTCCTCTGAAATAGCAGATAGGTTTTGGATAATGGTAATAATATCATTCTTCTTACTATCCATCTCTTTACCAGATAGGTTAAGCTCTTCAATTATTATTTTAATGTCCTCTATTGCCTTTGATATACCCTCAAACTTTTTGTTGGTGCTTTCTACACTCTCAGATTGAGAGGTAACTATGTCTCCTACATCCTTCATGGTGCTAACAGCCTCTAGGGTTTTTATACTTAATTCTTTAATAATTTTAGATATTTCCTCTGTAAAATCATTGGATTGCTCTGCCAGCTTTCTTATTTCCTCCGCAACTACTGCAAATCCTTTTCCTGCTTCACCTGCTCTAGCAGCCTCTATAGCAGCATTTAGGGCTAAGAGATTAGTTTGTGCAGCAATGCTTTTAATCATTTCACTTGCATTTTCTATTCTTTCAGCACTTTTATTTGTGTTTTGAATAATATCATGAACCTCTTTGGTGGCATTATTGCTTGCCATTGTTTTTTCCACCAAGTCTTGTACAATTCCTAAACCAGCCTCTTTAAGCTTAGATACATCTTCAACTGAGGAATTCAGCTTCTTCATATAGTTCTGATCCTTTTCAATAAGCCTTCCAAGCTCATCAATATTTAAAGCTCCTTTTTCAGTGTCTTTAGCTTGATCATTGGCCCCCCTCGCTATTTCTTCAATTGTTTTAGCAACCTCTTCTGCTGCCATAGTTGATTGTTGGCTAGTTTCCGTTAATTGCTGTGATGAGGCTGTCAAGTACTGGGAGTTTTCTGCAATATTCTTTATAAAGCTCCGTAAATTAAGTAGAATATTGTTAAAGGATACTGATAGGGCCCCGATTTCATCCTTACGATCTAATAGCTTTTTAGGAATATCGTCTGTAAAGTCTAGCTTTGAAACCTTTTCACTATATTTTGTTATTTCAGTAATAGGCTTTGTTATAATATTAGAGATTAAGAATGCAGCAGTAGTCATTATAAGTACTATTACTAAAATTAGCATACCAAGATTATTATTTAAGGCTGATATATTACTTAAAAGAGCACCCTTGGGTATTTCCACCACTAGCCTCCAATTTTGTGTATTATCTATTGCTGAATAAAAAAGATAAACCTCTTGTCCATTTATAGTTGGTTCTATTACACCGAAGGGATTTTCAAACAACTCATCTTTATAAGCCTTTAGCTCCTTATAAACTCCATCCTCGTAGTCAACAATATCCTCTATCATTGCTACCTCAGGATTCCTATGGGCTATTATTAAACCCTTTTGATTTATAATCCAGCCAAAGCCCTTGTCTTCGATATTAATGGCCTCTGATATTTCTGTTATTTTGTCTAATGTTAATGCTGCTGATAAAACACCAACCTTATTTCCATAATCATCAACAATAACCTGAGCTACTGAAACAATAATGCTACCTGTAGACTTTGCTAGAAATGGATCGGAAACATAGTTGCTTGCTCCATTTTCAAAAATCTCCTTCATATAGGGACTTTTTGATAGGTCTAAGGTTGCACCAGTTGTTGCCCATGCCTGTCCGTTAGGCTTAACTAAGGCTATAGATTCATATTCACTGTCCTCAGCGACACGAATAAGATAATCCATTGATTCTTCAAGATTCATGTCTTTTAAGTCATCATACTGTGCTATATGCTTTAGCTCACTTATACGGGCAGCTAAGAACTCTGATATAGTATCAGCATTAGAGTTTACCACTTCATTACTTAGAATTTCAGAAACATCAATTAATGACCCCTTTGCGAATAAGGATGCAGCTACGCCTGTGGTTAAAAATAGTAACAGGCTTATTAGTGTAAAGGCTAAAGCAATTCTAAACTTCAATTTTTTCAATATTATTCACTCCTAGCTTTGTAATAATTAAATGGGTATACGTTTTCCTGTTATTTACTACCTCAAATTCAATGAATGCCCTCAGCTCCCTTCTTAAGCACATAAAAAAGCTTAAACTATTAGAATTAAAATATGTAAAAAGAAAGAGACGATAGGTCGTCTCCAAAATTGCATAATCTAATTAGGCAACTTGGCTGTCATAGGATATTTTATCCCTTAGACCCATAGCTTTGCGTCCTTTTCTTTCAAAAAGTTTGCCATTATCTTCATAGGTATTTATTTATATAGGATTTTGAATCTTTCAAATATTATAGCATCATATCAAAGGGTAATGTGTCGATTTATGTCGATGTGTACAATTTTGTGTACATTTATCAAATTTTGACTATTGTTTTTGTTATAAAACTACAAACAAGACTAGATAACAGTTAGTATCTCAAGTTACTATTTGCTTTTTGGGGTTAAGCTATAGATTACTCATTTATCCAAAAGTTAGGCATTAACATAACAAAAATAGTAAATAGCTCAAGTCTACCAAATAACATCATTAATGATAATAAAAGCTTACTAGGAATAGAAAAGTGGCTGTAGGTCATGGTAGGTCCTACCATTTCAAAGCCTGGACCTATATTCCCTAATGTTGCAGCTACGGCACTAGAAGCTGTAATAAAACCAACTCCCTCTAAGGAAATAAGCAGGGTGCCTACTGCAAAAATAACTAGATATAAAAAGAAAAAGCTTGTTATGCTTGCTACAACATCATTAGAAACCATTTTTTTATTTATTTGAATTGGCACATATGCATTAGGATGTAGTATTTTTTTAATCTCTCGCTTTACTAGCTTAAACAGTATTACTAATCTGATAACCTTAATTGAACCACCGGTTGACCCAGCACATCCACCCACAAACATTAAGGTGAAGAGTATTGCTTTACTAAAGCTATTCCATTGATCAAAATCTGCTGTTGTGTAGCCAGTGGTAGTTATAATGGATGCAACTTGAAACAGGGAATGCTTAAATGTTTCAAAAACTGAAGAATACAAACCATTCAAATTAACTGTTATTAATAGCACGCTAATAAATATTATCGACATATATGCTCTAAACTCAGAGTTCTTTAATACATTTCTCCAACGTCCCTTATACATCTCATAATATAAAGAGAAATTAACACCAGAAGCAATCATAAAAAATGATATAACCATAATTATATAGCTGCTATAATTAAAGGCTCCTATACTTGCATTACGAGTAGAAAATCCTCCTGTACCTACTGTTCCAAAGGTATGAACCAATGCTTCATATAGTGATAGTCCTCCAAAGTACAGCATAACAGTTTGTATTACGGTTATTCCTAAATAGGCACTATACAAAATTTTCGCAGTATCCTTCATTTTAGGTACTAGCTTATCTGAAATAGGGCCTGGACTTTCAGCCTTAAATATTTGAAATCCACCAACACCTATAGTAGGTAAAATGGCTAATGTCAATACCAGTATCCCCATGCCGCCTATCCAATGGGTAAAAGACCTCCAAAACAATATTCCACGTGGTAATACCTCTATATCTTCTATTATTGTTGCTCCCGTTGTGGTAAGACCTGATACCGTTTCAAAGAATGCATCAATAACAGATGGAATACTGCCTGAAAAAACAAAGGGTAAAGATCCAAAAAAGGCTACAAGAAGCCAGCCTAATGTAACAATTGAAAGGGCTTCCTTTGCTTTAATTCTATTGGATTTCTGCGGAAGCAAGGACATCGGTATACTAAAGGCTAATATAATAGCAATTGTATAAAGAAATGCTTGTCTATCATGTTGATTATGATAAATAGATATTGCTAAGGGGGGAATTAAGGTTAGTGCTTCAAATAGAAGCAGACTTCCTAAGACCTTTAAAACTCTTCTGTAGTTCATCTAGTAGTCCCCCTTTGGTTCTATAAAAGTACTTATCTAGTGAGCTTATCTCCGATTGTAGACAGAATACAACTAAGCGGTTTCCTGGATTTATAATTGAATTTCCATTAGGAATAGTAACTTTACCATTATCTACTATAGCTCCAATTATAATTCCCTTTGGCAGCTCCAGCTTGGATAAGGGTACTCCTATAACTTTAGAATTATTTGGAGCAATTATTTCAAGTACCTCTGCCTGTCCTCCCAATAGCATTGAAATGGATTCAACCTTCCCACCTTGTACATACCTTAATATACCACCAGCTGTTATCATTATAGGATTTATTGCCACATCTATTCCCAGCTGTTCAATAATTGGTATATAATTTGGTCTGCTAACCTTAGCTATTACTTTGCTGACTCCGTATTTTTTACCTAAAAGTGATAGAAGAAGATTTTCCTCATCATAGCCAGTTAATAATATTAAAGCATCCATATCTGAAATGTTTTCGTCTAAAATAAGCTGTTGATCTGTAGCATCTCCTTGTATTACTAATGCATTATTGAGTTCTTCCACTAAATATTTACATCTTTCTTTATTTCTTTCAATTATTTTCACTGAAACTCCACTAGCTATAAGCTTTCTTGCAAGATAGAATCCAGCCTTTCCCCCACCTAATATCATAGCTTTTTTTACATGCTTTCGTTCTACAGGCGCGCCCCAAAACTTAGAAAAGGTATTAATATTTTCCTTCTCTCCAATAACGTATATAATATCTCTTTGTGTTAATTCAGTATCACCATGGGGTATTATCATTTCACCATCTCTTGATATAGCAACAATTAAGACAGGTTTAGATATCTCAAGCTCTTTAAGCTTTTTACCCTTCATATTGTTAAGGCTATTTACGCGGAAATCTGCCATAACAACTTTACCTCGAGCAAAATCCTCCATGTGTATGGCATCGCCCTTCAGTAAATATTTAGTTATTTCTTTGGCTGTCTCTAATTCAGGATTTGCAATGTAATCTATTTCCAGTTTATTTTTAACAAAATCCATTTGATTACCATACTCTGGATTTCGAATACGGGCAATAACTCTTTTACAGCCAAGCTTTTTTGCTGTTGTACAAATTAACATATTTGTTTCATCACTACTTGTTACAGATATTAGTAAATCAGCATTTTTTACACCTAACTCTTCTAAAACAGATAACTTTACACCATTGGCTTTAACCGTGAGTAAATCTATATGATTACTTACACGTTGTAAAGCTCCGTTATCTGTATCTACAATCACAACATTATTATTTACATGGGAAAATGATTCTGCTAATTTATACCCTAGTTTACCTGCTCCAACAATAATAACATACATTTAAACAACCTCCATTTTATCTCAGCGGCGTTACTAACACATCCGCTTCTTAAGCGAGGGATAAGTGCCGCCAAGCTAGAAAGTAAACGGAACTAGAGTTCAGGTGGGGTTAAACTCCATCTGAACTAAGTTTCCTTTATATACAAGCTGTTGTCTTCTTCATAGTTCTTCAAACTCTACCTTAAGAGTAATATTGCATTTAAAGCTTTTTCCACCAATAAAAAAAATGTTAATTACCCCCTTTAACATTTATTTATTATATAATACCATATAATCCTCTAGGTTCCTATATAGATACTAAATTTTAATATAAACTATCCTCAAACCTAAGCTTTATGCTGTTTTTTTCTTATAATTGCCACAATAATTAATGTTACTATTGTTAAAACTATTAGTATTATTACAATGGGGGTTAGATAGCCAAACCTATTATATATGTCACCTGCTAATCTATCTATAGCTGTGATTTCTTCGTCAGAATACAAAGTAAAGGTAAGATCATTTTCTGGTAGATTCTCAAGCTTTGCAGTATATGTGTTGTTTTCTTCCTTTATGAACTCAATATTACTCTCCACTAAATATTGTGCATCTGGGTGAGGTATTATCTTAACATTTAGATTCTTAAAATCCCTCCAATTTTTTGCAGGATTTAAAATATAGTCAAAGGTATATAAGGGATAAACGGTTTCTGTTTTATCCATTGTTCCAGTTGTCATATAATTAACCGATACCTTTTTTTCACTGTTGGGTGGAAATTCAACAGTATAAGCAAGGGTTAATAATCGTTGAAAATGTTGTTGCTCTATTATATCAAACTCAACGCAGTATCCATTTCCATGTGAAAATAGCTCATCTAAAGACTGTGCATACAAGTTATATATTTGTGAATCTGCAAACATTTCTTTATTTGCAGCTTGATTTTCCTCTCCAATATAATCCATTATATATGACTCTAATTCAACTTCTTCAGTAGTAACATTATATGTAAACAGGTCTGTCTCTTCACTTAGTTCACCATCAGAATATGCATTTACTTCAAAATCAACATCTTTTCCCAATAGGAATAGCTCTAGGCTTTCTTCTTCATAGCACCATGCTGCAATTTTGACTTCATCACCTTTTCTCTCATACCTATTAAATCCATCCGATACTATTTTGGTATCCTTATGGTTAAAGGAGAAATCTACCGTAAAATTAATTCTTTCCTCAGTGGTTGGCGTTACCTTAAAGGTATAGAGCCTCCTCCTTTCATTTTTGGCAAAGCTCTCTGCTTTATAGGGCTCATTTGTGATGTTATTAACTATATTAGTAAAGCTAAAGGTTGATTCTTTATTACTTTCTGTTGCGCTGCTTCTAATAATATCTCCTATATAAATATCATAGTCTAGCAGCTTGTCATCAGCATATATTCGTACATCGTCAGTTGTTAAGCTTCTAATTTGTGAAATAAAAGGAAAAGCCATCAGTACAGTCTGGCTTTCATTTGTAGGATTAACCATAACATACTCAGCAGTAACTTCCCCATGAATAGTGTGGTCAGGTATTTGATTTTTGGAAAAATCAAAGGTTAGGTTTTCACTTGTAACAGTTATAGGTGAGTTGCTATCAACTAACAATATATCAGAAGCTGATTTCCCTCCCCAATAAACAGGACCAGAGTTAGAGAAAGCAGTGCTGGTAAAGATAGTAACAGCTACAATTATTATAATCATACTCCATATAGTTTTTCTCATGTAGACACCTCACTATTATATTTTATTTATGCTGATATCATAAAGACCCAATATTTCCTTTGTCTTTAAACCTTTTTTCATATTTTTCTAAAACTCCAAACAATGCTTCCTGTAAATTTGTTTCTGTTTCATTTGCTAAGCAAATAAGCGAAAAGAGAACGACCGATTTCTTTCATTGGTGAATTGTTTTATTTTATGTTGTATATCAATTAATTCCATAATATTCTCCCTTCAATTTCTTTTGGAAAACAACTTCTTTGATTACATGCTTGGTTTTTTAGCAGAAACAGCCTCTGACTTTTCTTTTATTTTATATATATTACCCCTTGTTATGGATATAGTATAAATTATTAAAGCTACCCAAATAAACGAAAAGCTAATAAAGTGTGTTTGAGAAAACTCCTCTTTAAACAGAAATATTCCTAAAAACAAGCTGATGGTTGGTGCTATATACTGTAAAAAGCCTATTGTTGAAAGCTCCACCATTTGTGCCCCCTTTGCAAACCAAAGGAGGGGAGTAGCAGTAGCTACACCTGAAAGCATTAATAAAATCAATACTGGTATTGGAATAGTTGATAAGCTGCCTACTCCAGTTACTTGTCTATAAATTATAAAGGACAAAGCAGCAGGAGTTATAATCATTGTTTCAAGGGCTAATCCAGTAATTGAGTCAACTGTAAGAAGCTTTTTTGTTAATCCATAAAAGGCAAAGGTTGTTGCTAATATTAATGCTATCCATGGAATTCTGCCATACTGAATAGTTAATACTAAAACACCTATAGTTGCAAGAATTAGTGCTATCATTTGTCCAGCATTAAACCGCTCCTTTAACACTAGCATGCTTAAAAGGGATACCACCAACGGATTGATATAATAGCCCATACTTGCCTGCACCACATAATTAGAGTTTACTGACCAAATATATGTAAACCAGTTAACTGTTATAAATACAGAGGCAAAAATTATTAACACTGTATTTTTTCTGCTTTTAAACACTTCCTTCAGCCTTTTAAAATCCCCTTTTAATAAAAGGAGGATGGTGACAAATACAAAGGACCAGGTTATTCTATGGGCTAATATCTCTAGGGCTGGTATTTGATTTAACAGCTTCCAATATAATGGAAGAAATCCCCATGCTATAAAGGCTATAGTTCCATATAGTATCCCTATTTTTTTGTTGTCATTTTTGCTTAAGCTAGCTTGGTTTTCCATTGCTTTACCCCATCTCTTTATAGTTTAAATATTATATACTATAGATAATTATATACTATATATTTGTAAATTTAAATGCTATGATATTCAGCTGTTTTGATAATATATATTATTTTTTTAAATGATATTTAACAATCCCTCTGTAAAAGTAGATACTAAAGTTTCTTACTATTTGATATAATTATGAAAAAGGTAAAAGGAGGAATAAAATTGACCAATACAAAAACTGTTAAACCAGTGTCGGCAGGGGAAAGAATTAAAGAATTGGATATAGTAAGGGGCTTCGCACTTTTTGGAGTACTGCTGGTAAACATCGCAATGTTTAATTCAACTTTAATGGAGGAGATAGCTGGTGTATCACCTCTGGCTAATCCACTACAGCTTACTGCCTTGTCTGATAAAATATCTTCATTATTCATTCAAATATTTGCAGAGGGTAAGTTTTACACAATTTTTTCTTTTCTATTTGGTTTAGGCTTTTATATATTTATGGATAGGGCTGAGGCGAAAACAAATAGCCCAAGAAGACTCTTTGCTAGACGCTCATTTTTTCTATTTCTTTTTGGAATGTTAAATTTTACATTAGTTTGGTTCGGAGATATTTTGCATGCATACGGAATTATAGGTTTTCTATTAATCCTATTTAAAAACTGCAGGGTTAAAACTATAAGAAATTGGATGATAGCCCTACTGTCAATCTCAATTATATTGTACAGCTTCTTTATGCTATCAAATGATTTAATGTATGAGTTTCTTGATGAAGAAACAATAAGTGCATATAATGCCCAAACTCAAATGCAGGCGGAGGAATCCTTAGATGTATATGGTAATGGCTCATTTATAGAGGTAGTATCCTATAGATTGCAAAATGAACTTAGCTTAGTTGCAATGAGCCTTGTTGTGTTAATACCTAAGATTCTTGGTATGTTTCTTATTGGTTTTTATGTAGGTAAAAGAAAAATATTTGAGGATATTAAAGGTAACTTAGGATTTATAAAAAAAGTATGGAAAACAGCTGGTATAGTAGGACTTTTATCTACCCTAGTCTATGTGCTAATTCAGTTTGAGGCTATAGTTGTTAATAGACTGTTTTATAGTGGCTCTATAACTTTCTTTAGTGAGATAGCTACTGTTTTCCTATCATTGTTTTATATTACCAGCTTAGTCCTTCTATATCATAAAACTAACATCAAAAGCCTACTTATGCCCCTAAGCTATATGGGACAAATGGCACTAACAAATTATTTAGTGCAATGTATTCTATGTTCAATATTATTCTATGGCTATGGATTTGGTCTGTTAAATAAAGCCAATCTTGCAACAGGTATATTAATTACCATTATAATTTATATTGGACAAATATTCTTCAGTAAAGCTTGGTTGAGCAAATACAAGTACGGACCCTTTGAGTGGGTATGGCGGTATTTGACCTATGGAGGAAGCTTGTAACAAATTGAAAAATAAAAAGCAGAGTTAAAAGTGAAAAGTGAAAAGTGAAAAGTGAAAAACTAAAAGATTAAATTGAAAATGGAAAAATCAAAAATCAAAAGATAAAAGACAATCATAGAATTAAGAATTAAAAATGAAAAGTGAAAAGTGAAAAACATAAAAGAATTGTTGAATGTTGAGTGTTAAACCATAAAAGCAAGTAATATGTAATAGGTAATAGGTAATAAGGAATAGGTAATATGGAATAGGTAATATGGAATATGTAATATGGAAACAAGAAGACGTAATTAAAAACTAAAAATTAAAAGTTAAAAATTACAAATCATAATTAAGAACAATAAAAACTAAAAGCAAAAATGAAAGTTAAAAAACTTAAATAAAATTAAAAGCAGTTAAGTTCAAAAAGCCTAGATTTATTACAAATCTAGGCTTTTTGAAGCTCTGTATTGGGTGTATTGTTTTTTGCTTTCATTAAGTCTATATATCCATTCACATAAAGACAAATGAGCACAATTACAATTCCAATAATTTGCTTTGTATTTAAGATTTCATCTAAAACAAAATAGCTAATTATAGCAGTTAAGGCCGGTAGTAAATTCATATATAGTGAGGAAATTTCAACACCTAGTTTTTCCATACCGTAGATATAAAAGAAATACCCTAATGCTGAACAGATAATACCTACGAAAAGTAGATTTCCAATTAGTATAGGTAAGATTTCAACCTGCTTAAAGGCAATTAACATTTTAGGAAGATCAATAATTGATATTATAAGTAATATAATGGTTGAAGCATTAAATTGCTTACTAATTAAGGTAAGGGTATCGTAACTGTTCTGCAGGCTGTATGTTAGTATTGTGTATACTATCCAACTTAAAACCGCCAGTAGCATATATAAGAATCCTATTATTTCTGAGGAACTGAATAGCTCCTTTAATCCCATATCTAATACTAAAAACACCCCTACTATTGATATTAAGAATATTAATAGCTCAGATAAAGCTAGCCTTCTCTTATCAATAAAAACCTTAGTAAGCAAAGTGAAAATTGGTATTAAACCACATATAAGGGCTGCAAGTGAGGCTGATATATAGATTAGGGCTATAGTTTGAAAGCAGTAGTATATTACTATTCCCACAAAGCCTGCTAAAACAACCTTTTTTTTGTCATCCTTTTTTATTATATGCTTCTCTTTTCTGAATAAAATAACTATGTTAAAAAATATTGAAGCCAATGCAAATCTCAAAAAAATCAAACCAAAGGGAGGAATATACTTAACAAGATATTTCATACTAATAAAATTAAGTGAAAAAATGATTATAGCAGATATTACAGCTATATTACCTAATCTTCTTTGATTCAAAATATAACCCCCTTAAAATTGTATGAAATGTGTTTACTTATTAAACTTGCCTATATTATACAACATTTTATTGGGGTAAGGAAAACATTATTGCTAAATAAAATGACAAAAATATAATGACTATAAATGTAATAATTTTATAGCCATTATTTCAATAGTTCTAACTGTATATCATCTATCCATAATGTGTTGCTGAATTGTGACAGTACAATTCTTACTTTACTTGCTTGTGCCACTTGGAGTGTTACCATTTCCCAATTATTATGGGATTGTAGCTTGTGGGTAATACTATCAGCTCCAGTTAATTTCTGGTTTTTGTCAAACAGCTGTATATCTATATTAACTTTATCATCTTTAGTACCTAAAATCCAAAAGGTTAAAAAACCACCGGATTCAATTTCGATATCCTCTAAGGCTAGAACAGCTGACGTTGTATTATTGTCAATTCTGTAGGAAAAACTGTCCTTTCTAAAAATACTAGTATCTATTGTAATTTCATCCTCTTTATAGTTTATTGTGTAAAGGTTCTTTGATGATATATTGCCTTCTGCATTTTCTTCACTATCTTCTAGCGTAATTTCTACGTGTTTTGAAAATTTATCACTCCATTCATTGTTGCTGTCTCTAACCTGAAGTGAAACCTCATATATTCCAGATTCTTTGAAGTCTAATTTTAAATCCTTATCTTTTAAAGCCTTCAATAATATACCATTTTTTCTGATTTCCCAGGTGTATTCATCTATAGTGTTGTTTTTTGAAGGTGTACTATTGCTTATAAATCTCCAATGGGGTCCATCCTTTTCTACTGTAAATTCAGCAATAGGTTTTGCTATATTAGTTTCTTCCTCTGAGGGCTGCTGGAGGGTTTCTACTGGTGTTAAATGCCTCATTCCTAAAGCAATACCTATTATCATTAGGATAAGTATAAAGGAAACTATAACTGCATTTTTTGTTTTGCTAGTTTTAGGCTTACCACCATATTCAAAGCCTGAAAAAGGTTTTTTCTTTGGTAACTCATTATCTTCCTCTTTATTAATATTATTCATACATATGTAATATATATAGTGCTTTCTATACTCCTCCATTAATCCTTCTATGCTATTAAAGGCTTGATTATTATGTTGAAGGTCATCTATAAACCTATTTAGCTCCTCTGTAATCATAGGATTATTGGTCTCTATACCATCGTAAAACAATATTTTATAAAATACTGTTCCAATTTTTCTTGCTATTGAGCCAAAATCTAAAGTATTTTCCTCGCTATCAATAATTAATACTTCATCAAAGGCTAGCCTGCCATTTTTCTCTACAACCACCTGTGCTTCGTCCACCAGCATACTCTTTAGGGTATTACTCAGTTGGTCATATTTAACTATATGCTTTAGATACTCCAGTACTAAATCCATACGTTCCTTCAAGGATAAGGTATTGTCTTCAACATAGGCTTCCAGCGGTGTTGCATCATTCAGGGTTGTTATTAAAATTATTTTATCCTCTTCTTTTTTTATATCTACAAGGTTATTTAGTGTAGATAAAAGAAATGACTCTTCTATAGCCTTTATTTCATCCATAATAGACCTATCATTTATAGCATTTATAATAACCATTTTTTTATCTATCTCTAGGCTGTTACCAATATATATTTTCTGCTTTTCTGTTTCCTTAAAGGTATCAACAATATTATAATTAGTTAGGTTTATATTTTCCACGGCTACACACCCTTAGTTTTAATTAATAGTTAATAACTGGTTTTTCAATATTTTTACAGCTTATAATAACATTATACAAAATTAACCAAAATTCATCAAGAAAATCTTATGAAAAACTGTTATCTAATGTAAATACTTCTATATTATATAAAAAAAACCTGCTAAAAGGTTAGTAGATTTTAAAAATAATACCAAAGTATCTTTTTTTGATTTTAAGTTATATATAAAAAACCATCTCCTTTTAGAAAATGGTGTGATTTGGTGCGAGTGATGGGACTTGAACCCATACGTCTATTGACACACGCCCCTCAAACGTGCCTGTCTGCCGATTCCAGCACACTCGCCTTTATTTAATTAGCACTTTAATATTATAATACCCACATTATTAAAAGTCAACTGGCTTATAGCTATAATATAAAAGGGGCCAAAAACCCAGCCCCTTTATTTTATTTGCTTTATTCTATTTACTCTATTTTGTTTCTATAAACCAATCTTCTATTCCATTTAACCTGTTATTCATATGGGGTTCTATATCTCCCTTAATTCTATCATTAACTAGTAAAGCTCTATTTTGAAAGAATAGACTAAAGTATGGTAATTCATTGGAGATATGGATTTGTAATGCTTCATAGTTTTCTTTCTTTTCTTCTCTATTGCTGGACCTAAAGGCTTCAACCAATAGATTGTCCATATCTTCATTACTATAGCCAATAAAGTTTGTATCATCTAGGTGGCTTGAATGGAAGGCAAAGGATAAATCTTGTCCTATACTTAATTCCCAGCCTCCAAGTATTAAGTCATAGGTATTTGTTTTTATTCTTTCATTTAACTCTTCCCATTCCAGTAATTGTACTTCTACTTCTATTCCTATTACCTCTAGCTCATCCTTAATAAAATATGCTGTTTTTTCCCTTAACAGGTTATCCTTATTAGTTATTAGGGTAAGCTTAAGCTTTTCCCCCTCTTCATTCCTTCGAATTATATCCTCTTCTGTTTCTAAAAGCCTATATCCAATCTCTTCAAGAAGTGTAGCTGCCTGATTTACATCATATCCATACTTTAAGCTTTTTTCATTGTAAAGCCATGATTGTGGAAATATTGGTACATCAGCTACAGTTCCATGTCCTAAATATATGTTATTAACCAATTTATGTCTATCTATTCCAAAGGCTATTGCTTTTCTAATGGCAATATTATTAGCTATTTCATTTCTAAAGTTAAAACCAATAAACTCATAATAGTTGCTTACATATTCATAAACATCAACATTGTCGTCATCTAAATACTTTCCCCAATCAATAGATATAGCCTCTGCCAAGTCTATTTCACCATTTTCAAATTGTGAAAGCTGTGCATCTATATCCGGTACTATGTTCACATGAATAGCATCAATATAGGGGGTCTTTCCCCAGTAGTCATTGTTTCTTTCCAACTCCATATTTTTTAATGAATCATAGTTTACAAGCTTGTATGGACCTGTTCCTATTATAGGGAAAGCAGAGCTTTCCAGCTTATCTTCGTTACCCTGCTGAAATAAATGCTTTGGTAATATAGGAAATGTCATTACCTCTAGTCCATTGCTAAAGGGTCTTGTAAATGTCACCCTTAGTTTATTATCATCTAACATACCCATATCAGATATTTGCTGTATACTCTTTGTATATACTGAAGTATTTTGAACTAATTCTCTATTACCCTTTATAACTTGAAAAGTAAAAAGTACATCCTCTACTGTAAATGGTTGTCCATCGTGCCATTTAACATCATCTCTTAATTTGAACTCAATCGCATGACCATTTTCTGATATTTCCCATGATTCAGCTAATGCAGGCTCTAGCTCTAGGTTCTTATTATATTTAACTAAGCCGCCATAAATTATGTTTTGTAGCTGCTTTATTCCTCTACTATTATCGAATAAAGGATTAAAATTATTAAATCTAGTTACTGATAGCTTTAGTGTTCCTCCCTCGACTGGTTCCAAGTTTTCTATAGGTTCTTCTTCTACTTCAGGCACCTCATCTATGACAGTTTCTTGATTGCATGCTGTTAAAAATAAAGCTAAGCTTAAAAACAGCATTAAAATAATATTCTTCTGTTTCATCAAAGTATGTCCCCCTTTAAAAGTAACAATGTTTTAAAAATCAATATCTATTCCATTATATATTATTTGCTGGTTTGTTTAAATAGATAAATACAACTTGCTAAAATAAGGTATATTGCATTAGGTATTTTAAAAATCCCTTTGCTCCCTCTTTATATATTATTCTATATCTATTATAATCTCTATTTACTCTTTCAAGATAAGCTTTAGTTTCACCAAAGGGTATAACATCTAACTTTTTCCCATCACTACTGTATTCGGAATTAGTCAACCAGCGACTTACATTTCCATTACCTGCATTATAAGCTGCAATTATTAGTTGTAGGTTATCTCCAAATTCTCTATAAAGGATATTTAAATACCAACAACCAATCATTATGTTTAGCTCAGGCTCATATAACCTTTCCACTGAATAGTTATCAATTTTAAGCTTTTCGGATGCCCATTCTCCTGTTATTGGGGCTATTTGCATTAATCCCCTAGCTTCCTTAGGGGAAGTTGCCTTTGGGTTAAAGCTGCTTTCGTTACGAATAACTGCTGCCACAAGATAAGGATCAAGATTATATATTTCAGAATACTTCTCTATATACTCTTGATAATGAATTGGATAGATTGTTTTTAGTATCCAGTCTGCATTATTAAGTAACAGTATTCCTGCTATAAATATAATTAATAATATTATTAAAAAACGGGCTTTTTTGCTTACAAAGATAATCAAATCCAATCCCTCCGAAGTATCATTAATCTTTTATATTTTTCCATATATTAATAATTAGGGCTTCTAGCTGAGATAGACCTCCTGAATTATCAATTATTTTATCTGCATATGCTTTTTTCTCTTCAATGTTCATTTGAGAATTAATTCTGTCTATAGCTTGCCTTTTTGAAAGTCCATCTCTTTCCATTAGTCTCTTAAGTTGCTCTTCGAAGGTTACTGCTACAACCCAAACCTCATCTACAAGGGATGTTAGCTTCATTTCTATAAGAAGGGCAGCGTCTAAAACTATAATTGAATTACTGTTATTCTTCTTCAGCTCTATTATTTGATTTTGTATATGGTTTATTATTATTGGGTGAGTTATGCTATTTAGTTTTTCCAATGCTTTCTTATTACTAAAGACATGCACCCCTAGCTTTTTTCTATTTAGCTCTCCATCTTTGGTAATAAACTCTTTACCAAAAACAGCTTCTATACTTTTAAGAGCTGGAGTGCCTTTTTTTACTACTTCTCTGGCTATTAAATCTGCATCGATAATGATGGCACCTAATAGCTCTAATATTTTTGATACAGTGGTTTTACCACTTGCTATACCACCTGTTAAGCCTATTGTTTTACTCATTATTATTCACCCTTATATAACATCAATAAGTCTGTTAGTCTATTTTGCATCATACCAGGTATCTCCGTAGGACAAATCTGCCTTTAGTCTAACTTTTAGTTCTATTGCAGTCTCCATACACTCCTTAAGTAATTCCTTAACTATATCCAGCTCATCCTGTGGAGCTTCAACAATAAGCTCATCATGGACCTGTAAAATTAGCTTTGATTTTAGTTGTTTTTCATTTAAAGCTTTATACACCTTTACCATAGCTAGTTTTATGATATCGGCTGCACTTCCTTGTATTGGTGTATTCATTGCAATTCTTTCTCCAAAGGAACGTATATTAAAATTACTTGAATGTAACTCTGGTAAATATCGCCTTCTGTTTAAAAGGGTTTTAACATATCCTTTTTCCTTAGCAGCCTTTACGCTGTCACCCATATATTTTTTTACGCTACCATACTTTTCTAAATAGCTGTCAATATATTTTTTTGCCTTAGCTCTTGAAATATTTAAGTTTTCACCAAGTCCAAAGTCACTGATTCCATAAACTATACCAAAGTTAACTGCCTTAGCATTACTTCTCATCTCTTGTGTTACATCTTCCATATCAACATCAAAAATCTCTGCTGCTGTTCTAGTGTGAATATCTTGATCCTTATCAAAGGCATCTAATAAGTTTTCATCCCCTGATATGTGGGCTAAAACCCTTAATTCAATTTGTGAGTAATCGGCATCAACAAACCTATAGCCTTCCTCTGCTGTGAAGGCCCTTCTAAGTCTTCGTCCCATCTCCAGCTTAACTGGTATGTTTTGTAGGTTAGGCTCTGTGCTTGATATACGCCCTGTAGTAGTAACCGTTTGATTAAAGCTGGAGTGTATCCTATTAGTAATAGGATTAATAATGTTCAGCAGTCCATCAACATAGGTTGATTTCAGCTTTGCTATTTGCCTATAATCAATTATCCTCGGTATAATTTCATGCTTATCATACAGCTTTTCTAAAACCTCTGCATTTGTTGAGAAGCCAGTTTTGGTTTTTTTAATAGGTGGTAGCTCTAATCTTTCGAACAAAACCTCCCCCAGCTGCTTTGGTGAATTTATGTTAAAGCTAACCCCTGCTAAGGAGTATATGTTTTTTGTAAGCTCCTCTAGCTTATCTTGAAACTCTATTTTCAACCTATTAAGCATATCCTTATCAACCTTTATCCCTTCTAGCTCCATTGATGCAAGAACTTCAGTAAGGGGCAGCTCCACATTATAATATAGATTTTCTAATTGAAGCTCCTTTATTTTTTCTTCAATAGGTCCCATAAGCTCTATAATGGCATTAACATGTTGACACATATATTTTTCAACCTTTTGAGGGTCTATGTCTTTGGGTTTTAACTGCTTCTTCCCTTTACCCCTTAACTCCTCATCATCCATAATACTTTCATTTAAGTAAAAGGTACTCAGTTCCTTAAGACCATAGGAGGACTTAGCAGGATCAATTAAATATTCTGCTATCATGGTATCAAATGTAATGTTATTTATAGTAATATCATATGGTTTAAAGTGAATGATTTCTTTTTTTACATCATGACCAATTATTTCTATTTCTTCATGACTTAATATGTCCTTTACAGCTTCTATTATTTCTTTAGGTTTATCTGTGTTTTTTAAGTCTATAAAATATATATCTTCCCTTGTGGCCATTGAAATACAGATAATTTCATCGGTTAGCATGTTACTTTCTTCTGTTAATGATTTTATTGCTATTTCTCTTCCGTTAATCATATTACTCTTTGCCTTAAGCATAGATTCTAAATTAGTTATTTTTATTAGATTTTTTTGCTTTTTTTCATTATTAACCTCATTTTTTTGTATTGCAAACTTGTTAATCAAGCTATTAAACTCATATTTTTTAAAGAGCTCTACTATGTAATCATAATGTCCTTCTGTTCTTTTTAGGCTCTCGATATCAATATCTACTGGAACATCAGTAACAATAGTAGCTAATCTTCTACTCATTACTGCATCCGAGGCATGTTTTTCTATTTTTTCCCTAAGCTTTGTAGCTGTTATTTTATTTGAATTCTTAATAAGCGTATCTATAGAACCAAATTCCTTTAGTAGCTTTAATGCAGTTTTCTCACCTACTCCTGGTACTCCAGGTATGTTATCTGATTTATCCCCCATTAATCCCTTTAAGTCAATAAATTGCTGTGGTGTTAACTCATAAACGTCATAAAGCTTTTTGTCATCATAAATCTCTAGGTTGGATATACCCTTTTTAGTAATAAGTATTTTAGTTGTTTGAGATGCAAGCTGAAGGGCATCCTTGTCACCTGTTACAATTAAGCTTTCCATACCCTTTTCTTCACAAAGCTTAGATAATGTCCCTATAAGATCATCGGCCTCAAAGCCTTCTGCTTCAACTCTATATATGTTTAATGCATCTAAAACCTCCTTTAGTGGCTCCATTTGTTGTGCCAGCTCTGGAGGCATTTTTTTTCTTCCTAGCTTGTAATCTCCATACTCCTTATGTCTAAAGGTTGGAGCCTTAAGATCAAAGGCTACCCCTATGTATTCTGGATCGTATTCATCATAAACCTTACTTAGCATTGTTAAGAATCCGTATATTGCATTTGTATATTTTCCGTCCTTTGTCACCAGTGGTGGTAGTGCATAAAAGGCTCTGTTTATTAAGCTATTCCCATCAATTATTACTATTCGATCCTTTATCATTTGTTATCATCCCTTCAAAAGGTAATATCCTAGTATTAATATTTTAACATTTATTAAATCCATAGTACAACCTATCGTTAATTATTATATACAATTTCTATTGAAATCAAATAAAGAATTTTAAATACTCCACAAAGCTATTAAGCCTAGCTAACCCTTCGTAGATACAGTTACGAAGGGCCGCTAGGCTTTTATGATATATTAAATTAGTAGTTATATGTTACATTAACATATGCTTTTATTTCTAAATCACCAGCTGTAATTGGTGTAGCTATAGAGTCTGATGCAACCTCCATCCTAAAGTTAACATGCTTTCCATAGGGCTCACTATATCCCCTTTCTACTACCATTGAGGGTTTATGGATTTTTACACCAAGTGTATTTGCTATGGTTTTTGCCTTTCCTTCAGCATTTTCAACTGCAGCAGCTAGAGCATCTAAGTAATATTTTTCAGGCTCTGATACAGCAAATCTAATATTGTTGATTTTATTTGCCCCATTGTTTACAGCAGTATCAATAATAGCACCTACTTTATTAATGTCCTTTACTGTAACTTGAAAGGAATGTAGAACTCTATACTTGCCATCTTGCTCTTTTCCATTTTCTTTATTATAGATTCTTTCACGATACATGTTGTAGTATGAGGTTTTAATGTCCTCTTCAGCTATACCTTCTTTTGCCAGTGCATCTACCAGCTTATTTGAAAGCTCTGTGTTTTCATCCTGTGCAGCTTCAGAATCCACATTTAAGGTTTCTATAGCAATGTTTATAATACCTATATCTGGTTTTACCTGAATTACCCCTGTTCCGCTTACACTGATTTCACTTTTAGAATCAGTATTTATTTCTTCCTTTGCCACACTCGAAGAAAACCCACCTAGAAAGAAGATGCTAACAAGTAGTAACACCATAAGGATTATAAAAGGACCCTTTTTAACTGTTAAATTTTTCATTTTTTTCTACCTTCCCTTCTTATATTTTTTTAGTAAATACCATCCTAATGGGACTATCAGAGCAGATATTATTAAAAGATGTGGTAGTAACCCGAACAAACTAACGAAGCTTTTTTGACCAGTCATAATAATTGCATTTACCGATTGAATAAAGTTATTTTTTGCTTTTCCCCATATACCTTCATCTACTGTCTGTATTTTTAATATTGATGGCTTTACCTCATTAATTTCAAGGTGAATAGTTGACATTTCCACCAGTCGGTCATAGGATTTTAAAGTGCCTTTATACCTATTGATTTCTAGTCTTATTCTGGATAGCTCATTTTCTATTTTCAATAAATCTTCAACCTTATCTGCTTTTCTTAAAATCTCCTGTAGTCGTTCCTCTTGAATTTCTAAGTTTTTTACTTGTGTCTCAGTATCTCTATAGGTTTCTGTTATGTTTTCTGTATGAGTATTTCTACTTATTACCCTATCAAGGGATTCAATTTCATTAAATACACCCTTAAAGGTACCACTTGGTATTCGTACTGTAATATTTGCATACCTTAAAGAATCTTTTGGGTTTTCTTTATTTAGATGTCGATAAAAGGACTCTGATTGTTGTATATACCCATTATTTTCATTAACCAATTGTAAAACTGAATTATAAACCCTATCAAAATCTGTGGTTTCAATAATTATATTTCCAGTATGGATAAGCTTAAATTCCGAAAAATTTTCAGCTGTAGCCATAGTACTCATTTGATCATTAGCGTTGAAGGCTACATCTTCATTAATGATTACTTTATCATCAATAAACTGTTCGCTCTCGGCAGCATAGTTTGCTTCAGTTGGAGCTTCATCTGTCATTAGCATAGATTTACCTCTAAATTGGTTAGGCATAAATGAGCTATAGGTTGTTGCAGTCACCAGTAAAACTAATACCCCAGCAGCTATACCCTTCACAAGTCTAAGGTTTAACCACTTCTTTTTAGGTGAATATTCTGTTTTATTAGCTTGTAACCTTAGCTTTTCACGGAGGGTATTATTAAAACTGGAAGGCAAATCTATTTCTTGCATCTGGTTAACACAAGTAACTATGGTTTTTAAATTTTTATGTGCAGCATTACATTTTTCACAATGCTTAAGGTGATTTTCATATTCAATAGCTTCTTCTTTTGAAAGAACATCATCTATATATAAAGAACTAAATTTATCAAAGCTTTTGCAATCCATTTCTAACCCTCCTTTAAGCCTTTAATTTTTCAGTAATCAAAATTCTTAAGCTGCTTCTGGCCCTGCTTATTCTTGATTTTACAGTTCCTTCAGAGCACTTAAGTATTTCAGAAATCTCTTGATAGCTAAAGCCTTCAATGTCTCTTAAAATAATCACTTCCTTATGCTCATAGGTAAGCTGGTTTATTGCATCATGTATAATATATTGTGTTTCTTTTCTTTCTAATAATATTTCAGGAGAATTGTTGTTGTCTGGTATTTCCAACTGATAGTTGCCTTCCTCTGTCTCATAATCCTTATCTAAGTAAATAACCTTCCCCCTTCTATTCTTACGAATATAATCAATGCAGGAGTTTGTCACAATAGAATAAAGCCATGTAGAAAACCGACTATTACCTTTAAACTTATTAATAGACCTATAAATTTTAATTAATGCCTCTTGAGTTACATCATTGGCATCCTCTAAATTACCTAACATTCTGTAGGCGATGTTAAAGGCCTTTTTTTGATATGGTTCTATTAGTCTTTCAAAGCTCTCTATATCCCCCTGCTTGGATTCTTCTATTAAGGAGATTTCTTCTTGACTCAAGCCTTCCACTCCTTTCCCCACCTCATATTCCATTAGACGACATAATTTATGTATTGTTCCATGATTAATTTATATTTTAATTATATATCTTTTTAACAATAATGATATTTCGTTTTCTTAACAATTCTTCAATAAAAATAATCGGCTATATTTACCGATTATTCTTAATTTCAATATTATTTTCCATGCTAAAGGGATGAAAAACACTACTTATTAACTGTGCATTTAAGCTATAATAAAAAAGTGCATGATGCTTGAATCCATTTGAAACCCTATATCTCAAATCAGTCATCTTAACAATAATTCTATCCTTTTCTTCTTTAAAGCTAATATGATAAAAGGGTGTAAAGCTTTTAAAGTATCTTCCTAGCTCCTCCTTTAAGGATTTTTCAACAATAGGGTTAGTAACAATAGTAAGCTCTCCTGATTGGTTAGGAATACAGCTAAAGCTGTTAATATCTCCAACTATATACTCCTTTGTTGTTCTTACTATATAATCCCATTTAAATGGATTATAATTCGATGGCATAACAATTGCTCTGTTAATTATCTTGCTATCTCCATAATAGGTTTTAAGAACTCTAAACAGCTTTCTTTTATTTAATAGTCTATAGGAAAAATAAATCAACATTATAACCCCTATAGTGAGATTTTCTTGAAGGGTACCTCTACTGTAGAATAAAATGTAGCCTCCCAGCAAAATATTACTGGGTCATATATCATTATTAAGTTCAAGGAATACATCCTTCTATTAAAGGGATATAATATTGCAACCCCATAGGAGTTTAGGAGATCAAAAAACATGTGGGATAAGGCACCTATCATTGTCCAGATAAATACTTCTTTAAAAGCAAATGAAGTGTATAAAAAAGAAAGCAGATAGGTGGTTATAAGAGATAACCCAATAATACCTGGAATTGAATGGGTTTCTACCCTATGATGCTTTAAGTATACATAATCTCCCTTTAATCTTGCTATTATATCTAGGTCTGGCACTATAGCACCAATGATTACCCCAATGGTGGCAGGGTTACTTAAGCTTGGCCCTTGGCTAAGCCCATGTAGGGACAAGCCTATTAGTGCATGTGATAATGGGTCCATCCCCATTCCCCCTTTTGACATAAATGTGTCTTGCATAATTCAAGTCAGTGGCGTTACTAAAATTCCCTAACATTTTTTTATTATATCAAACTAGAAAAACTATATATAGTTGTATATTTTTCTATTTGTATTTAATTGACATTTTATAATAGCTGTGATAATATATTTTTGTTATACATGAAGGCTGGTTTAGAGCTATTTCTTTAATAGGGCATTGATAAGGGCATGATGCAAACTGGTTACTAAAGTATAAATAAAGATAAATGCCGATGTGTCGGAATTGGCAGACGACCGCGACTCAAAATCGTGTGCTGTAATGGCGTGTGGGTTCGAGTCCCACCATCGGCACCAATTTTTCATTCTCTAAAGCTTTTCAATATCACACAGTATGTTTTTTCATTGCCACAATGCTCCTGCAAGGCATCACGAATCAAAATCTATAAACCTCTTGATTTTTTTGTATACTATAATTAATGCAACCTTTTGTGTGATTAACAAACAAGTAGTAAAACACATCATTTACTCAAAATAAACAATTATACACAGCGAGTTTAATTATTTTTATATTTTTTTTCTATATTAATGCCCTAGTGCAACAACAGGGTCTAACTTGGATGCTTTCCTTGCAGGGTATATCCCTGATATTAAGCCTACAATAATAGCCCCGACAGTTGATATTATAATAGACTGTATAGAAATAACAGTTACCATTCCCATACTGTCAAGCATAATCCATGCCCCTAAAATACCAACTATAATACCAATAATGCCGCCAATCAAAGAAACAATAACTGCTTCAGTAATAAACTGGTACATAATGTGTGTATCCTTAGCACCGATAGCTTTTCTTAACCCTATTTCCCTTGTCCTTTCTGTTACGGAAACAAGCATAATGTTAACAACGCCAATACACCCCACAAACAAAGAAATGCCTGCTATTGCACCCACTGCCATAGTGATTAACCTTAAAATTTCGTTAGTAGCTTCCATGTCCATTGTAACGGTAGAATAAATATAGGCTTCACTATTCTTTGCTTGCTTTAAAAAATGAACCATATCTGTCATAACAGTTTTAACATCTTCACCCTCATTTACCCTTACTCTAATAGGGGCATCACCACCATGTAAAAATCCTTCTCGTTCAAGCATAATAGTATCTGTTAGATAAAAAACAGGAAGACTTCCTATACCATCTAAGGCTCTTAAAGGATCAAACCTATCTTGCAAAACTCCCACAATAGAATAGGATTCATTCATAAAAGTTATCGTTCTTCCTAAAACATCGTCTGTTCCAAAGATTTGTATTGCTAAAGAAGAAGGGATGATAGTTACTCGTTTTGATAAATATCTGTCTTGGTCATTAAAATCTCGCCCTTTTAGTATAGTTTCATCTTCCAAAATCAATGTATCTTCTGTGGCATACATAAGATAGGCAGAGGCAATGCCCCCTGTTTTACCTGAAATAAATGATTCTCCCCCTTTGTATTGCTTTGATACACCTTGAACTTTATCATCAAAAGCCCTGCTTAACATATTTATATCTTCAATCCATGTATAGTCAAGGTAACTCCCTAGTTTAGACCAGTCATATTCAATTACAGCAAGTGTAGGCTCATAATTTTCCTCAACGGTTTTCACCATTCCTTCGCCCAAAGAAACTATTGTAACAACACTGCCAACACCTATAATAATTCCAAAAGTAGTAAGAATAGAGCGGAGTTTATTATTCTTTAAAACTTCAAAAGCGGTTATTATATATTCAATCATTTCTTCACCTCATCGTTTATGATTTTACCGTCTGAAAAACGTATCAACCTATTTCCGTATGCTCCGACTTCTTCTTCATGTTATTTCTTATTTCTGCAAGGATATTTTTTTTAAGACTGTTTATATTTTTATCTTCCAGTAGATATTCGCCTTCGGTAAGCCTGTCTAAACAGCCTAAAATATTTAACAGTGTAGATTTTCCCGAACCGCTTGAACCCATAATGCAGACAAATTCTCCCTTCTTTATGGTTAAGCTAATATTATCAAGGGCGTAAACTTTATTGTTCTCGACTTCATATATTTTACTTGCATTTTTTAGTGTAATCATTACTTCTCTCCCTTTAATTCTTTAACCAATTCCATTGTAGGGCTTGAAAGAATTATATCACCTTCGTTGAGTTCGCCACTTACTACTTCTATGTTCATTAAATCTTGTACGCCTGTTATCACCTCAACCAAAATATAATCTTCACCTTCGATTTTGATAACATACTCATTATTGAAAATACTCTTTTGTGATACAATTAGTGCATCTTCAGACTTTTGGAGTATAAGGTCAAGAGTAACATCCGAACCTGCTAACAGTAACAAGTTTTCATCATAGAGTATACCTTCGATTTCTATAACTTTTGTATCGCCTCGTCCTGGAACTTTTAATGTTTTTATAACAGGTGATATATATGTAATTTCCCCTGAGTAGGTTTCACCATATTTTGAGATTTCAAAGACATTCCCTAAAGCTATATTATCTGCCTCGAATTCGTTTATATATCCCGTTACTTTAAGATTATTTGTGTTGACGATATGAATTAACTGCTGTTGTTTCCCTGTAACTTCTCCTTCAATTATATAAACATCAATTACTATCCCTTCTATGGGTGAAACAATTTCATAGTACTCCTTTTCCATAAGCAGGTTATTGTACTCTATTTTTAACTCTTTATATTCCAACTCTGCAACGGTTAAACTGCTGTTATCGACATTTAAAACCTGTGCATATGCGTTATATGCCTCCTGTGCATCTATTCTTGACTGTTCAAGTTCATGCAAACTTATAGCACCATTGTTGTAAAGAATTTCATTGCTTTCTAACTCTTTTGCTTTAAAGTCATACTTGTTTTTTAACTCTGTTTTTGTATTGATTTTATTGATATTCATTGTCTTTTGTCCGCTTAACTCTGCCTCTTTCTTCTTTAATGCTATTTCAGCCTTTTTTATTCTGCTATCCAACTCTTTTGTATCTATGGATAATAATAAATCCCCTTGTTCAACATAATCACCCTTAGAAACATCAATTTTTCTTACTTCTCCTGTTACTCTTGAAACAACTGTAGTTTCTTCTGATGAAATAATTTCTCCTGTTACTATGGTTGAATTGTTTATATCTCCCCTTTTTACAGTTTCGGTTTGTAAAGTTGTTGTTGCAGACTGTTCTTCGGAGTTGTTATTTGCCATAAATATCATTGATACAACAATAGTTAAACATATTATTCCTATAACGATTTTCTTTTTATTTTTTTTCATAATAATTTACCTTTTACTCACCTTTCTTATAGCTTAGTCCTTCGTGGATTACATGCCATGTACCGTCATTTTCCCTAACTACCACTAAATAGCTATAAACATTTTCGTCTTGCGTTTCATACTCAACCAAGTATATATCTTCATTGTTATATCCATTTGCTACACCTTTATCACTGTCATCATATATGGCATTCATTCTTGGGTCTAAGCATTGTTGAGATATTACAGGATCAAATCCATGTTTTTCTTTAATATAATCAACATATGCTTTTGAGCATTCGTAGAAAAATGAATAATCTTCATCCTCCCATGTGGGTATATTCTGCGACTGCCCTGGAAATTGATAAAATTCTTCAGTACTGGACATAACTATGCCTTTTTCTAAAAACAGTGTTTTTTTCTCAAGTCTTGTTTGAGCTAACATTAAATCCAATTCAGTATCTTTACTTTTGTTGCTTGCCTGCGAAGGATTACTTGTTTCATTATCTGTGTTGCACCCTGCAAGTATGACTAAACATACCATTAGTAAAACTACAATTTTTTTCATCTTCTCTCTCCATTCCAATGTTTTTGAGTATAATAAAAATACTCTTACTTGCAGTGTAGCAAATAAGAGTATCAAGTGCTTTGAGAATATATTGAGACTTTATTAAGATTGAAGTTTGTTAGGGAGTTCTACGGTAAAGATTGTATGATTGCAATCACATTCGGCAAAAATTTTTCCTTTGTGAAGTGTAACAATATCTTTAGCAATAGCCAGACCTAAACCCGTCCCCCCTGTTGCTGTTTGTCTAGCACTATCTGCTCTGTAAAACTTATCAAATATTGTTTCTAAGTCTTTTTGAGGAATAATACCCTTGTTTTTTATCTTTATTTCAATGCAGTTTTCTTTTTCATAGGTAAATATGTCGATGATACTGTTATCATCTCCATAGGATATGGCATTCTTTATGATGTTGATAAACACCCTTGCTATCTTTTCACCGTCAACATAAAGCTTTGTATTTTCCTCGATTTCACTTGATATACTCTTGTTTTTTTTCTCAAGCAGAGGATGAATTTCATCAGCTATTTGTATCATCATTTGATTTAAGTCTATTTCTTTTTTATCCAATGTAATATTATCAGTATTATATCTCGCCACTTCAAAAAATTCGTTAATCAGCTTTTCAAGTCTATATGATTTTTCCAATGTTATTTTTACGTGTTTACTCCTTTGCTCAATGGGCATATCGGGGATTTCTTCAAGCAGGTTCAGGTATCCTATAACAGAAGTCAGAGGTGTTTTTATATCATGAGCAAGATAGATAATCAGTTCATTCTTTCGTTTTTCCAGTTCACGCTCTGCCTCTGCACTTCGTTCCAAATTCCGTTTAATACTATTAAGCTGATTTTCCATAAAATTAAGTTCATCAGACATACGAATTTCCTCGCCTTTAACCGTAATGGCATTGACTCCTGCTATCATTTCATCAAAATATTTGGTAAACCACCATAAGAATATTCTGAAAAACACTATAAATGTTATTAAAATAATACCTGATATAATAGTGTTCATATACTGTCTTATGCTATAATAATACATTCTACTTGCAGTATCCCAATCTACATCTTTTGTGTTACTAATAATTCGAGCAATAATGTTTCCTATTTTTCCTTGAGTGGAAGAGCGGACTAAAAATATAACAGCAATAGCAATACAAAATAATAATAGTGTTTGCAAAAATATTTTATTGATAAGCTTTTGATAAGGTCTTTTATTTTTCAATTTTATATCCAACCCCCCATACAGTTTTTATATATTTTGGATTTTCCATTGTATCACCTAGCTTTTCTCTGATATGTCTAATATGAGTTGCAATACTATTTGTGTTTTTGTCATAGTATTCATCCCCCCATACCCTATTAAACAACTCCTCTGACGATAAAACATTTCCGTTTTCCTCTATTAGAATTTTTAAAATACTAAACTCTGTTGGAGTAAGAGAAAGGGGGACATCGTTTAGTGTATATTCATGGGTCTTTAAATTAAGTGTTAGTCCTCTAAGAATAAGAATATCATGAGAGTTTGTGGAAGTATTATATTTAGTGTGTCTTCTAAGCTGTGCTTTAACTCTTGCAACAACTTCAAGGGGTCTAAAAGGCTTAGTTATATAATCATCTGCACCAAAAGTTAATCCATGTATTTTATCATGCTCTTGGTTTTTCGCTGTGAGCATTATTATAGGAAACATATATTTTTTCCTTATCTCTTGACACATGGAAAAACCATCACCATCTGGAAGCATAATATCTAAAATGGCTAAGTCTATTTTGTTTTCATTTACACATTCTAAACCATCTTGAGCAAGGTAATATTTAAAAACATTATAGTTTTCATTTGTTAAGTATATCTCAAGTAAATCGGCTATTTCCTTTTCATCATCTACAATCAGTATGTTCTTGTTCATTTCAAACCTCCGATGAAAGTATGGGTTTTTATTATACCATTTTTATTTCTATAGATTATTAAGATTTTATTGAGATTTATAATTGCCCTAATAATAATTATACTTAACCTTATTAAATATAGTAAATGTGGAGTTTGATATATTAAATATTATGTTTAAATATAGTAACACCCAGTGAGATATACAAATAGTAATATCCACTGGGCATTAAGTCTTATTTTATTTTCTTCTTCCTCTAAAGGAATATTTTGATATACCGATGTCTTGTTTAGTATTTTTTACTAATACTATTTACCATTCTTCAATAAAGCCATCTCTTAATTCTTGGCACTTGTTTAGTAACTTGGGTCTTAGCTTATCTAGCCAAACTGGCTCTTGTGAAAAGTCACTATCCTTTAAAGACCTTAACAGCTTTGCAAAGGTTATTAAATCCCCAAATCTTTTAAATTTAGGTAATAGTTCTATATACTCTTCTTTTATAGTTTTAACAGAGCAATAGCCCTTTAAAAATACCTGTAAACCCTCTTTCTTTTTGCATTCCTCTAACTCATATAAATCCCTCAAGGCATAGGCTATATCCATAGCATACCAGTGATACATAGAATCATCAAAGTCGATTATAGTAAATTTTTTAAACTCCTCATTCCAGAAGATATTGTCTAATTCAAAATCATAATGAATTAAACCATAGTTTTCATTAGTAATTGGTAAGGAACTTAGCCACTCTTTGATTCTATATAGTTCTTCTAGAGCATTTTTCTCGTTGGGGAAGTCTTTTAATATATCGGCTGTCAGTTTCAACTTATCTTTCCAACTCTTTCTAACGTATTCTTTAGGTTGAAAGGACATAGATAAACTATGAAAAGAAGCAAGTGCCTTGCCCCAACCCTCTAACTGGGTTTTTGTTATGTTTTTAATGTCTAAGTTAACACCAACAGCCTTATTAAACACAACAGCATAATATGTTTCCTTATGCCTTTCAATAGCTTCAACATAATTATTATTCTTAGACTTAATAGGAACAACACATGGGTAACCATTATTATTTAAGTACAATAATAACTGAATTTCAGCCTTAATTTCTTCTAATGAGTTTTCGTCTTTTTTAGTAAATCTTAACCAGTATTCATTATCATTGCATGTAAAAAAATATACATAGTTAGAACTACCACGCCAAAACCTAAGACTATCAATATCATGTTGCCAACTTTGCAAAATTTCATATGCAATATCTTCAGTATTACATATCAGGTTTTCTAATTTCATCATATTCCTACACTCCTTTAAGGAAGGAATAAGATTATGAAAAATTAATTACTTATTCCTCCAATTTAGTCGGAAAACCTCCTATTAGTTTTCTTCATAAAAACAACTCCCTTCACATTAGACTTGTTAAACAATCCGACATTGCTAACAATAAAAGTATACCACATATACCAATTTTTACAAAATTGTATTATTAATAAGGCTTTGTAATATTGGCATGATGGCTAAAATGTATATTACACCCAGTTTCGTGTTTTAAGACCACTAAAAAACCCTATATAAAGCTCTTAACAAAAAAAATGGCACTAGGTGCCACAATAAGTTTTATATGGTATGTCTGTAGGCTTAGGTGGTGTTATATATTCCAGCTGCTGGCAGGTGTAATCATAGGGCTTTGTAACAAGCTTTAAAAGTCTATCCATTACACTAAAGTCCCCTTTCATTACTGCCGCTTCTAATGCCTCTTCAACTTTATGATTTCTAGGTATAACAGCAGGGTTTGAATTACTCATTAATTGATATTTTGATTCCCTATGCTGTGGTTGTCTTTCTAGTCTGGTTTGCCATCGTTTATACCATTCAGTAAACTCCCTTGAGTTAAATAATTCTAAATCCCCCTGTATTTCATTAATTGTTAATCTCCTAAAGGTATCTGTATAATCAGCCTTGTATTTCTCCATTATACTAAGTAATTCTTCAACCAAGGATATATCCTCTAGTTCCTCGTTAAAGATTCCAAGCTTTGCCCTCATTCCCTTAATCCAATGATATTTATATAGCTCATTAAAGCTTGAAATACCTTCCTTTGCAAGCTCTACTGCCATATCATGATCCTTATGCAGCAGGGGTAAAAGAGCTTCTGCAAATCTTGATAGGTTCCATTCAGCAATAGGGGGCTGGTTAATATAAGCATAACGCCCTCTAACATCAATTGAGCTGAATACTGTTTTGGGGTCATAGGTGTCCATAAATGCACAGGGTCCATAATCAATGGTTTCCCCACTAATAGCCATGTTGTCGGTATTCATTACCCCATGTATAAAGCCAACCAACTGCCACTTAGATATTAACTGTACTTGACCTTTTATCACCTCTTTAAGCAACATAAGGTATGGGTTTTCAACCTCTTTTAAATCTGAGAAATGACGGTTTATTGTGTAATCTGCCAAAGCCTTAAGCTCCTCATTGGTACCCCAGTTTGATATATATTGGAAGGTTCCCACCCTTATATGACTTGAAGCTACTCTAGTTAGAATACCACCAGGCAGGTGTGCTTCACGGGTTATAATCTCTCCAGTTGAAACAACTGCTAAGCTACGGGTGGTGGGAATTCCCAGACCCTCCATGGCCTCACTTATAATGTATTCCCTTAGCATTGGTCCTAGTGTGGCTCTACCATCACCGCCTCTGGAATATGGTGTTGGTCCTGAGCCTTTTAGTTGTATATCAAACCTTTCTCCCAAAGGAGTTATTTGTTCGCCTAAAAGTATTGCACGACCGTCTCCTAACATTGTAAAGTGTCCAAATTGATGTCCTGCATAGGCCTGTGCAAGGGGTATAGCTCCATTAGGAACTTGATTTCCTGCTAGCATTTCTATACCTTCTTTATTTTGCAGGTTTTGTACATCTAGTCCTAGCTCTGTAGCCAGTTTATGATTTAAAATAACCAGCTTTGGTGATGGTACTGGAGTAGGCCTTAAGGTAGAATAAAATATTGAAGGTAGCTGTACATAGCTGTTTTCAAAGTTCCAATTTATTGCCTTTGTACTTGTCATATTATCACCTTTTCCTTTTCACTTATATGCTATTATATTGGTTTTTTTATGGATGTTAAGAATATTGCTTAAAAATGTATCTAAGTTTATTATATCTTTTTAAAACACATTTAAACTTTTTTATTATAAATCACATCCTATATGTAAAAATCATATTATGTTCATAAAAGAGTATGAAGGGAATGATTTATGTGAATTATTATTATAACCCATGCTACTATCCTTATTTCTATAATGCACCTGTTTATAATCCATATAATATGCAGGGCTACAGATTTCAACAATACCCCTATTGGGGTAATATGCCTATGTATTCTCCAGGCTCTGGGAGACAATGTATTGAATTAAAGGATTATGGACCAGAGCCCTTTGTAGTAAATATTGAAGAAGCTACTAAGGAAAATACAAACTTCCGTACTGCCCTATGGACAGGAGAGCATTTGCAGCTTACTCTAATGAGTATAGATGTTGGTGATGATATAGGTCTTGAGAAACACCCTGATGTAGATCAGTTCATACGGATAGAAGAAGGGCAAGGACTTGTTATGATGGGGGATAGCAAGGATAACTTATGCTTTAAAAAAGAGGTGTATGATGATTATGCAATACTTATTCCTGCTGGAACATGGCATAACCTAGTTAACACTGGCTGTAAACCCCTTAAGCTATACTCTATTTATGCACCACCCGAGCATCCCTTTGGAACCATACATGAAACTAAAAAGGATGCCGAGGAAGACCATGATCATTAAAGACAAACCATTTAAAGAACATGAGAGGTTAGAAGTTGGAGGTTTTAGTTTGGAAGTTGGAGTTCGCAGATTAAAAGCTTGAGAAAAATAAAACTCTATTCTCTAGACTCTTACATCCTGCCTCTAAGTTTTGTAAAAGTGCTAGGATTATGAAGCAACAAAGAAAATAGGGCTTTTTCATCAGTCTAAAACACCCTAAGATTACTTAGGGTGTTTACTAGTATTATGGTAATTAAATATTATTACATATTACTTCTATTCTATCAAAGGCTTCCTTTAAAGCTCTAATGTCTACAGTACAGGCAAGCCTTATATATCCCTCACCGCATTTACCAAAGGCATTACCTGGAATCACCAAAACATGGGCCTCCTCCAATATTTTTTTGCTTATTTCTACAGATGTTAAGCCTGTTTCTTTAATATTGACGAAAAGATAAAAGCTGCCCTTTGGGGGGAGCACCGACATTTTAGGGATTTTACAAATCCTTTCATAGCCGTAGAAAACTCTTTTTTTGTATTCATCAACCATTGGTGATTGTATCTCCCTTCTCCTGCTAAGGGCATGAAGGGCTGCCCTTTGGGATATTGAAGGTGCAGAGAAGCATATACCCTCATTTATATCCCTTATACACTGTATTATATAATCTGGTGCCAGCACATATCCAATCCGCCATCCCGTCATTGCATAATCCTTTGAAAAGCTACCTATAGTAATGGTTCTTTCCTTCATACCCTCTAATGTGGTAATGGGTTGAAAGGCTTCTCCATAGCTAAAGGCTCCATATATATCATCTGATATAATTATTAGATCATTTTCAACAGCTATTTCTGCTATGTTTTTAAGGGTTTCTTTACTATAGCAGGCTCCTGTGGGGTTATTGGGAGTATTAAGTATTAATGCCTTTGTTCTATTGGTGATTAAATTTCTAAGCTCTTGGGAATCTATTTGAAAACTATCCTCTTCACAGGTTTTTAATGCCACCATTTTTCCTCTAGCCAGTTGAATTTGGTGTTTGTAGGGTGTGAAAAAGGGCTCTGGAACAATTACTTCATCACCATCATCTAAAATTCCCTCCAGCACAAGATGCATTCCGTGGCAACCACCTACAACAGCCATAACCTCTGTCATTTCTAGGCCATAGCCATACTCCTCACTATAGTATTTTATAATTTCCTCCCTTAACTCAGGGTCTCCTAAGGAGTCTGTATATTTAGTATGACCTTGGTGGGTATCCTTAAAGGCTGCGTCAATTACATTCTTATCTGTAATCCAATCATGATCCCCTAAGCTTAGATTAATTATATCCTTATATTTACTTGCCAGATCAACCACCTCTGCCATGGGGGTTGTAATTGAACTCCAGTATCTTTTAGATAGAAATCTATGCTTCATATATACTCGTCATCCCCCTCTATAGAACTTTAGCAAGGAAATCCTTCGTTCTTGGATGCTTAGGTTGACTAAATAGCTCCTTTGGGTAGCCTTCTTCAACAATCCTTCCATCATCCATAAAAATAACCCTACTTCCTACCTCCTTTGCAAAGCCCATTTCATGGGTAACAATCACCATTGTCATACCTTCAGTTACTAGTTCCTTCATTACCCCCAGCACCTCCCCTACCATTTCAGGATCCAAAGCCGAGGTTGGTTCATCAAAAAGCATCATGTTTGGAGCCATTGCCAATGCTCTAGCAATTGCTATCCTTTGTTTTTGTCCGCCTGATAGCTGATTTGGGTATACAAAGGCTTTATCCTCTAATCCTACTCTCTTTAGAAGGTTTAAAGCCACCTTGTTGGCAGCTGCCCTTTCCATTTTTTTAAGCTTTATTGGGGCCAGTGTAATATTTTCTATTACTGTCATGTGGGGAAATAGATTAAACTGCTGAAAAACCATACCCATTTTTTGTCTTTGCTTGTTTATATCATTATATTTATTAGTTATTGAAGCCCCTTCGAATACAATTTCTCCATCTGTCGGCTCCTCAAGAAGGTTTAAGCATCTGAGGAAGGTGCTCTTTCCCGAACCGCTTGGTCCAATAATTACAACTATTTCTCCTTTATTAATTTTTATATTTATGTCCTTTAGTACATGGAGCTTGCCAAACTCCTTATTTAAATTAGATACTTGAATCACCAGTCCTCATCCTCCCTTCCACATAAGCCAATAGCTTAGATAACCCAAAAATTATTGTAAAATAGATTGCAGCTGCCACCAATAATGGTGCAAAGGGTCTATAGGTGTTACCCCTTACAGTATCAGCCTTATACATTAAATCATGTATACCTACAACCGAAACAATAGCCGATTCCTTTATTAGAACAATAAACTCGTTGCCGAGGGCTGGCAATATGTTTTTAATGGCTTGTGGTATGATGATATAAGTCATTGCAGTTCTATGGGGCATTCCTAATGACCTTGCTGCCTCCATCTGTCCCTTATCAACAGATTGTATTCCCGCCCTTATAATTTCAGCAACATAGGCAGCACTATTAAGTGAAACAGCTACAATACCTAAAGTAAGATCAGCAAAATCCCAGCCCAGCAACTTGGGAAGTCCGTAATAAACAATGTATAATTGAACCAATAATGGGGTACCCCTAACCAATTCTATGTAGGCTGATGCCAATAGCTTAAGCATAGAATTCCTTGAAAGCTTCATTAGGGCTAGAAATACCCCTAGAACTACTCCACATAAAACACCAAAGAAAGAAAGTAATAGTGTGATTACTGTACCATCTATATAAAACTGATAATATTTATGCATAAATGAAAAGTCCAATGTCTTTTTCTCCTTTACCTCTTATAAACTATTCTTCCTCTGCTAATGCTGTTGCCTCTTGAATAAATTTATCTATTGATCCATCATTAATAAGCTCTTCTAAGGTTTTATCTATTTCTGCCAGTAGGTCTGCATTTCCTTTGTTTACTGCTACCGCTACCCCATCCTCTTTTCCTAAGGTAAACTCTGGTACCATTAAATCTGTGTTCTGCTTTGCATATGCCTCTGCAACTGGGGCTACTAAAACAATCCCATCGATCTTATTATTCATAAGCTCTAATACTAGGTCAGTAATTTTGCCTAATGCTTTAACCTCTCCTGCCTCTAGTTTGTCTTTGGCAATATCCTCCTGCACTGTTGACTTCTGGGCACCAATCTTTAAGCCCTTTAAGCTTTCTATTGAATTTAAAGCTTCTGCATCCTCTGCCTTTATTAGTATTTTTTGTTCTGCTTGATAATATGGGATTGAAAAATCTACACTCTCTTTTCTATCTTCTCTTGGTACCATTCCAGCAATAATGAAATCAATATCATCTGCCACTAAAGCCGCCAATAAACCGTCAAATTTCATGTCCTTTATCTCCAGCTCAACCCCTAGATTTTCTGCTATAACCTTTGCAATTTCAATATCAAATCCAACTATTTCATCCTTACCGTTTATTTCCTTGTGGAATTCATAGGGGGGATAGTCGGCACAGGTACCTAAAACAATTTTGCCCTTTGCTTGAATTTTTTCAAGCTTTGTCATTTCCTTCTCCCCATCATTAGCCTTAACACCACATCCTACAACTGAAACTGTTAATACAAGTATTAATACCATTACCATTATTGTTTTCAATTTTTTAAACATTATTTCTCCTCCTTTAATTTTTTGATTAATAATAATATGTTATTGAATTATTATACATGTATGAGTATATTTATGCAAGTGTTTTTTTAATAAATCTTTATTTTTTCTGTGGCGTTACTAATATGCCTCTACCTAAGGGGTATAGTAATGGAGTCAAGCTTAGGAAGAGTATTGGAGCCATAAGGCATACAGTAGGTTTTTTGAGGCTCCTTTTTATCTTCCTTTGCCTTAACTATAGCCTCCTTTAATGTTGTCACAACTTGTATATCTATAGATTTTAGTGAACTTGGATGAATCTCAGATACAAGAATAACTTTATAATCCTCAGCAATTTTTGCTATTAAATAACCAGTATATTTTGCTATTGAATAATTATTCCTCAATTCTATTTCCTGGGAATAGTTTTCACTATAGTCTTGTATAATCTCTTGAACCCCTTTATCTCCAAAGCCTTCAATACATTGACTTACTAGAATTATAGTGCCTCCCTTTTTTACAGCCTCTTTTGCGTTGCTTAATGCCTTTGATGCTTGATATAGGTTTATATCTTTGGGATAGCCTCCTGATGATACTATTACTAAATCAGACTTTTCCTTGATTTTAACTCCATCAATAGCATTTACCTTCTCTTGTCCTATTTTATGGGCCTTTATATAATCACCAGCAACTGCAGCACCTATTTTCCCCCTATAGTCCATAATTACATTAAAAATAAAAGAAGGTTTAACTAAGTTGGCGGCCTCCAGCATATCCTCATGAATAGGGTTATCTATTGCAATTCCACATCCTACCTTAGGGTGAATACCTCCCCCAGCTGTTTTACTTAAGGAAAGGCCATGATTTGCCATTATACTTTCATAGGCAGCTATTCCTGGAAGTATAGATTTCTTTCCTCCGCTCCATCCTGCTAGATCATGATAGACAATAGCTCCAGTTAATACAATATGGGTGCTTTTCATAGCTATTTCATTAATCCATACTGGAGTACCATAGCTGGTTTCTCCTACATAAACCATAGCTTCTTTATCTCTACAATCATGATCAATCACCCTAAAGCGTTTTGCTAGGTCCTTCCCCAGTAGTATTGAATGTTCCCTTCTACTCTGCTTACGGTGGGACCCTGTAGCACAAAGAAAGGTAATATCCTCATCCTTTACTCCCCCTCTATTTAGCTCCTCTACAATATAGGGAAGATATAAGCTCATTTTTTGCCAAGCCCTTGTAATATCAGAAATTACTATACATATGGTATCTCCTGGATATACAATTTCAACTAGGCTTCTGCTTTCTATTGGATTATTTAAAGCCTTTTGTATGATTTCTTCTTCTGTATTACTATTAGCTTGCTTTTTACCTTCAATAAATCCCATAAAATGTTGATTAGGTACAGCTGCAAGCATTTCATCCCTTCCATATTTCATTTTTAAACTAATCAATTGTCTCCCCCTCCTTATCTTTTCTTTTATCCATTCAAGTCTTAAGAGTAATAATTATTTATTCATTTGAATGAATATATATGCATTATATTAATAATTTATAGGTTGGTCAATGTATTTTTATTACATAAATATTAAATTAACCACAAAATAAGATACACCCCTTTGGTGGTGTATCCCATTTTGTGGTTATAGTCTAAGTCTATAAGCTCTTACAATACAAACAGTTTTTAGGTGAAAACTCTTTAAAGGCCTCCTCCTCAGCCTTACTTCTATTACTAACATCCCGAACTATCTCTCCATCCTTTATCTCTATAACCCTGTCTGCTTTAGCTGCTATATGCATATCATGGGTAACAATAATAAAAGTTGTATTTAGTTCTTTATTAATGGTTCTAAGTAGCTCATATATATTGTCTGAAGCATCGCTATCTAGGTTGCCCGTTGGTTCATCTGCCAGAACTAATGAAGGATTGTTTAATAAGGACCTAGCTATGGCAACTCTTTGTCTTTGTCCTCCTGACAATTCGTTGGGTTTATTATTAACTCTATTTTCGACACCAACTAAGACTATTAATTCCTTTGCTCTATCTATTATGGTGGCAGTTGGTTTTTTTTCAAAGGTTATCCACGCTGGGATTAATACGTTTTCCAGCACACTCAGTTCTGGCAGCAGATGATGAAATTGAAAGACAAAGCCTAGATTATTATTTCTGAAGTTGGCAAGAGCATCATCATTTAGTCTACTTATTTTACTGCCCTTAAAAAGCAGCTCACCATCAGTGGGTCTGTCTAGTGTTCCCATTATGTTTAAGAGAGTACTTTTCCCTGAGCCAGATTGACCAATTATAGATAAAAACTCTCCCTCCAATATCTCAAGATTTATTTTATCAAGGGCTTTTGTTTTTATTTTTGTTCCATACTCCTTAGTTATATTGCTTAATTTGACTAAGCTATCCATTTCTTATCACCTCTATTGGGTCTAATTTAGCTGAACGTCGAGCAGGAAACGCAGCAGCTAGGGTGGTTGCAATTGTTGCTATTATAATTACAGTTAAGATATAGTTAAAGCTTATTTCTATTGGAAATAAAGGCTCATTTTTTTCATTTTTAACAAATGTAACAAATATTAGTGTAAGGAAGGAACCAAAGCCACTTCCTATCAAAGACCCCAAAAAACCAAGAATAAACCCTTGTAGTAAAAAGATACTGCTTGCGTTTTTAGTCTTTATACCCATAGCCTTTAAAATGCCTATTTGCTTTGACTTTTGAATTACTGATATTGCCAGTACACTTGCTATTCCCAACGTTACAGCAATAAGTACAAAAACCTGTATCAATAGGGTGGAGCTAGATTGGCTATTAAGGGCAGTTAAAAGCTGTTGGTTGTTTTCTTGCCAACTTTTTATATCATAGCCTTTAAACTGACCCTTTAAGTTATTGGCTATAGATGTTGCCATAAAAATATCCTCCACCTGTAATTCAATAGTAGATATGTTACCATCAAGATTAAAAAACTTTTGGGCTCTACCAATATCCATTACAATCCAACTATTGTTTAAGGCTTCATTTTCTAAATCAAATATACCTTGTATGTTATAAAGGTCTTGATTACCATTGTTTGTAGTTATATTAACTATATCATTAATACTAATATCTAAATCATTAGCTAATGAAGAGCCTATCAAAATATTATTGCTACCAGATAAGCCTTCTCCCTTTATCACTCTTCTTGTTATATCATATATCTTATCTCCTTCATTTATATTAAGTCCTCTAATAACTACTGATTTATTTATGCCCCCCTTAGATATAAAGCCAGCACCTATAACTGCTGGAGATATAGTGATAATACCTTTATTTTTCTCTATAAGGGAGATATCCTGCTTCCAGCCTGATATAGTTGGTGTTCTTCTATAGGTATTAATAGTTTTACGGTTATAAATAGTGCCATCATTAGCTTGTATTTGTGGAGTAGGCTTTTCTTGTGATGGATCGATAATGATATGGGGTGTATTACCGACTGTACCGTCAATAAGGTCTTTTTGCAGACCATCTATAAGGGCTCCTATGAAAACCAGTATTGATATACCTACTGCAATACCTAATATAATTAAAATTGTTTGATTTCTACCTGATTTAAGAAACTTTAATGCAAGCATAACATTTAAAGACATTTTATCACTCCCCTAACATAGGCTTTACCCTTTGTCCTTCCTCAATACCGTCCGGTAACAGTATAACATCCCCCTTTGTAACTCCATCCTTTACTATAAAGCTATCACTTGTTTCAGCTTCTATGCTAAGCTTTATTTTTTCTGTTTTATTGTCAACCATAGTAAACACATAGTTATCGTTTTCATCATTAATAATGAATCTTTTAGGTATAGGCTTAACTGCTTTATATTCATTTGTAATAATTTCTGCAGATGCTGTAAGACCAGTTATAACAGCCTCGTTGGCTTCTTCTAGCTTTATGCTTATGGAAATAGTCCCTCTCTCAGTATCAACAAAGGGCTTAATGCTTCCAATAGTTCCATTAATCCTCATATTGGGGTATGACTGGGGTGATATAATGGCCTCTTGACCTACGCTAATATATTGAAGCTCCTTTTCATCTAAGTTAACCTCTAAAAAGAACTCCCTTTGATCCTCTAATACCAATAGAGGAGCTCCCACCTGTATAAACTCCCCCTCCTTAATTAATAATTCAGTAATCTTTCCTTTAAAGGGAGCTACTATGCTGTGTTTTTCCAGTAGTAGATTAGTACCCTGAAGCCTTATATTAAATTGATCTATTTGTGCTTCTATTTGTTTAGTTTTACTACCACTATGGGATAAGTTTTGCTGGTTAATGAGGGCTAAATTATATTTAGCCAGTGCCAAATCATAGTTTGTCAGTGCACTTTCATACTCCCTTTGACTTATAGCCTTGTTATTATATAGCTCCTTACTCCTATCAAGTGCTTTTTTCGCTTCCTCCAGTTGAATATTGGCAATATTAACCTCTTCCTCCCGTAGCTTATAGCCATTTCCTGATAACTCTTGTAGGGAAAACTCAATAACCCTTTTGTTTGCCTCTATTTCCCTTAATTGATTTTCGATGTCCTCTGTTTCAAAGACAATCATTATATTTTCAGCTTCAACAGGCGAGCCTTCCTTAACCTTAATTTCTTTAACTACTCCAGTTATGGGAGACCTGATTTGTAGACTTTTAGCTGGAACAATTTTACCATTTACCACAATAGTGTTTATTGCATCTAATTCCTTAACCTCATAGGCTTCTATAGCTTCATTTGAATATGTAAAATAATAAAACATAAAACCAGAAACAATTATAAATGGAATTAGTAATAAAATTAGCTTTTTTTTGATTGTCATATTTTCACCTTCCTTATTTAACGTATGTTGATTTATACCCTTTACAAAAAAAAGAAAACAGCATCTATCTATATAGATGCCATAGGATTGCTAATTATCTAATTATTGCTAAAAAAACTATACCCACCTTTTCCATTTTTCTTAATGTCATACATAGCTGCATCAGCATTCCGTAATAAAGTATCGCAATCCTTGCCGTTTTCTGGATATATTGCAATTCCAATGGAAGAATCTACTCTACACTCCTGTTCATCTATGTACATAACCTCCTTAAGGGCTTTGTGGATTTTATTAACGATAGCTTCTATAGCATTTTTGTCCTTTATGTTTCTAAGAATAACTGTAAACTCATCTCCACCCATTCGTGATAAAACATCTGACCTTCTAACACAATTTTGTAGGCGACTGGCTACTGTGGCTAAAACCTTATCTCCTACTTCATGTCCATAATTATCATTAACTGCCTTAAAGCCGTCTAAATCAATAAAAAGCACTGCAAACTTTTTGCTATCCCTCTTGTTTTCTGTTATCATTTGACTTAGCTTCTCAAAAAACAATCTTCTATTTGGTATTCCTGTTAGCTTGTCATAATAAGCACTGTTTTGAAGCTCTAGCTCCAATTCCTTTCTATCTGTTATATCTGTAGAAGAGCCTACAATATAAGATTTTCTATTATCCTCTAAAATTGGTGTTAAGGTTGTTAACCAAACTCTATTACCACCAGGTAAGCATAGCTCTTCTTCATAGACAATGCTTTCCCTGCTTTCATAGCACCTCTGATAATTTTTTGATATAATATCTCCAATTTCTTTACCAAGTAGCTCTTGGGGGGTTTTATTTCTTATCTTTTCTAAGGATATTTTTGTTTTGCTTTGATGGGTAAGATTAGTACGTATATATCGAAATGTATTATTATCTAAAACCTCTACTAAAAACATGGCATCTTGAGTACCGTTAAATACTTTTTCATATTCTAAAGAAATACTTTTTATTTCTTCCTCAGCTTCCTTTAGGCTAGTTATATCTGTATGTGCCCCTAGCATTCGAATAGGCTCACCGCTGTCATCCCTAATTGCTATTCCTCTACACCTAACCCATACAGTAGATCCATTTTTATGTCTATAACGTACAATTTGATCATAGGGATGGTTTGGATCTAAACAGTGTTTCTGAAAATTAGATGTTGCTGCTTTTAAATCTTCTTTGAAGATAATATCCTGCCATTCGTATGCGAGATGCTTTTTTTCCTTTGGATCATAGCCTAATGTTTCCCAAAATCTTTCACTCATCCATTCATTCTCTGGATTTTCTATATCCCAATACCAAATGCCATCTAAAAAGCCTGCTTGAACAAAATCAAATATAGTTGAATCCCTTTTTACAAGTTGATACAATTCTTTTTTTAAATAGTTTTCACCCATTTCAAGTCCCCCTGTAGAAAGCAAATTTAGTTAAATTGGTTAATAGTTTACTTTATATTATAAAATCATTATATCAGTGTTTTTGTAAATTTTTGACGTTTTTTGTCGTTTTTTATTTTAAAAAAATATTTTAAAATAATAGCTTTATTACAATAATAGCCACTATTGCAACGGTTATACTACAGCATAAGCCTAAAGCTAAAGGTTTTATTCCATTAGACATCAACTGCTTAATGTCTGTGTTTAAACCTATTGCCGCCATTGCTATAATTATAAGTAGCTTACCTAAATCTACTAAAGCTCTTGTTATATCTATTGCTATTACATTGAGTGTTGCTATAACAGAGGTAAATAAAAACCCAACAATAAACCAGGGCAGTTGCCCCGCTAAATTGACTCGATTGCTATTTGAACTAGTTTTTAAAGAATAAATACTTAAGATCATAGTAATTGGTAAAATCATTAGGGTTCTTGTTAACTTTACTATTGTTGCTATACTTAAAGCTTCAGAACTCCAGACCTGTGCCGCTGCTACAACGGAGGAAGTATCGTTTATAGCTAGTCCACTCCATAAACCAAAGGTTATATCTGTCATTTCTAATAGTCTACCTATGGGAGGAAAAACAAATACTGCTACAATATTAAATAGAAAAATTGTTGATATTGAAGCAGCCACTTCTTCATCCTCAGCCATAATTACAGGAGCTGTAGCTGCAATTGCAGAGCCACCACAAATAGCTGTACCTACTGCAATTAAAATAGCTTTATTCTTATGTATTCTTAAAAGCTTTGATATCGTATAGGAAACTATGAATACCGAGGAGATAGTGAATAAAATCATTGTTAAGGATTGCATACCCATCTTTAACACATTAAAGAGATTTAGCTGGAAACCCAGCAGTACTATAGCCAATTGAAGCATCTTTTTTGCTGTAAACTTTATACCAATTTTTAATGAATTGGGTATGCTACAGGTGGATGCAATTAACATGGCTATTAGTATTGCAAATATCGGACCTCCAATTATAGTAAAGCTTTTACCCAAATACAATGAAATTAAACCTATAGTAAATGCCAGCATGAATCCAGGAATAAGTTTGTAGAGCTTACTCATTTTTTATCATCCTTTAAGTGTAATCCTTACAGCTATCAATTATATCATCATCTAAACCTTAAGTATACATACATAAGGTTAAGTTTAGGTTCATTAGCTTTTCTCACTTTGTTTTTGCTTTGTAGCTCTAAAATCCTCATATTGCTTTTTAATATCAGGATTTTGGTCTATAAAGGAGTTAAACAAATCTATTGCCTGTAATGTACGGCTGCTTACATCATGCTCTATTAATTCTGTTTCTTTAAGCAGTGTCTCTTCAATGCCTAGAATCTTTAAAAATCTTTGAATAATATCATGTCTTTTAAGAAGAAACTCTCCTATTGTTTTCCCCTCTTGAGTCAGCTGTATTATTCCGTACCTCTGGTAGATTATTAATTGTAATTCGCTTAGCTTCTGAACAATCTTAGTAGCAGATGAAGGTCTAACATTTAGCTTACGGGCCAATTGATTAACACGAATATAGCCTTCCTTAATGCAGGTTCTATATATCATTTCCAGATAATCCTCCATGCTTGAAGTTAATTTTTTATTCTCAGAGCTTAGCATTTGGTAACCTCTAACCGTATGAAATTCCTTATTCTTTTTCAAAATTACATCCCCTTTAATATTTTTACTTTTCTATGTAACAGGTTTAAGCAATAGCTCATATCTTAGTTATTAGGTACAGCAAATAATGTTTCCTACAACTAATTTATGATACTAACCTATAAAAAATTTGTAGAAAGGGGTTTTTTACATGAATAACAGTTTAATATCGCTTAATGAATTGCCTGTGGGCTCATTTGGCAAGGTGAAAAGGCTTATTGCAGATGGAATTGCCCGTAGGAGGATGTTGGATTTAGGATTAATTGATGATACAACAGTAGAGTCCTTAAGAAAAAGTCCTGCTGGAGATCCCATTGCCTATGAGATAAGGGGAGCTGTTATTGCCTTACGCTCAGAAGAAGCATCTAAAATACTAGTTGAATCAATAAAGAAATAGTAGGGAGGATATTTTATGGGTTTAACTAAGGAATCAACAGGCACGGGTGCCTTAAAGGAAATGTTTGAGGTTCAATTGGAATCACCAGATGACATAGTAACTGCATTGGCAGGTAATCCAAATACCGGTAAAAGCACTGTCTTCAACAGCCTTACTGGTCTGAATCAACACACTGGAAACTGGCCAGGTAAAACTGTTACCAACGCCCAGGGAAGGTATGTACATGAAAACAAAAAATTTGTATTGGTTGATTTGCCAGGAACATATTCTTTATTAGCTAATTCAGTAGAAGAGGAGGTTGCCAGGGATTTTATTTGCTTTGGTAATCCCCATGCAACTGTAGTGGTTACAGATGCCACCTGCTTAGAAAGAAATCTTAACTTAGTACTGCAAATTACAGAAATCACAAATAAGGTTGTGGTATGCGTAAATTTAATGGATGAAGCTAAAAGAAAGAAAATTAATATTAATCTTAAAAAGCTATCTAGCTTACTGGGTGTGCCTGTAGTAGGAACCACAGCCAGAAGTGGAAAGGGGTTAAAGGAGCTAAAGGACATAGTAAAAAAGGTGGCCTGTGGAGATATAAATCCTATGCCAAAAAAAGTAACCTATGATGAGGCTCTTGAAAAGGCCATACAAGAGGTAGAACCACCTATTCATGATTTAGTAGGTAATAGGATTAATAGTAAGTGGGCGGCTCTTCGCCTTATTGATGGGGATACCTCTCTCTTGGAATCCATAAATGATTACCTAAAATTTAATTTGTCAGAGAATACATTAATACAGATGAAATTAGATGCTGCTGGTAAACACTTAGTAGAAAGCAATATAATGCTGGAAGATTTACCCGACCTTATTGTCTCAAATATAGTTAAAGCAGCAGAAAAAATCAGTAGAGAAGTTGTTTCTATAGAAAATGAGTCTTATAACCAGTTTGATAGAAAAATTGATAGTGTGTTAACCTCTAAATTATTTGGTATACCCATTATGATTTCCCTTTTAGGCTTGGTTTTTTGGCTTACTATTGCTGGTGCCAACGTTCCTTCAGCTATGCTGGCGGATGGCTTGTTTTGGATTGAGGGGCATTTGACTGACTTTTTTTACTGGATAGAGGCTCCAATGTGGTTACATGATATTCTCGTGCTAGGTGTCTATCGTACATTAGCCTGGGTAGTTTCTGTAATGCTTCCTCCAATGGCTATTTTCTTTCCATTATTTACTTTGCTTGAGGATTTAGGATACTTACCTCGTGTTGCCTTTAATTTAGATTATTACTTCAAAAAGGCTTGTGCCCATGGAAAACAGGCTCTAACCATGTGTATGGGCTTTGGCTGTAATGCTGCTGGAATAATTGCCTGTAGAATTATTGATTCTCCAAGAGAAAGGTTAATAGCTACAATAACTAATAACTTTGTTCCTTGTAACGGTAGATTTCCTACCTTAATCGCATTAGCCAGTATATTTATTGCTGCTTCTGCTGGTGCCTTCAGTTCAATTATAGCTACCTTGTCGGTTTTAGCAACTATTGTATTGGGAGTTTTAATTACCCTTTTAATTTCAAGATTATTGTCAAAAACAATATTGAAGGGTTTGCCCTCCTCCTTTACTTTAGAGTTGCCCCCCTATAGAAAGCCCCAGGTAGGCAGAATTATAGTTCGCTCTCTTTTAGACCGTACCCTATTTGTTCTAGGTCGAGCAGTGGTTGTAGCTGCACCAGCCGGCTTAGTAATATGGCTTATGGCTAACGTCACAATTGGTGATTTAAGTATTTTAACAATATGTGCCCAGTTCTTAGATCCATTTGCTAAGCTATTAGGTCTTGATGGCTACATTATGATGGCTTTTATACTTGGGTTACCTGCCAATGAAATTGTGCTTCCAATTTTAATTATGAGCTATATGTCAAAGGGCTCTATGCTGGAGCTAGATAGCTTAGCTGAGATGAGACAATTATTTGTAGATAATGGCTGGACTTGGCTAACAGCTGTTTGCACAATGCTATTCTCATTAAATCATTGGCCCTGTGGTACTACTCTTTTAACCATCCGAAAAGAAACCTTAAGCTGGAAATGGACTGGAATTTCCTTTTTAGTACCTACTATAACTGGTATTTTGGTTTGCTTTATAGTAGCTCAAGGGGTAAAATTATTGGGGCTTGTTTAAAGCTATTTAGCACTAAACATCAGTATGCCTTCATCATCGGCTAAAACAGCTTTTTTCTGATAAACTAAAAATTCTAAATGACTCATGGCTTCTCCTAGGGCAAAGGCCTTTTGCGGTGGTGGAAAGCTACTCCATGTATCAAAGGGTATTCTCCAGCTCATTCCTTCTGCTACCTCAGTCACCGACATGGGCCTTTCTGCCCCACATAAAATATTCTGTACCTCTTTAAGTCTTACATCATGATGGGCTATTAATTCATTAATTCTTTTCTTATGGTCTGTAATTATCCTTCTATGGGAAGGTAGGGTTAGCTTTATATCTAAGCTATATATTTTTTCGAGGCTTTTAAAATACTGGTTAAGTATTACTGGATATTTAAAACCCCAAAAGCCAATGTTAGGTGTTATAGGATTCAATATGTGATCACCTGAAAAATATATTTTGTGCTTAGGATCATATAGATTAATCATATCAGGAGTATGGCCCGGTACAGAAATAACCTCTAGCCTATAGTCACCCACGGCTATAGAATCTCCCTCCTCTATAGTAGTAAAATGGAACTCTTCAGAGGGAGCATATTTCTTTCCTGGATGACTATCAAAGAAATTGTTTTCTACCCTCTCTCCAAAGGCTTCTAATTGCAGCTTTATCTCCTGCCAATTCTCCTCCTGCATCATTCTTTTGGTGGCAGCTCCATCCCCCCTGCTCATGTGGATTTTCCCTCCCCTTTTATAGACTAGGTGAGCAAGTCCAGAGTGATCGGAATGAAGATGGGTAATTACTACCTTTGATTTTGCAATATCAACCTTTAACTCCTGTAAATTATTGAAGAATACATCTTGACTTTCTTTACAATTAAAGCCCGTATCTATAATTAAGCTCTCCTCCTCCCCTTTAATAACATAACTGTTTAAGGCTTTAAGGGGATTATTAGGAAGGGGTATTTCACAGCAAAAAACATTTGGATATAGTTCTTTAATCATTTTATTCACCCTTTTTACATAATTTTATGTTTATTATATTACAATTTTTTATGAAACAACAGCAATTATACATCCCATATTAAGATCAATTAATCGCAGAGGAGTAACTAATGCTCCCCCTTCTTAAGCTGAACATAGGTATTCGCAAACTTCTAAATATATACAGCTAGAGTTCAGTGGAGTAAAGGCCTTATTTGAACTTAGTTTTCTTTATAATATTGTCGAAAATCATACTTTTCTACTATTTTTAGTTTTTTAACAAATCCATAATACTCAAAGTTATAATATGTTGTAAAATGGTAAAAAGGAGGGATGGTTTTGATAAAAGACTATATTATTGATACAAATGTAATGATTCATGACCCCTATTTCTTTAATAATTTTGAGGAAAACAATATCATTATGCCTATTATCTGTATCGAAGAGTTAGACACCCTTAAGAATCGAGAAGGTATGGTGGGCTTCCATGCCAGAAGTGTCTTTAGAGAAATAAACAAGCTAAGGAAAAATGGAGATTTCTCAACAGGCATTAAACTAGAAACTGGCGGTACCATAAGAATTGAGCTAAACCACATGGACACAAAATGTCTACCCAATGGTTTGGACCAGGATAAAAACGACAATAAAATATTATCTATTTGTGAAGCCCTTTCAAAGCTTAGTGACAACACAACAATACTAGTTACTAAAGACCTTTCTATGAAAATTAAAGCTGATTCCTTAGGTATAAATGTACAGGATTACAAGTTTGATAAAGTCAGTACTGATACCTTATACAAAGGCTATTCTGAGCTAGAGCTGTCCTCTAAGGAAATAGATATGATTTTTGATTTTGGCCTCCCACTTCCCTCAAGAATTGAGGAAGAAATTTATCCCAATCATTTTTTCCATGTTAAAAATATAGAGAATTCTTCCCATGAGCTATTGGCTAAGTATAATGGCTCTCTTATAGTTCCCCTTAAATACCAAAATGAATCTGCCTGGGGATTAAAACCAATAAATATGGAGCAAAAAATGGCTTTCGAGCTTCTAATGGACGAAAGTGTACATTTTGTTACTTTAACAGGAGGTGCAGGCTCAGGAAAAACCATTTTACCTACCAGTGTGGCCCTCCAAAAGGTTATAGAAAAGGGAGTTTATAGAAAAATTGTATTTGTAAGACCTGTTGTTCCCGCAGGAAATGATATAGGTTATTTACCAGGCAACGAAATTGAAAAGCTAAAGCCTTGGATGGGTCCCTTTTATGATGCAATAGACAACCTATTTGATAACAAGTCTAAGGATAAAAAAACCATTGGTAATACAAGAAATGAGAATAGTATTGATATGTTTATCGACATGTTTCGAGAAAAGGGAATTATTGAAACTAAGTCATTCACATATATGAGGGGGCGCACCCTATCTGGTTCTTTAGTTATAGTTGATGAAGCCCAGCAAACAACCCCCCACTTAGCAAAGCTATTATTAACTAGAGCAGGCCATGATTCGAAATTTGTTTTTGTTGGTGACCCATCTGATAATCAAATCGACAATATCTTGGTGGACTCAAAGTCAAATGGTTTAGTATACACCGTAGATAAAATGAAGTATTTTGATATAACCGGCCATATCCAATTACGACAGGTAGAAAGAAGTCCATTAGCAAAAATAGCAGAAAAACATATGTAATCCATTAAAAAAGAGTCAGTTAACTGAC
>NZ_WBZC01000029.1 GCF_009017275.1 Alkaliphilus pronyensis | reverse complement strand
CATAGATTAGAAGCATAATAAAGGCTAGCATTTGAAAAACTTCCATAGGCTACCTCCATTCATCTTGATACTTATAAGGATAAAATTTTTGCGACCTGGTAAAATATGTAGACCCATCAGGTCATGCAGTAACCGAGTGGGATAAAGCTAATTTAAATACCTCACAAATCAAGCGAATAGAGAAGTATACAGAAATGTGGCTAATGGGAGATAAGCTAGGAATAAAATCAATTAAAGATAAAGCCCATAAGGCAGCAGAAGCAGTATCAAATACCAAAAGAGCAGAAGACGAAGTAGGGACAGGAGGTGGAAATACAGTCAAAAGAAGCAAGAGCTCAAGTAGTACAAGAAGAACCACTAGCTCAACTAAGACAAACACCAACACCAATCGAGAAAGAAACAGCCGAAGTAGAGAAAGAACAAAAGCTCCAACATTTTCCTACTTGAATGGAGGGCTTATAACTACAACAGTAGTACCTAACGTAGCCAGAACAGCCATGTATAATCCAATAGTATCAACAGTTAAGATGGTAAAAGAAAGTATCATTTCTCCACAACCTATTGTAGATCTAGGAATAACGTTAGCAAGTCTTGATCCTGGTATTGGAGGACTTGATAAGAAGAGCCTAGATCATCTTCAGCCACAATACCTTGATGGTGAAACTAAGGGGATGGGTGATGATTATAGTATTACTACAATGGTAGATAATGTGAAGAGTTTAGAAAACCTGGCAACTAAAAATAGACGGGCTAGTGGTGTTAAGACATCTGTAAATGAGTTAGTCCTACACTATATAAGACGTGATAGATATAATGATAGTTCGTGGACTGGAGTTGCAGGTAAAATAGACTCTGGTTTTATAGAATATGTTAATAAAGAAAAGGGTTCTTTAACAACCTACTTTAAAACTGATATTCTTGTTCCAGATCCATTAACTGGGTACGATATTGATTTCGTTCACTTGACAGCTACTTTAAATGCGCATATTTATAAAACTGGCTATAGTGATGTTGGATTAGAAGCAGTAATACCAGAGTATCATATTGACAACTTGGCAGGTTGGGCTGGAGATTTCCAGCAGTTAATGAGAGATGTTATATTGAAAACCAATAACTCTGATGAGTATACAGTTTTATATGAAGAGGCAAGAAGACAAATGGGAAATATAGATCCTAAAAAAAGTGATTTTCCTATGAGGGATGTATTAGCAGATGCGGATGCTGTAAATATTTGTAATAAACTAGGGAACAAATCATTGTCTTCTGTATTAAGTGATTACTATTTAAAGGGCGGTAGCGACACAAGATACAGGGATTTTGTAAGTCATTCACTTAGTAGAGGACTAAATCAAAGAGGTAGAAAAGATCCTAAAGCTGCTATCGCCCATTCAACTGCCCCTTATACAATGGAACATTTTATGATGCCAGCAGATATATTTAAATGGCCTTTGTATAAAAGATTTAATGTATCTCCAACTAGTGCTCAATCAAGAGCTATTAAAGATGCATTTACAGATTTTATCTGGGAGCAATTAGAGAATGAAAAAAATAGGTGAAAAGAGTGATGTTGTGAATAAAAAAAGTAAAATAATTATAGTATTATTAATATTATTATTTATTTTAGCTATTCCTGTGATTTATTTTTATGCAGTAGCTGAATTTTTCCACTATTTAGGGGAAGGTATGGATATAAGAGAGGGTGAAGAGATAGTAAAGACAAGTCTAGGAGATGAATTTTTAGTTGATTATATTGGAGGCAATTTCCCAGATTTATCAACTAATATAGCAATTTATGATGAACATAATAATAGACTCATCATGTACATCCTCGAAGATTATTATGAAACGCCAGAATTTAATGCCGTGATTAACGTTAAGGATTTAAGAGTTTATCAGATTGAACTTATTAACAAATTTAATGACAGTATAATTGGTGCAAGTGATATACTTATATACAAAGTTGAAAACAAAGCCTTTGATGGAATAAGCGTAAGATATTCGATTAGAGATTTAACAGGCTATGTCTACTATGAGGAAAAACATGATATGGCAGATGTAATAACAGTTGCAAAGACACTTGTAGAAAAGAAGGAGTGGGAGTGGATTATGGCATTCGGTGATTTTCTAGTTGAAGCTGGAGACGATGAAATACTTAATATTCTACAACGATATGCAGGTGGTGATTTCACAGAAGAGGAACTTAAAATAAACAAAGATAGTATAATTACAACAAGACACATACAAGATTTTGCAATACGTGTTCTAGCAGAACCACGAAACGGTAAATGATGAAATGGTGACAAGAATGATGACAAGGAGTTAGTTCTATTGCCACCATTCTAACTAAATAATCTAAGCGACAAATGAGAACTATATCTCTCTTGTCGCTTCTAGTAGAAAAGCTATAAGACGAAAAAGGTAAGATCAATCACAATTGTTTATTGTTACCATACTCAAATACTCTTTTCAGAACTCGTACAAACAACCCAATTAAAAGAAAAATAAGTGGTGTTATATTAATATTAATGCTTTGAGATAAATCTATAAAAGTGTATTTTTCTTTTTGTAAAAGAAGCTGGTATCCAAAAGTGAGCAAACTTATTATAATACAATAATTTGATAAATATCTAAAGCTTCTTGTATTGCTGTCATTAAAAAAATCTCCTTGAGTTATCAAAGTAGTAACTTTATTTATCTCATAAATTGATAACATAAAACATATGCTTGCTACTATAAATAGGCCACTAACTAATTTTTCTATTAATGAATTTACCACTACAATATGATATGTCACAAATATTGTTAAAATAGTTACAAAAATAATACTAGTAAAGTAAATGAGTTTAATTAGAAATTTAACAATATCTAGTTTTGATTTAACTTTCTTGCTCATTCTGTTTACCTCCCATGGTTTTGTGTAACCAGCAAGTGTTTTTGGAAAGATTTTGACAAACATAAAATCAAATATTCTTTCAAATTAACTCATCAGTAATATCTTGTTAGAAAGATCCTTCCCTTTTAGATCTTCATATAGTTTTAACTGCTAGTATGCTTATCCATTTCAATAAATTTATTGGTTAAATATATATTGTAAGCATATAATCCATCCATTGTTTTTAACATATAGAGGTGACTGGGTATCTATATCCTTCTACATATTTATAGATTATTATTTCGCCAAATAATTTTATGCCATTATAGTCTGCTCCAAGATGACAACAATTCCGTCTCATTTACATGTATTTACTTAATTTAGGTGTAGTTAGATTCAAGTTTTCATTTATCCTCCACTTTATAAAATCTATGATAAAGCCTATTATAGTATTCAGCATCTAAAAAAAACATGTCCTTTATACGGAATAAACCTTTTTCATTTTGAGTAGTTTGAACCAATAGAGTGTTACCATTGATATATTTAATAGCAATGTAGTTCTCTAAACTATACTTGTTTGCACTTCTTCTTTCAACTTCATTTAATAAAGTCCTCAAGTATTCTGCATCCTTATGAGACCATACACTAGTTAATGGATCTATATTGTCAATATTCACAGAGAAATGAATTAAGTTAGATATATTATTAGCGAAATCCGTATTATCCTTATACAAGCTGTACTTACTATAAAAATATAAATTACTTAAAGCTAGCAATCCTATTAATAAATAGCAAACTGTGTTCTTAAATCTAACATTAGTTTTCTTACACATTTTTTTATTTTCTCTCCTTAGACAATTTGATAAAAACATTAACATATAGTGTCAAACTTTACAAACTCATAATTAGGCGTATAGCACAAAATCCATTCTTTATGAATACAAGTTTTTATTCGAATACAGTAGAGATCTTACTGCGGAGGAGTTTGAAGCCCTTAAGAATTCATCAGTTAATGAAGATATGTTTAATGAAGCAACTGCTGATGATTTTGAAATACATGAAGCATATAGCTATTCTTATGATAGCCTATTTTGAATGCTCAACTAACCACCCCCCCCATATAATCCTAAAAATATTAACTTTTTACATTAAAACATTTCTACAAATCAAAGCCCTTTTCCTGCCAAAAACAGTAAATTGTTATAATCATTTACAAAATACCTGTAATAAATATAAGTGCTACAGTTTTTATGTATATAAATAATGGTATTTTCACAAAATAATTTTAATGCGTATATTTAGCAGTAGTTAAAATTAAGTATTATTTTGTGTTAGGAGTGATTACAATTAAAGCGATTATTATGGCAGGAGGAAAGGGTACAAGATTAAGACCCCTTACATGCAGCTTACCAAAGCCTATGGTACCAATTTTAAATAAACCCGTAATGGAATATACAGTTGAGCTTTTAAAAAAGCATAATATTAAAGATATAGCAGTTACAATGGCTTATCTTCCAGAAATAATAACTGACTACTTTGGTGATGGTACAAAATGGGGAGTAGGTCTTAAGTATTACCTAGAGGATATACCATTAGGAACAGGTGGAAGCGTTAGAAATGCAGAAGAGTTTATAAATGAAGCCTTTTTAGTTATTAGTGGAGATGCTCTAACCGACTTAAATATAAAAGAAGCACTTGAATATCATAGGGCTAAAGCTTCAAAGGTGACTTTAATATTAAAGAATGAACCGGTGCCAATTGAGTATGGAGTAGTAATAACAAATGAAGAAGGAAGAATAGTTCGATTTTTAGAAAAGCCAAGCTGGGGTGAAGTATTCAGTAACACAGTTAATACTGGAATTTATATAATTGAGCCAGAGGTGATGGAATACTACCAAAGAGGCGATAATTTTGATTTTAGCAAGGATTTGTTTCCAAAACTACTACAGGATGGAGTAGCTATGTATGGCTATGTTACGAAGGATTATTGGTGCGATATAGGTGATTTAAGCTCCTATAAAGAAACTCAATTTGACATGTTAGAAGGAAAAGTAAAGCTAAACATCCAGGGAAATGAAGTAAAACAAGGGGTGTGGCTAGATGAAGGGGCTAAGTTAGGTGAAAACACTATAGTAAACCCACCTGTATATATAGGTAAAAACACAGTAATTAATGGTGGTAAAATTGGTCCCTATACAATAGTAGCAGATAATTGTAATGTCTATAGGGATACAGTCATTAAGAAAAGTGTACTATGGAGGAATGTAATTGTCGGTAATGGAAGCCATATTACTGGATCAGTTATATGTAATGGAGTTTTTATTAAGAACAGAGTTAATATCTTTGAAAACTCATCTGTTGGGGAGGATTCCACTTTATACGACGGAGTTATGGTAAGGCCCGATATAAAAATATGGCCTAATAAAAAAATTGATGTAAATACAGTTGTTAATAAAAACTTAATTTGGGGTTCTAAGGCATCTAAAACTGTTTTTGGCTATAGGGATATATCAGGGCATGTAAACATAGATATAACCCCAGAGTTTGCTATGGGATTAGGCTCCTCCTTCGCATCTATAAATAAAGAAGGAACAATTATAGTAAGTGATGATAATACAAAGGCTTCATTATTGATAAAAAACTCAATAGCTACTGGCATAATCTCTTCGGGTGGTCAGGCAGTAGAATTAACAGATTCAGTATTGGCCATAAATCGCTTTGCAGTTAAATATCATCAAGCTGCTGGTGGAATACATGTTAGAGCTGATAGCGGGGATGAAAACAAAGTATATATTGAGTTTACAGACAAAAACGGAGCCAGTATAGGAAGAAATAAAGAGAGGGAAATGGAAAACATTTTAAATCGTGGGGAGTTCGAAAGGTGTAATGCCAATAGAATAAAGGAAAAAATATCAGTTACTAACTTTTCATCATTATTTATTAAACATGGACTTAGTCTAGTAAAGAATAAAGACTCTATAAAAAGGAGCAGCTATAAAATAGCTATAGCTTCCGACTCACCTCAACAATTAATTCTAACTAAAAGCTTTTTAAATGAACTGGGCTGTAGCGTTATTTATGATTCTTCGCTGCAAATAAAAGGATTAAATCATCATTTAAACTACTTATCAAAGGAAGTAAAGCTAGGAAATGTGGAATTTGGTGTAATCATTAATGAAAATGGAGAAGAAATGATTTTAGTAGATGAAAAGGGTAGAGAAATTAAGGAGGAAAAGTTAAAGCTGCTTACTACTTTAATCCAAATAAAGGTGGAGGATAATGGCAAAATCGTATTGCCATATATTGCACCGAATATATTTGAAAAAATCGCCCAATCCTATAATGTAGATATAATAAGAACTAAGTCTAACCCCTCAAGCATTATGCATGAGATGTTAAATGATTGGGATAAGGATTATGAGTTTCCTTTACAATATATATTAAATTACAATGCCATATGGAGCTTAGGGCTAATAATTGACTTATTAGTGTCTACTAATTCAAAGCTTAGCTATTTAGTTGAGGAAATTCCTGAATACTATTATCTTAAAGATGCTGTTCCATGTGACTGGACAGATAAGGGTAGAGTTATTAAAGATTTAATCGAGGAAAACAAAAATAGAAGTATAGAAATGTATGAAGGTGTAAAAATAATGGATGATAGAGGGTGGACCATAGTTTTACCAGACCATGAAAGGCCTCTGGTGAATATATATACTGAAGGCTTATCACAGGAGTATGCCAACGAGCTATCGGTATTCTTTAGTAATAAGGTAAAAGACTTGCTAAAGTCAGAAAAATAGTATTAAATCAACAAAAACTTTAATTCTCTTTATTGAAGGACTTTGTTTAAAAATCAGAGGCAATATGTCTTTGATTTTTTTTAGAATACTCCCTCATCCCTCCGAAAGGTGTGAATAAAGTATGTTATCCAGATTTAACTTTGATAAAAATAAGGATCAAATTATATGTATGAAGGATGTTTTACTTAATAAAGAAGAGCTTGAAAAGCATGGAAAAGAAATAGCCAAGCTACATACTATTACAAGGGGAAAAAAATCTAGTAGGCTGTTAAAACGAATTGAATATAATTTTAAAACCATTGCTGCGGTTTATTTAGAGCTAAATAAAAAAAGCAAAGTTAAAAAAGAGCTTTCACCAGCATCAGAATGGCTTTTAGATAATTTTTATAAAATTGAAGAACAGGTTAAAGAGATAAAGCTAATATTACAGCAGGATATAAATGCTAAGTACAATATACTAGATAAGGGATTTTTAAAGGGCTATCCCAGGGTATATGTTATTGCTATGGAGCTGGTTTCCCATACCGATGGACTGATCGAGGAGAATATAATTAAAGACTTTATCAATTCCTATCAATCAAAAAGAGTTCTGTCAATCGAGGAAATTTGGTCTATCTCCTTAATGCTTAAAATAGCTTTATTGGAGAATATCCGTATCATATGTGAAAAAATTCAAAGAACTGAAGAAGAATGGATAAGTGCAGAGGATACAATAAAGCATCAAGAGGAGAAATTAATAAATATAGTTAAAGCCAACATTGTAAGCAATCAAAGAATAAACACATCATATATAGAGCATTTAATTAGAAAGCTTAGACATGAAGGGACAGATTCAGTAGAGATAACTAATTTAATAGAAAAAAAGCTGTTAGAGTATAATATTAGCTTAAAGGAGCTAATAGAAGAAGAGCACAGATCTCAAGCTGCAAGAAAAATTTCAATAGGTAATTCAATAACCAGTATTAATACTATTGCTGCCATTGATTGGAATCAGCTGGCTGAGGAGCTATCTATTGTTGAGGGGATATTAAGGACTGACCCTACAGAGGATTACCCTCAAATGGATTTTGAGTCAAGATACTATTATAGAAGAAAGGTTATTGAGCTTGCAGACAAATATAAAGTCTCCGAGATTCAAGTTGCAAAGGAGGCTATTGAGCTTGCAGAAAAAAGCTCCAATGATAAAAGGGATAAAAGGGCACATGTTGGCTACTATCTTTTAGATGAGGGAAAAGAACTACTTGCTGAGGCTTTAGTGGGTACAAAGGTGAGGAGCTCAAAACAATACTATGGCTTTACCTCATATATAACACCAATAATTTTAATAACAGCTATTATAGTAGCCTTAACGATATACTATACAGTTGCAAATACCACAGATATTCTAATAGCCTTGTTAACGTTTATATTAGTTTTAGTTCCTGCCACCAGTGTAGCTGTTGTAATTACTAATTGGATATTTACAAGGATGGTGGAGCCCAGCTTCATTCCAAGATATGAGTATAGGGACGGAATACCTAGTGAAGCCACATCTATTGTTGTGATACCTACTCTCCTGCCCAATAAGGAAAGGGTAAAGGAGCTGTTCGAAGCATTAGAGGTTTACTATTTAGCTAACAAAGAAAAAAATCTTTATTTCGCCATTATTGGAGATTATAAAGATGATATACATGAGGAAATGCCAACCGATAAGGAAATAGTAGATACAGCTTTAAATGAGGCTAAAAGATTAAATAATAAATATAGTAAAGAAGCCAGCGACTTTTTTTACTTTCATAGAAAAAGACAATTTTCTAAGACACAGGGAAGATGGATGGGCTGGGAAAGGAAAAGAGGTGCCCTTTTAGAGTTTAACCAGCTTATAAAGGGCCTAAAAAACACTAGCTTTTCCATAGTTTCTGATGATATAAAAGCTTTAGAAGAAGTAAAATATGTTATTACCCTAGATGCAGATACTTTTTTACCAATTGATACTGCTAAAAAACTTATTGGTATGATAACACATCCATTAAATAGGGCTTATGTAGATGATAAAAAAGGAATTGTTACTGAAGGCTATGGATTAATTCAGCCTAAAATAAGTAACGGCATCGAAGCTGTTGGTAAATCCAACTTTACAAGGACCTATGGGGGAGAAGGAGGAATAGATTCCTACGCAACCCTTTATTCCGATGTTTATCAGGATTTATTCAATGAGGGGATTTTTACAGGAAAGGGCATATATGATATTGAGGTTTTTAATAGTATTCTTAGTAAAGCACTACCTGATAATGCTATTTTAAGCCATGACCTATTGGAGGGCAGCTATTTGAGGACAGGTTTAGCTACAGATGTAGAATTTATAGATGGCTTTCCTTCAAATTATAGCTCATATATAAAAAGGCTACATCGTTGGGTGAGGGGGGATTGGCAGCTTTTACCCTGGTTAAGTAATAGAGTTAAAAACAGAGAAGGAAATACCATTGAAAATCCTTTGTCAATCCTAGCTAAATGGAAAATTATTGACAATTTAAGAAGAAGCTTAATACCTATTGCTGTCTTATTACTAATTATAGCTGGAGCCTTAATACTACCTGGAGAATTTGCAGTTTGGCTAATATTAGTGATAATTACACTTTCAGTCCCCTTTATAACAGGGGTAATTGAGCATATAAATGAAAAAATATTTAGCACCATTAATACTAAAGCCGGCTGTAAAAAAATGAGTAGTGGCCTTAGCTACAGATTACATCACTTTTTCATGACATTTGTTTTTATTCCCTATGAGGCTGCTGTAATGACAGATGCAATAATAAGAACACTATATAGAATTACAGTGTCTAAAAAAAATCTTTTGCAATGGGTAACGGTTGCAGATGTTGAAAAAAACTTAAAGGGAGATATAGATAGCTTCATTAGCCAAATGAAGGCAGCCATATATGTATCTATAGCCTTAATTATTATGGTTTTATCGATAAAGCCAGTTAATGCTATATATGTCATTCCATTAGCCATATTGTGGATAGCATCTCCCATTGTTGCCTACCATTCAAGCAAAAAATTAAAGTACACTGAAGCTAGGCTACAACCTCAACAAGAGGCTGAGCTAAGAAGAATAGCTAGAAAAACTTGGGGCTACTTCGAGGATTTTGTTAATGAGGAAAGCTTCTATCTGCCACCAGATAACTATCAAGTTGAGCCTGAAAATGGTATTGCCCATAGGACCTCTCCTACAAATATCGGCTTCTACTTAATGTCAGCCTTAGCTGCTAGAGATATTGGATATTTAACTACAACAAAAATGGTGGCAAATATAGAGAATACAATTAAAACCATTATTGGTATGGAGAAGTGGAGGGGACATTTATATAACTGGTATGACACTAGAACATTAAACATTCTGAGACCAAGCTATGTGTCAACAGTGGATAGTGGAAATTTTGTAACATATTTAATAACAGTTAAGGCAGGTCTTTCAGATTATTTAGAGAAGCCCATTATTGATATTAGTCTTCTTCAGGGGGCTATAGACACATTGCAATTAACCGAAGCCAACAGAGAAAATGAAGCCTATATAAGTGAAGCATTGAAGGGTAGAATGACCCTATCAAAATGGCACTTAGTAATAGATACAACTACTTCCTCTAACGTGGGTGATACTACATGGGATATAAAAGCACATAAGCATATAGAAGCTATAAAGGAAGAACTACATAAGTTTCTACCGTCGGCAGAACATGTAGATACACTAGAAATATTCTTTAATAACGAAACACTTCAAAGGCTATTGGATGTTAATATATCAATTGAAGAGTTAGATATACTATATAGTGAGCTATTAAGGGAACTAAATACGATTGAGGCTAAAGACAAGCACAGTGAAGGACAACTAATAAAACTAGCATCTCAGCTTAAGGAGTTAAAAGGCAATATAAGTCAATTTAAAAGCAACGTTGAGCTATTAATGGATAAAATACAATTGATAATTGATGAAACAGAATTTACTCATTTATATGATTTTAAAAGAAACCTATTCTCTATAGGTTATAACGGGGAAGAAGAAAAGCTGTCTAAGGCCTACTACGACCTATTGGCATCGGAGGTTAGGGCAACAAGCTATATAGCTATTGCTAGAAGAGAAATACCCCAAAAACATTGGTTTAGGATGGGGAGAAGACTTGCCCTTGTAAATGGGTGTAGAGGCTTGGTTTCATGGACAGGAACTATGTTTGAATACTTTATGCCTTACTTAATAATGAAGAAATACAATAACACAGTATGGGATGAGACCTATGAAGCTGTAATAAGGGCTCAAAAGAAGTATGGAGCTTTAAAGAAAGTCCCCTGGGGTGTTTCGGAATCTGGATACTATGCCTTTGATATGGAATTTAACTATCAGTATCAAGCCTTTGGAATTCCTGATTTAGGTCTTAAACGGGGGTTGATAGATTATACGGTGGTGTCCCCCTACTCTACCCTTTTAGCTTTGCCCTTAAAGCCAAATGATGTGTTGACTAATTTAAAAAGCTTAATAGATGAAGGGTTAGAGGGGGAGTATGGACTATATGAGGCTATAGATTATTCACCGGTTGTATTAAAAACTAGTGAAAAGCAAATAGTAAAAAGCTTTATGGCCCATCATCAGGGGATGATTTTCGTCTCCCTAGATAATTACTTTAATAACATGGTTATGCAGAAAAGATTTCATTCTCAGCCTATTATAAAAACAGCAGAGCTATTATTACAGGAGAAAAAATCACCATATGCTATTACAACCAATGAGTTTACAAAATATCTACAGCCAGTTGAGAGAAAAAACTACAGCCATGAAAAAGCAGTAAGAGTGTTTGGAGAACCAGAAGAGCTTCCACCCAAAAGCCATATTCTTTCAAATGGACAGTATACAGTTATGGTTACTTCAGGAGGTAATGGCTTTAGTAAAAGTGGCGATATGCAGATTACAAGATGGAGAGAGGATGCAATAGAAAATAAATACGGTAGCTTTATATTTATAAGAAATATAAAGGCTGACACCATTTGGTCCGCAACATATGAGCCGATCTATGAAAAGCCCGATGGCTATAGGGTAGTATTTTCTGAGGATAAAGCAGTGTTTGTTTGCAGAAATGACCTTATAGAAGCAAATATGGAAATTACCGTATCTCCAGAGGATCAGGTTGAAATAAGGAGATTAACCATAGCTAATCATGGTAACGAAACAGCAGTTTTAGAGTTAACCAGCTATCAAGAAGCAGTATTAAACTCTCCAGCTGCAGATTTAGCCCATCCTGCCTTTAGTAATCTTTTTGTTACAACTGAGGTTAACAAACAGTATACTGCACTGCTGGCATCAAGGAGAAAAAGAGAGTTAAAGGATAAAGAGAGGTGGATGTTCCATACCATTACAGATAATTGTGAAGCAGTTGGAGGGTTCCAGTATGAGACAAATAGAGGAAGCTTTCTTGGGAGGGGAAGAAGCATTTCTAATCCTTCAGCCATTACCCAACCACTAACTAATTCAGTGGGTATCTCCATAGACCCTATATTAAGCCTAAGAAAAACAATAAAGCTAGAAGGGGGAAGTACAGTTGAGGTGTCATTTATAACTGGAGTAGCAGAGGGTAAGAATGAAATTTTAGAGCTAATTAGAAAGTACAAGGATAATTCAGCAATTAGTAGGGGCTTTCAGTTGGCCCACACAAGAAGTCAAGTGGAGGCGGGCTTTTTAAACTTAAAGCCATCGGATATTATGACCTATCAGGATATGACTTCACAGCTTTTTTATTTAAGTCCCCTTAAAAGAAAATATAGTAAAAGGCTAGAAGAAAATAGCAAAGGACAATCCGGTCTATGGCCATATGGTATCTCTGGGGATTTACCAGTGATTCTAGTGACAGTAGATAATGCTTCTGAGGTTGATTTGGTTAGGGAAGCACTAAAGGCCCATGAGTATTACAGAACTAAAGGGGTAATTACAGACCTTGTTATAGTAAATCAAGATGAAAGCAATTATCTACAAGCCCTACAGGGATTACTACTAGACATAGTAATGACAAGTCATGGAAGGCATATTATGGATCAAAGGGGAGGCATATTCATAAGAAATACAAATATAATGCCTCAGGAGGATGTTAATTTACTATATTCAGTTGCTAGGGTTGTTTTAAAGGGCGGTGAAGGTTCAATAGGTAGACAGCTGTCGATGTCAGATTATAGGGCTGATCTACCAAATGATAAAAAATATCCAGAGAAGTATGTTCCCTATGAAAGTAAGGATGAGGCTTTAGAATTAGATTTCTTTAATGGATATGGTGGATTCAGCAAAGATGGCAGAGAATACATTATGAATTTAAAGGAGAACCTTAACACACCAGCTCCCTGGAGTAATGTTATAGCAAATGAAAGGTTTGGTTTCATAGTGTCTGAATCCTGCTCTGGAGCTATATGGTATGAAAACAGTAGAGAGAATAAATTAACCCCTTGGTCAAATGATCCAATTTCAGACCCTCCATCAGAGGTGGTTTATATAAGAGATGATGACACCGGATCATATTGGTCAATGACACCCTTACCAATAAGAGAAAAGGAAAGCTATATTGTTACCCATGGGACAGGCTATACAAGCTTCCAGCATAAAAGCCATGGCATAGATCAAGCCTTAACCATGTTTGTACCAAAGGATGAGGCTGTTAAGCTTAACCTAATCAAATTAAAAAATACTTCAAATAAAGTCAGAAGGCTTACGCTAACCTACTATATTAGACCTGTATTAGGTATTGCAGAGGAGTTGACTCAACGCTTTATTAAAACCAGATTAATGGATAATGGTGCAATAGCAATTAGTAATCCATATAACACTGATTTCAATACAAATATTGCTTTCGCTGGCTCAACTAACACCATAGCCTCCTTTACATGTGACAGAGAAGAGTTTATTGGAGCTGATGGAAGTGCGGCACATCCTAAAGGACTAAAAAGAGAGGGGTTAAGCAACAATATTGGAGCAGGCCTTGATCCATGTATAGCTCTTCAAATAACCGTTAGCATAGACATAAATCAAGAAGTGCAGCTGGGATTTTTTATAGGACAAGAAAAGGATGAAGCAAAATGCACACAGCTTATAGAGAAATATAAAGTGCTTCAAAACATTAATGAAGCCTTAATTACAGTAAAGGACTTTTGGTGGAGCTCCTTAGATACAGTTAAGGTAAAAACCCCTGATTTATCTATGGATATAATGCTGAATCAATGGTTACTGTATCAGACTGTAGCCTGTAGACTGTGGGCAAGGTCTGCCTTCTATCAATCTGGAGGAGCATATGGCTTCCGTGATCAGCTACAGGATGTAATGAGTATAACCCATCTGTTTCCAAAGCTGGTGAAAAAGCAAATAATTCTTCATAGCCAGCATCAGTTTTTAGAGGGTGATGTTCAGCATTGGTGGCATCCAGGTGCAGGTGAAAAGGGGATACGCACAAGGTTTTCAGATGATTTACTATGGCTACCCTATGTTACTACAGAGTATATTGAAAAAACCAATGATTTAGATATTCTCAAGGAGCAGGTACATTTTCTAAAGGAGTCACCCCTACAGGAGGGTGAGGATGAACGTTATGGAATACCTGAAAAATCAAATGAAAAGGCAAGTGTGTATGAACATTGTATTAGAGCAATAGATAGATCCCTAAAATTTGGAGCAAATAAAATCCCATTAATGGGCTCGGGTGACTGGAACGACGGTATGAACACTGTGGGGAATGAAGGAAGAGGAGAAAGTGTTTGGCTAGGTTGGTTTATCTACTCTATCCTTAAAAGGTTCGTACCTCTTATGAAAAAACTTGGTGACTCGGAGAAGGCAAAAGATTACTTGGCTATAGCTGATAAAATAGCCAATGCCATAGAAGAAAATGCATGGGATGGAGAATGGTATATTAGAGCCTTCTATGACGATGGCTCCCCTTTAGGCTCCTCAAAAAACACTGAATGTATTATAGATTCATTAGCTCAATCATGGTCTATAATCTCTGGGGGAGGAAACAGGAAAAGAAGCCTAGAGGCTATGAAATCTGTAGAAAACTATCTGGTAAAAAAAGAGGAGGGAATGATACTACTATTTACACCACCCTTTGACAAAAGCAATCAAAACCCAGGCTATATTAAGGGCTATGTTCCTGGAGTAAGGGAAAATGGTGGACAGTATTCCCATGCAGCAGCGTGGGTGATTAATGCCTATGCAATGCTTGGTGATGGTGATAGGGCATGGCAGCTCTTTAATATGATTAATCCCATAAATCATACTAGAACCCCATTAGAATGTGCAACCTATAAGGTAGAGCCCTATGTTATGGCAGCTGATGTATATGCTGTAGCACCCCATGTCGGCAGAGGAGGCTGGACGTGGTATACAGGAGTAGCAGGCTGGATGTATAGAATAGGCATTGAATATATGCTAGGGATAAAGAAGAAGGGAGAGATGCTATTAATTGACCCCTGTATCCCTAAGGAGTGGAAAAACTATAGCATTCAGTACAAATACATTGATACAACCTATAACATAGCTGTAAACAACCCAAATGCAGTTAATAGAGGTATAAAAGAGGTTATGGTTGATGGAGTAACTCAAAAAGAAAAAGAGATAAAACTAAAAAATGATGGATTAGAGCATACTGTTAATATAACAATGGATTAAATCAATATAATATCAATTAAATATAACAATATTAGTCGTGTATATGTATTAATTAAGTAGTAATGAATGAAGAGTATAAGGAGAAGCAATATGGAGTATGATAAAAAGCTTAGTAAAATTAAAGAAGAGATGATTAGAAGCAAAGCTGATGAAGAGATGGCGAAAGAGTTATTAGACCTTAAGAAACAGTTATGTAAAAAGCATATACAATGGGAAACAAAAAAGCAAAGTTGTAAAAAGAATAAATAGTTAAAATACTACTAGTATAGTAGAGTTTTAGAGCTTATGGATTAAGCAGCATAATAGCCAATAGGAAAAGATTTTAAAAGGTCTTTTCCTTTTTAAATTCTTAATAAAACACCATTTCTTATTTATTTCATAAAATTGTAAAATTATTAGAAGGAAACTAATGTTCTTTATGGAACTATTTATATTAGAATCAAAATAGGAGGAGTTTGAAATGCATTTTAATCCATTAGAATACAACTATCCATCCCAAAGAACAGTAGTATATGGTAAAAAAGGAATGGTGGCAACCTCACAACCCTTGGCAGCTCAGGCTGGCTTAGAAATAATAAAAAGGGGTGGAAATGCTGTTGATGCAGCTATAGCAACTGCTGCCTGTCTTACAGTTGTAGAACCAACCTCCAACGGTATAGGAGGAGATGCCTTTGCAATTGTTTGGATGAAGGATAAATTACATGGGCTAAATGCAAGTGGAGGAGCTCCAAAGAATATTTCAATTGATATTTTAAAGAATAAAGGTGTTTCAGAAATACCTAAATTTGGTTGGATACCTGTTACTGTACCTGGTGTTCCAGCTGCTTGGGCAGAATTATCACAAAAATTTGGAAGACTGTCATTAAAAGAAGTATTAAAGCCTGCTATAGAATATGCATATGAAGGGTTTCCCATTTCACCTATAACAGGCAAATATTGGAGTAGGGCCCTTCAAGTTTATAAAAACAACCTAAAGGGTGAAGAATTTCAAGAATGGTTTAATGTGTTTGCACCAAAAGGCAGAGCTCCTTATATTGGTGAAATATGGAGCTCCAAAGGGCACGGTAGAACCCTAGAGAAAATAGCAGAATCCAACAGTAAAGACTTCTATTTAGGAGATTTGGCGGATGCAATAGATAGCTTTTCTAAAAGGACTGGTGGTTACCTAGAAAAATCAGACCTTGAGGGCTTTCAAGTTGAATGGGTAGACCCTGTTAAGGTTAATTATAGAGGCTATGATGTTTGGGAGCTACCACCAAATGGACAGGGAATAGTGGCTTTAATGGCTCTAAATATACTAAAGGGTTTTCAGTTCAATGAAAAGGAATCGGTAGATACATATCACAGGCAAATAGAAGCTATAAAGCTGGCTTTTGCAGATGGTCAAAAATATATTACAGACCCTACTAAAATGAAGATAAAGGTTGAAGACCTGTTATCACAAGGCTATGGTGAAGAAAGAAGAAGGCTTATTGGCAAAAATGCAGCATTACCAGTAGCAGGGGAACCATCTAAGGGAGGAACCGTTTATTTAGCCACAGCTGATGGTGAGGGTAATATGGTATCATATATACAAAGTAACTATATGGGCTTCGGCTCGGGGGTGGTTGTACCAGGTACCGGAATTAGCCTACAAAATAGAGGTCATAATTTTTCTATTAATCCCCTAGATTTTAATTGCTTAGAGCCTGGAAAAAGAACCTATCACACAATAATACCTGGTTTTTTAACAAAAAATAATAAACCTATTGGACCCTTTGGAGTAATGGGGGGATTCATGCAGCCACAGGGGCACCTGCAGGTTATTATGAATACAATAGATTTTAAAATGAATCCTCAATCGGCGTTAGATGCCCCAAGATGGTGCTGGACTAAGGAAAAAAATGTTGAAATAGAAGCTACACTAAATGAAGGCATATATAATAATCTTCACAAGCTTGGACATGAGGTGGCTTGGGCTAAGGATAATGGAGTTTTTGGACGAGGTCAGATCATATGGAAAAATGAAGATGGTGCTTTAATGGGGGCCACAGAGGGTAGAACAGACGGAGCAGTTGCAGTATGGTAGTTTATGGAGGGTGGTTGAATAATGTTTAAATTCATACATATAGCTGATGTACACTTAGACACACACTTTTATTCTAGAGATCCAGAGCTAAGGAACAAGCTTAGAGACTCCTTAAGGGAAGCATTTAACAGGGTTATTGATACCTGTATTGATGAAAAGGTGCAAGGGCTACTTATTGCTGGAGATCTTTTTGATAATGATAAGCTTTCCTTTCAAACTGAAGTTTTTTTAATAAATGCCTTTACAAGGTTAAAGGAAAACAATATTAAGGTTTATTATGCAACAGGTAATCATGACCCAGGTGATAAAAATTATAGAGCAAATTTGATTAATTGGCCAGATAATGTGCACTTGTTTAATGATGATTCAGTACAGGAATTAGAGGTAAAACATAACCACCAAATAGTAGCAAAAATTGTGTCTGTAGGACATAAATCAAAGAAGGAAGCTAGAAATCTAATAAAGGATTTACCAGCAAAAAATACTGAAATTCCTGTTGTTGGACTTGCCCATGCTATGGTGACAACAGCATCGGGAGTAGATGGGCACGACAGCTATTTACCCTGTACAGCAGAAGACCTTATATCAAAGCATTATAACTACTGGGCCTTGGGACACATACACCAAGCTCAACAGGTGGCAAATGAGTCTATTTATTATTGCGGAAATCTTCAAGGTCGTAACCCAAAAGAAACAGGTGAAAAAGGGGGTTACATAGTAACTATAGATGACTACGGTAATGTCGAGGTAAAGTTCAGGAGGTTTTCCAATATCCAATGGAACACATTAGAAATTAGTGAAATGGAGAGTATTAAGAATTATCAAGAATTAAAAGACTACATTATTGTTAAAATTGAAGCCTTCTTAAATAGCAAAGAATTTGATGCAAATCAGTTAATATTAAGACTACAGCTAGAGGGTAGATGCTTCTTAAAGAAATCAATGGAGATAGATGAAGATATAAAACAGCTGGAGGAGGATATAAAGCTACACTTAAATCTTCTTTCCCTAGAGATTAAAGCCAATAATTTACTACCCCTAGTGAATAGCAGGGAGTGCCTTGAAGGAAATCATGTGCTATCCAGAACAGTTGATTTAATATTAAACATAAAGGACAATCAAGAGCTAATAGATAAATTACTGGAAATTAAGCTTTGCAACAAGAAGCTTGACGGTAAAAATGCAAGGCTAAAATATATATTGGAGCTAGTTGAGGGACTAGAGGAAGAAGCCCTTAATCGAATGGTAGGTGAAGAAAAATGAGGTTAATTGAATTAAATATTAATTCCTTTGGAAGGTTTATAAATGAAACACCAATGGTGGGGCTACCGAATAGCTTTGTACTATTCTATGGGAAAAATGAAAGTGGCAAAACCACCCTTTTTCATCTAATTAAAAGTCTGCTATATGGATTTACACCAGCCAACAGAGATCAACACCCCTATAATCCATGGGAGGTTGATAAAATAGATTTTTCAGGTAGGCTTCGTTTAGATAATGGCGAAGAAATTGAAATTACAAGAAAACTATTAAGTACACCTCGGGGACAACTACTGCAGGGTAATAATGCCATTGATCTAAGGAATAAGCCACTACCCTACGTAAATCATATTTCCACGGAAATATATGAAAAAATATATTCCCTAAGGGTGGAGGATTTAGTCCAGCTGCAAGGCAAAGGATGGGATGAAATACAGGATAAGCTATTAGCCAATTATGGAAGCCATCTAATCAGAAATACACGGGAGGTATTAAAGGAGTTACAGGAGGAAGCCAATAGTGTATATAGAGAAAGTGGTAGGGGAGGCTTCTTAATAAAAAAGCTAGAGGGAGAAATAAAATCCCTTAAAAAAGAGAGATTAGAAGCAATAAAAAGACAGCAGGACATTAGAGAAAATCAGCAAAGGCTTGAGGTCATAAATAATTTAATTGAAGAAAAATCACTGGAAAGAATAAAGCTGAAGCAGCTAACAGCTAAGGTGAAAAAACTAATTCCCCTAAAGGGACTGCTAAAGGACTTAGAGGCGACAAGTAATAGCTTCATTAATAAAGATATATATGATGATTTACCTAAAAATCCTCTGGAGAAAAGAGACGAGCTTAATGAGTTAGTTAATCAACTTAATGATTTCATTGAAGACAAGCAAAGGATGATTAATTTAAAAAGCAATAAAGTTTCAGATGTAACAGATTATGAAAAACAGATTTTACATAGTAAAGACGAGATAAATGAATATGTAAAAAATGCTGGAAGAATACAATACATGAGGGATTCAGTAGAGAAACTAAAAACAGAGATAAATATTATTAACGAGAGAATTAAATACGAAGGCAAAAAGCTTCTTAATGAAGAAGTAAATAATGAAATACTTGCATCAATAGAAGGCTTAAGTTTATCACAAACAAAAATTGCCTATGAAGACTATCGTAAGGTTAAGGCAGATATAGATGATGCAACTAAAAGCTATGAATTCTTAAGTAATCAGAGCATTAATTTTAAAATACCATCTTTTTATGTAATATCCGCTATAGCTGGTACTATTATTGCTGCGGTTGGCTATGGCTTAAATGCAAGTATTATTACATTTCTTGGAGTAGTTATTGGGGTTTTTGGTGGTGGTGGATATGTAACCAGTAAACTATTGAAAAATCAACTATATAAACAAAAGAATGATGATGCCCAAATAAAAGCCCTACAAAAAAAGCTAGAAGAAGCAACTATAAAACTAGCAAATGCAAAGGAAGCATTATTTAGTCTGTTTAGGGGGATACCCTTACCAGAAGTGGTTATCCTTAATATTGACGAGATGGTTTTATCAGGTATAATAAAAATCAAGGATGATATATATCAGTTGAATGAAAAACAGAAGCTTTTAAAGGAAAAAGAAGGTTCCCTAAATAAAGAAGTAGAAGGCTTACAGAACTTCTTAAACACACTTGAAATCACAGACACCAACGAAAATTCCTTATATTCACTTAAGGAGCAGTTAGATGGAGTTCAAAAAAAGTTATTAGTTAATGATGGGCTAATAGAAGAGTTAGAAGCCTTAAAAGAAGAGGAAAGCTCACTTAACAAAAAACTTCAAGAGGTATTAAAATTACTAGCAGATATAGAAGAAAAGCTAAAGATTTTGGGGAATGGAGATATAGAAAAGGGTGTAGAGATATTTCAATTAAACAATAAGCTAGAACTAAAGCTAAGGTTAATAGAAGAAAAGCTAATGGAGTGGAGCAACATTGAAGAGCAAAAAAAGGAGCTAAACCAATTAGAAAACAATGAAGGATGGATTTTTCAAGACCTTCAACTGGAAAAGACAGAGCTTGTAATGGAGGAGCTAGAGGAAAAACTACAGGAGCTGAGGGATGAAAAAAAAGAAAAGCAATTAGCTATAGACAATTTACTAAATAGTATTACTATAGATGATATAGAAAGTCAGCTATTAATGATTCAATCAGATTACGAAATGGCATGTATTAAAAGAGATAAATTGGCTTTATTGACAGAGATAATAAAAAAAGCAGAGGAGGAGTTCAGGGAAGAAAATCAACCTGACGTTTTAAAGAATGCTAGCCATTATTTTAACATCATAACAAATGGAAGATATTCAAATATATATGTAGAGGAAACAGATGAAGGAACATGTATTATGGTAAAAAAAGCAGGTGTATTAGCTGCACAGCAGGTAACAGAATCCTTTAGTAAAGGTACTTTAAATCAGCTATACCTTTCACTTCGCCTATCCCTAATGGATCATTTAGATAAAGGCTTTGAAAAGCTTCCAGTATGCTTTGACGAACTTTTCATTAACTGGGATAAGGAGCGATTAGAGAATAATTTTAAGCTGTTAAAAGAAATTAGCCATAACAGACAAATATTCTTCTTCACCTGTCATAATTGGCTTGCAGAACAAATAGAAAACACCTTCAACACCACAAGAATAAGCCTATGAAACGAGGGGACGGTTCTTTTGTTTCGTAAGTTATGTTAAGTTATGTTATGGAAAATTAACTATATTATAAGATCAGCATAGGTATAATAATAACAACCCAGGCCTCCTAATAGCCAAAGCAGATGATTACACTGTAACTATACTTTGAGAATCTATAGATGTACAATTTTCAAATAGTATCCATTTTTCCAAAAAAACATCAGTAATCCTAGACTAACAAAAATGAGGTGAGGCATATGCCCTATACATATCTTTTAGAGTGTGAAGATGGTAGCTATTATGCAGGCTGGACAACCAGTTTAAAAAATAGACTGGAAGCCCATAATAGTGGAAAAGCATCTAAGTATACCAGAGCAAGACTACCAGTAAAGTTTGTATATTGGGAAGAGTACGAATCAAAAGTAGAGGCTCAAAAAAGAGAGGCTGCTATAAAGGCTTTGACTAGACAGAAAAAAGAAAAGCTGGTTTCCTCCTTTCAAGAAAGCCACAATAGGATGAAAGAATAGTATGAAGCCAAAGACAAGATCATTGTTAAGAGTGAAGGCTGGTACTGTCTATTATAGGATCAAAAGGTATATTAAATGGTATTTTGGTAAACAGAAATTTGCAACTAAAAAGGAAAATACTCCTCTACCATATTGCATCTTTACCCATAGTACCCCATTATATAGAAAATTAAAAAATGTAGATATGTGGCTACAGCAAAATAAAGTTAAAAACATAGAAATTGCATTAAAAAAACTAGATGGTATTTTGATTTTGCCGGGGGAGACCTTTTCATATTGGAAAAATATTGGTAAGCCAACAAGGCATAAGGGCTATGTAGAAGGTATGGTTCTTTACTATGGTAGTTTTAAAACTGGTATAGGAGGAGGACTATGTCAGCTATCTAATCTTATTTACTGGTGCACACTACATTCTCCCTTAAAGGTGGTAGAAAGACATAGACATTCATTTGATGTTTTCCCAGATTCCAACAGAACACAGCCCTTTAGAAGTGGAGCAACCTGTGCATATAATTACTTAGACCTACAAATATATAATGCTACAAATAATCCTTACCAGCTTAAGCTCTATCTAACGGATAATAAGCTTATGGCAGAATGGAGGTCTAATACTTGCCCAAATCTACAGTTCCATGTCTATGAAAAGAAGCACTGGATTACCCATGAACACTGGGGAGGATATTTAAGACATAATTTAATATATAGAAAAGCATTTGATTTAGATAATAATTTGCTGGCGGATGAGTATATTACAGAAAACCATGCAATTATGATGTATAATCCACTACTGGAAAATCCAAACAAAAACAACGTATGATATAAAAGCTTGTTGTCAACACTTCTACATATAGATAGTTGGTAGGAGTGAGAATATGAGAGTACCAAAGCATATAGGTGTAATTCCAGATGGAAATAGAAGATGGGCAGTTAATAAAGGACTTAATAAAGAACAAGGCTATGATGAGGGGTTAGAGCCTGGTCTTCAGTTATATAAACTTTGCAAGGAAAAGGGCATAGAGGAAATTACCTACTATGGATTTACAATGGATAATACAAAAAGACCTTCTAGTCAAACAAAGGCATTCACTGAAGCCTGCATTAATGCAGTTAAGTTGCTTTCACAGGAGGATGCATCTTTGCTTGTTTTAGGTAACTCAGATTCACCCCTGTTCCCAGACGAGCTTTTGCCCTATACCAAGAGAACACAATTTGGAAAGGGTACAGTTAAAATTAACTTTTTAGTTAATTATGGTTGGCACTGGGATATAAGTAATCTAATCGAAAGCAAAGAAGCTCTAAAAAGCAACTACTTTGGAGGTTTAAAATCCAAAGATATATCTAGAATAGATTTAGTTATTCGTTGGGGTGGTAGAAGAAGGCTAAGTGGACTACTGCCAGTACAGGCAGTTTATGCTGACTTTTATGTGGTGGAGGACTACTGGCCAGACTTTAAATCTCAGCATTTTTATGATGCCCTAGAATGGTATCAACAACAGGACATTACCCTGGGTGGGTAGAAACATGGGTGTGGGTGGGCGAAACAAAAGAACCGTCCCTGCGTTTCGCTCATTTATTCATATTTTTCCTAAAGAGTATGAATAACAAGGAAAATATAAACAAAATAATTACAAGCTTTAAGCTTAAAGAAGAATATTTGAAATAAGTTATTGGATCTTTGCCAAATATTTCTGCAAATATAATTATAAACAAAATTGTTAAAAATGCACCTAGCAAACCTCTTTTAATATCCAAATAAGTTACACCTCATCTCTTGAAACGCAGGGACGGTTCTTTTGTTTCGTCCTCGTGTTAGTAGGGGACAGTCCTGTTTTGACATTAACACTTATTCGCCACCTTTACATCAAAACCCCTCTTTTTCATCAAAAAAAACATAATACTTTTTATATTTTAATTTTTTTATACACACATTTACACCTACAGCATAAATAATACATAATAATACAGCCATCCCCAAAAAAAACATTATATTTATGGATAAATATTGCTCATATAATTGTGGATGGTTATAATTGAAAACCAATAAGATTAATAAAATAACAGTAACAATATTAATACAACACTGAATATATCCATTTATTTGGTTTTGCTTAAGTAAAGTATCTAGTTGTTCTTTGTTATTAGCCATTGCCAAATTAAATTTGATTCTTTCAATATAGAAACAAGATAAAAGATATAGTATACTTAAAAAAGTTATTATTTTCCAATCAAACTTAAATATAAATCCCATTATTACTAGTGTTGCGGCCCACCAATATGTTATTGACGTAAACATAACTTCATAGCATTTCAACTTATCATATCTATTCCTTATTATTGTACTTTTGAAATCTATATAACTTTTAACAAATTTACTCAAGATATAAACAGTGAAGAAGATTTTTATTAGTAAACCATAATTCATTTTTATCTCCCTCCTTAAGTGAAACGCAGTGACGGTTCTTTCGTTTCGTCCTCGTGTTTCGACTTTTCCAATTAAGAAAACAATACCAATAATAATAAATAATATTTGATTTTTACTCATATTATTTCTGCTGAATCATTAAATTTCATAGTGCTTCTATTCTATTATGCAGTTTTTTAGTAAGAGGAAAATTAAAGGTCCTTTTAATATGCTATAGTTACTCATTAACAAAGGCTAATAGCTTTCTCTTAGCTTCTTCAGTTCTTCTTGGAGACTTTCATTGGTTAACCATACTCCACGAACCATAGTTCCTTCTAATGTTCTAGTATTTTTAACATCCACTAGGGGATTTTTCGATAAAAGAATTAAGTCTGCTTTTTTTCCCTCTTCGACAGTTCCTAATTTATCTAATTGTCCTAAAAACTCAGCCGGATTGTATGTTACTGTTTTCAATACTTCATAGGGTGTTAATCCTGCACCAGCTAAATACTCTAGTTCACTATGCAAAGAGAAGCCTGGAACTACAAATGGATTATTTGCGTCGGTGCCAGCCAGTAGCTTCCCACCTTTTTCGTGAATAATGCGAACAAAGTTCTGACCTGTTTCTAGATCTATATCATATTTTAGGGATAGTCTAATATTTCTCCAGATCTCTATTGTCTCTGGGTTAATATATTCTAAACCTTCAATCTCGTTTTCCTCTTTAAGTATATGGATTATAGCTAACGTTGGAGTATTCCAAACATTATTTTCTACAGTCATCTCTGCTTCGTTCTCTATGTTAGATTCACTATAGCCACTTAAATGTTCAATGGAATCCTGTCCTAACTCAAGTACTTTCCTTATCCCCACTTGTCGTGGAACATGTCCCACCACTTTAATCCCTATTTCATCTGCAGTTTTCATAATCTCTTCGTAGACTTCTATAGTTAATTTTTCATAGACTTTAACTGCATCATATCCTTGTGTTTGCACTGAGATTACTGCCTTTCTTGCCTCCTCTGGAGTTTCTAAAACTAAACTACCCTGGTGTATAGGGTTGGGACCATCCATAAGTGGTCCAGTTGTAAAAATCCTAGGTCCAGTAAGTCTTCTATTATTAAAGTCTCTTTGCATAATGGTTCTAGGATGACCCCACATATTTTGAACACTGGTAACACCATTTGCTAAGTAGAGATTCTCTTCACCTGTATAACTAAATAGATGCACATGCATATCTACTAAGCCTGGCATTAGATATTTCCCTTCTCCTTCTATAATTTTGGCATCTTCAGGAATGGTTACTGTTTCAAATTTCCCTATTTCAGCAATTAAGTCATCTTTTATGACTACACTGTAATTTTCAAGAACCTTATCATCTGTCATCGTAATAATGTTTACATTCTGAAACACAATTGTGTTGGCTTTCTTTGAAGCTTCAGAATCCTGAGAATTTGGATGTGGGGATGTATTTTGACTATCTTTTACAATTGTTGGCTCTTTAGCATTACAGCCCACTAACACTACTATACAGATAGCCACAATAAAAACCATAATCATGCTTACTAAATTGCTTTTTAAACCCATATGCCTGTTCATACACCATCTCCTTTTTTAGAACTAAGATTAATACACAATGATTGTATTAATTAGTTCATAGGTCATTTACAGTTTTACAATCTCTTAATCAAGACTATAAAGAAAACTTAGTTCAGATGGTGTTTTAACTCCAACTTGACTCTAGTTCCGCTTACTTTCTAGCTTGGCGGCACTTATCTCCCGCTTTATAGCGAGAGTGTTAGTAACGCCGCTGAGATGAATTAAAACAAATATAATTTTTTATTCTTAATAATGATTCCACAAAAACATAACAATACCTTCCAACTTTGACACTATTTTTAAAATAGATACCTATTGCGAAACGCAGGGACGGTTCTTTTGTTTCTCTTTGCAAAATGTGGTATAATTAATAAAAATTGAAAAGAGGTGTCATATGCCAAGACAAGCAAGAGAAAAGAGTGAAACGGGTATTTATCATGTAATGCTACGGGGAGCAAATAGACAGGAAATATTTCACGATGATGAAGATTGCCAAAAATTTGTTGAAACACTTATAAAGTTCAAGCAAAAAAGCGATATTCAATTATATGCTTGGTGTCTTATGGGTAATCATGTACATTTACTTATAGGTGAGGGAAAAGAAGAATTACCTCAATTCATTAAAAGGATAGGGGTTAGCTATGTGTGGTACTATAATCAGAAATATAAAACCATAGGACATCTTTTTCAAGACCGATGCAAAAGTGAAAATGTTGAGAGGGATGAACATCTTTTAGCTGTATTAAGGTATATACATCAAAACCCTATAAAAGCGGGAATAGTTAAATCTCCTGATGAATGGAAGTGGAGTAGTTATCGGATATATTATGGACAGAAGGATTTACCAGAAATGCTTATAGAAAAAAGATATATACTAAGCTTTTTCTCAGAGGACATGACCAAAGCCCAAAGAATGTTTATCGAATATAATAAAGCAGAGAACAAAGATTGCTTTCTTGACGACACTTATAAAAAACACTACAGTGATGAAGAAGCAAGAGCAGAAATATGTGAAAAATTACAAGGTTATGAGATTGCACAAATAAAGTCTCTTCCAAAAACCCAAAGAGATAATATAGTTGCCAAAATTAAGAAGATTGAAGGATTAACCCAAAGGCAGATAGCAAGGATACTTGGCATTTCCTTAAGCTTGGTTAATAGAGCATAACGAAACAAAAGAACCGTCCCTCCGTTTCTATAACTTAACACAAACCTTTCTAAATGTTAATTGACGATTTAAAGATAACTGTGATAAAATTGCTCTTATGGCAGAAAATAATCACAACAGATGAAAATCAAACTTAAAGGAAGATGAGGAATAAGATGGAGAGACAAGATATTAGAAATATTGCAATTATTGCCCACGTAGACCATGGCAAAACAACCTTGGTTGATCAAATGCTAAAGCAAAGTGGAACCTTTAGAAGCAATGAAGTAGTTGAAGAAAGAGTAATGGATTCTAATGCACTGGAACGGGAACGTGGAATTACTATTCTTTCTAAAAACACATCTGTAAGCTATGAAGGAGTAAAGATTAATATAATAGATACACCAGGTCATGCAGACTTTGGTGGTGAAGTAGAACGAATAATGAAGATGGTGGATGGGGTTTTACTTTTAGTTGATGCTAAAGAAGGACCAATGCCCCAAACAAGATTTGTTTTACAAAAAGCCTTAAAAGAAGGATTAAAGCCAATTGTTGTTATTAATAAAATAGATAGACCAGATGGTAGGCCAGTAGAGGTAGAGGATGAAGTACTAGACCTTTTTATTACCCTTGAAGCAGATGATGAACAGCTTGAGTTTCCAGTTGTATATGCTTCTGCTAAGAATGGATTTGCTATGCTTTCCATTGAAGAAGAGGGCAAGGACCTAAGACCTTTGTTTGATTCTATTTTAAAAAGCATTCCTTGTCCAAAGGGTGAACCTGAAAATGGGCTACAGCTTTTAATCTCAAACATAGATTATGACAAATATATTGGAAGAATTGGAATAGGTAAAATACTAAGAGGTACTATTAATAAAAACCAAGCAGCAGTTTTAGCTAAAACTAAAGGCGAGGTTGCAAATGTTAAGGTAAGTAGTTTGTATAACTTTCAAGGGTTAGGTAGAGTAGATATAGAAAGTGCTACAGTAGGAGAAATAATTGCTATAGCAGGAATTTCAGATATTAGTATTGGAGACACTCTTTGCTCGGTGGATAAAGTAGAGCCAGTTCCCTTTGTTGAAATAGATGAGCCAACTATCTCTATGAACTTTATGGTTAATGATAGTCCCTTTGCAGGTAGGGAGGGGAGCTATGTTACAAGTAGACACTTAAAAGATAGACTTGAAAGGGAAATGCTTTCAAATGTTGCCATGAAAATGGAGGAAATAAGTGCCGACTGCTTTAAAATTCTTGGTAGAGGAGAGCTGCATCTTTCAATTCTAATAGAAACTATGAGAAGAGAGGGATATGAATTTGCTGTTTCTCGTCCAATGGTTATATTGAAAAAAAGCGAGGCAGGAACTCAAGAGCCTTTCGAGCATTTATTTGTTGAGGTTCCTGAAGAAAATGCCAGTGCAGTAATTGATAAAATTGGACAACGTAAAGGTGAAATGCTGGATATGTTACCAACAGGAACTGGCATTGTAAAGCTTCAGTTCAGAATCCCAGCTAGAGGATTAATAGGCTATCGCTCTGAGTTTTTAACAGATACAAAAGGTTACGGAACCTTCCATCATCTTTTTGATGGCTATGATAACTATCGAGGTGACATTAAAGTAAGAACAAGGGGCTCATTGATTGCATTTGAAAATGGAACAGCAGTAGCATACGGAATTTTCAATGCCCAGGAAAGAGGACAAATGTTTATTACTCCTGGTACAGAGGTATATGAAGGTATGATAGTGGGTGAAAGCTCACGATTAGAAGATATAGTAGTTAATGTTTGTAAAAAGAAGCAGTTAACAAATATTCGTTCTGCTGGTAATGATGACTCATTAAGATTAGTAACGCCAACAGTTTTATCCTTAGAGCAATCCTTAGAGTTTATTGCTGACGATGAGCTGGTGGAAATTACACCTAAAAATATTAGAATAAGAAAGAGAATTTTACAGAAAACAGCCCGTGAAAGGTCTCAAAGAAAATAGCTAAAGAAGATGGTTTAACAGACCATCTTTTTATATTATGCGGAAAATTCGTTTCCAACTCCCAACTCAACAGGCGAATATGACTGCTACAGCATGAAATGTAATTTTACAATAATAGACATTAATTAAGAATTTTGATACAATTTAGAAGCAGATAAAAATTCCATTAATTAATTAACTATTAAATATAACAATGGATATTATATGTATATATTAGTAGACATGTAGCAATGTATGAGGTGATGAAAATGAATGAAAGAAGTTTAAGGGTATTAGAATTTAAAAAGATTGTGGAAAGGCTTACAGAGAAATGTAGGTCCTCCCTAGGAAAAGAACTAGCTAAGGAGATAAAACCCAGCACACAGATTAATGAAGTCAAAGGCTATCAACAGGAAACAAGCGAAGCACAGGCACTTCTAATCAAAAGGGGAAATGTACCAATTGACGGTATTCATGATGTTGCCCATATGATTAGAAGGGCCGAAATAGGCTCTTATCTCGATCCCGGACAATTATTGATTGTTAAAGATACTCTAAGAGTTGCCCGTAGAATGAAGGCATTTATAAAAAAAGATAAAGAAGAAGCAAAGTTCCCTATTATAGAAGATACCGTAAATGGATTAGCAACATTTAAAGACATAGAGGATATTATAGACAATGCAATCATAAGCGACTCGGAAATATCAGACAATGCAAGTACAGAGCTAAAGCATATTAGACGGACTATCTTATCAAAGAATGATTCAATAAGAAATAAGCTAAATAGCATTATCTCTTCATCTACTAATCAGAAATATCTACAGGACCCTATCATTACAATGAGGGGAGACAGATATGTGGTTCCCGTTAAACAGGAGCATAGGGGGAATATTCCTGGTTTAATCCACGACCAATCCTCCAGTGGAGCTACTCTATTTATAGAGCCAATGTCTGTATTAGAGTTAAATAATGAGCTTAAAGAGTTAAAACTAAAGGAAAGAAGAGAAATTGAAAGAATACTAATGGAGATCTCAGCTTTAGTGGCAGAAAGAGGACAAGAAATAGTAGGTAATCAAAAGCTACTTCAATACTTGGATTTTGTATTTGCAAAGGGTAAATTATCACTAGAACTAAAGGGAATCGAACCAATAATCAATGATAAAGGTAAAATTAACATCAAAGAGGGTAGACATCCTTTACTTAGTAGCCATGAGGTTGTTCCAATAAATATTTGGTCTGGAGATAAGTTTAAGACCCTAATAATAACTGGACCTAATACAGGTGGAAAAACAGTAACCTTAAAAACTGTTGGACTATTAACAATAATGGCTCAAAGTGGATTACATATTCCAGCAGATTTTGGAACAGAAATATCGATATTTCACCAAATATTTGCTGATATAGGTGATGAACAAAGCATAGAGCAAAGCTTAAGTACCTTCTCATCACATATGACTAATATCGTAAGTATACTGGATGAGGTTACACCAAAATCTTTGGTGCTATTCGATGAGTTAGGGGCAGGTACAGATCCCGTTGAAGGTGCTGCTTTGGCTATGGCAATACTAAACCATCTTAGAGTAATTAATGCCAGTGTTATTGCTACAACCCACTATAGTGAATTAAAGCATTATGCTTTATCTAATGAAGCTGTAGAGAACGCATCAGTAGAGTTTGATGTTAAAACCTTAAGACCAACCTATAAACTATTAATTGGTATACCTGGGAAATCAAATGCCTTTGAAATATCAAGAAAGCTGGGGTTAAGGGATGAAATAATTGAGTCGGCTAAGGAGTTTATTTCTACTGAAAACATTCATTTTGAAGATTTACTTCAATCCATAGAAGGCAATAGAAGAGCTACTGAGGCAGACCGCCATGAGGCTAAAAGACTTAAGCTAGATGCAGAAAAGCTTTTTGAAAAATATGAGGATAAGAATAAACAATTGGAGGAACAGAGGGAAAAGGTTATAAAAGAAGCAAAAAAAGAGGCCCATCGACTGTTAAAGGATGCTAAGGCTGAAGCGGAAGAGATTATTAAGTCTCTACGAGAGCTTAAGCTGGAAATGGAAGAAAAGGAAATGAATCGACAAATTGAAGCTTCTAAGATGAAGCTATCTAAAAAAATGAATATGATGGGTGAAAGCCTAGAAGATGTATTTAAAGCTAAAGCAAATAGAAAAACCCCCAAAAACCTTAAGGCAGGAGAAACTGTTAATGTTTTATCTCTGAATCAACAGGGTCATGTAGTAACTCCAGAGGATGAAAATGGAGAAGTAGTGATACAGGTTGGTATTATGAAGGTTACTATGCATGTATCTAATCTTGAACGCATTAAGGATAAAAAGAATACAAAGCAAACTGGTATAGGTAAAATAGTTAAAAGTAAGGCTGCCACCATTAAAAATGAACTTGATGTACGTGGAATGAACCTAGAAGAAGCTATGCTTGAGGTAGATAAGTTTATTGATGATTGCTACATTGCTGGATTATCACCAATTACCATTATTCATGGAGTTGGAACAGGTATTCTAAGCTCTGGCATTAAGCAAATGCTAAAAAAGAATAGACATATTAAAAGCTATAGGGTAGGACAATATGGTGAAGGTGGAGCAGGTGTTACAGTTATTGAGCTTAAGTAGATTGAGGGTGTAAAGATGAGGATTCTTGTAAGTGCCTGTCTATTAGGTATAAACTGTAAGTATTCAGGCGGTAACAATAATAATGTAGGGCTGGTTAAAGATTTAAAGGAAAAAACCATTATACCGATATGCCCAGAACAACTGGGGGGTCTGACAACTCCAAGAGACCCTGCGGAAATTCAAGGGAGAGATGGGCTAGATGTTTTAATGGGGAGGGGTAAGGTCATTACAAATAAAGGGCAGGATGTTACCGAAGCATTTATAAGGGGGGCCCATGAGACTCTAAAAATAGCAAAGCTATATAATATAGATATGGCTATTTTAAAGGCAAGAAGTCCCTCCTGTGGACTAGATATTATATATGATGGCTCCTTTACTGGGAAGTGTAAAAAAGGCTGTGGAGTTACTACAGCTCTTTTAAAGAAGCATGGAGTAAATGTTTTTACCGAAGATTATGGGTATAAGTAAAGATATAGGAACTATTAAAGAAAAAACAAGTCTAATAAATCAAGGAGGTATACTAATGAAGAGTAAACTATTAGCTGTATTATTAGTACTACTTATTGTTATAGGTGTAGTAGCCTGTTCAAAGGAGGAAACTTTAGAGGAGCAAACAGAAGCACCGGCAATTGAAGAAACTGAAGAAGGCACAGAAGAAGACACAGAAGAACTATACTATGTTTTGTATCTTAAGCATAAGGATACACCATTTATTTTCTCCGATAGCTTTAACGTTAAGGAAAATGATAGGAGACTAGAGGACAAAAGCTTCGAGCATTTTGTATTGGAGGAGCTAATTGCACAAGCCCCTATTGAAGACTTAATAAACCCTATTCCAACAGGTACTAAGGTTCTTTCGGTAGAAAAGGATGGAGATACTGTTATTGTAAATCTCTCTAAGGAGTTTGTAGATAATATGAAGGGTGATGAAACAGATGTAGAGGTAACAATAGCTGCAATTGTAAACTCCCTAACGACTTTACCAAGCAATGACTATGTGGAAATACTAATAGAGGGTGAGAAGGTGACAGATGTTAGAGGTGTTGATATTAGTCAAACTTATGAGTTTATTAGTGACTTCCATTTAGATAAGTAATCTTACAATGATAGGTTTTTAAAGGGTTAATTTTAACCCTTTTTTTTCAGACATAATTTATTATCCTACGTAAATAAGATGAAACGAAAAAGTATGTAGGAGGATGTAAAATGAATAATAAGCTCAAGAAGCTTGTCGTTATATTGACAATGGCTTTAGTATTAACAGGCTGTACTAGTGAAGTTGAGCAATTACAGAAAGACATTGATAAGCTTGTTGATATAGGCGAAAACTATGTAGGCGAGGGCTACGAAAGAAGCCATTCCTTTGCAAATGAAATTAGCGACAACATTACAGAGGTAAAAATTGATAACTATGTAGGTAAAATAAACATTAGCCATAGCAGCAATCAAAATAGTGAAGTAAAAGTGACTAAAAGACTTAAAGCAAGATCCAATGACGAGGCTGATATCGAGAAGGGTTTAAACAGTATGGAGGTCACGGTATCAGAAGAGGGGAACTTACTCGATATTAATGCTGTTCTAACTAAGGACATAGAAAACCTGTTTAAGAACAGAGCTGTGGATATTGATTTGAGTCTACCACAGGGTGTAACCTCTATAAAAATTATAAATAACGTAGGTGATGTTACCTTTACTGAGTTTAATACAGGGGATATCTCAGTTAAAACCAATGTTGGAGATGTTTTCCTTATTGATGTAACAGCAGATGATGTTGAGATAAAAGGAAATGTAGGAAAAATAAACTGCTATAACTCCACAGTTAAGGGTAATATTAGCACCTCTACAGGTAGTATAGACATAGAGGGTGGACAGCTATTAGGTGATAGTGAAATACAAACAGCAACAGGCTCAATAGATGTTACATGCAAGCTAACAGAGCTGGGGGATTATTATTTTTCTAGTAAAACAGGGTCAATAGTAGTTGCCATAGACCCAGAGCTTTCCTTTAATATCGATGCAGAAACAGGAGTTGGTATCATAGATAATAGCATTGCATTAGATAATAAAAAGGAGAAAAAGGGAAGCCTAACTGGCACTAGAAACAATGGTAAAATTAATATTTCCGTTAAAACAAATGTAGGAAGTATTCGATTAATAAAGTTTACTAATAATTTGTAATAGGCTAACTAATAAACTGCTTGTATAAAAATGTTGATTTAAGTAAAAATATATGATATATTATTTTCCAATAGAATTATTGGTAAAGCAATGACGAGGAGAGTAGGTGTAATAACCTCTTAAGCGAGCTGGGGTTGGTGGGAGTCCAGTGCTGTTATACATTGAAGCGCACCTCTGAGTATTTTCCTGAAAATAGTAGGGTAAAACGGTTTTCCTCCGTTAAAGGGAACAGAGTGGGTAGAAATACCAAAAAGAGTGGTAACACGGGATATAACTCTCGTCTCTTATTATTTAGAGATGAGGGTTTTTATATTTTACAATAAATTTCAGGAGGTATTAGTGTGGATTTTAAGGAAATGCTAACAGATATTTTATACCAAGAGATTAAAGAACTTTCAAAGGAGGAGCTTTTACTAACAATTGAAATTCCTAAAAACAGTGATATGGGTGATTTCGCCTTTCCATGCTTTAAGCTTTCTAAGGTCTACAGAAAGTCACCAAATATTATTGCACAAGAGCTGGCAGGAAGAATTAAGCTAACAGAAGCCTTTGAAAAGATAGAGGTTGCAGGGGGCTACTTAAACTTTTTTGTAAATCAGGCTTATTTTGTAGGCTCGGTAATTAGGGAAGTTATAGAAAAGAAAAATGATTATGGTAGAAGTAAAATAGGGGAAGGTAAAAATGTTATTGTTGAGTTTTCATCACCCAATATAGCAAAACCCTTTCATATAGGCCATATAAGGACAACAGTTATTGGAAATTCATTATATAAGATTTATGATTTTTTAGGATATAACACTATAACCATTAACCACTTAGGGGATTATGGAACACAATTTGGTAAATTGATTGTTGCCTTTAAAAAATGGGGTAAGGAAGAAGAAGTTAAAAGCAACCCAATTCCAGCTTTGCTTAAGCTATATGTTAAGTTCCATGAAGAGGCGGAAAAAAATCCTCAGCTTGAAGATGAGGCTAGAATGTGGTTTAAAAAGCTAGAGGATGGAGATGAAGAGGCTCAGGTCTTGTGGCAGTGGTTTAGGGATGTCAGCCTAGAGGAGTTCAACAGAACATATAACATGCTAGATATCTCCTTTGATTCCTTGGCAGGTGAAAGCTTTTACTCAGACAAAATGCCTAAAGCTGTTAAAATGATGGAGGAGCTAAACATACTACAGAAGTCAAAGGGTGCAGATATAGTTGATCTTGAAGAGTACGGAATGCCTCCAGCCCTAATAAGGAAAAGTGATGGATCTACCTTATATATAACAAGAGATATTGCCGCAGCCATCTATAGAAAAGAAACCTACGACTTTTATAAAAATATATATGTTGTAGGCTCTCAGCAAAACCTACACTTTCAACAATGGAAAAAAATAATAGAGCTAATGGGGATGGACTGGGCAGAGGATTGTATACATGTGTCATTTGGCTTAGTAGGTTTAGAGGAGGGTACTATTGCAACTAGAAAAGGAAGAGTTGTTTTTCTAGAGGATGTACTAAAAAGAGCAGTGGATAAGACTAAAGAGATTATTAATGATAAAAACCCTAACATTGATAACCTAGAGGAAATAGCAGCACAGGTTGGAATTGGTGCCATAGTATTTCAAGAGCTATCCAATAATAGAATTAAGGACTACACCTTCTCATGGGATAAAGCTTTAAATTTTGAAGGGGAGACAGGTCCATATGTACAATATACCCATGCTCGAGCCTCCAGTGTATTAAGGAAGTCAGACATAGAGGTTACAGCTGATATAGATGAAGGGGTTTTAACAGACGGTGTCACATTGGCCCTTATAAAGCTTATACAACAGCTTCCAGAGGTGATACTAGATGCACAAAGAAAAAATGAGCCATCAATCATAACTAGACATATAATTGATATAGCTCAGGCATTTAATAGGTTTTATCATGATCATCCAATATTAGTGGAGGATGAAGAGGTTAAAAGAGCTAGATTAGCTGTTGTATTTGCAGTAAAGCAGGTGCTATACACAGGGTTATATCTATTAGGAATAAAGGCTCCAGAAAAAATGTAAACAATAATACTTGTATCTTAGGTTAATATTTATTACCATTAGATAGTGAAGGAATTTACTTCTTGGGGGGATATATTTTGACTAAGGAGAAGTTAATAAAACAGGCTTATACAATGATGGCTTATGGGGATGCTTTAGGCCTATTATATGAAAATACAGAAATCAAAAATGGCTTTAAGGATTTTACTTTAAAGTGGGATGAGGACATTGATTTAGAGCAAGAAGCCGGTCAATATAGTGATATTACAGAACTATTAATAATACTAACAAAGTCCTTAATAGATGATATTGAAAACTCAAGGGTAATAATTGATAAAGCTAGATTAATTGAGGAGCTAAAACTATTTAAGTATTATAGACATGGCAATCCAGTAAATTTGCTGGACTATATTTCTAACCCCAAAATCTATAGCAAAAGCCCTGCCTACCATAACGATAGGCGGGGCTATGGTATTTCTCGGGTATCAGTATTACTATTTGCTAACAAAAATTTAAGTGTAGCAGTAGATGAAATATTTAAACATATCATAACAGTTAATAGACATCCTGTTGTTATATTAACTGGACTTCTAATAGCTAGATGCTTTTATATACTATTAGGAAACAGGGAAATTGATAAATTTAAGTTAGCTCAACAGCTTAAGGAGTACTTAATTAACCTAAAAAGAGAGGATTTAGATGATGAAATAGCTTCTAATAGCTACTCTATAAAATATGAGAAGGAAAAAATTGAATTTATTATGGAGTTAGATAGAATGAAGGACATGGAGGATATCTCACCTAAAAATAAACATTGGGATAGTAAGAATATGTTTATTGCAGCTATAATAAATTTTTTTAGACTAAAAGACAGTAAAAGCATTAGCTTTCAATTTATGCCTAAGGATGATGTAAAGGAATCATTAAGCTTGTCCTATGGCTTCTTAGGCATAGTTAACACAGACACAATAGAAGCTTACAGGGGCTTTAAAAACAATGGATTTATTGAAAGCATGGGGGAATATATTAACAAGCTTAGACACTATGAAATAAAGAGAAATCAATATTTAAACATTAACATAAATATAGATCTATTTAATCAAAAGCAAGGGAGTGTTATAAAGCACCCAATATTTAATCTGTGTAAAATTGTTGGAATAAAAGAAAATGATAAACTAAAGCAGGTACACTTAAACACTAAGTCAGGTGATTATGTTCTAACAAAAACAAAAAGTTAGAATAAAACACTTATTGCATTTTTACCACAAGAAAACCCAGCGAGGGTATAAAACATACCCGGCGCTAGGCTTAAAAGCTACAAGTGGGCTTTAGGGTTTAAAGTCTTAAACTTTATTGCAAATTATTTCTGAAGAAACTCAATGAATTCAGCTTCAGTTGCATTTGCTAAAATACTTAATTGCTTTACAATTGTATTTTTAAGCTCAATGAAGGAAGAGATGTTGGTTTGTTCTCCAGTATATTCAAGGGCTTTAATAATGAGCAGCATGTCTTCTTTTGAAATTTCCTCTACCGATATTGTAGAAAATTCCTCCATTTGCAGTCTCCTTTCTATCAGCAACATAATATAATACTATTCTATAATTCTACAAGCATTGCAAAAAACCTTCATGGTTCAACAAGTTTTTTAACGTTAAGTGAGTAATTAGCTTTTAAAATGAAAGTCAGTAGGCAAGTATTGAGGGGAAGGGATATTGTGACAGCTAATAATATTGTTAATAAATCAAATAAACAGCAAATTAAAAAAATATGGGCACTTGCATGGCCGGTTATGACAGGTCAGTTTCTTCATACATTAATGGTAATAGCCGATATGTGGTTTATCGCAGGCTTAGGAAGTGTTGAAGCAGCGGCGGCTGGAACAAGTATATCAGTAATTGGAGTGATTCACGTACTACCCTTCCTAATAGCTACAGGTGTAATTGCTTTGGTTTCAAGATTTACTGGTGCTAATGATCAAGAGAATATAAAGGCCATAACAATAAATGGCATATTACTTTCTGTTATAATTGGCTTAATTACAACAGTAATTGTTTATAGCTCAATAGATAAAATACTTTGGATTTTTGGTGAAGCAAATATAAATGTGTTGGAGCAATCTAAAATTTATATAAAAGTGGCCTTAATAGGTGTTCCATTTTTCTTTTATAATGCTACAGCAAGGGGAATTATTCAAGCAACAGGTGATACTAAGAATCCAGTAAAAATATTCATATTAATGAATATAACAAATATTCTATTTGATTATATTTTTATTGTATTGTTAAATAGAGGAATTGGTGGTGCGGCTTTTGCAACGGTAATTGCTGAAATAGGTGGTTTTATACTAATGAGTCTGTTGGTTCTTAAAAACATATATAGTTGGAAGGTAAGTGGAATTGTAGATACTGTACAACTAAAGCTGACAACAAGCCTACGAATTTTGAAAATTGGTATTTACTCAGTTCTACAGATGATTACAAGACCATTAACTGGGTTAGTTATGTATAGAATTGTTTTGGCACAAGGGGTTGCAGCAGGTGCAGCCTTTGGAATTGGCGGTAGGCTCTTTAATTTTGTTTTTATTTTTTTAACAGGTCTGGGGACTGCCATGTCTGTATTGGTGGGGCAAAGCCTAGGACAAAAAAACCTAGAGGCAGCAGAAGAAATAGTAAAGCAGGGAATGAAGCTGGCATTATTAAATATGTTGATTTTTGCTATTCCATTTTTTATTTTTCCTCAGTATTTGATGGGTGCTTTTGTTGATGATATAGAGGTTATTAAGGTAGGAGTTGACTATCTGAGAATATGCTACCTGGGTGTTATATTTGTAGTTTTTCCTTTTGTATTTGGCTCAGCCTTTACTGGGGCTGGAGATACTTTCCCCCCTATGCTGGCATCTGTTTTGGGTAATTGGGGCATTAAAATTCCCATTGCCTATATACTAACAGGCATTTACAATTTTGGCACTAATGGTGTATGGATTGCAATAAGCTTATCGGTGGTTATAGAGGCACTGGTGATAATAATATGGTTTTCAAAGGGTAAATGGAAGGAAAAAAGCATTTAAGCTACATACTTAAATGCTTTTTAAATAGTTAAATTTTTAAGCAGCTCTCTTGGATGAAGCGGTCTTAATTCCGTTATATACAATAAACATTGCCACAGCAGAGGCAGCATATATAGAGCTTTTCATATCATTTTGTAGGCCTTCACCTCTAAGCTGATAGCTTAGATGAAGGCGATCAACTACATTCTGAATTTTCTCTATTGAATAGTTTTCTATATTAAATTGAGATGGTTCTACCTTAACCCCTTCATTAAAGCCCTTGAATAGGCTATGAAGCTCACCTTCATAGGCTAAATGATTAAGAAAATTCTTATGATACGTTTTACGGTCATTATGGGGTACGCAAAAATAATCTGCTATAAAATGGGTTGCTTCTCCTATTTGCTGCGAGTAAAGCCTCATAAACTCCTTATTTGATACAATACCTTTCTGAGACAGGTTAAATATTTCCTTAATAACTATAGGAAAGGACTGGGGCTTAAAGTGCTTTACTTTAAAAAAGCTTGGAGAAAGGTCTGGTTTAATACTTCCATATGTTAAGCTAGTCTTATTTAGTTGAATCCCTAGGTTTTCTTTTACATTTTCATACAAATGCTCTGAAATAATCTTATGTGTAAATGGTAACATGTGGCAACAACCCTTCCTGTAATAATCACGACTATTTACATTATAAGAAATATTCTTATTTAATGCAATGAACTTTACATAAAATATTGACATATAACAAAAACTTAATCTTTAGTATTGTACATTTATTCATTTTATTATTAGCAATGTTTAAAACTAAATTAATCAATCTGCAAATCAAAACATTCTATGTTATAATATGTATGTGTTTTAAAGGAGGGAATATTGTGTATTTAGTAGACGAATGGTCTATAATAAAGCCACTAATTAGTGAAAACATCCATGCAAACCTTAATACCATAGGCAGGATGAAAAGCAGTAAGGAAATTCAAATTTATGTTGATAGCTTAAAAACCCCCAAGGGCTTTGTATTAAAAGATGGTTATTGGGTGATACCATATAGTAAAGATGAAAACCTAATAAAAACTATGCTAGACAATATTGAGCTACCAAATGAGGTTGGATTTTGCGGTATACATAGAAAAACTGCTGACTTTGTGATTGAGAATCTTAAAAACTATGAATTAGATTGGCATGAAGAGTGTGACTTATTTTATTTGCCACAGAGGCTTTATTTAAAATATAATAGCTCTACAGAATTGTCTTCTTTACAAGAGTCAGACGTTGATATAGTAAATCATTATTATACATATAAAGATGAAGATTCAAGAAATTATTTATTAGACTGCATTAGAAATAGGCCATCATCTAAGCTGACAGACTCCAACGGAAATCCTATTTCTTGGGCTTTGGTGCGTGAAGATTACTCATTGGGTGTAATGTATACCATATCAGAGCATAGAAAGAAGGGTCTTGCAAAAATTGTCACTTCAGATTTAGTCCATAAAACCATAAAAAACGGTACTATTCCATATCTACATATTCGTTCAGAAAACACGGCCTCAAAAAACCTTGCTAAGGAAATGGACTTTGTTTTTTGGGATGAAATACTATGGTTTGGCTTAAAAAAGTTACAAAGGAAAGAGGAGTAGAATGAAGGTTCTCTTAACAGCTCTAAACGCCCGTTTTATACATACTAACTTAGCTATAAGATATTTGAAAAAGTCTGTAGAGGATGTTTGTCCTGACACAGAAATAATTGAATTTACAATAAATCATCATATAGAGTATATTCTACCTGAGCTATATAGAGTATCTCCAGATGTAATATGCTTTTCATGCTATATATGGAATATTGAGATGATACTAGATTTATGTGATACTATAAAAAGAATTTTACCAAATATAACTATTATTTTAGGGGGTCCAGAGGTTTCATTTGAAACAGAGGACTTAATGATGAAAAACGATTCTATAGATATTGTAGTTATAGGTGAAGGAGAAATAACCTTAAATAAGCTACTAAAGTCTTTAAAGGATAACGAGGATTATTCACAAATACCTGGTTTATACTATAGGGTAAGAGGGAGGATTTTAAAAACACAGGGTGAAAGGATAAGGCCTAAAATCAACAGTCTACCCTTCCCCTACGAAGGTGAGCAAATTGATAAGGATAAAATAGTTTACTATGAAAGCTCAAGGGGATGTCCCTTTAACTGTCAATACTGCCTATCATCCTCATTTAGGGGGGTAGACTACTTGCCCATAGATAGAGTGAAGAATGAGCTAAAACATTTTTTAGAGGTTCAGGTAAAGCAGGTGAAATTTGTAGATAGAACCTTCAATGCAAAGAAGGATTATGCCCTTGAAATAATGAAGTTTATTTTAGAAAACAACAATGGCATAACTAATTTTCATTTTGAAGTTACTGCTGACTTGATTGACGAAGAAATGCTAGATTTTTTAAAAACAGTACCAGTAGGACTATTTCAGTTTGAGATAGGTGTTCAATCAACAAATCCTGAAACCTTAAAGGCTATAGACCGCAAAATGGATTTTCCCCTCTTAAGTGAGGTTGTTGAAAAAATAGCCTCCTACAGGAATGTACATCAACACCTAGATTTAATAGTTGGACTACCAATGGATGATTTTTTTTCATTTAGAAAATCCTTTAATGATGTTTTTGCATTACGACCAGAAAAGCTACAAATTGGCTTTTTAAAGCTTTTAAAGGGCTCTGGATTAAAAATGAACGCTAGCAAATATAGCTATGTCTATACCAGTAAGCCTCCATATGAAGTTTTACAAAGCAATGCACTATCCTATGGAGAAATAACAGTGTTAAAGGCCATAGAAGAAATTATTGAAACCTACTGGAATTCCAGGATGTTTAGGGCATCAATAGAATTTATTTTGCAAAACTTTTATTCAAATGATTTTTCTTTTTTTCAAGGCTTCAGCAGGTACTGGTGGAAAAATGGTTATCATCATCAGCCCAATGGCAAAAACCAGCTATATAAAATACTATTAGATTACTATGAAGCAGAAGCTAATGATTATCTCCAAGTGTTTAAAGAGATTCTTAAATTTGATTATTTGAAGAATACTAGAACCTCATCATTACCTGATTTTTTCCATAGAGAAACAGACGATGGCTTCAAAAACAAATGCCATGAGTTTCTAAAGCAGGAGGATAACCTACAAAAGTTTTTACCAGGCTATATAGATACTCCAGCAAAGCAGATTATTAAAAGAGTTCATTTTGAAAGATTTAAACATAATGTTATTGAAATAGAAGATAATCCTTACTTGTTTAAGGAACCAACAGAAAAAAATACTACAGTGTTATTTGATTATGATATTGAAAATAAATCTATTGACCATTCAAGGTATTATGAAGTCTATCTAAATGACTAATGGCGATAGGATATAAAATAGGGGTGAGTTTATAATGGAAATATTAAGGGATTTGTTGTATACCAATAAAAGCATTGTTAAGGATACGGTGGTAAGCTTAAGTAGGAATTGGTTGATTATTTTTATGGGGCTATTCTACTCCCTTGCAACCATAATACTTTATAGTGTTCTTCAATACTTTTGGATTTTAGCAGGGATTGTACTTATTATTGCCACCAGTGGATTGATATCAAATTATTTATATCTTTTAAACTGCATAATAACAAGAAATAAGTTTACATTTCAAGACTTTAAGGATGGATTTACTGCCTATTTGAGAAAGGTTTGGGGTATACTATTTGTTTTTTGGGTGGCATCTTTAGGCTTTGATTTATTAGTTGTACCGATACTTTCAAGCTTTATATCACCTGTTGCAATAAGGCTTATGACCACCTTTCTGATATTTATTTTTCTAAATTCACTACCAGAAGCTATTTATCAAAAATACTATAACCCTTGGGAAACAATTAAATATACTATGGAGTTTATTAAGGAAAATTGGATAGAATGGATTATACCTAACATTATACTACTTGCAGTCCTGTTTTTTTTCACTGGAAATCTTCTTAACTTAATGCTATCAAGATTCTCTTTATTAGGTATATTTTTAAATACAGGAAGTATTATTTTATATCTATTAGGGCAGCTATGGCTTTCATTTGTAATGATATATAGGGGTTATCTATTTAATGTGTTAAGCACAAGCAATAGAAGAAAAAGGCTATTTATGAGGAAATTATAGTAAGTATGCTTAAGCCTTAATAAAGGAAAGAGGGGGAGCTATTGAGTATAGTTTTTGAAAGAATGACATCATTAGATATACCACAGGTATATGAGCTGTTTAAAAGGCTACTACAGGAAGGGGCAGAGGTATCCTTTGCTGAAATAAAAGATGAGAAGGAACTACATAAGTGGTTGAAAAATCCATATTACTATATGTATGTTGGAAAATTACAAGATAAAGTCGTGGCAGTTTTTAGATGTATAAGAGGGGAAGCTGAGAAAAACCATAGTGGATTCTTGACAATTGCTGTAGAGCCAACACAAAGGGGTAACCACATAGCAAAGGAGTTTACAATGTATTGCTTAGGTGAATTGAAGGGTGCTGGCATAAAGCTGGCTAGAGCTTATATATACAGCGATAATAAAGCATCAATAAATACAATATTAGCATGTGGCTTTACTGTTTCAGGCTGTGTGTTTCAGCATCATTATAATAAATCAAAAGGAAAATATGTTGACGATATAATATTTCATAAACTACTTTAAATAATGAGGGATAGATAATGAACTTTATAATAGAAAAATTTTTAAAAGAAAAATCCGAGGAGCTTTCATTTATTGAGATTAAGGGAGATGCAAGCTTAAATATAGACAATTATCATTTACCTAATGAGGGGCTTCATGTACCCATTTTAACTAAAGAGCTGGCAGAAAACATAAAAAAGAATAATCCAGATGAAGTTATTACTGTTGCGGCAATTGTAAGGGGTATGATATATACTATTGGGATTGATTCTAGCTTTAAGTACCTTAATGAATATAAAGGGTTTTTGTATGGATTTGATTCTAAAATAGAGGATTACATCCTATATAAAGGATCAAAATACCTAGAAGAAGGTAAATTATTGGATGGCGTTATATATTTTAAGGCTTTGGCAACAATAAATCCTATCAACATAAAGGGTACACTGAATTATGCAGCCGCTGTGGCTAAATATGCTGATGAAAAGCTGGTAAGCAAGCTTAAACAAGCTAAAATATTTAAAAGAGAGGCAAAAGAAAAGCTAGAGGACCTATTAAATGAAGGTGCTGACGAACCTCTTATCTATTACCATTTAGCATATTTATATAGAAGTGAAAAGCAGTTTGTTAAGGCTAAAAAAACTGCCGAGATATACTTAGAATTATCTGATAGGGATATATTAAAGGATAATATGATTATTTTATTGAGGGAAATAAAAGATTTAGCCATTTATGAAGAAGGATATGAAGCTATATTGGCTGGGAAGCCACAAATAGGAGTTGAAATATTAGAAGAATTGTTAGATGACTATAAGGAGTGGTGGAATTTACTGTTTTTTCTTGGATTAGGAAACAGAATGTTGAAAAATTATAAAGATGCCATTAACTATTTTGAAGGTGTTTTAGAGCTACAAGAAAACCAAATAGATACATTGGTTGAGCTAGGCCTTAGCTACAGCGGAATTAACGAATTTGAAAAAGCTAAGGAATGTTTTATATCAGCCATAAGAGTGGGGGGCGATAACAGCGAGATATTGTGTAACCTTGCAATGGTTTACTTAGAGCTTGGGAAGTTAGAAGAGGCCGATGAATGCCTAAAAAAATCTATGGAGTTAAAGCCCAATGACGAAATTACACAACTATGCTATAAAAAGCTACAGGAAAAGAAAAAAAGTAAAAATAATACAATATAATACTGTAAAATAATGAAGGAAAAAAGCTTTGTATAGAGAAGTATTATCATAAGACCTGCTAAAAAATTAATAAGTATTAAAATTTATTACTAAATAATATGGGGTGATGTTATGATTAATAGTTTATCAGATTTGTTAAAGGCAGCACAAACCCAGAAAAAGATGAGGCTTGTGGTTGCAGCTGCCCAAGATTTAGATGTATTAAAGGCAGTTTCAGAGGCGAAGCAATCCAATATAATTGATGGAATATTAGTTGGTGATGAAGAAAAAATAAGGACATTAGCAGAAGAGAATAATATTGATTTAACTCAGTTTAGAGTTATTCACAAGCAGGACTTGATGGAAGCTGCCCTAGAAGCTGTTAGACTTGTATCTATTGGCGAAGCTGACTTTGTAATGAAGGGTATTTTAGATACATCAATTCTACTAAAAGCTGTACTTGATAAGGAAATAGGTTTGCGTACTGACAGTTTGTTAAGTCATGTTATGGTGTATGAAGCTGAAAAATATCATAAATTACTTTTCTTAACAGATGGAGGTATGAACATAAGCCCTACACTTGAGGACAAAAAGGGAATTTTAATGAATGCAATACAATCAGCTAAGGCATTAGGTAATAAAGAGGTTAAGGTTGCTTGCCTAGCTGCAAAGGAAAAGGTTAATGAAAAAATGCCTGCAACGGTTGATGGAGCTGAGCTAAAGCAGCTTGCAATGGAAGGGTACTTTGGAGAAGGAGTTATTGTTGAAGGTCCAATAGCCTTTGACTTAGCTGTTTCAAAGGAAGCCGCAGAAATAAAAGGATATAAAAGCTCAGTAGCTGGTGAGACTGACATTATTCTAGTACCTACAATTGAAGTAGGTAACGGAATCGGTAAAGCCCTTACCTATATGGCTAAATCAAAGTCAGCAGGAATAATAATGGGTGCAAAGGCTCCAGTGGTTTTAGTTTCAAGAGCAGATGATTCAGAAACTAAGCTATATTCAATTGCATTAGGTAGTGTAATCGCAGCTAATAGTTGATAAGTAATGTATTATGATGTAATAATAAAGCAGATGATTTTACAGCAAAGCTGTTAATCATCTGCTTTTAATAATACTCAACATTCAACATTGCTTTTATGTTTTTAACTCTTATCTCTTATCTCTTATCTCTTATCTCTTATCTCTTAACTCTTAACTCTTAACTCTTAACTCTTAACTCTTAACTTTTAACTTTTAATTTTTCATTTTTAACTTTTAATTTTTAATTATGTGTTATAGTTTTCAATTTTCCATTTTCAATTTTCCATTTTCTACTTTCATTATATTTTCATTTTTCCGTATTTTTAAATTCTGCCTTTATCTCATCCAATAGGCTAGTATCAGTTATAATATCATAGGCAGTAAGTACAAGAGCACCTATTGTATCTACCATAGAGTCATATGCTGCTTGAGTTTTTGTGGCATCTCTAAACTCCACTGTATGGGCTGGAATATCCTCATGACATATTTTGAAGTAAGGGTGGATTGTAGGCACCAACTGACTAACATTTCCAATATCTAAAGAGCCAAAGCTTTCTCTAGCCTCGTTTATATCGGTTACACCCATATCCCTAAGCCTATTGGTAAATGTGTTAGATAGCTTTTCGTTTGTAACTAGGTTATCATAGGAGGCTTCATAATTGCGAACCTCAAGCTTAGCACCTGTTGCCAAAGCACCAGCTTCAGCACATTTTTTTACTTTATTCACCAACTCATTAAGGTAGGTTTTAGTTGTTGCCCTAACATAAAACTGTGCAATAGCTAAATCAGGTACAATATTTGCTGCTTTTCCGCCTTCAATTATTACCCCATGAATTCTGGAGCTAGACAATATATGCTGCCTTAAAGCATTAATGTTTACAAAGGTTTGAATAGCTGCATCAAGAGCATTTATACCCTTTTCTGGTGCTGCTGCTGCATGTGAGGTTTTGCCTTTGAAGGTAAACTCTATTGCCTCCATTGCTAAAGATTTACCACTTTTAGAATGATTTGATCCAGGATGCGCCTCTAAGGCAATATCAACTTCCTCGAATCCGCCATTATCAGCCATAGCTACTTTTGCACCACTGGTTTCTTCTGCAGGTGTACCATAAACCAACACCTTTCCAGCCAAAGCCTTTTGCTTAAGCAGCATACTAAGAGCAATTGCTGCCCCTGTATTTGTAGCACCCAAAAGATTATGACCACAGCCATGTCCAATACCAGGTAAAGCATCATATTCAGAAAGGTAGGCTATTACAGGACCAGGCTTTTTGCTGTCATATACAGCTTTAAAGGCTGTTTTTATATTCATATATTCCTCTTCAACAGTAAAGTCATGTTTCTTCAATAAATCAACATGAGCTTTACAACCTTTAAACTCCTCATAGCCAAGCTCAGGATTGTCATAAATATAATTACTAAGTTGAACTATCTGTGGCTTGAGGTTTTCTGCGATTTTTTTCACCTCATTAATCATTTAAACAACTCCTTCTAAAGTATTTAAAATCTAAATATCTCTTTATTGGTATTATAGCTTAGACCTTATGTATTTACCAATAGTACCATTAATTATATTATTATTTTCTACTGCAATCCTTCCATTTACAATTACATAATCAATACCTAATGGCTTATCCTTAGGATTCTCATAAGTGGCAGTATCTTTAATGGTTTTGGGATCAAATATAACTATATCTGCATCATAGCCCTCTTTAATACTCCCCTTGTTACTTAAGCCAAGTCTTGTGGCTGGCATAATAGTCATTTTTTTAACGGCATCAATTAAAGATAAATAATTATTGTCTCTAACAAATCTACCTAATACCCTTGGAAAAGAGCCAGCTGCTCTAGGATGACCTTGACCATCTCTAAAAAGACCATCACTGGCAACCATTACAAAAGGAGATTTAATGGCCTCCACAACTTCCTCTTCATTCATTACAAAGGCTACCACCAGCATATTAGGATATTCCTTTCTAACCCTATAAAACAATTCTTCATTACATCTAACACCTCTGTAGGGCTCCTCTGTTAATAATATGCTATCGTAGCTTTTGTTCCATAGCTGAAAACAACCATCATCAAAAACCGCCGATCCAATGAAGGTACTAAAAGCATCATAGGGGTAACAATCTGCAGAGATATCGACTCCAGCATTAATATTTTTTTCTATAGTATTTAATGCTTCTGTCATTTGACCATAGGCAGAGCAGCTACCTAAATGAGAGATTTCCATTGGGAATCCAGACAGCTTAGCAACATCAATTAACTCATTTATAGAATCGATTGCATACTTTGCATCTTTTCTATAATGGGCAGACAGTAGCAGGTTCTTCTTTTCTACAGCATTACATAGTGTCAATATCTCTTCCATATCAACCCCAGGTGAGTATTCTAAGCCAAAGGAGATACCAACAGCCCCCTTATTAACACTATCGATTACAGTTTTTTGCATCTTCTCTATCTGTGAGGGGGAGGATTTTTTATACCTATCTGTACTACCAACAGAGTTCCTTAGAAAATTATGACCTATAAAGGACAGGTAATTGACAGGAGCACCGTATTTTTCAATAAAACCAATAAAATCATCTAGGCTTTGCCTATTGTTACCACAGTTTCCAGCAACACAAGTAGTTACCCCCATTAGTAGCATACTGTTGGATATGTCATAGGAACTGTTAGCTTTAGAAGTATCAAACACCTCCTCGTGCATATGGATGTCAATAAATCCGGGAGAAACAGTTTTACCCTCTGCATCAAGCTCCTGTTTAGCAGATTGAGGGCAATCACCTATACAAGTTATAACACCATCTTTAATACCTATACTACAGTTTTTACCTTTGTTTGTTTCAAAATCTAAAACTGTTCCATTAATTATTTTTAAATCATACATATAACCCCTCCTTTTTTATTTAAGTAGCGTTACTAATACTCCCACACCTTAAGGGGGAGGCTAGCGCCGCAAAGCTTCAAAATAAGTGTAACTGAGCTTTCTTTAAACTACAGTTAAATTAATTAATTAACTAACTAATATAAGTCCTAACAAAATAGTTAGGCATAATGTATTTAAAATAAAAATATATTGAAAAAAACAAAAAATTAAGAAAATTTTAAAAATAAAAAAGGGTTTGAATGTTTTCTATAGAATATATTATATAACAAAATGTTCATAAAACAAACATAAGTTCATATTATGAACAAAATTAGCAGAAGGGTGATAATATGCAAGATAAAGGAAGTTTAGCCTCCTTACAAAAAGCAATAGCTATTCTAAAGTTTCTTTCCTACGAGCCCTATCATTTTACAGCAATAGAAATAAGCAAAGGGTTAAATATAAACAGAAGTACAGTCCATAGAATGCTAGCCACCTTAATGGAGGAAATGATGGTGCTCCAAAATCCTATCACAAAAAAATATAAGCTTGGCCCCTTAAGCTACCACATAGGGGCTTCCTATCTCCATAACATGAAGTACGTTGATGAAATCCATAACATAATTGACGGAATTGCTGAAAAGCTTAGTCTATCGGTGGGATATGCTGTTAAGGAGGGGAATAAGATAATGACCCTATATGAGGTAGAGGATTATGTTTCTGTCCGAATGGGCTATAAGCCTGGTTCTTTCTATCCAATCAACTGTGGTGCCTATGGGAAAACTATAATGGCTTTTCATAAGCCCTTAGATGAGTTAAGAAGAATTGTGTATTCTACTCCGCTAGAAAAGAGGAGTGAAAAAACAATAACTAATCCTGATAAGCTATTAAAGGAGTACGAAAAAATAAGAATGCAGGGATATTCAATAAGCAATGGCGAAAATTTAAAGGGTGCATTAGGGGTAGGGGCACCAGTTAAAAACTCAAAGGGAGATGTTATTGCCTGCGTTGCAGCAGCAGGTATTAAAGCGAGCATTGATCAAGCTAGACTAAAGGAGATTAAAGCTGTAGTAATAGATGGAGCTAATAAAATAAGTAGCTTAATTCCATAAAATATTAGTAGGAGGTGGTAAAGAGTAACTTACAAGTTGTTTGTTAGGTATCAGAAAAAAAGGAGGTTGTAAAAGTGAGTTTAGGAAAAGAAGTAACAAAAAAAAGGTTTAAGGTACCTCATACCTACGTAATTATCTTTGCTATTGTAATTATTGCATTTCTAGGAACCTACATCATACCAGCTGGAACCTACGAACGTGTTGAGGATCCAAACAGTGGAAGAACAGTTGTAGACCCTGCTTCCTACCATAGGGTAGAGCAAACACCTGTTAAGTTCTTCTCCTTTGAAGAGCCCCATCTTTTCACTTCTGTTCATCAGGGTATGCAGGCTGCCAACAGTATTATTTTCTTCATCTTGATAGTAGGTGGAGCATTTGCTATGATACAAGGAACAGGAGCAATTGATGCGGGGATAGGAAAAACAGCACTGGCTTTAAAGGATAAAGGTATTCTAATAATACCAGTTATGATGCTAATCTTCGGTTTTGGTGGAGCAACAATAGGTATGGCGGAGGAAACAATAGTTTTCGTTCCAATAGGAATAGCTTTAGCACGGGCACTAGGCTACGATGCTATTGTAGGTATAGCTATGATTACTTTAGGAGCAGCAGCAGGCTTTACAGGTGGATTTGCAAACCCATTCACCGTTGGTGTTGCCCAATCAATAGCTGAAGTACCTATTTATTCTGCAATGGGCTTTAGGATAGTAATTTTTCTAGTAACATTAATTATATCTGCATGGTATGTAATGAGGTATGCTAAAAAAGTTAAGAATAATCCAGAACTCAGTGTAATTTATGATCTAGAGAAGGAAAGCAAGTCTACATTAGACTTGTCAGCAATACCTGAATTAACAGGAAGACATTATGGTGTTTATGCTGTTATGGCTTTAGGCTTTGCAGTAATGATATACGGAATTAGAGAGCATGGTTGGTATATACAGCAATTGACCTCACTATTCCTAATGATGGGTATATTTGCAAGCTTAGTTGGAGGTGTTTCTCCAAGTAAGACAGCGGGTCATTTTGTTGATGGAGCAAAGGGAATTGCATTTGGTGCTCTTGTAGTGGGAATAGCTAGAGCAATCCTAGTAGTAATGGAATCTGGACAAATAATAGACACAATTATACATGCAACAGCAACAGGGATATCGTCATTACCTAGTGTAATGGCAGCACTACTAATGTATGTGGTACAGGTGATACTAAACTTCTTTATACCTTCAGGCAGTGGGCAGGCAGCAACTACAATGCCAATAATGGCTCCGCTGGCAGACTTAGTAGGAGTAACAAGACAAACAGCAGTTTTAGCATATCAGTTTGGAGACGGATTCACAAACTCAATTATACCTACATCAGCAGTTTTAATGAGCTACTTAGCAATAGGTAAAGTTCCCTACGAAAAATGGTTTAAATGGATACTTCCATTAATGGGTATTTGGATAGCCTCAGGAGCCGTGTTCTTAATTATTGCACAGTTAATTAATTTACAATAATATATACAATTTAAATCAAGCTAAATCCTCAGTTTACTGAGGATTTAGCTTGAGTATATGATGGGAGAGAGGTCTATGATAAGCTTAAAGGAATGGAAAGGGTACATAGCAAATTACTATAGTAAAGAGGATTTAATAAAACTAACACAGGAGCTTGTTAGAATACCTAGTCATGTTAATCACCCAGGAAGGGAAAGGGAGGTAGGACTGTTTCTGGCTCAATACTGTAGGGAGAATGGTTTTTCTGTAGAGGTCAAGCCAATAGTTGATGGAAGAGTTAATGTTATAGTTACTCTGAAGGGTACTGGTGGAGGCAAAAGCCTACTATTAAACGGACATTTAGATACTGTACCGCCAGGTGAAATGGATTTTGACCCATATAAGGCAGATATAGTTGATGGATATATACAAGGTAGAGGTACTGTAGATATGAAGGGCCCTATTGCCTCTATGATTATAATGATGAAGGCAATAAAAGATTCGCCATTAAAAATTAAAGGGGATATAATATTTACAGGTGTTATCGGTGAAGAAGAGCAAAGTGAAGGAACTGAAGATATTGTAAAAAGTGGCATAAAGGCTGATGGAGGAGTTGTAGGTGAACCCTCAAGCTATGAGTATTCTGCTGGACATAGAGGGCTTGAGTGGCTGGAAATTAGGATTAAAGGCAGGGCAGCCCACGGTGGAGTACCACATCTGGGAGTTAATGCAATAGAAAAGGCAGCAGTTTTGATTAAGGAAATAAAAGATACAATATATCCAAAGCTTGAGAAGAGAAGAAATCCTTTAATGGGGCCATCTGTTATGAATTTTGGACATATAAAGGGTGGAATACAGCCAAGTACAGTTGCAGATAGTTGTATTATTCAAATAGATAGAAGATATATTACGGGAGAAACTGTAGAATCGGTGATAAGTGAGTATCAAGAGGTTATTGATATAATTAAACAGAAGGATCCTGAATTTGAAGCAGAAATCGTTAGAATGCCCAACAATATGCTTACTTTGGATCACTTGCCCCTTGAAACAAAGCTTGATGAACCCATAGCAAAGGCTGTAAAAAATGCTTTAAGTACCCTTTTAGGGAAAGAAGCGACATTGTCAACAAAACGTGGGTGGACTGATGCATCCTTGCTATCTAATTTTGCAAATATACCAACTATAGTGTATGGGCCTGGAGATATAAGCTATTCACATACTAAGAATGAAAAAATCTCTGTAAAGGAATTAGAGGAAGCTGTAGAGGTATACTTTTTAACTGCTTTAGAGTTTTGTGGAATAGAAGAATAATACTTATAAAGACTTTGGGGTGAAACAATGATGACAGAAAGAATACAAAAGAAGGAATACCTTAATAAAATCATGACAGCAATGGAGGCTGCCAGCCTCATAAAGGATGGTATGACAATAGCTACAAGTGGATTTACACCTGCAGGATATCCTAAAGAAGTACCTAAAGCATTGGCTGAAAGAATTAAGAGGGAAGGAACTGGCTTAAAAATAAATCTATTTACTGGCGCTTCTGTTGGAGATGAGTTAGATGGTGAGCTTGCAAGGGCTGGTGCCATTAAAAGAAGACTACCCTATCAAACTCAAAAAGATTGTAGAGACAAAATAAACTGTGGTGAAATAGATTATATAGATATGCATCTAAGTCATGTATCAGACTTTGTTAGATATGGCTTTCTAGGGAAAGTGGATATAGCAATTATTGAAGCTATAGCTATAACAGAAGAGGGATATATCATTCCATCAACATCCCTTGGAAATACACCTGCCTTCGTTGAAAATGCAGAGGCTGTTATTATTGAGGTTAATACACGGCATCCTAAAGAGCTACAAGGAATGCATGATATATATCAACCCCTAAAGCCTCCAAATAGAAAGCCCATACCAATAATATCACCAAAAGATCGTATTGGAGACACCTTTATTAAAGTAAAGCCTGACAAAGTTAAGGCAATAGTCTTAAGTGATATACCAGATAGTGTGAAAAGCTTTCCGTCAATAGATGAAACCAGTCAGCAGATGGCAGATAACCTAATAGGCTTTTTAGAAAATGAAGTAAAAAAGGGCAGACTTCCTGAAAACCTACTTCCACTACAGTCAGGGGTTGGTTCTGTGGCAAATGCAGTATTAGGTGGATTGGTGAAATCTAAATTCTGCAATCTTTCTATTTATTCAGAGGTAATACAGGATTCAGTACTAGACTTAATTGATAGTGGCAAAGTAAATATTGCATCTGGTTCATCATTAACCCTTTCCCCAAAAGGTATGGAAAGATTCTGTAATAATATAAAGGAATATAAGAGTAAAATCATTCTGAGGCCTCAAGAGATTAGTAATAGTCCAGAGGTTATTAGAAGATTAGGTGTTATTAGTATGAATACTGCTATAGAGGTAGATATTTATGGTAATGTTAATTCTACAAATATAATGGGAACTAAGATGATGAATGGAATCGGCGGATCAGGAGATTTTACTAGAAACGCCTTTATTTCAATTTTCACCACCCCATCAACTGCAAAAGCAGGTAGTATTTCTTCGATAGTTCCCTTAGTATCTCATTGTGACCATACAGAGCACGATGTTCAAATAATAATAACTGAACAGGGGGTTGCAGATTTAAGAGGTTTGTCTCCTAAAGAAAAGGCTAAAGCTATAATAGATAATTGTGTACATTCAAGCTATAAGGATATGCTAAGAGAATACTTTAATAAGCAAATGAACAAATGCCATATCAGTCATAGGCTAGATGAAGCTTTATCATGGCATTATAAATTTTTGCAAACAGGAACCATGAAAAATAGTTAGAAACTGGAGCCTCGTCTAAATAGGGCGAGGATTTCCATTAAATATAATTATTATTAATAGTTATAATGAATAGTAGTTT
>NZ_WBZC01000028.1 GCF_009017275.1 Alkaliphilus pronyensis | reverse complement strand
GTTTTTCTCCTCTTTATAGTATTTTTGGTCGGTATACCTATATTTTACTATATTTAGAGGAGGAAAACAATATAAATACATTGCTAAAATGCTTTAATTTCAATGGTTTCGGCATTTTGCAAACAACTAAATACTAATCTAAATAGGAGGAATAAGCTAATCATGAAAAAGAACAAAGAAGGCTTTCGTAACCCACAGGATATTATAGATGAAACCTATAATAAAAGAGATTATAATATCATTAATAGACCTATGAATCCATATGTAATGCCATTAGACATGGTGAAGGATGTAGATTACCTTAGCAGTCAACACTTTTATCAAGAGGATTGGGACAAAATTATTAAAAAGAACAAATAGCTTCATCATAAGCTAAAATACATAGCTAATAATCTGTTAGCTATGTATTAAACTTACATATAAATCCAACATTATTAAATGTATTATTTCTTTCTTAATTAGTAAGCTTTAAGCTAACTATTTCAGAATCGGAAAACAGCCTCATTGGAGGTCCCCAGGTTCCTGTTCCAGAAGTAGTATAGATAAAGCTATTTTTATATCTGTATAGACCATATGTATACCTATAGACAAATGGAACTAAAAAGTTAAGTGGTGGTATTTGCCCTCTATGGGTATGTCCAGAGAGCTGTAGATCAATTCCCTTTTCAACTGCATTTTTAAAGTGTATTGGTTCATGGCATAATAATATATTATATTTACTTAAGTCACAAGCCTTAACAATTCCCTCAATGAGTAAGTTATCCTTCCCTTTTCTTCTATACATATCACTGACGCCTATTAAATTAATGCCTTCAAGATTTATGCTTGTATTATCTATTACCTTAATATCAGCAGCCCTGCAAAAATTCTTGAAGTTTTCTATACCTACATATACCTCATGATTTCCCGAAACTGCAAAAACTCCATGTTTTGCCTTAAAGCCCTTCATAGTAGAGGCAAAGGCCTCTATACTACTATATTCATCATCCACTAAATCTCCTGTTATTACAATAATGTCTGGCTTTAAACTATTAACCTTATTTACTATACCCTTTAGCCAATTAACAGATGTCATTACATTCAAATGAATGTCAGACAAATGTATAATATTTAGACTTTTTTCTAGGTTTTTTGAAGGTTTTACCTCTACCTCTTTAACTATGGGTCCTTTTAAGGCATTAATTATAGAAGCAATTATTAGTACAGGAATTAATACAACTGCTAAATTTTCTAGTATCATAGAATAATTTGGCATAAAATAAATTGCAGTGTCCCTTAATATAAAAACAAAAACTGAAATGGACAAGCAACCCATCCAGATAGCCCCTAAATAAGTAATATAAAAAATAAATTTACCCCTTTTAATTATTTTGCCTAATATATAACTACTGGCAAATAACCAAAAAGCAAACTGAACCATTAGTCTTAAACCACCTACAATGTTAAAATGATTTACCAATTGAAGGTATACATAATAGTTCATTCCCCCATAAATGCTTGAGAAAAAAACAAAAAATAAAGCGAAAAAAAATAACTTCTTTATCATAAAAACCTCCATATGATGTTGCAGCCTTATTAATGGCATTTCTTTATATTTTATCATATTATTTTAATAGGAAAAATGTAGTATTATAGCTTTATTCTTCACAGCTTTTATTTTAATATGTATTTTTAGTTGGTGAACTACTGAAATAAATCAAAATAAAAAAACCTGCAGATAAATTTGGGAGGTTTTAGGAGGTTTATTACCTATTGCTTTATCTACAGGTTAAAAACTATTTAATTGCAATATCTCTTCTATACTGCATACCATCAAAGCTTATTTTTGCTACATTCTCATATACCTTCTTCCTTGCTTCTTCAATAGTGATGGCAGTAGCTGTTACACCCAATACCCTTCCGTCATTGGTATATGTAATGCCCTTTTCTTTTTTTGTTCCTGCATGAAATAACATAATGTCAGTCTCTATTTTATCAAGTCCACTTATTTCAATACCTTTTCTATAACTACCCGGATAGCCTCCAGATGCCAATATGACGCATACAGCCGCTTCATTAGACCAAGAAATATCAATGGATTTTAAGGATTTCCTTTCAATACTATTAAATATTTCGTACAGGTCTGTATTCAATCTTGTTAGAACCACCTGGGTCTCTGGGTCTCCAAACCTTACATTATATTCTAAAACCTTTGGCCCATCCTCTGTAATCATTAATCCAATAAAAAGAATGCCTCGGTAATCCATATCCTCTTCCTGTATTCCTTTTAAGGTTGGTTTTAATATTTTTTCCTCTACCTCGGCAGCAATTTGTTTTGTATATACTAGGTTAGGAGAATAGGTTCCCATGCCGCCAGTATTTGGTCCCATATCTCCATCAAATATTCTTTTGTGGTCTTGACTGCCAACCATGGGGATAATGGTTTCTCCGTCTACAAAGCATAGAATTGAAGTTTCAATACCAACTAAGAATTCTTCAATAACAGCTTTATTACCAGCATCCTCAAATACCCTATCAACTAAAATATCCTTTAGTCCTTTTTCGGCTTCCTCCATAGTTTCACAAATCAATACCCCTTTACCTGCTGCTAATCCATCAGCCTTTAAAACAACAGGAAGGCTGTAATCCTTTAGTGCTTCTATTCCTTCAGCATAAATATTTATCTCCCTATATACAGCTGTAGGTATTTTATATTTTTCCATAAACTTTTTTGAGAAGGATTTACTACCCTCAAGCTGAGCCCCTTTTTGTGTAGGTCCAATAACTCTTATGCCCTCTTTTCTAAAGCTGTCTACTATACCTGCAACCAGTGGTTTCTCTGGTCCAACTACAACCAAGTCAATGCTTATTTCCCGGGAAAATTCGACTAATTTCTGAATCTCAGCTTCATTAATCTTAATACATTCGGCAATTTCTGCAATTCCTGGATTTCCTGGGGCACAATATATTTTAGAAACCTGTGGGCTTTGATTTAGCTTCCAAACAATAGCATGCTCTCTTCCTCCACCACCTATAACCAATACCTTCATACCTTCACCACCAATCTATACTAATCAATACAGTTAATAAGTATGCTAAACAATTTCACTAGTGCTTAAAGTGTCTTATGCCAGTAAACACCATTGAAATATTTTTTTCATTGCATTCATCTATAGATTCTTGATCCTTTAAGGAACCACCAGGTTGAATAATTGCTTTTATTCCAGCCCTGCTTGCCAATTCGACACTATCTTTAAAGGGAAAAAATGCATCTGAGGCTAATACACTTCCTGATAAATCATGCCTGCAATTTTCTATTGCATTATTAAGTGCCCAAACTCTCGCTGTTTGTCCTGGTCCTAAAGCTAGGGTTTGCTTGTTTTTTGCAATAGCAATAGCATTAGATTTCATATGCTTAACAACTTTATAGGCAAAAACAAGGTCCTCCATTTCTTGTTTTGTAGGTTGCTTCTTGGTTACAATCTCACTCTTATGTATTAAAGCCATATTCTTTTCTTGTATTAAAATACCTCCATATACCTTTTTTATGTCAATATCCTTAACCTCTGATGCCTTAATATCCTTTAATTTTATTAATCTTATATTCTTCTTAGCTTTAAATATCTCAAGTGCTTCTTGTGTAAAATCTGGTGCAATAATAACCTCTAAAAATATATCCTTCATGGCTTCAGCTGTTTTGCCATCAATAGTATCGTTGGCGGCTATAATACCTCCAAATATTGATATAGAGTCTGCTTCATAAACCTTTTTAAAGGCCTCAAATATGGTTTTTCCTGAGGCTACTCCACATGGATTTGTATGCTTTACAGCCACAAGGGTTGTCTCATCAAACTCCTTTAATAGCTCAAGTGCTCCGTTGGCATCATTTATATTATTAAAGGAGAGCTCTTTTCCTTGTAATTGTTCACCTTCAACTAAGCTTCCTATTCTACCTCCAACTTCTTTGTAGAATATAGCTTTTTGATGGGGATTTTCACCATATCTTAAATCTTGGAGCTTTTCATAGGTCAAGGTTAAGGTTTGTGGAGTATCCTCTATATTATTTCCTAAGTAATTTGCAATCATAGCATCATAATGACTGGTATGTCTAAATACCTTTAAGGCTAAATTATATCTTGTTTCTTCTGTGGTATCGCCTGTGGTTTCTATCTCCTTAATAACCCCTTCATAGTCATTTGGATCAATAATTACTGTCACATCTCTATAATTTTTCGCAGCTGATCTTAGCATTGCAGGACCACCTATATCAATATTTTCTATAGCCTCATCTAAGGTTGTGTTTTCCTTTAGAATTGTTTCTTTAAAGGGATATAGGTTAATTATAACCATATCTATGGGTGTAATGTTTAACTGCTTTATAGTCTTCATATGACTTTCATTACTCCTTATTGCTAAAATACCTCCGTGTACAGCTGGATGTAGGGTTTTAACCCTCCCATCAAGGCACTCAGGAAAACCAGTAATTTGGCTTATATCAAGGGCATTAACTCCTGATTCCCTAAGAAGCTTTGCAGTTCCTCCTGTTGAAATTATTTCAATACCCATTTTATATAGCTTTATAGCAAGCTCTACTACCCCTGTCTTATCCGATACACTTATCAAAGCTCTTTTGATCATATCTACACCTCTTTACTTTATTCTTACACGATTATTAACAACCTCTATCCTATCCTCTGAAAATAGCTTTATTGCTTCTGTGAGAATAATGTGTTCTATTTTAAGTACCTTTTCTTTTAAATCCTTCACTTCATCCCTATAGCTTACCTCCACAGATTTTTGTAGAATTATAGGGCCTCCGTCTGTTTCTTCATTTACAAAATGTACTGTTGCTCCAGAGATTTTGACTCCTCTTCTTATTGCATCTTTATGGACTTTATCACCGAAGAAGCCCCTTCCAGAAAAACTAGGTATTAAAGAGGGATGAACATTGATTATTCTATTTTTAAAGGCTTCTATTAATTGATTTGATATTATTTCTAAGTAGCCAGCCAGCACTACAAGCCCTACTTCTTTAGCCTTTAATACCTCATATATCAAATTTTGTCTTTTTTCACTACATGGATATTGACTTTTGTCTATTATCATTGTAGGTATATTATGATTTTCTGCTCTTTTTAAGCCATAAGCATTTCTATTGCTTGATATTACTAAATCAATACTACCATTGATATATCCCTTTTCAACTCCGTCAATAATGGCTTGAAGGTTTGTACCTCCCCCTGATATTAGAACAGCCAGCCTTAATTTCGACATAATACCACCTGTCTTTTACCTTCTGTTATAGTCCCTATTTCATAAGGTTTTTCACCAGCCTCCTGTAGAGAACCCATTGCTATTTTAACATCCTCCTTGTTTACCACCAGCATCATTCCAATACCCATATTGAAGGTTTTATACATGTCAGCAGCTTCAACATTACCGTAACTTTGAATTATATTAAATATAGATGGAATTGGCCAGCTCCCCAGCCTTATATTTATATTTGTGTTTTGGGGCAAAATTCTAGGTAGGTTCTCATAAAAGCCACCACCGGTGATGTGGGCAATACCTTTAATTTCAACCTTTTTCATGGCTTTCAAAACTGATTTTACATAGATTTTTGTAGGAGTTAAAAGCTCTTCTCCTATGGATTTATCTAGTCCATCAACCCTACTATCAATATTGAAGCCCTTAATATCAAAAAATAGCTTTCTTACTAGGGAATAGCCGTTACTATGAACTCCACTGGAGGGTAATCCAATCACAATATCTCCAGCCTTTATATTTGCACCTGTTATTATATTTTTCTTATCGACAATACCTACAGCAAAGCCTGCAACATCATATTCTCCATCCCCATAAAAGCCTGGCATTTCAGCTGTTTCTCCACCAATTAGTGAGCAGCCTGCTTCTTTGCAACCAGCTGCTATTCCCTTAACTATTTCTGCTGCTTTCTCAGCCTTTAGTTTACCAGTAGCTATATAATCCAGAAAAAATAAGGGCTTTGCTCCCTGGCATAATATATCATTTACACACATTGCAACACAGTCCATACCAATTGTGTCATGCCTATCTGTCATAAAGGCTATTTTTAGCTTTGTTCCCACTCCATCTGTTCCAGAAACTAAAATCGGCTCTTTAATATCCTTTAAATCTAGGGCAAATAAACCACCAAATCCTCCGATATCTGTTAGCACCTGAGGGGTAAATGTACTTTTTACATGCTCCTTCATTAAATCTACTGCTCTTTGTCCTTCATCCACATTGACACCTGCAGTGCTGTAATTAAGCTTATCCATGTTAAATATCCCCTCCTGACCTATTAAAGCCTTTGTTACGAACTTCATTGGGCACTTCAATTGGGTAATTGCCACAGAAGCATGCATGACAAAAAGGGTCGTCGGCTATCCCTACTGAATCCTTTAAACCCCTTAAGCTTATATAGCCCAAGCTATCGGCTCCAATTACATTACATATTTCATCTACAGTTTTTACTGCACCAATCAACTGATTTCGATCTGGTGTATCTATTCCATAGTAACAGCTATGGGCAACAGGAGGTGAGCTGATACGTACATGCACCTCTTTTGCACCTGCCCTTTTTAAGCTGCTTACTATTTGTCGACTTGTGGTTCCCCTAACAATTGAATCGTCAATCATAACTATACGCTTTCCTTCAACAGCATTTCTCATTGGGTTTAGCTTTAGTAAAACAGCCATTTCCCTCATGCTCTGCTCTGGCTGTATAAAGGTTCTTCCAATATATCTATTCTTAATGAAGCCCTCGCCAAATGGTATACCTAATGTTTCTGCATAGCCTATAGCAGCAGGTATAGAGGTATCAGGTACTGCAATTACCATGTCAGCCTCTACCGGGTGTTCTTTAGCAAGAATTGCTCCTGCGTTTTTTCGTGCATGATATATGCTTACACCGTCGATGATACTATCAGGACGGGCAAAATATATATACTCGAATATACAGGATGCCTTTTTAACTCCCTTTTCAACCTTTTTGTAGTTAACGCCTTCCTTGTTTATTATTACCATTTCCCCTGGCTCAACATCCTTAATGAACTTAGCCCCCATAACATCTAAGGCACAGCTTTCGGATGCAATTACATATTCATCCTCTAATTTGCCAACACATAGTGGTCTTAAGCCATAGGAATCCCTTACCCCTATCAGCTGATCTTCTGTCATCACAACTATAGCATATGCACCTTTTATTAGGTCCATAGTTCGTTCTATTGCATAGCTTAATCCTTCACCACTATAACGGGCAATTAAATTTACAATTACTTCACTATCTATTGTTGTTTGAAATACTACTCCGTCATCCTCTAGTCTTTCCCTCAAAAGGGCTGCATTAGTTAGATTTCCATTATGGGCTAATCCTATGCTTCCCTTTCTATACTTAACCACAAGGGGCTGAGCATTGGCTATATAGCTTTCTCCAGTTGTAGAATATCTAACATGTCCAATACCAATATGTCCCTGTAACTTTTGAAAAATAGAATCATCAAAAACCTCTGACACTAATCCCATTCCCTTATGAAAGTGGGCAAGCTCACCATCATTGGTTGCAATTCCTGCACTTTCCTGCCCTCTATGCTGTAGAGCAATTAGTCCATAATATATCATTTTACTAACCTTTGACTTAAAGCTATTACTATATACACCTACTACACCACATTCTTCTTTGAGCTTATGAATATTTACTGTATTAAGCATTCTATTGCCCCTCTCCAAAGTGCCTCCATTTTGGTTATAGGTAGGTTTATAATCTCTTTATTATTAATATTTATATTAAGTGAATCTCCTGAAGTTTCTCCAACAGGCTTAAAGGGCACCTTAAACTCAGTAAAAATATCTATAACCTTTTGTAGATTTTCAGGCTTTATTGCAACTAAAAATCTTGATTGACTTTCTGAGAATAGTTCAAAATCACTTCTCAAGCTGGTTTCCAGATTAACCCTTGCACCTATACCCTTCCCCATACAGCATTCAGCTAATCCAACTGCTATTCCACCTTCGCTTATGTCATGGGCCGACTCCAATAGTCCCCTATCAATGGATTCTAAAATGGCTTTATGTGCCTTTATTTCCCTTGCTATATTAACAAATGGAATTTCTCCAGTTTCCATATTATGAATAGCTGATAAATACTCACTTCCACCAATTTCTGGTTTCGTCTCACCTATTTGAAGAATTATATCCCCCACAGCTTTAAAGTCCATGCTACAGGTTTTTTCTACATCGTCAATAACACCAACCATACCAATTATAGGGGTTGGATAAATTGCTTGGGTGTCAGTTTCATTGTAAAAGCTTACGTTACCGCTTATTACAGGTGTATCCAGTTCTCTACAGGCCTCACTAATCCCTATTATTGACTCTCTAAACTGCCAATATCTATCTGGCTTTTCTGGATTTCCAAAGTTTAGTCCATCCGTTATAGCAAGGGGCCTTCCTCCACTACATATAATGTTTCTAGCTGCTTCCAATACTGCAATTTTGCTTCCTTCCCTTGGATCAAGATAGCAATACCTACTATTACAGTCGGTGGTTAATGCTATAGCTTTTTTGGTTCCTCTAATACGAAGAACTGCAGCATCGGACCCAGGCTTTATTACAGTATTGGTTCTTACCATATGATCATACTGTCTATATATCCACTCTTTACTGGCGATGTTAGGTGATTTTAATAAAGACGTTAGTGTGTCATTGTAGTTTTTAGGCTCAGTAATATCTTCTGGCCTAAATTTTTTAGCCTCTCTATAATAATCAGGTATTTCATAATCTCTATAGTACTTGGGTGCTCCTGAGGAATCTAGGCTTTCGGCTGGCAGATCTGCAACTATACCGTCACCCTCTTTAACAACAAGTCTACCGTTATCAGTAACCTTGCCTATTACTACAGCATGCAGCCCCCATTTTTCAACTATTTTTTCTACTTCCTCTTCCCTGCCCTTTTCGACAATAACCAGCATTCTTTCCTGGGACTCAGAAATCATAACCTCTACAGGTAGCATACCCTTTTCACGTCGTGGAACCTTTAAGACATCTATCTCCATACCACCTTCACCTCTAGTGGCTGTTTCACAGCAGGCGGAGGTAAGGCCGGCGGCTCCTAAGTCTTGTATACCTATAATTGAGCCAGTATCTAATAATTCTAAGCAGGCCTCTAAAAGCAATTTTTCCATGAAAGGATCTCCTACCTGTACAGCGGAACGCTTTTCTTCAGACTCCTCTGTTAGCTCCACTGAGGCAAAGCTTGCACCTCCAATACCATCTCTACCGGTGGCTGCCCCTACATACATTATTGAGTTTCCAACACCAGATGCATTTCCCCTATGGATTTTGTCATGCTCTATTACACCCACACACATTGCGTTAACCAACGGATTACCATTATAGGATTTATTAAAGTAAACTTCTCCACCAACAGTTGGTATGCCAATACAGTTACCATAGCCTGCTATCCCTTCAACAACACCCTCAAGAAGGTACTTAACCCTATCATATTTTTCTATTTCACCAAACCTTAATGAGTTTAATAGAGCGATAGGTCTAGCCCCCATTGCAAATATGTCCCTAATTATACCACCAACACCAGTTGCCGCACCTTGATAGGGTTCAATTGCAGATGGATGGTTGTGACTTTCTATCTTCATTACGATGGCCAAGTTATCTCCAATATCTACAATCCCTGCATTTTCACCTGGTCCCTGTAAAACCTTCTCTCCAGAGGTGGGAAAATGCTTAAATAATGGTCGTGAATGCTTATAGCTACAATGCTCAGACCACATTACACCATACATGTTAAGCTCCAGCAAGTTTGGTTCTCTTCCTATATAGTCTATAATTTTCATGTATTCTTCTCTAGTTAGACCTACTGCTTGGTAATTACTCACTTTTCCAACCTCCTTCAAGAAAGCTTATAATGGATTCAAAAACAAGTCTTCCCTCTCGATTTCCAAGGAGCTCTTCACAGGCTCTTTCAGGATGAGGCATCATTCCCAGTACATTTTTCCCCTCATTGCAAATTCCCGCTATATCTAAGACTGAACCATTTGGGTTCTCTTGATAAGTAAATAGTATTTGTCGGTTTTCCTTCATTTTAGCTAGCTCATCCTTCTCCACAACATAATTTCCTTCCCCGTGGGCTATAGGAATATTTATTACTTGACCCAAATCACACCTATTTGTGAAGGGGGTATCTATATTTTCAACCTTTAATGGTACTGTATTACAAATGAATTTTAGATTTTTATTACGTACAAGTGCTCCTGGTAAAAGCCCCATCTCGGTTAATATCTGAAACCCATTGCATATACCCACTAAAAGCTTGCCTTTTTCCGCGTGGACTCTAATTTCATCCATTACTTTAGAGAAGGGTGCTACAGCTCCACATCTTAGATAGTCACCATAGGAAAAACCACCAGGTAAAATAATACAATCATACTCCTTTAAGCCTTCAGTATCATGCCATATGTAATCTACATCCTGATTTAAGCTATCCCTTAGGGCATGATAGCAATCTATATCACAATTTGAGCCTGGAAATACAACTATTCCAAATTTCATGATAAACCTCCTCCTTGATAAACCAACCATTAAATGACTTATCCTAATACTTCAAAGCTGTACTGTTCTATTACTGTATTTGCCAACAGCTTTTCGCACATTTCCTTCAACTGCTTTTCTGCTGTTTCCTTAGTAACTTCCCCCAGCTCTGTTTCAATAAGCTTACCTATTCGAACATCCTCCACATTATCGTAGCCAATTTTATTTAAAGCTTTACCAATAGCATTACCCTGTGGGTCTGCAATGCTTTTTTTAAGGGTTACATAAACCTTAGCCTTCATTTTTATTCCTCCAGTTCCTTTAATCTATTTAATACCTCTTCATAGGCTTCTGTTACATTACCTAAATCTCTTCTAAAGCGGTCCTTATCCATCTTCTCGTTTGTTTCTAAGTCCCACAGGCGACAAGTATCTGGGGATATTTCATCAGCTAAAATAATATTGCCTTTGTATTTACCAAATTCCATTTTAAAATCTATTAGTCTTAAGCCCTTCTTTATAAATAACTGCTGTAGTATTTCATTTATTTTTAATGCTTTCTGTCTAATATAGGCCAATTCTTCCTTAGATACGATTTCCAATATCTCTATATGATCGTCATTTAATAGGGGGTCCCCCAGCTGGTCATTTTTATAGGAAAACTCAATTACAGTAGATTTTAGTTGCATTCCTTCCTCTAGCCCTAATCTTTTTGATAATGAGCCAGCAGCAACATTTCTAACTATAACCTCTAAAGGTATTATATCTACTGCCTTCACCAGCATTTCACCATCGCTTAACTTCTCTATAAAGTGGTTCTCTATGCCCTTGTCCTCTAAAGCTTTAAATAAAATGGCTGACATTTGATTGTTAACTAAACCCTTATTCTTTATTTTTCCCTTTTTTATTCCGTTAAATGCTGTAGCATCATCCTTATATGAAACTATATATACATCATTTATGTTTGTTTTATAAACCCTTTTAGCCTTACCCTCATAAAGCATTTCCATTTTAATAGCCTTCACATTGTTCCCTCCCAGTAATTGATATAATCAATTATTCTTCCATTTCCAATAGATATTTTTGGTGTCCTATAGCTTCAAGCTTAGCTGCCTTTTCCAGTACCATATCCTTTAAATTGTCTTTGTAGGTCCGTAGTCTTTTACTGATTTCTGGGTACTTTATTGAAAGAATCTGTGCAGCTAAAATACCTGCATTTTTACCACCATTTATGGCCACAGCTGCCACTGGAACTCCAGGAGGCATCTGTACTATTGAATATAGGGAGTCTACTCCACCTAAGCTTTTGGTTTTTATGGGAACCCCTATTACAGGTAGGGTGGTTATTGATGCCACCATTCCTGGTAAATGGGCAGCCCCCCCAGCTCCTGCAATAATAACTTCTATTCCTCTGTCTATTGCTTTATTGCTATAGTCATATAATCTATCAGGTGTTCTGTGAGCAGATACTATAGTGGTTTCAAAGGGTATCTCTAGCTTTTGTAATATCTCCGCTGCAGCCCCCATTATTGGTAAATCCGAATCACTACCCATTATAATTCCAACTTTAGGGTTAATCATTTATTATAGCCTCCTCACCTATTACTCTCACTAGACCTCTTGCCTTTTCTGCTTTTTCCATTGCCTTTTCTATATCTGAATCCAGTACGGTTATATGACCCATTTTTCTTTGGGGCTTAGAGATATTCTTTCCATAAAAATGAAGATATGCTGCAGGTATTTCCAATAGCTTCTCTGCTCCAATTATTTTAGCATTACCTGTATAATTGTCTTCACCCAGCAGGTTAATCATAACACTGGGCTTAATAAGCTCTGTAGAACCTAAAGGTAAACCTAATATCGCCCTTAAATGCTGTTCAAATTGAGAGGTATAGCAGCCTTCAAAGGTATAGTGTCCTGAGTTATGTACCCTCGGAGCTATTTCATTTATTAAGACCTTTTCATTTTTATCTACAAACATCTCTATGCAAAATACACCTACACCGTCCAATACCTCCACTACCTCTTCTGCTACTGACTTTGCCTTTTGGGCTATTTCATCAGAAACTCTAGCAGGAGCTATTGTAGTTTTAAGAATGTTATTTTCGTGGATATTCTCTGATAAGGGATATATTTTTTGTTCCCCACCAGCACCTCTAGCCACTATGGCTGAAATCTCCATTCTAAAATCTACAAATGCCTCAACCATCAATAGTTTTTCATCTCCACCCAGCATTTCATAGGCTGTTTGTACCTCATCCTCTGTTTTAATCAAATAATTTCCCTTACCGTCATAGCCCCCCCTCCTGCTTTTTAGTAGTAGGGGTAGTCCCATATCATCAATAGCCCTATATATATCTTCAATTCCTTTTATTTCTCTAAACTCAGGAGCCTCTATTCCCTTTTTAGTTAAAAACTCCTTTTGATGATACTTATCCTGTATTATTTTCAATGCCTCAGGAGAAGGATAAACCCTATAACCCTCCTCTATTAGATGGATTAGTAGATCAGCATAAATATGTTCAAATTCATAGGTTATTATATCTGTTTTATCTGCTAATGCCTTTATTTTTTCATCATCAAAGAAGTCACCTACAATTTGCTCATCTACAACTGAGGAGGCAGGACAATCTGGCTGTGGATCAAGTATAATAAACCTAAGTCCTAGCTTTTTACCTTCTATTGCCATCATTTTTCCTAATTGACCTCCACCAATAATCCCAATTTTAGTGTTATTAAGTGTATGCAATAGTTTCACCCCTAATTAAATAATATATTTGTTAAGTAAAGGCAGCTTAACCTCAGCTGCCTAACAGATACCCTAGTGGGGTAATATAGTAAATCTTAGTATGAATAATACTGCAAGCAATATCATTGTCGGATGTATTTCCTTTATTTTTCCAGTAAACAGTTTTGTTATGCAGTAGAATATAATACCGGCGGCAATACCATTTGCAATACTAAAGGAAAATGGCATTACTGCAATTGTCAAAAAGGCCGGTAGAGCTTCAGAGAAATCTTCGAAATCTATTTCTTTAACAGCCCCCATCATTAATACCCCTACAACAATCAAGGCCGGTGCTGTTGCTTGTGCTGGTACCATTAAAGCAAAAGGAGCTAAGAAAATTGCAAGAATAAACAGTATACCTGTTGTTGTTGCTGTTAACCCTGTTTTTCCCCCTTCAGCCACTCCTGCTGCCGATTCTACATAGGTTGTAACAGTAGATGTTCCCAGCATAGCACCTGCCGATGTTGCAACGGCATCTGCCAATAGGGCTTTATTCATGTTGGGAAGCTTTCCTTTTTCATCAAGCATTCCCGCTTTTGCACCCGTTCCAATTAGTGTACCTATTGTATCAAACATATCAACTAAGCTAAAGGAAATAACCACAGTTAAAACACTTGTCAATGCTCCCACAATTCCTGCTTCGCCAATATCTAGTAAGCCAGCAAAGTCCATTTGAAATAATGTTGGAGAAATGTCGAAGGAAAACTCCATTAACTGTGTACTGGTGACACCCATTGGTATTCCAATTACCGTTGTTAAAACTATACCTATTAAAATGGCTCCCTTTAATTTTCTTGCCATTAAAATCCCAGTTATGACTAGACCAATAACCGATAATAATACTGCTGTGTCAGAAAAGCTGCCAAAGGCCACCAATGTGGCTTCATCAGTTACTACAATGCCTGCATTTTTAAAGCCTATCAATGCTATAAATAAACCAATACCACCACCAATAGCATGCTTAAGGGAATTTGGTATTGCCTCTACAATAGCCTCTCTAGCACCAGTAATTGTTAATATAATAAATAGTATTCCAGAAATAAATATAGCCGCCAATGCCTGCTGCCATGTATAGCCAAGAGTTAAAACAACTCCAAAGGTAAAAAATGCATTTAACCCCATTCCTGGTGCCTGTGCAAAGGGTAGATTTGCATATAACCCCATAATCAGGGTACCAATTGCAGCAGATATACAGGTAGCCATAAATACTGCATTAAAATCCATACCAGCCACTGAAAGAATATCTGGATTAACAAATAATATATAGGCCATAGTAATAAAGGTTGTAACTCCAGCTATTATTTCTGTTTTAACATTTGTGTTGTTTTCCTTCAGTTTAAATATTGAATCTAAGTATGATGTGTTTTCCTTACTCATAATGCTCCTCCTTTAGCTTTCTCTATTAGTCTAATTATAACCACTTAAATAAAAATAACCCGGATGGATAGGCTTTTCTTAAGTGAAACCTATCCGTCCGGGTTTTTAACCCCTCGGTGTAGCATAAGTATATGCCAGTACCGCTCGGACCAGCTCTTTGAAAAGACGGAACCCTAGGTACTCTTTCACCCATAGTAGAATAGTTTACGGCTATCCTGTAGAGACTGTCGAACCATATTATCGACATTATACGAGTATATTATTCATATTTGAGTAGCTACAACATAATAATAACAGAAGGTATTTTAAAGGTCAACATTTTTTCGAATATTATTATGTATTTTTATATATTTATTTGCTATATATCGAACTATTAATAAATTTTATATATTTTAGTTCTTTGTTTTTAGCTCTTATTGAGGGCTTAGGATTTTAAGATCTATATATTTAATACCCAGCCTAAGACTTAACCTTATTACTAATGGAACATTTTGGTTTCATTAGTTGAACCAATTAGAAACTAATAGGTTTCACTAGGAGAGTACCATAACGAGTTTTCAACGAAGCTAGAGATTAATCCTTTTGGCACAGGTTTTGCATTAGTATAGGATTGTTAAAAAAAAAACTATCAAGGGGAATTAGTACTATTTTATGGGAATTAATTTAAAGAGGTTCGAAGGGAGTTGATTGTATAGAAGAATCCTAACAGGATTACCTGCTTTTATGTTTAAAATTAGAATTACACAAAATCTAAAGGGGGATTAAATGATGGAGTTTTTATCTAATAATTTAGATGTACTTTCTCTAATTGTACTGGCATTAGCAATTGTAATTAGTATTTGGAAAAACGTTAACCTCGGAACACTTTCCCTTGGTTTAGCATTGGTAATAGGCAATTTTATAGGGGGTATAAGTGTTAAGGACTTAATAGCAGGTTATCCCACCAAGCTTTTTTTAATGCTGGCTGGAGTTACCTTTTTATTCGGTATTGCCCAAACTAACGGAACCCTTAATAAAATAACAATGTACTCCGTTAAAATGGTTAAAGGTAAAGTAGCACTGCTTCCTATTGTCTTATTTTTCTTGGCATTTGTCCTTGCATCCCTCGGTCCAGGACAGGTATCCATTTCTGCTTTACTAGCAGCTCCTGTTATGGTTTTAGCTGTTGATGTTGGAATTTCTCCTCTTTTAATGGCACTTGTTGTTGGTAATGGTGCTCAGGCAGGTGCTATGTCTCCACTGGCCCAAAACGGTATTGTAGGTAACAGTGTTTTAGCCGAGATGGGAATAACAGGAATGGAAATGAGTCTTTGGATGGATATGCTGGTTGTTCACGTTATTGTAGCTGCAGTTGCTTATGTGTTATTTGGAGGACTAAAGCTTTGGAAGGTGAAGGATAATGAAAAAGTAAGGGCTTTAGCAAACACTAAGGTTGAGCCCTTTAATTATCAACAGCTTGCCACCATTTGTGGAATTGCAATTTTGATTACTACTGTTCTTTTATTTAAGCTTGACATTGGTTTTACATCCTTCCTAATCGGTTCTATCCTTATACTAATGAAGGCAGGTAACGAGAAGGAAACCTTTAAAGCTATTCCTTGGAGTGCTATTATGCTGGTAACAGGAGTAACAGTGTTAGTTAAGCTTATGTCTAACATAGGTGGTATGGATTTATTTGCACAAATTATGTCAAACTTGTCAACTCCATTCACAGTTACTCTAGTAGTAGGATTCTTCGCTGCTCTTGTTTCTGCATATGCCAGTACCTCAGGTATTATTATGCCAGCCTTTCTACCATTGGCACCACTAGTTTTAAACCAAATTGGAGCTCCTCCCGAAGCATTACCTGCTTTAATTTCTACAATTGTAGTTGCAGGTCACTTAACAGACATGAGTCCCCTTTCCACCACAGGTGCAGTCTTCATTTCAGGGGCTCCTGATCATATCGACAGAAGACCAATATATAAGGGAATGATGATATGGGGCTTATCAATGTCAGTGGTTGGAGCACTTATTTGCTGGATATTGTTCACCCTTATAGGAATACGGTAACAAATCACCATTAAATAATGGGAAAGGATTGGGTAGATTTGAAACATTTTATGGATTCCCTGGCCAAGGCTGCTTCTTTACCCGAAGTGGCTACAGGACAAAGTATTAGCATAAAGGCCCATTTGATTATGGCCCACGATGGAACCTGGCCTAAGATTTATGCAGCATTAAAACAAGACCAAGCTAGAGTGGGGGAGGCCAATAAGGTATTAATTACAGTAGATCATGCCTTCCCCCCTCCCACTATACAGGATCGTGCTCAGCAAAAGGGGATGGCAGAGGTCTGTAAAGAAAGAAATATAAAGCTATATAATAAAGGAGAGGGAGTTTTACATCAGGTAGCTGCTGAAACTATTGATATACAACCAGGAATGATTATTGTAGGGGCCGACGGTCATGTGGCTACTTCTGGGGCTTTCGGCGGAATTGGCTTTTCGGTATCTGGTGAAGAGCTTGTTCCAGTTTTAGAAACCAGCAGCTATCAGTTAAAGGTTCCAGAGGTTATTACCCTCCATTTAGATGGAAGCTTAAGGCCAGAGACAATGGCTAGGGATGTGGCTCTTTATATATTAGGAGCCTATGGGGAGGCTATTAAAGGTAAAGGGGTTGCTTTAAGGGGGCCATTTATTGAGAAAATTAGCATAGACAGCAGAATGACCATATGCAACCTGCTTCCTGAAGCAGGTGTAGCAACTGCCTTCATGGCACCTAAGGATTCAGATTTTGAAGGAACAGTGATAGATATAGATATAAGCACGATAGAACCAATGATAGCTGTTCCACCGAAGCCTACTTCTGTTTATCCTATTAAAGCTTTATTGGGAAAAAAAATTACTGTTGCCATTATAGGGGGATGCTCTTCTGGACGTATAGAGGATATTGTTACAGTGGCAGATGTTTTGAGGAATAACCATGTCCACCATGATGTAACACTTATTGTTACTCCTGCTTCTATTAAAATTGCTAATAAAATGGATCAGCTTGGCTTAACCTCAATTTTGAGAAGCAGCGGTGCTGTTATTATGCCACCAGGTTGTGGCCCCTGCCCAGGTAAGCACTTTGGTGTATTGTCCTGTGATGATGTTGCTATCACAACCACTGTTCGTAATTCTCCTGGAAGAATAGGTGCTAAGGAGGCAGAGATTTACCTTGCATCACCTCTGAGTGTAGCTAAGGCTGCAATAAAAGGAGAAATATGCTAACAGTCCCCTTCAATGACAGGTTTAACAATTACATTCTTCGTAATATAGCATTAGCCCACAGCTTATCGGGTCTAATGCTTTTTTAACTTTATTGATGCTTCTAGTAGATTTTTATTGTAATTTGTAAGATAATTATCTTGTATATTCATTATAAAGAAACAGCTTTAGCCACAGGAGATATATTACTTTATATATGACTTTGATTTTAAGTAAACTGTATTTTAGCTTATAATAAAGGGGTAAAATATTTTAAAGAATGCTACATGCTTCCTAATCCGCGGCAACTCATAATATTTAAGGTCTGACCTACTATTTTAAGCTTTAATGTATGAGGGGGATACCAATGATAAAAATAGCTGTAATTGTACCAAAGGATTTAGTTGAGACAACTAAGTTAGCTGCTGAAGAGTTTCAAGAGCATATTGTTGTTGAAGAAGGGTCTATGAAAATAGGACTTGATTTAGCAAAGAAATATGAATCCCTTGACTTTGACGTGCTTATTGCTAGGAGTGGTACAAAGCTCTTATTTAAAAGTGCAGGAATTCAGATACCTTCTATATCCATTCCTTTAACCGTAAGGGATATTTATGATTCATTGAAGGATGCTGAAGAATGTGACAGTAAAATTACCATTATAGCCTTTCAAAATATGCTAAGTGTTTGCAGAGATTTTACTGATATTACCGAAAGAAGCATTAACATTATTGAGGTTGACAATGAAAAGGAAGTAGAAGAAAAAATTATTGACCTAAAGAAGTCCAGCTCCAATAGAGTGATTATTGGCGGTGGTATTATTGCCCGTTATGGTCCTAAATATGGCTTTAAAACAATAGTTTTTAAAACCGGCAAGTCCTCAATTATAAAAGCAATAAAGGAAGGAATAAAAGTGGCCAAGGCCACTAAGGAGGAAAAAAAGAGGGGAGCAAGATTTAAAGGGATAGTTGAAAATTCACGAGACGGAATCTTTTCCTTTGATAAAAATGGTTTAATAAATACCTTTAATTCGTCGGCAGAAAAGCTTTTAAAAGCAAAAGGCGAGGATATTGTTGGTAAGCACATCGATGATGCTTTTCCTCAATTCGAGCTTATGGAGGTTTTAGATAGTGGAGTTGGAGAGGTTGAAGTAGTCAAAAGCATAAATGATAAGAAGATGATGGTTTCTAAAATACCTATTAAAGTAAATAATGAAGTTACTGATGGTGTTGTAATGCTTCATGACATCAATAGAATACAGCAGATGGAGGAAAAAATTAGAAGAGATGCTCTTTCTTCAGGTTTTTCGGCCAATTATACCTTCGAGGATATGGTTAGCTACAGTCAAAAATCTAAGGAAGTAATTGAAATTGCAAAGGAGTACGCCAAGGTTGATTCAACCATTTAATAGAAGGTGAAACAGGAACAGGTAAGGAGGTTATAGCTCAAAGCATTCATAATAGTAGCCCTAGGGCATTAGGGCCTTTTGTTGCAGTAAACTGTGCAGCCTTTCCCGAAAGCCTACTGGAATCGGAGCTGTTTGGATATGCACCGGCTTCCTTTACTGGAGCCGACAAAAAGGGCAAGCGAGGACTTTTCGAATGGGCCCATGGAGGGACTATTTTTCTCGATGAAATATCAGAAATGAATCCCGTGGCACAGGGTAGACTTTTAAGGGTTATACAAGAAAAGCAAATCAGGAGGATTGGAGACCATAAGGTTATCCCCATTGATGTAAGGATTATTGCTGCAACAAATAAAAATCTTCAAAGCCTTATTTTTAAAAAGCATTTTAGAGAGGACCTATATTACCGAATTAATGTATTGACATTACAGCTTCCACCTCTAAGGCATAGAAGGGAAGATATTCCCTATCTTATAAAAGACTTTATTTATTTCTACAGCAAGGAATTTGGTAAGCCCTGCATCAACCTAAAGGAGGATATATTGCAATATTTATCCACTTACCATTGGCCAGGAAATGTTAGGGAGTTGAAAAATTTTATTGAAAGACTAATGGTTATTTCAAAAAAAATTGATATTGAATTATGTGAGGTGAAAAACAAATTTTTCGCTATTGACACAAGTCTTTCATTCCCAACCTCAAACCCTTCAATAGAAGAAGATAATCAAGAGCTTGAGATGGGGAATACTAGGGGTATGACAGAAAAGCAACAGATTATTAAGGCCCTAGAGGCTAACAGAGGAAGTATAAATTTTACCGCAAAGGATTTAGGTATATCAAGAACAACCCTTTGGAGAAGGATGAAAAAGTATAACCTCCACTAAAAGGCGGGTTGAAAGTTAAAAGATAAAAGTGAAAAGTTACAAATCAAAATTGAAAAATGAAAATGGAAAATTGAAAATTACAAATCTTAGTTAAGAATTAAGAGTTAAGAGTTAAGAGTTAAAAATAACTTTAAAAGCAATGTTGAATGGAAAAGATGAATCAAAAACCTTAAATCATTAAATTAAAAATTGAAAATGGAAAATTACAAACCTTAATTAAGAATTAAGAGTTAAGAGTTAAGAGTAAAAAGATAAAAGACTAAAGATTAAAAATATAAATGCAATGTTGAATGTTGAATGTTAAATGTTGAATGGAAAAGATTAAAACCTTAAACAATTAAACATAAGCATAATTGAAAATGCAAAATTGAAAATTACAAACCTTAATTAAGAGTTAAGAGTTAAGAGTTAAAAATAACTTTAAAAGCAATGTTGAATGAAAAGATAAATCAAAACCATAAAACAAGATCAAAACAAAAAACTATAAGATTGAAGGAAACATATGTGTTTCATATTATGGAACGTGTATGTTTCATTATTGTGTAATGTGAAACAAAATAAAGGATAACATTGAAAAAACCGTATGCCACCTTTGGTACGGTTTTTGCTTCTATATAATAACTATATTTATCTGTTTTATGATAAACAGTTCTTTATACATTAAAATTTTGAGGAGGAAACAGAATGAAAATGGTTGTGCTTGATGGTTATACCCTTAATCCAGGGGACTTGAGCTGGGAGGGCTTAAAAAAATTCGGAGATTTAAAGGTTTATGACAGAACCACTTTGAATCCCCAAGACAAAGAGCTTATTATTGAGAGAATTGGAAATGCAGGGTTTGTTTTTACAAATAAAACGCCCATAACTAGAGAAATAATTGAAGCATCAACAAATTTAAAATATATTGGTGTTTTAGCTACAGGCTTTAATATTGTAGATATTCAGGCAGCAAAGGAGAAGGGAATTATTGTATCAAATGTTCCTGGCTATGGTACCAATGCTGTAGCTCAAACAGCTATTGCCCTTTTATTAGAGCTATGTCATCGCATTGGAGATCACGATAGGGCGGTAAAGGAAGGACAATGGACCAATTGTCCTGACTACTCTTTTTCAAACTATCCCTTAATTGAGTTAGCCGACAAAACTATGGGGATAATTGGATTAGGGAGAATCGGAAAGGCTACAGCTAGGATTGCCCAAGGGCTAGGTATGAGGGTTCTTGCCTATGATGAGTATCAAGATGTATCTATAGTTACCGAAAGCCTTCAGTACACCGATCTTGAAAGGCTTCTGAGGGAGTCGGATGTAATTGTATTGCATTGTGCCTTAACCAGCAGCTCAAAAGGAATTATAAATAAGAACAACATTGCTAAGATGAAGGATGGGGTTATGCTTGTGAACAACTCAAGAGGTGGCTTAATTGTTGAGGAGGATTTAGTGGAGGCACTTGAGAGTGGAAAAATATACGGTGCAGCTGTGGATGTGGTGTCAAAGGAGCCAATTTTAGAGAGCAATCCGTTATTAAAGGCTAAAAACTGCATTATCACTCCTCATCTATCTGGAGCAGCTATAGAATCTCGTATTAGATTAATGAATATTGCCATAAACAATCTCAGTGCATATCTTAATGGGAATCCAACTAATGTTGTAAACAATTAAATACAAAGAAACTTCTTTCCATAAGAATTATTATTGCTTTATCTAAGAAAAACCCTTAAAGGTCTTGTTTAAACAAGACCTTTGAGGGTTTTTTTACTGCCTCTGTATAAAAGAAAGCTGTTTTATTGCTTTCCCAGCCATACAGCAACTCCCTAAATCTTATCTGAATTCTATATGAAGCTCTTTACCAAGACCTTTTGCAACTTTTTTAAGAAAATCCAATGAAGGATTATAGTCACCACTTTCAAGCCTACTTATATTACTTTGCTTAACCCCTATCCTTTCCGCTAACTCTTTCTGCGTTAGGTTTAAGTCGCCACGCGCTTTAATAATCTGTTTAATAATTTCGTACTCTGGCTCTAAAGCTTTGTATTCTTCATATAGTTCAGGATCTTTTTCAAAAGCTCTCTTCTTATACTCTTCAAAATTCATTATAAGCACCTCCTTCTATGACTTCAAAAACCAAATCACATTCAAAGGGTATTCGGGGTTTCTTGTCATTACTCCCACTCTGTCAATTTTATTTTATCAGTATTATCAACCCTTGCAAACAGTGCATTTCATGTCACTGGTTTCATTAAAATCAATGATTTTTTCACGCTTCAAGAATTATGTGTATCATTTCCGTATCACAAGTATCATGTATGTCAGCCTTGCAATCAGGGTTATTTTAAATAGATTGTATAATAAAAGGATGTTCCATTCAAGAACATCCTTTTATTATGATTAACGTCTGATCACTTTAGGTTCAAAGAAATATATATGAATTTCTTCAGCAGGTATCTTCAGCAGATCAGCAGCCTTTTCAATTTCTGCTGCAGTGAATTCAGTTGCACTCTTCAGTCTTGAATTGATCCTTTGCTTTGTCATACCAAGCAGCTTCCCAAAAGCCACCATATCACCATACATTTCATTGATCCTTGCTTCCAACTTCTCATGATTAAAAATTACAAACATATCCATTCCCCTTTCTTATTTTAACCCCAAGTACCATTGGGATAAAAGTGTAGCCATTCGCCATTCTTGAAATGAACTTCAAGAAATGATCTATGTTCCTTGACCTTCTTTGGTGTCCATCCTTCTTTGTAATCTGATCCTTGACCTGAATTGTGCCTTTTATAGATTTTCACAAAATGTTCCTTTGCCACTTCAGATAAATTTGAATAACCTTTTATCCTATCAAAATCAATTTCAATATAACCCATATAATCATCAACCTCTTTTTTCTTTAACTTATTAAATATTTCTTTGTGTTATTAAATACATTTTACGACACAATATTTAGGTTGTCAACATTTTTCTTTAACTATATATATATTTCTTTACATATATAAATATCAATTGTATAATAAGTTCAAGAACCTAACTTGATTGAAAGGATGGATCACATGGCAATTAAATTTTATAAGCTGATGGATCAGCTAAACAGAAAGGAAATATCAAAAGGGGATCTTCAGTCAATGACTGGTATTTCATCAGCCACTGTTGCAAAACTTTCAGCACACAAGACAGTTTCCCTGGATGTAATTGATAAGATCTGCCAGGCTTTGAACTGTCAACCTGGTGACATAATGGAATATGTTCCTGATCCTGAAGAATAGCATTAAAAAAACCACTTGGAATTATCGTCCAGGTGGTTTTTTATTCGTTTCTTTTATCAAGAACTTTTATATTATATGGATCAGCAAGATCATGTCCTTTGTATTTATCCAGGAAAGCCAATAGATCCTTCCTGGTGATCTTCATTGATCCAAGCTTCAGTGCTGGAAGCAATCCTGCCTTGATTAGATCATAGACATAGGATTGATTGGATTTAATCAATTCAGCGACTTCTGTCACTGTATAAAGCACATCCTTTGATTCAGCATTATAGATTACTGTTATATTCTGATCTGAACCAATAAGGCTTTGCTTCTTCAGTTGATTTATTATAAGATCACTAAGTTGCTTTTCATCAACATTCATTTCAATTTTCATCTTCTTCACCTTCAATCACTAAAACTGATTCTTTCATGTATGATTCAAATTCCTTCTTCAATTCTTCAGGTGCATCATCTTTCAGATGCCAATTCCCATATTCTTCAACAAAATATGGTGAATCAAAGAAGCTTGGTCTTGGTTGTGACATAATGCTTCCACCTACCCTTCCAACTTGTCCAAATTAGCTTCCTTTGGCTTTGCCTATATAAATCTATACCCATGACTTAAAAACGTCTTAGAAAGGCTTTCTGAACCCTTGTTATAATTATACCATAGTTTTACAAATTAAAAAGAACCCCTGGACTTAACCAAGGGTTCAATTGTTTTATAGGTGTACACTTTGACTAGCTGATACAAGCATGGTTTCATAAAGCTTTTCTTCAAGATACTCAACCATTCCATCAAGATCTGTTTCACTGCTTACCTGATTGACGATTCCACCCATATCCACTTTGATTTCTGCTATTGTAAATCTATTAATAGCTTCCTGTTCAGCCATTTCACGCAAATATTTCAATTCTTCTTCACTTGCATCCATTGAATTTGCCATCTTTGCTGTGTTTGAAGCTGTGTCTGACATATCATAAGCCATATCATCAAAAGCAAATCCACCTGGATCACTTTGTTTTGCAAGTGCTTCAGCTTTTGCAATATCAATTTCAGCTTGTCTTGCTGCAGTTGCTGTCCTTGCATCATTCTGCATTTGGATCAGCTTTGCATCACGATCAGCCATACCTGATTCAATTTCACTTCTGTAAGCATCAAGTGCTGCTTCCCTTGCAGTCTTTTCTGCTTCATTCTGAAGCTGTGCATTGGTTCCAAACGTGACATTGTTGATGGTGTCGATAGAAACACCAGGGATCTTGTTCAAAGTGCCTATGAAACCATTTATGATGTCTATGGCACCATTGACCATGTTCTGAAGGATCATCAGGACATTTGCTTTCATGTCACCCATGAAGTTTGCAATACCTGTTCCAGCAGTCATCATCCCAAGCTTCATCTTATCCCAAAGATCCAGGATCCAATACACACCTGTGAAAAATCCTATCTTCACCCAATCCCAAGCAGTCAGGATCCCATTCATTGCAATCTTCCAGGCAACTTCCAAACCACCAACGGATTGAACCCATTTATAGATCATCCCTATAAGGACACCAATTGCCAGTGCAATCCACATTGCAGGGTTCGCCAGTAAGGACAGGTTCAGTCCATCCTGTGCAACCTTGGCTGCCCATGCAGCAGCTGCCTGAACACCTAACACTGCAGCATAAGTTGCAGCAGCACCAGCCAAACCATAAACAACTGGAATGACCAAATCAAGGTTTTCACCAATCCAAGCTGCACCCCTACCAATCAATTGGATTGCAGGTTCAAAAGTTTGGATCAAGTTATTGCTGATCAATGTACCTATTTGACTAAAGGTCATTGGCATTTCTTTAAAGGTTGAATCAATATCACTTCCTGCACTTAGCATTGCATTCTTGACTATATCAGCAGTGATCATTCCTTCTGAAGCCATATTCCTGATCTGTCCAATTGGAACATCCATATAATCTGCAATGGTCTGAATCACGTTTGGTGCTGATTCAAACACTGCATTGAGTTCTTCACCACGCAAGACACCTGAACCAAGTGCTTGTGTCAACTGTAAGCTTGCAGAAGCCATTTCCTGTTGGCTTGCACCTGCAATAACAAAGGATTTATTCAAGGCTTCAGCAAAAGCAATGGTTTCTTCATTAGAACTGAAAGCATCCCCTGCCCTTTGTCCTAACTTGGCAACTATATCTGCAGTTGTCTGATAAGATGCCCTGGATCTGTTTGCTGATGCCAGGATCATGTCTTGAAGTTCTGCAGTGGTTTGAAGTCCATCATTCATCAAGTTCAGTCTTGCTGTTGTCTGTATCATGCTGTCAGATAAATCAATGATCTTCTTCACGCTGAAAGCTGCACCAAAACCAACTGCAAGGTTTTTAAGTTTTCCAAGCATACCTGAAGAAGCTGAAACTGAATTGTTGAACTGTTCCTGTGCCTGATCAGCTTCCCTGATCTCTTGTTCAAAGCTGTTCATTGCCATTTCTGCCCTGTTTAACTCTGATCTTGCTGCCTGGATAGCACTTGTATCAACTGCCCTTCCTGACACGTTCTGAAGTGCTTCAAAACTGCTGATGGTCATATTCAAGGCTTTATTCATGGACTTAATAGCTGGTGACATACCATCAGTAATTTGTATAGCTGTTCTGATTGTAGCCATTATTTATCACCCCTTTTCTTTGATCTTCTTTCAAGTTCCACCTGAAGCATTGCAGAATAAGTAATTTGCCAATCTGTTTTACTTTTTAATGCTTCAGCAGCCTTGATTTCTCTTTTTAGTTGCTTGTCTTTCTTTTTCATAATCTTCGGCATCCATTCTTTATATATTCTAAAGCCTGGACATTCCTTGTTTAGAATCATTATTCCACCATCTGCATTAACACCAGGTTGCATATTTAACGGTATTTCTTCATCAGGTGTATAGTCAATTTCTTTGATCAGTGGAAGCAATGAAAATTTAACTGCCAGCAGATCCTTGTTGATTACTTCAATGTTCTTATTCATACTTATCACCACCTTTTTTTATCTGTCGTTAAAGATTTGTTCTATGAATTTCTGAAGCTTCTTTTCCAGGATCTTTGGTGCTTGAGCATCAAGTTCAATTTCTGACTTTGTTAGATAGAATTTTCCAGGAACCCAACCCTTATGATCCCTTGTCCTATGTCCATATTCAACATAAGAAGCGTATTCAACAGGGTTGATGATCTCAATTTGATAGGTGTTTCCAATTTGAGTTATCTCAAATCCTTTTGACTTATGCGCTGTCCAGCCACGTCTTAATGTTCCACCATTTTTTCCTGAACTTGCTGGATATTCACCAGGTTGAGTTCTTTTGATCACCTTAGCAAGAAGCCTTGCTGCAAGTTCCTTGGCTGCAGCTTCAAAGAATTCTTGTTGATAAACTCTTTCATATTTATCCAGTTCTTTTTTCAGCTTTTCAAATTGTCTGTAATCAACATTTCCCCATTTTTTAGCCATTATGACCACACCTTTTATTGAAATAAGCTAAACATTCACTAAACAAAGAAGCTGTATAAGGATTGTTAGCGTTGTTAATTGATCTTTGAAGTTCCACCCTTACTTTACTTTTCATTTGTTCACCCTTCTTTGATAAAGCTTTCAGACTACTCTTAACAAACAACATTCTCAAATACACTTCAAATCTTCTATTCATATTCATTCACCTACCTTTCTATGAAATGAGTTCTTCTAGCAAATCATCAATTGAACTGATTCTATCTTCAACCACATCAAAGGAAGTTGCTTCCTGAAGGGATTGAAACCATTTTTCTTTATTGATCCCAAATTCAAAACCATATCTATCAATGAATTCACTTATAAAATCACTTGTTCTGATCGTCTGAAGTGCCTTCAATTCAATCATGGATATTCTTTCAACCGATAGATCCACATATTCTGATATGGAAGCAAAGGACATTTTCTTTCCAAGCAATCCATAATGCAGCAGGATCACTTCTTTTGGTGTGATCCCATCCTTCAGCTTGTCCAGCAATGCTTCTTTATTTAACACTGTGCCTGGATCACAAAGATCAACAGTGAATTCCTTACCAAATACATTTTCAAAAAGATCCAGCAGATCTTGCTTCAGGATCTCATTATCAAAAGCACGTTCAAAATCTTTTATTGTTTTAAAAATATCGTTCTCATACACAAGCATATCTTCAAAAGTTATATCCTCTGAACCTGGAATAAAGTCCTGGATGCTGTTCACATTGATCAGTTCACTTTCAAGATCTGATTTCTTTTCTCTTGGTATGTAGTCATTCACGCTTCTGAAGATCCTTCCCATGATTGCCTTATAAGCATAGGAAGAAAACTTTATTTTAGGTTCATCACCTTCAACTACAGGATCAAACTTCTTTGCTGCATTCATCAAACCAATATAGCCTTCCTGAACAAGATCATCTTCATCCACAAATGACTGTTTACAGAATCCACAATATCTTTTTACAAAGTAATGCACCAAGCCTTTATTTTGTGTGATCAATTGATCCAGTGCTTCCTGATTTCCGTTCTGATAGTCCACAACTAATTCTTCATTCGTCACTGAATCACCATCCTACAATAAATATTTCACCAATCACCAAGTCAGGATAAAGCAATACTGATAATTGCTTATATGCCAGGTTCCTTGCCCTTCTCACCGTCTTTGTATCAACCCCATAGTCAATTGACAAGGATTTAATAGACTGCCCTTCAATAGCGTTCTTATAGAACAGGAAGAACTTATTTTCAGGCATGGATCCTTTCAAGGTTTTAACTGCTCTTTGAATTGGCATTACTTTACGTGCCAACGCTTGACGATTCTTCAAAGGTATTTTGGGATCAGATATGATTTTCAAAGATTTCTGAAATTCCTTGATTGTTAATTTTGTTTTTTCCAAGGAAGGTGATCCTGGATATTCATTCTTGATGATTTTAATGATCTCTAATACATTTTGTTTAATCTCTGTTTCAATATCTTTCATTGCTTAAATCACCACCCTTCTACAATTAAGGGGGACAAAGGACTGATCCCCTTGTTCCCCTTTGTATTTGGTCATTACTGACAATCAGCTTATAGTTACATCAAATGTATCAGTGCAACCATCAACGGTTACTGTAAGTGTTTGGGATGCTGCTGATGCTGAACTATCAAATCCAGTTACATCATCCACTGTTACATCAACAGTTCCACTTGATCCACCACTAAATGATCCTGTCACAACTATTCCAGTAAGATCCAAGGACTCCCCAACCAAATAATTTGTTTTGGTTGGTAAGGTTGTTATCTCAATAGAAATCAATACTGGTGTTGGATTTTCAGCATCAGAATCAGCATCTTGAATAACTGTTCCAACATGTTCTGCATTCCTTAGATGATCATAACCATCATTGGTTGGATCTGCAGCATCACCCAAAGCTGATCCAGTTCTAACACCTACCACATAACCATTCACTGTGTTTGATCCATCCTGGTATTTCATGATTATTCACCATCCTTTCCAAGCATCTTTTCCTTAATTGATTCATCAATGCTTTCTTCAGCTTCTTCAAACTTGAATTTTGTAAGATCATCCATCTTCTTACCCATCTGATCCAGTTCTTCAGCCATACCAATCAGCATGTCAGAACCAAGTGCATAATTCACACCAATAGCCATGTCCTGACCACCTTTGAAGAAGAACTTTGTTCCTGCTGCAATTTGGTCAAGTGTGCTAACCATACTGTCAAACCATCCAAGGGTTCTTGTGGTGGTATTCAACCCTTCCTTACCATGCATATTTGAAACAACGGAATGAAGGTTGTGCATGGTTTCATAGTCACCAAAGAAAGGCTTCACCAGGTCATAAGCAGCCTGATCAGTCAACTTGTCACCAATCATATTGATCTGATTCAAGGCATTGTTCAGCATGTTCTGATAGTCAGAAGGCTTTCTTATCGTTGCACTTTGAACATCATCTTTTGCTTTCAGGATGATTGTGTTCAGCTGCTTGTTATATTCAGCATCACCCTTTTGAAGTTCTGCTTTAATATCCCTGATCAGCTGTGCTTTATCATGATCTGAATAATAAATCTGACCTGATTGTGGTGTACTGGTTTCAATTTCCTTCACCTTACCCAATGCTTCTGTCATTTCTCTTTTGTACTTGTTCAGTAGTTGTTCAACTTGCTTTCTAAAGTTTAGTTCCATTTTTTCTTCCACCTTTCATTATTTTATCTTCAGGTTCCCAACCTTTAAGATTTACAGTATAACCAGCCATCTTGTAACCAAAGGTTGATGATCCAGTTTGATCAAGCTTGAATATTTCACTGTTCTTCTTGCTTGTGCATTTAACATCCAGCGTGGATCCACCTTTGAAGTCTGCAACTTTGATCTGTTCAATCTGCATGCAGCATGGGCAACATACATAATAGGATTGATCATCCATTGCAAAGGATTTCACATTATCAAATCCCCTTGTACGATCATCCAGGAAGATAGTTCTGAACACCTTTGGTCTAACAATCAGCTTGACTGCTTTCACATGCTTTGCGTTGATTGTAGTTGCTTTTTCAATTACTTTCTTGAAGCTTAGTGCCATAGTTCATCACCCCATACAAGCTGCAGCCTTTCTATCCCAATAAGATTCATTCCACTTCTTAACCTTTTCAGGATGCTTTGCACGATATTCACGCTGATATTCATTCACATGATCCCTGTTTTCTTCTTGCCATTTACGCTGATATTCCAGCTTGGCTTTCTTTGCCTGATTCGTCATAAAATCACCCTTTCTTCCACTTCTAATTTTATCATTTCTATTCTGATCTGCTTATTCCGTTCAATTTTATTAAAGTGTTCAGGATCACTTGGGATCCGTATTGCTGCACCTGGAAGTTCCTCAACAATTGCTTGAAACTGATCTGCACCAATGATTTCTTTAATCGTTTCCAGGTACTTTACATTCTTGTTTTGCACATTCTCACCAACCTTCCATTAAGTGTATTAAAATCAATGGCTTCATGTGATACAATGGATATAGATATTTGATCCACATTGAAGCCATTGTGTAGGTTTACCTTTCCCTATGCAGTGGCTTCTTTACGTTTCTGAAGTATTCTTTCAATATCCTCACTGATCTTGTCCAGTAGCTTCATGATCCGTTCCATTTCATTCTTCTTTTTCATTGTGATCCATCCTTTCTTTCACCTTGTAATAACCTTGTAACTACCTAACCATTACCTAACCAGTTCAGAAGTAAGGTTTTGTTAGGTTCTATATAAGATTTAATTGTAGTATTTTGTAGTAATTTACACCTTGTCATAACCTTGTCACTTTTTAGATCACCTTACCATTACCTTACCGTTTTACATGTTAGGTTTTGTTAGGTACCTTAGTATAACCTTATGACTTTTTACCTTACTAAAACCTTACTATTCACCTTGGTAGAACCTTGGTATTATTTCAAATTACCTTGCTAAAACCTTGCTATTCTTTAATAACCTGATTCATCAATTATGAATGGATCTTGTTGTTCCATCAGATCTGTTATCTCACCACAAAACAACAGTCTACCTTTACAATTACCATGAACAACATGATTGTTTTTTCTAACTTGCATAATGTTATACATATGAATTTGACCACACCTAGGGCATACCACAAATAGATATGCATTATCTACTGCAATGACCTTAACAACTTCCAAATTATCCTTTATAACTAAAGGTTCACCTGTAATATAATATTCAAGACCATTCTGAAACCTTTTCGATACTTTACGGATAATCTTTGGATTATAATTCCTAATCATTTCATTCAATTTCATTTTCATCTTCCTTTCTTTTTTTATATGGTCACGGTTCGTACACGCTTTTTAGGTATATATATATTATTTATATTTTAGTGTTTTAATTTTAAAAATTAATTTCTATCAATTTAATAAGTTATACTTAACCGTGTACAACCGTGTAAACCTTAATATATAAGGCTTGCAACCGTGTATATAATGCGTGTACTAACCGTGTGTTCAACTTGTTACCGTGTCATTTGTGTCTTGATTCTTAAAAACTCTAACCGTTTTTCTATTTTCATCTTTAGCAAACCCAACTTCCATGTTCAATGTTCTGTTAATTTCCTTTGAAAATTTGATTTTAGATACAGGATAAAAGTTATTTTGAGAACAGTATGCAGCGTATCGCTTATACACATCTGAAGTTTTTTCATTTTCAATTTCATCCACCCCAACATCATCAATGAATGATAGAATCGGATTGTTTTCAATTCTGAATTCATCCAGTTCCTTCTGAACCTTTGATGAAGTTGTGAACCTTTTGTTTTCAAGAACCCTTTTCAAACCTTCAACACCAAGCTTGATGAAGTATTCCAGTGATCCCTGTTGCATCAACTTCCATGATATTTGTGGATCAAAATCTTCACTGGATTCTTTAAAGTTTGCGTTGAATGGAATGATTAGAAGTCTTTTCTGTGCAGCACCAGTGGGATCTTTCATGTGGGGAATGTTGTTTGCTGAAAAGATTAATTTTGAATAAGGTTCAAACTCAAACTTTGGCTGCCCTTTCTGTTCTGCATCAATAGCTTCACCCCTGGTTATTTTCTTGAAGGTGGAAACATCTGCATTATACTCATCTGATATGTCATCACCTATATTTGCCAGCTTTCCATACATCATCACTGTGCTGAACCTGTCATTCAACTTCTTCAGATCTAAAACTGAATAGTTCTCTTTACCTAAAACCTTTTTTAATACATTCAAGATTGTTGACTTACCATTGGATCCTGTACCTGATAAAATAAAGCACTTACCACCACCAAGTAAATTGGATCTATAAAAAGTTGCACCAATCATTTCTTCAAGCAACATTCTTATTTCAGGATCATTACAACTTATTCTATTTAACGTATGATTCAGCAAATCATCATAAGCATTTGGGTTGTAATCCCAAGGGATCTTGTTAGTAATTACATATTCAGGATTGAATGGAAGCAGTTCACCTGATTCAATATTCAATATTCCATTGTTGAAAGCAATCCATTTTGGGTTTGATGCTTCAGATTGTTGACTTATTACCATCAAATACTTCAGCACTTCTTTTCTTTTAGCATCCGTCAATGAAGATATTTCTTTGACCATTGCCCTTTCAATCTTTTCATATCCTGGTTCATAAATACCATCATGATAGATATGAAGTTGACCGTTGATTTTCTTAATTTTGTGAGTTCTCATAAGATAGTTTCCAAAATGATCATGCAGGAACTTTGTTCCCTTGAAGAAGCTTTGTTTCTTGAAACTGTCATCACGCAAGATCACTTCAAGTTCATTTTCTGATACTGGATCCTTCAGAACATGCTTATTGATGATCCTGATTGTTTCTTTGATTTCTTCAACTGTCAAATCATTGCTTTGAAGTGTCAGGATGTAATTGAAAAGGCTTTGATTACGCTCCCCCGATTCCATCCCCACAAAGTCCACTTTTGAATTGACTGGATGCAGCCATTTTGGAATGTGCTGATAGTCCGTTCCTTCTTCCACATCCCATTCAATGAAGCGTTCCTTGTTATCATATTTAAGGACTGAATAAGAAGTCCTGGATCCAAGTTTGATATCAGCTTGAAGTCCTATTGCAAGGCTTTTATTGGTTCCGTTTCTATTGATGATGTTGTTTCTGAAGTAGAAGTGCTTTCCCCTGGTTGTCTGAATGACCAGGCAATCAAGCTGCTGATCTTCTACAATATCCATCATAAGTTCAGCCTGGTCTTGATCATCAATGTCAATCAGCACAACATCATCTGCAAGTATTCCAGCATATTCAGGAAGTGGCTTCACTTCATCATAAGTTAGAAGTTCATCTGATGTTTTACCCTTGAAAGCCATTGTGGATTTTTTATCTTTAGTTGGTACAAACCCTTTGAAAAGGGATAACATGTTTTCGTTTATCAATTCTTATCACCTACCATTCTTTGACTTCTGCTGCACATTATAGATACACCTTTTCTTCAAAATATCTTTTGCTAATCTTTCCAGGGATCACAATCTTACCTTGTTCTTCAAGTTCCTGATTCAACTTCTTGATGATCCTGTACGCTGAACTTTCAGAAACATCCATGATCTGTGCAATGTCCTGTGCATGGTAGAATTTTGGATCTTTGGTCATTACCTTTTGACTATTTGTCATGATCTTCACCCCTTTCTTTATTGATCAGATCCAAGATTTCTTCCTTTTTATCTTCAGGAAGTTCTTTTCTTAGCTTTCTGCTTAACGTCCATTCAGTGATTCCAAGTAGTTCTGCAAGTTGCCACTGCTTCATGTTGGCATCAGAAAGTGCTTTCCTAATTTCATTGTTATTCATTTTTTTTCACCCTTCCTATTGACTAAATTGTTGTTGTTGTCTATACTAATTATAATAACTTTTATTTATGGTTTGAAGAAACCAAAACTATTATTTATTTATAGTTTTACTTATGGTTTAAGAAAGGGGATATTAAATGGGTAGACCAAAATTAGATGTGAATCCAAATATTGGAAAAAGGCTGAAGCTTATTAGAAAAAACCTGAAGATGACACAACTGGATTTTGCTGAACGCTATAATGTATCAGAACAAACAATAAGGAACTGGGAAAATGGAAGGAATACCGTTCCTGATGCTGTGTTGGATGATTTATCTGCAAACCTAGCAATTGATATGCAGTTTCTAAAATGCAAGACGGATGATCCAAAGTACATTGAATCCATGAAGAAGTTTGATAGTGGAATTGATACTGAACAACTTACCAAGGATGTTGCAATCCATGAAACATTTCTTAAATACTTAGATTTATTAGAAATTGATGTGTCCAGTTGTTCACCAAAAGAGATCAACCAAATAGAAAAGGAAACAAGAGAATTTATTAATTTTCAGATAAGTAAATTAAAGTAAAAAAAAGAACCCCTGGCGCTGGAACACCAAGGATTCTTAAAATGATACCAAACAAGCAGCAGCTTGAAATGATACCCATTCACCTAAATATTATATCATTTTCAACGCTGCATTAAAACAAGAAAGGGATGATATAATGCCTGTATATAAAGACAAAGAACGTAGCACCTGGTATGCCAAATTTAATTATACTGATTGGACTGGATCCATTAAGCAGAAGCTGAAGCGTGGATTCAAAACCCAAAAGGAAGCAAAAGCCTTTGAACGTGAATTCCTTGAAAAATCACAAGCTTCACCTGACATGACTTTTGGTGCATTGGTTGAACTTTACATGGAAGATTGCAAGTCCAGGTTGAAACCAACCACATATGAAAATAAAGAATATGTGATCAATCTGAAGGTGCTGCCCTTTTTCAAAGACATGCCAATCAACACCATTGAGCCTGCAACAGTTAGAAAGTGGCAGAATGAACTGCTTTCACATGAAAACAACTATTCACAAACATACTTGAAATCAGTCCACAATCAAATTTCAGCAATCTTCAATTTTGCCTGTAAATATTACAAGCTGCCTTCCAACCCTGCAAGGGTTTGTGGATCTATGGGGAAGAAGAATGCTGATGATATGAACTTTTGGACTGTGGATGAATTCAATAAGTTCATCAAGGTGTCAGATAATCCAATGTATACTGTTATCTATGAAGTTCTGTTTTGGACTGGAATGCGAATTGGTGAATGTTTAGCACTCACCTTGGATGACTTTGATTTTGAAGCAAAGACAGTTTCCATCAGCAAAAATTATGCAAGGCATCAGAAGCAGGATCTGATCCTGGAACCTAAGACACCCAAAAGCAAAAGGAACATCACGATCCCACAATATCTTTGTGATGTGGTCAATGATTATGTATCAAAGCTTTATGATTATGATCCAAGTGAAAGACTTTTCCCAATAGCAAGAAGCACCATGAATGGTCACATGGTCAGGATAGCAAAGAAAGCCAAAGTGAAACGGATCAGGGTTCATGATCTTAGACACTCACATGCTTCTTTATTGATTGAAATGGGATTTTCACCCTTGCTGATCTCTGAACGATTAGGGCATGAAAATATAGAAACCACCCTTCAAACCTATTCACATCTTTATCCTAACAAGCATGGTGAAGTTGCTTCAAAGTTGCAACTATTGACACAAGAACAAACAAATGAAACAACAGAAAAATAAAAAATGTATCATATGCGTATCATATAGAAAAAATAAAGCCTGTAAACCTTGTAAAATCAAGGCATACAGGCTTTTTATTGTCTACTCCCACTCTACTGTTGCTGGTGGCTTAGAGGTTATATCATATACTATTCTATTAACACCTTCAACTTCGTTAACTATTCTTCTTGACATTTTTTCTAATACTTCAAAGGGAATCCTTGCCCAATCTGCTGTCATGGCATCAGAGCTTGTTATGGCACGTATTCCAACAGTATGGGCATATGTCCTTTCATCTCCCATAACTCCTACGCTTTTTATACCAGGTAAAACCGCAAAATACTGCCATATTTCCCTATCTAGTCCTGCATTTTTAATTTCATCTCTAACTATAGCATCAGCTTCCCTAACTATTTCAAGCTTTTCCTCAGTTATTTCTCCTAAAACCCTAACAGCTAAGCCAGGGCCTGGAAAGGGCTGTCGCCAAACTATTTCTTCTGGCAGTCCTAATTCTGTTCCTACAGCTCGAACCTCGTCCTTAAACAAAAACTTAAAGGGTTCAATTAAATCAAACTCCATATCCTCTGGAAGTCCTCCAACATTATGATGGCTCTTAATGACAGATGCAGTTTCTGTGCCGCTTTCAATAATGTCGGGATATAAGGTGCCTTGTACTAAAAAGTCTATTTTACCTAGCTTTTTTGCCTCCTCTTCAAAAAGACGAATGAATTCTTCTCCTATTATCTTTCTTTTTCTTTCTGGGTCACTTACACCTGCTAATTTACCTAAAAATCTATCTTTAGCATTTACCCTAATAAAGTTTATTTGAAATTGGTTTTTGAAGATTTCTTCAACCCAATCTCCTTCATCTTTTCGTAAAAGCCCATGGTCAACAAATACACAGGTTAGATTATCTCCAATTGCCTTATGGACTAATACTGCAGCTACGGATGAATCAACCCCTCCTGATAAGGCACACAGCACTTTTTTATCTCCTACCTTTTCCTTAATACTTTGAATTTGATCATCTATATAGTTTTTCATGGTCCAATTCCCTGTACATCCACAAATCTCATATAAGAAGTTCTTAATCATATCGTTTCCCATCTGGGTATGTTCAACCTCTGGATGAAACTGTACAGCATATAATTTGCCTTGGTGATTTTCCATAGCTGCAACTGGACAATCTTTAGTGCTGGCAGTTACCTGAAAGCTACTGGGAGCTTCTTCAATAAAATCTGTATGGCTCATCCAGCAAATTAGATTTTCTGGTATGTTTTTAAATAATCCCGTACTTTCCTTTATGTTGAGGCTTGTTTTTCCATACTCCCTATTTTTAGCACGATTTACCTTTCCACCTAATGCTCTTGCCATCAACTGCCCACCGTAGCAAATACCTAATATCGGTATGTTTAGACGATATATCTCTTCATCACATTTTGGTGCTTTTTCATCATATACACTGGATGGTCCGCCAGTAAAAATCATTCCAGTAGGATTCTTTTTCTTTATTTCTTCAATTGAGATATTATAGGGTACTACCTCACAGTAGACATTAAACTCCCTAACTCTTCTAGCAATAAGCTGATTATATTGACCACCGAAGTCCAATATTAGTATTAACTCGTTGTTCATTTCCTTCATCCTCTCATATTAACAGTTAGTAATAAACAATTAATATTGGTATTACAAATGCTATTAATAATTTTAATTGTTTTAAATGTTTTCATTTTTTGTCTTTAATTCTTAACTTTTAACTTTTCACTTTTCACTTTTAACTTTGGTTTTGGTTTTTCATTACTAATTACTAACTACTCATTACTAATTGATTTTTTCATTCAACATTAAATTGTTATTTAATCATTAGTACTATAATTAGGAGCTTCTTTTGTGATGGTTATATCATGGGGATGACTCTCCTTTAGACCTGCTCCAGTTATTCTAATAAATTTCCCCTTTGTTTTTAACTCCTCTATGGTTTCAGTGCCACAATAGCCCATGCCAGACCTTAAACCACCCATTAACTGATAAATAGTATCTTTTAAGGGACCTTTATAGGGAACCTTTCCTTCTACACCCTCTGGTACAAATTTTTTATTATTTTCTTGGAAATATCTATCTTTACTACCCTTCTCCATAGCTGCAATTGAGCCCATTCCTCTATAAGACTTAAAGCTTCTACCTTTATATATAATCGTTTCTCCTGGACTTTCTTCTGTTCCAGCAAGCAATGAGCCTATCATTACTATACTAGCTCCAGCAGCAATAGCCTTTGGTATATCTCCTGAATATTTAATTCCTCCGTCAGCTATAATAGGTACTCCATAATCTTTTGCTGCTTTTGCACAATCGTATATTGCAGTTATTTGAGGAACTCCTATTCCAGCAACAACTCTAGTGGTACATATTGAACCAGGTCCAATACCTACCTTTACAGCATCGGCTCCTGCTTCTATTAGTTCTATGGTAGCTTCTGCGGTTGCAACATTTCCTGCTATCAGCTGTAGGCTAGGATAATTTGATTTAATAGTCTTTACAGCATCAATAACACCTTTTGAGTGACCGTGGGCTGTATCAACTACAATCACGTCAGCATTTGCTTTTACTAGTCCGCTAACCCTCTCCATCATATCTGCTGTTATTCCTACCGCAGCCCCTGCCAGCAGTCTTCCCTGTTGATCCTTTGCTGAATTAGGATACTTTATTGTCTTTTCTATATCCTTTATGGTAATTAATCCTTTAAGCATGCCATTACTATCTATTATAGGAAGCTTTTCTATTTTATGTTTCATTAGAATTTTTTGAGCTTCAGCCATTTTAATACCTTCAACAGCTGTGATTAGATTATCTTTAGTCATTACCTCAAAGATAGGCTTTTGAAAATCCGTTTCAAATCTAATATCTCTATTGGTTATAATGCCCACTAGCTTTCCTTTAGTTGTAATAGGTACTCCCGAAATATGATATCTTTCCATTAACTCTAAAGCATCTGATATGGTATGGTTAGGACTCAAATAAAAGGGGTCTACAATAACCCCATGTTCGCTTCTTTTTACCTTGTCCACCTCAAGGGCCTGTTCTTCAATTGACATATTCTTATGAATAATTCCAACGCCACCCTCCCGTGCCATTGATATTGCCATTTTTCCTTCTGTAACGGTATCCATACCTGAGCTTATTATGGGGATATTGAGCTTAATAGCCTTTGTTAAATATGATGTTGTGTCTACTTGATATGGTAATATTTCTGATTTTGCTGGTATAAGTAAAACATCATCAAAAGTTAAACCTTCCTTTACAAATTTTTCCTCCAATCTAATTTCCTCCTTTGTCTTATAAGTGATATCCAAATATCAGAAGCATAACTACCAGGATACAAATAAAACCCATATAATAATTGTCTCCTAGGACTGAAATTATTATATGGGCATAAACACATAAAATATACGCTATATTAGCATCTTATGACAATATATAATAACTTCACCCATAGTCAAATGATTTACGGTCATTTGGTAGAGACAGCCGATCCATATTATCGGTATTATATGAGTGAAACTGATTAAATTATTATATTATAAATTATCAAAAGGCTATATATATGTCAAGCAAATTTTTATTAATAATACTTAAAGTGTCAGTAGGGTGATGATGCTGATTTCTATTTATTTTGAAATAGCCTTTGAAATAAACTTTTCTAAATCTATTATGTATCTATCGTGGGTTCCCTTACCTATCATCTCTTTTTCATCAAAGGCCTCAACCTTGAAGGTGAGCTTTTTTCCATTTATGTCTATTAGTTCGGCTGTAGCATAAGCCTTCATATCAACAGGAGTAGCCCCTAAGTGGCTCACATTAACATTGGTACCTACTGTGGCAAGACCAGTTGGTAAGTGGGGGTCTACTGCCTCCATAGCCGCTTTTTCCATTAACCCTATCATTAGTGGTGTCGCCAAAACCTTAACACCTCCACTGCCAAATTCTTCTGCTGTGTCTTTTTGCTTAACGATTATTTCAATCTTTGATTTCATACCTATTTTTAAATTAAAATTCTCCATTGTTTCGCCTCCCATAGGTTTACAAACTCAGTGGATTTATTTACTTAGAAACCAATACACATACCCACATTTATCACACACATAATTTTTAGCAGCTTTATTTGCCCAATCGAATCCTAAAAATGATGCACCAGCAGTATTCATTAGGGTTTCTCTTTGCCAAAATTCATCATATCCACATACTGGGCATACTAATTCATTACCTTCAAATGTTATTTTTTCAGCTTTTGACATTATTAAAATCCTCCTTTTTTATTATTTCATTACAGCACTTATTTCATTTAATCTTTCAATAATTGGAAGCTTTTGAGTACAAAGCTCTTCACAGGCACCACAGGCAATACAAGCTTTAGGTTGAGCATCCTCTTTAATGCTTCCTGTTTCCTTTAACCATTTAAGATGTTTTTCCATAGCTTCTTTACCGTCTAAAATCATTAGGTTGTAGGCTTCTAAATAGTTATGTATATCTATTTTTTTAGGACATTTTAAACAATATCCACAGGTTGTACATAGGGAGTTCAACTCTTCACCTATTTTACTTTTAATTTCTTTAACTTTATTCTCAGAAACAATTAATGGATGTTTAACAACTTCTATGTTCTCTTCAACCTCTTCTATAGTACCCATACCTGCCAACACTACAGTAATACCTTTTTGTGCTGCATTAAATCTCAAAGCAGCTTGACTGGAGTTTTCCCCATCCCTCTCCCTTATGAAGCTAAAAAACTCTTCGTTTCTAGGAATTAAACCTCCACCTAGTGGATTCATTGTAACAACGCCAATATTTTTTTCTATTGCAGCATCTACTCCTTCTTGCCTGTAGGGATGATTTATTACATTGTAGCCTAGTAGCACCCCCTCAAATACATTATCTTCAATTATTTTTCTTATGTCTTCACCCTTACAATGGGTCGAAAAAACTAAATGATCTATAAGACCTTCAGCCTTTGCCTTTAACGCCCCTTCATATGCTCCCCCTGGTTCCATCACCTTTTGATACTGTTGAAGGTCCATAATACACCACATATGAAAAAAATTAATTTTATCTATACCCATTCTTTCTAGGGAGTTCTCTATTCTCCACCTAACCTTATCAGCAGTATCCTCTTTTCTAACAGAGCTTTTGGTTGCTACATAATATTGGCTTGGCATTTTTTTAAAAGCCCTTCCAAAAATAAATTCACTTCTATCATTACAGTAAAAGGGTGCAGTATCAAAGTAATTAATACCTAATTCATTAGCTTTGCGAACTACTTCGGCAGAATAATCTTCATCCTTTCCAAATCTCATTCCACCAAACCCTATTACCGAAACCTTTTTTCCAGTTTTCCCATAGTCTCTATATATCATAACTTACTCCTTCCTTAGTTTTCTCCCTAATAGTATTATACAAAAAAAATTAATGTTTTCCAAATATAACAAGCCTACATAGTAAGAGTTCTTTCCCTTTATTTACTTGTTATATGGTAATAGTTTTGTCTAATACTATATTTAGTAGCTAATATTTTTTTAGAGGGAGGTTAAGAAATGCATAGCCAAAATCAAAATATTCAAAGTAATGGTAATAAGCAGCTGGATTCACCTAATTTAAAAATACTAGAAGATCAATTAAATTATGAGTCTATGATGACAAAAAAGTACACTAATTATGCAGAGTATTGTACCGATACAGAATTAAAAAGTCTGTGCCAGCAGGCAGCCCAAAAACATAAACAGCATTATAATCAGCTGTTGAATTATTTAAATGGTTACAACTAATATAATAAGAAAACATAAAGGAGGTATAGCTATATGAATCATCATAGATCCTTTTCAGAAAAAGAGCTAATGAATGATTTAATTGCTTCTGAAAAGCAAATATCCTCTTCCTATAATATAGGGATAACAGAAGCTTCTTGTAGCAATTTAAGACAACATTTAACCAATTGCCTAAACAATAGTCACCAAATACAATATGATATTTTTGATGCAATGCGTCAAAGAGGCTGGTACCAAGTGAAAAAAGCCAACTCTCAAGACGTTGAAAGCGCAAAAACCAGATATAATCAAGAGAAGACACAGCTTCAATAGCAATAAAATAACCGGGAATCATGGTTTTAACCTTTGATCCCGGTTATTCTTTGAATCCTTCTCTATTCCACAGCTCTTCCAACATATTACTCAGAACCTCAAATCCTTTCAACAACTATACTCTTAACTTCTAACTTCTAACTTCTAACTTTCAACTCTTAACTCTTAACTCTTAACTCTTAACTCTTAACTCTTAACTCTTAACTCTTAACTCTTAACTCTTAACTCTTAACTCTTAACTCTTAACTCTTAACTCTTAACTCTTAACTCTTAACTCGTAACTCTTAACTCTTAACTCTTAACTCTTAACTCTTAACTCTTAACTCTTAACTCTTAAC
>NZ_WBZC01000027.1 GCF_009017275.1 Alkaliphilus pronyensis | reverse complement strand
ATTTAATCTTACCATAAACACTGTGGTTTCAAAGGAGTAACTAAAATGGATGGTAGTATTTGTGTAAATACAATTTTTTTCAGGTATATAAACGATACTAATAGTTTATAAAAAAAATATTAATTCAAAGGGTCTAATAGGTGACCCTTTTTTCAATTTCAAAATGAAACATTTATGTTTCTACGGTATATCTTAATTTTAATACGTTAAAAAAGGTATTAAAGTAATAAGAGATTTTATACAGTTGGTTAATCACTACTTGATAATGTACTAGTTCTTGATGTAACATTAAGAGAGGAAGTTGCTATGTGTAACAATTGATTATTAGGAGGAAATTGTTTTGACAAATAAAGAAGCCCAACTAAATGATTGCTTTACATTTAAACAGCTAGAGGACTTTTTTAAAAAATACCCTATTCATGACCATATTGCAGGTTCACATAGAGTTCATTATCATGATATAGGCACTTATATTATAGCATTTAAGCATTATATCAATACTGGCGAAGACGTTATGCCAGACTATTTTAAAATCAGCAATGTATTATATTCTTTAAGAGATTATCTGTCATATGTAAAAGATAATTATCAAGACATTGATACAGATGTTTTAAAAGATGAAATAGAATACTTGCTTAATTACAATTGGTACTGGGATATTGATTCTTTCTTAAATAAACTTAGAATAACAAAAGAATTCTTAATAAGAGAACTACTGGAAATTAATAATGGTTTTAGAAAGCATAATAAGATACAGGAGATTAAGGAGCAGAATGAGTTAGATGAATATATTAGAAGGTACTACAATAAATCTAAAGCTCCAAGAGATGAAATAAGAAATTGCTTGTATAGTATAGAGAAAGAATCATTAATCAGTAAAGATATAATAGATTTAAGAAATATTAAATATCCAATTATTTTGCTTTTATATTTAAATAATCAGGTAGTTTCAATCCATAAAGTTACTCATAGTCTAGAACGGGCTATGGCCAATTACAAATCAAAAAAAAGTTTTGAGTTTTACCGTTATAAGTATTTCAATGAGGAGATTATTAATGATGTCTTTGCAGAAGGAATTGTTAATTATAATCCTGTAAATATTAGTACTAAAGCTATAACTTTAAGTAATACGATTTATAGAACTTTAAATCATGTAAAGAAAAGATATAAAAATGAAATAGATTTAAGAAAAATAAAAAAAGTTATCGATAAGTATAACCTTCCTCTATACAATCTTAAGAATGGATCACAGGTAGTAGATAAAGACTTATTTGATAATGCGCTAAGACTGTATTACAAAAGATAAACTATTATAAAATACCACTCCTAAAATGGATAGTGGTATTTTAATTTAAAAATTGTACTAAACTACGAGGATAACTCTGACTCTTTAGAACTAACTTGAACTTTGTGACTTTCAGGACTATATAATAATTCTATTCTGCTTATATCTTTAGTATTAACAGCCACCCACTCATTAATAATATCGGTGTTATCAAATATACATTTTGCATCATAATTATAAATTGTGTAATTGCTTAAAATTATATAGTAATTTTCACGATTTTCCTTTTCTTCATATTTCCGTAATTTACCTTGATATATAATTTGATCGTTAGGCAAATAAATTCTAATCCATAATCCAAGTCTTAAATCTACCAAATCATCCCAGATACTAGCTCTAAATGATCTATTAATACCAATTTTACCAAGTAGAACACAACAAAGTTCACTTTGAAAAAACTGAGCCCATAAATACCCTATAATTAAAGAAACAAACAATAGAATTAATACATGAAAGTGGTTATTTTCTAAGGATAGGTTACTAGTAAAGAATTTAAAAACAAGATTTACAAGTATTATTAAAAAATAACTTAAAACAATACTCTTCAGAAAAATATCACCTGTCTCTTTTTGTTTTCTGAAAGAATAAATGATTTTAACCATAACGATAAGTAACCTGGCACTATATAAATCACTAGTTTAGGTAGAACGCTAATTATCTCATGTATATTTTCTAAGCTCATTTTGTTGTTTTGGATTGTGATGGTGGATTAGATGGTGGATTAGATGGTGGCTTAGATGGTGGCTTGTAAGATGCTGGTGGAACTTCTTTACTACCTCTTTCATTAATAGGCTTTCTCTCAGGTTTAGATGTGGATTTATTGTTTTCCATATTATCACCTCCTCGTTTTGATATTCTACATTATTAATAAATATCCTACAAAAAACTTTCGCAAATTTCGACAACTGGTAAAGATAAAATAATTGAAATAAATAGAAAAAAAGATAACTTATTTTGAAGATTTTATTGGGGACTAACTGGGGACTAAAATTAAAAACAGTCCCCAAAATTTAATATATTATAGGTGAAATAATGTTCTAACAATCTAGTAATATCAATATATATAATAACTTACGTTAGTTTACAATAATAAAAAATTTAGACTACGAATCAGAAGGTCGGGAGTTCGAATCTCTCTGGGCGCACCAGTAATTGCAATAGTCTCATGATTTAATATCATGAGACTATTTTTGTATTACTACTACCTTACTACTACCCACTAAAAAGGAAGCAATAATTATGTACTAGTTAGTTTTTAACTGTCTTGAATATTTTTTGTGTTAACTAATTTTATCATTAGTAGATGCTTTAAATAAATCATTAAGCTTCTCAATGGATTCTCTCTTCTTATCTGGTAAAACATGTGAGTAAATATCTCCTGTAACACTAATACTAGAATGCCCAAGGATTTCTTGCATTACTTTTATCTCTATGCCATTTTCCAATCCTCTAGTTGCAAAAGTATGTCTAAGAGCATGTATATTGATATTCTCATTAAGGCCAGCTTTTTTCAATAGACTTTTAAAAGTTCTAGTGAAATTTTCAGGGTCAATCGGCCTACCCAGTTCAGTAGCAAATACTAAATTATTATATTCGTATATGTCTTGAGCGATACTTTGCTCCTGATGTTGAATTTCCCTATGCTGTAATAATAGAGACATTACATCTTGAAGAATTGGTATAGTTCTGTTGCCCTTATCAGTTTTAGGGCTTACATATATAAGTTTAGTTTTAGTATTGGAGTTTTCTTCAAATGTATTAACCCTTTGAAGCGTACGACTTATTCTAATAGTCCCTTCATCACTGCTGACATTGTCCCAAGTAAGTGCTAATAACTCACCAATACGACATCCTGTTGACAATAATATAATAAAAGCAGCCTTTAATCTATGTCCATCTAAAACCTCCATAAATGTATTTTGCTCCTCCATTTTTAAAACCTTTATTTCTTTTTTATCCTTTTTCGGCAGTACAGAATGCTTAGATGGATTTCTTTGAATTATAGTGTTTTGAGGCAGAATTTGATAAAATAGCAGTTTTAAATACTTCTCTAGGATGAACTAAACTACTATTTAGTGTACCAATACTGCATACATTAATACATGAAGGCTGATTCTTAGTGTCCAAGCATATAATGATGAACTCGTCCCTGTCCTTATTCTCTAAAAATTGCTTGAGTAATTTAACTACATCCACAGGAGATGTAATAGTTCTGGGAGAATAGAAAATACTAGATTCTTTACACATCTTAAGACTAACGATGTCAATTTTTTTTCGTAATTCTTCCTTCATTCTTAGAACTCCTTTCTTGTGTCATATTCAAGGATATAATATATAACCAAAAACTACTAAAATAACATTAGAAAGTTAGTTTTGAGATATGAGCCTATCCTCTTCTCTGCCTACTATTATAAAATATGGAAAAAAGTATATAAAAGAAGGATTTTAATGTAATAACTCGAAATAATTAACTAATTAAGAAAATTGTAAATTAGTAAAACAAATATTAGAGGAGGTTATATTTTGTTTGTAAATACTTTAACTAAAAATGAAAAAAAGGCTTTTCTAGAGATTGCGCATATAATAGCCAAATCCAATGGTTATGTAGATGAAAAAGAGCAGGCTTTACTAGATCAATATGCCCATGAAATGTATATAATTGATGAAGACGTGTACCAACTTCAGAATATTTCCTTAGAAGAAGTGTTAGCTAACATTGAAAGTGAGCAATCAAAAAGGGTAATATTTTTAGAATCAATTGCCTTGGCTTTTGCTGATGGAATATATCATGAAGAGCAGAGAAATATTATTAAACAAATAAAAGACACATTTGGTTTCTCAGATGAAATTTATAAAGAGTATAAGCAATGGGTGATAGACATAAGTAAACTTTATGTTAAAGGATTTAATCTAGTTGCTGGAGAATAGTTATCCATGTAAGTATTGCGGTAACTGCTGTCGCAATATTGGTGATATTAGTGTATTGTCTCAATTAGACAGAGGTGACGGAATTTGTAAGCATCTATATGGAAACCTATGCTCTATCTATTACGAACGACCAATTTTTTGTCGAATTGATGAAGGATATAATAAGCTCTACGCCCATTTATTAAGCAAAGAGGAATATTACAACATAAATTTAACTGTTTGTGAAAATTTGAATAAGCAAAAACAAATCTGAGTACTAAACTTTGGCAGAAGCAGAAAACGATGTGTTAGCAAAAAGAACCCTGAAAGAAAGGGGAAATATCATTGAACGATAATAAATTAAACGATTTTAGTGAAAATATAGATGAGATGTTAAAAGGTCAAGATGATTATCTGAAGAAACTAGAGCAAGAGTACAAGATAGAAAAAGAAGCGACTATTCAAAATTTTAACCGAGAAAAGAGCTTACTGAAAAGCGAACTAGAAGCTTATCTTACTTCAAATATTATGATTCCCCAGATTCCAGCTTTAGAAATAGATAATTGGCAGCAGATATGTAAAGAATGGCCTGAAATGAATTATGATTTATTTCCGAGATGGAAGAGTGCTGATATACCTGTAATGGTGATTGTTGGAGCTATTGGGGCTTTAATTAGCAATCAACTATTCGAACCTTTTAAAGACATTCATGACAAAAAATGGGCATATAAAGATTTTTATCATGGTGGACATAAGGGCGAGATAATTGATGAGATGAGGGGGAAATTCCATCGACTAAAACACGGGCACGACCTTTTTAATCCCATGGAGGTTAATTGGGACGAGTATTTTCCTTCTAGTTCCCCCAAAGCAGTTATAGGTAAGAAGATTTTTGCTTGGCTAAGACACTTATTTCAAGATACTTTTTCATCGGAAGGAATACCTTTGCCTGGGTCATCATATTTACGAAATACTATTCTAGATGCAGCAAATTATGATATTTATAAGACAGTTTTAACTATAAAAATGAGGGATGTGAGTACAGCGGTTTTTGTTCCACTTGCTATGACTGCTTACATTTACGGCACTGAAAGAGATAATAAAGAAAAGTTTTTCAATTATAGATATACTACTTTAACAATTGGAGCTTTGGCGATTTCTGTAATTATAGGTCTATTGTTACAGCCTCCATCGTTCAATCACGCGGCTTTGCTAGCGATGATACCGTATTTAGTGACTTTGTTTAAAGTTAATCAACGAGTAAATAGATTATTAGAAGAAAGGTTTCGGATTATTGGTAATAATGACAAAATACTGGAAAACCAACAGCAAGTATTAGTTAAAGGTTATAGGCAAATAGACTTAAACCAACAGTCGCTAAAGGATAGCTTTAATCAGCTAAAACGTATAGCTGATAGTAGTCATTTGTTAATTAATACATGTTTTGAAGAATGCAACTCTATTTTGGAAGAGCAAGAGGAGTTTTTGCGAGATTTGGAAGAGAAATTTATAGAGGAGGAAAAGGAATTATGCCTATACCAATATTAATAGGAGCCGTAGCAGTGGCTAAAACAGCGTTAGCAACTAAAGCTGCAATAGGAATAGGAGCTGCTGTAGTTGCCACAGGAGGTACTGCTGTTTACATGAGCTCTCAACATAAGGAAGAAGTTTCGAGGATGCAAGATAGAATATATCAGCTACAGAAGGAACTAGCAGATAGTAGAGAGAAAGAAAAAAACTTACAAGCCAAGATTGTTGAAATTCAGCAGGAACAAGAAAAACTAACTAGAGAAATCGCTGAATTAAATATGAAAACAGAAGAGTACCAAGAGAAAATATCTGCCATTTCAGCAGAACTAAAGAAAAATGATAGTCGGTTTAGGAGAATAATTGCCACTATTACTTTTAGATTAAAACAACTAGAAGAAGAAAATCAAAGACTAAGTAATAAATTAGAAGATGAGAATAGAGAAAAATCACTGGCAGAAGATAGAAGAAGTAAAACAAGTCAAAACTTAATTTCTCTTAAGGATAGAAAAGAAAAGTTAGAAAACGAGCTAGGAAATACGTGTAATTTAATTTTATCAATAGAATCAGAAATCAAAGATTTGAAGCAAGTGATATAATTATGAAAGACTTAATATGTATTGATAGAATAGAACGTTGGACTGGACTAAACCCATACCACCCAGATGATATTGATTATGCATATATGACTGAGGAATTAGTTGAAGAAATAGTGAAGTTAGTAAGGGTGAGAGTGAGTAGAAACTCATATTTAGATGAAGTGCTAGAATTCATTAAGTTTTATGAAAAAGCACACAGACAATTGTTATTAGGCGAAGTAGTTACTGATATTCAAAAACAAAGAGCAAATGAATGGGCAAAGGATTTTAGAAATAATCATGGACATTGGTTTCATCAAGATCCTGCCTATGACGAGTTTTACAGAATATTAAATAGAGGAAGTTGGTAGTATATAAACCAACTTAGCTTTGTTCTGAATTGCTAAATGAATATACATAAACTCATAGTGTTTATTAGGAAGAGTCTAAATTGTTTATGAATACACAAAATAGATACTAAGTAGTTAGGCGACTATTTGGCGACTGATAATATATGATGATAATTTAGAAGACTATAATATAATACATTTTAGGTATGACAATTATGTAATATAGTAGACTTCAATAATTAATAAAAATCCCATAATAACAGATAGTACATATTCAACCGTAAATCGGACATTCGAGTTGTCTTAGGTGAGCCAGATGAAATGAAAAAACTCCAATGATTCAATAGTGTTGGGGTTTTTGACATTTTTGGAGTAGGAGGGTGATTGTTGACCAATTATTGCCCAAGTGGCTACAAACTATCTAATTAAAGTACTTGATTAGAATTAGATATTGCTTAAAAGATAATAACAATTGAAGGATTTTACATTTAAACAAAGAAATATAATAAGATGATTTACGATATTAGTCGCTAATTAATTTATATTAAAATTTATCACTTTTAGAAATAGTTATATTTAAGCATAAAGCTGTCAAAACATATTAGTGAGATACTTCATAAGGTGGACAGCATACATGAGTTACTATATAGCTTGATTAAAGAGAGGTGTTAGGATAGATGAAGAATAAGTTAACTGTCATAGACATTATTGCTAAGGAGACCCAAGGTAAAAGATATAAGTCTCATAGATATTGTCATGACATAATAAACCCTTCTTCAATTGAGTATGAAGAAGAACGAGAAGTTGTTTGGAAAAATTTTGGTGAAACAACTAAACCTCAAAAACCTATAAGCTTAAAAGAAAGAGCAGACAAGTTAATAGGGCACAAATCTATCTTCACATATTTTTTAGATGGTTCAAGACACACATACAAGGTTGATGATATTTCTTATGAGAAAAATGTTTTTCCTATAATTGCAGGGCAAATAGGAGTTGGCTGTTGTAAAAGAATAGATAAAATGATGATAAAGGAAAAGATAGAAAGAAAAATGGTAATAGTGGTTCCTCGCAATGCTAGTAGTAGCGAATGGGGAATGTCTAATTTTTGTGAGGACTTACTTAAGAAAATAAATAAAGATAAAAAAATCGTAGCAGGGTATCAATTTGATTTTAATAATGTTCTTTATTATAAAAAGCCAACTTCAGATGATTCGCCCGAAAAAAAAGGGATTGCAGTTATCCAAGATTATATGGTAGAACTCGAGAAGAATGCGGTGGCGGAATTAGCATCTGAACATAAACTTAATCAATATAATTGGCTTATAAAGGATGGGTCATTAGAGTATAAGGTTGTATCCGATAAGAAAGGTATGAAGGGTATAAATTTAAAAGATAAACATATAAAAAATCATTATAAGTACGTTTTAGGTGTATCTAAGTCTTTTAATCCTACAAAATGTCTAGTCAAAGGTGGTAAGTCTAATTCTGACATTATAGCCGGTTTGAAACTTTATGAGAGAACACCTGCTTACATGTATCAATCTAGCATTGCAGGTAATGTTTACTTTGTAGTATGGTATATCAGAATTAGACAACCTGAATATACAAGAAATATATTTGATGGTATATTGAAGGTAGAAAAAATTGCGATCAAGGAAATAGAAATTGAAAATGGCGTTGATACTGACCTTATTGATCATATTTCAGCACATCTAATTAATGAAAGAAATCCTGTATGTTATGGTCACGATACTAGATGGGCCAATCATTTATATCCTATATACTTAACAGAAGCTTTTGTTAAGAGCAAATATATAAGCAATAATCTATTTATGCAATTATTTTAGGGTGGGGTGAAAAAATGAGTTTAATAGGAAAAGTAATAGCAACTGAAAAAGTTCCTACTACAATGGATGAGTTTGGATTTTGGACAAAAAAAGACCTGATATTGAATCCTTTTGATGTAGTAAAGGTTGACCATGTTAAAGATAGTGCTACATACGCAGTTATAGAAGAAATATCACATATTACTGATTCAGCAAGTTTTTTGTCTAACTTTATATCGAATGATTTTGGTGAGGTAACAGCAGAAGAGAGTACTATGAGGATAGGAATGAACTATGTAAAAGCAAAAGTTGTAGGAAATGATAAAAACATATTTATACCAGTTCAAAGCAATTCTAAAGTCTATATGGCTACAAAAGAAGAAGTTTCTTATGCATTAGGCTTAAAAGATATAAAAAATCCTTTAGTATGTGGTTATCTAGAGATGTATGAAAACACTAACGAAAATAGTAAAATTGTATTACCTGTACATATAGATTCTAAATTCTTGATCGGTCCTGAAGGCGCCCACCTAAACATTTCAGGTATTTCAGGGCTAGCATCTAAGACCTCTTATGGTATGTTTTTATTAAAAGCTATTCAAGATAAATGTTTAGCACAAGTTGAAGAAGAAGCAAATGACAATACTGCATTTGTTGTATTTAACGTTAAAGGGAAAGATTTATTAGCTATAGATGAACCTAACGAGTTCAATGATTATGACAATATGGAGAAAAATAATCAAGATGAGGAAGAAGTTAAAGAATTATATAAAATGTTGGGATTAACTACGGAACCATTTAAGAACGTTACTTATTTATACCCATGTTCTGGTGCGAGGGTTTTAAATACATATGCTGATAAGTATCTACTTGATAAGCAAATAGCTCAAAAAAAAGCTTTTAAGTATAAATTTGAATATGAATATGATAAAGATAGCTTAGATTTAATGTTTGCCAATGTTGAGGATAGTACACAAACAATGGATTCAATTTTAAATTATATTATTAATGGTTATGGTAACTTCGGTAGAATTGAAGGTTGGTCAGATTTTATAGAAGAGCTTGATAAAATGTGTGAAAGCGGCAATAGTTATCAGCAAGGAAAGGAGATAACTGTACAATCCTGGCGGAAATTTACTAGAATGATAAAGAAATCAATCATGAACAATGAATTGTTTTCGCCAGTAAAATCTGCTAGTAGTGAGATAAGAATTGCTGAGAAAATTTCTGAAATTAAGAAAAATGATGTTTTTGTTGTAGATATTGCAAAGCTTAATACTGATATGCAAGCATATGTTTTTGGCAATACAATACGAGAACTATATAATCTACAACTTGGGGAAAAAGAGTCAAATGGCAACGCTCCTTCAAAAATTATTATCTTTATTGATGAATTAAATAAGTTTGCTTCTAGTGAAGTGCCAAAAAACTCTCCGATTCTAAGACAAATATTAGATATAGCAGAAAGAGGAAGATCTTTAGGAGTTATCTTATTTGGTGCAGAGCAATTTAGAAGTGCAATCCATCAAAGAGTTACAGGTAATAGCGCAACAGCTGCCTATGGTAGAACTAATGCTATTGAACTAGCTAAGGGTGATTATAAGTACGTTCCAGCTGTTTATAAAAGCATGATGACAAGATTAAAACAAGGTGAGTATATTATACAGAATCCTATATTTAGATCACTACTTAATATAAAGTTTCCAAAGCCAATATACAAACAGTTTAAATAAAGGTGGTATGAGAAAATGACAAAGATAAAAATAGGAAAAAATGTTATTGAAAATCTTACTACTGGAATGTATGAGGATTCGAAAATTATATATAGGGAGTATATCCAAAATGCAGCTGACCAAATAGACAAGGCTAAAAAGAGCGGACTATTTGTTGGTGAAGATTTATATATAGAAATACAAATAGATGACAAAAAAAGAAACATATCCATTTATGACAATGCTACGGGAATTAAAACGTCAGATATAGTAAAAAAGTTAGCTGACATAGCTGATTCAGACAAAAACAAAACTGAAGACAAGGGTTTTAGAGGGATAGGTCGATTAGGAGGTTTAGCATATTGTGATAAACTAAGATTTATAACCTCTTATAAAGGAGAAGATAAAAAAACAATAATGACATGGGATGCTAAAAGGTGTCGTGAATTAATTGATGATAGTAGTGTCAAAAAAAGTGCAGAGGAAATATTAGAAGAAATTATAAGTTATGAAACTCTCAAACATGATAAAAATGATCATTTTTTTACAGTAGAGATGCTTAATATTAGAAGCGAAAATAGTGAGTTGCTAGATGAAAATAAAGTCTGTCAATACATAGCATGGAATGCACCAGTTCCTTATAATATAGATTTCTTATTTACAAGTAAAATTAAAGACTATATTAATTCAAGAGGGTATAAAGTTGATGAATATCAAATTTTAGTTAATGGTGATGATATTCATAAAAGATATAAAGACAAACTATATGAAAGCCAGACTTACAAAATGTATGATCAATTATACGATGTTGAGTTTAAAGAATTACATAATAGTAAAGGTGAACTTCTAGCCTGGATATGGTTTGGTGTAAGTGGTTTTAAGAAGAACATACCTAGTTCATCAAATGAAATGAAGGGAATTAGATTACGCAAAGAAAATATTCAAATAGGTGATGAAATTACACTGGATAAGTTTTTTAAGGAAACTAGGGGTAATGGCTATTATGTAGGTGAAGTGCATGCTATACATAACGACTTAGTGCCTAACGCAAGACGAGACTATTTTAATGAAAACAATACAAGAGTAGAGTTTGATACTGAATTAGAATACTTTTTTAAGAACACATTACATTATGTTTATCATGATGCAAATAAAATCAAGAACTCGTTTAAAAAAATTCAAACATATGGAGAAAAAACCAAAGAATTTGATACAAAACCCTTTATTAATAAGGATGAAAAAACCAAACTTCAAGAAGAACTAGACAAAATGGCAGAAGATGTAAAAAAAGCTCAAAAGGAGATTAAAAGGTATAAAGAAAAAGCAGAGTCTAATAATGTGCTTAAAAGAGTTATGAGTGTTTACGAAAAAGAATATGCTAATCCAATCGATTATTTAAGGGAAACTGCTAAAGAAATTGATATATTAGAGACTGAAAAGAAAGATAAAAAAGAGATTTACATTACATCTGAATTGAGCAAATTGAATAAGGGAGAAAGAAAAATTGTTGAGAAAATTTATACCGTTATAAAAGCTATGTTAGATCCCAAAACTAGTGGAGAGTTAATAAATAAAATACAGAGTGAGTTGAAAAAATAATGAGCAGGAAGGTATTACTAGTAGAACCCAATTATAAAAATAAATATCCACCTATAGGCCTTATGAAGCTAGCAACTTATCATAGACAATTAGGTGATGAAGTGATTTTTTATAAAGGTGAATTTAGGGAATTTATTGTCCAAGGTATATATGAAGAAGTGGTAGAAAAATTGTACAATATTGATAATAGAGTAGAATGGTTCAGGCTAAAAGATAGGATTAAGCAATTCATAATGAGAGGGTTTTATGATGACTTAGACTTTTTAGCTTCTCAATCAGAGAGTAATCTTGTTTCTCAAAACTTAATATACTACAAGGATTATTACAAGAAGAAAATATATTTAGATGATCCCAAATGGGACAGGGTATGTATTAGTACTTTATTTACATTTCATTGGAAAAAGACGATTGAGACTATAAACTCATTTAAGCAGCTATGTAAATATCCTAACCAAGTATTCATTGGTGGAGTGGCAGCTAGTGTATTGCCAATCGAAATAGAAGAGGCTACTGGTATAAAACCTTGGATAGGTTTATTAAATACACCTAGAATTTTAGACGATAATGAAATTGTTATTGATAACTTACCATTAGATTATTCGATATTAGAAGAAGTTGATTATGATTATCCAGAGAATAATGGGTATTATGGATATATGACAAGAGGATGTGTTAATAAATGCTCTTTTTGTTTAGTACCTACAATAGAACCAACATACTGTGAATATATAGGAATACAGGGTCAAATTGACTATGTAAGAAATAGATTTGGTGAAAAAAGGAATTTGTTACTATTAGATAATAATGTTTTAGCATCGGAAAGATTTAATCAAATTATAGACGAAATTAAATTATCAGGTTTTGGTAAGAAAGAAATGTTTATGGAACCTAATAAATATGAGATTGCAATTAAAGCAATTCAAGATGACTATAATAGTAGAGCATATATAAAGTCTATAATTAAACTATATAAGCAATTAATGACCAAACTACCTATAGAAGATCAATCTAAAACATATGAATTGTTGAAGCAATATAATTTGCTAGATGAAGTTACAGCAACCAAAGCTAATATTTTGGACACATATGATTATTTTAAGCCTCTATTTGATAAAAAATATATAATGCAAAAACCTAAGGTTAGGCATGTTGACTTTAATCAAGGATTAGATGCGAGGCTATTAACTGATGATAAGATGAAAAAATTATCAGAAATTCCTATTAACCCATTAAGGGTTGCTTTTGATACATGGGGAATGAAAAATATTTATGAAAAGGCAATTAGAACTGCTGTTAAATATAATATAAAATCAATGTCTAATTACTTGCTTTATAATTATAAGGATAAGCCCGTTGATTTATATTATAGGCTTAAACTAAACATAGATTTATGTGAAGAACTAGGTGTTACTATTTATTCATTTCCTATGAAATATCATCCAATAGATGATCCTGAATATTTTGCAGATAGATCGTATATAGGGGAACATTGGAATAGAAAGTATATTAGGGCTGTTCAAGCAATCTTAAATTCCACAAAAGGGAAAATAGGAAAAGGTAAAGATTTTTTTGAAGAGGCGTTTGGAAGAAATGAAGAGGAGTTTGAGAAACTATTATATATGCCAGAAACTTTTATAATATATAGGATGTATTATAAAAACAATGGAATTACCGATGAATGGTGGAATAAATTCAGAAGATTATCTCCTGAACAATTGACGATCGCAAAACATATAATTCATTCAAATGATTTTCAAAATGTTAAAGAACAAGAGTTAGAAGCAAAAATCCAAGATGTTTTGTACTATTATTCAATTAGACGAGAAGATGCTGAGAAGGAAATGTTGGTAACAAGTAATATGAAGTAAGTTATCAAACATAGTTAATTACCAAGGTAGAACTGTTATTTATTAGTCTAAAAATAGTTTTTTTATGTATTTCATTGTCAAGTTAAGTTGGAAGCCTAAAATGAGAGGTTATCATAGTCATCATAATTTTGGTAATGGTGAAAGATTTAGGTTAAAAGGAAAATGCATCATATAACCTTAGAAAAACTGAATAAAAGAGGACTATGGTATATAGCTTTAAAGATTGATTAGACAAACAGGAAAAGGGCTAATATCATTAATCAAGTAAAGATAATGCCACAAAAATAATAAGCTAACTACAAGAACCTTAGATGTTAATGACATTATCTTGACTCTTGTTATTCTCATTATAATTTCAAAAAAATAGTAATTTATTGATTTGGCTGGGCAATATTAATACTGCTACCATACTACTAACACGATAAAAAAATAAAATGTCTGAAGTTATAAAATAAGACATCAACATTAGCAAACAGTGATAAATACTATAATATAATATCTAAGAAAACAGTGAGAGATATTAGTCCTATATCTACGAATCAGAAGGTCGGGAGTTCGAATCTCTCTGGGCGCACCATAATATATAACCTGCTAACTTAATAGTTAGCAGGTTTTTGTATGTACATCTATTAGGACACAATCCATTTTTTATCTCAGAGGCGTTACTAATACTTACGCTTCTTAAGCGGTTGCTAAGTGTAACTAAGCTTAAAAGTAAGTGGAATTAAGTTTTCTTTATGTTTTTCAGCCGAAAGCTTCTCTTTAAGGGGATTTTTAAACTTTTAATCTTCCTTCTCCATAGTTATATTAATATATCCAAATATCCCTGTAATGATAGGTGTAAGCCAACATATGAAGGCATAGGGGGCAAAGGCAAATGGGTAAATGGAGGTAACAGAGTAAATAAAAGCACCACTACTATTCCATGGTATTAAAGGTGCCGTCAAGGTTCCACCACTTTCTAATGCTCTTGTTAGGTTTTTTAGACTTAATTTAAGCTTTTTATAGGAGCTTTCATACATCTGTCCTGGAATAATAACCGCTAAATATTGATTGGCACTAAAGATATTAATAAATATAGATGTAAGTAAAGTAGTTATTATCAAATGACCTCTGCTGTCAACAAGTACTGTCATTTTTTTTACTATTGATTCAAGCATTTTACATCTATTCATAATACCTCCGAATGCTAAGGATAAAATTGCAAGAGCAACTACTGAGTACATGCTGGACATCCCCCCACGAGATAGAAGCTTGTCTACTTCTTCTAAGCCAGTTGAAAGATGAACTCCATTATAAAGGATGTTAAAAAAATCTCCCATGCTCTTATCTTGAATAAAAAGCTGCATTACACCACCCAATAGAACACCTGTAACAAGACTAGGAATAGCAGGTATCTTAAAGGCGATTAGAATAATAACAATAACTGGCGGAAGGAAAAGCCAACCTGAAAAGGTAAAATGCTTTATAATTTCCTTTTGATACTTGGATATAAAAGCAGTATCACTGCTTCCTTCAACCAAAAACAAGCCTAATATGACATACATAATTAGAGAAATAATGAAGCTTGGACCTGTCGTATATAACATATGCTTAATATGTGAGTATAAGTTTACTCCTAATACAGAGGGTGTAAGGTTAGTTGAATCTGACATTGGAGACAATTTATCACCAAAAAAGGCACCCGAAACGATAGCTCCAGCTGCTGCTGGTGGCGGAATCTGCAAGCCTTGACTAATACCAATTGCTGCCACCCCAAAGGTACCAATTGTGGTCCATGAGCTACCTGTAATTACAGACATAAAGCAACATACAATAAAAATTGAAGGTAAATAAATTGATGGTACTAATATATCAAAACCATAATAAATTATGGCAGGAACAATACCGCTGGCAACCCATACACTTATGAGCATTCCAATAATCAATAGAATAAGAAGAGAAGGGATAGCTCTACTAATACTGCTTATATAGCCTGACTGAATGAACTTCCATGAAAAACCATGAATGTAACCAATAATACCAGCTGTAATAGCTCCTAGAAATAGAGGGATATGAACCTTAGTTTCATAAATAAAAACCGATAAAAAGAGAGCTATACACACTACAAATATAGGTATTAGAGAGATAACCACAGAAGGTGCTGGTAATTCCGTTTTGTTTGTCAAATAAATCACCTCCTATACTTTACTTAATTTCAGCAACATTACTAATACTCCTTTCTCTCTATTTTTTTGTTACCACAAGTGGTGCTACAATAAACATAAAACAAAACTATAATTATATATAAAGGATAAGCACTAATAAAATAGAATAGATACTTAGAAAAGAATAAACCATGGAGGCAATAAAATGCATATTAAAAGTAGAAATAAAAAAACAACATATTTATTGATATTAATTGCTTTTGTAGCAGCACTTCTTTACTTAACCGTAGGGCAAAACAATTGGAATTTAAAATATTTATTTAATCAAAAAACCATATTATTGGAAGGAGAGCTAACCACCGAAAAAGGTGAAATAACAATATATCCCAAAGCAATGATACTTAACCATAAGGGTATAATTATTAAAGTAGATTATGGGTTATCTAAAGAGCTTATTGAAAAGGGTTTTTCTTTATCAGCCTCTAGGTTACCTAATCTGGAGCTGGAAAAAAACCCTAAAAATACAGATTCAGGATCAACTTATTATTCCTCTGGTGTAATGCCCAAGACTTCACATTTGAGATATGATGGTAATAGCACTTACTTAGAATACTTTTGTTCATATAGACAACTAGATTAAAGAACTGGTGACAGCTTGCAATTGAACTTTTGTTCTGCAGATTTATTAAAGAAAATTGAAAAGGCTTATTCTATAGAGCTAAATAAGTGGCAAAATATATCATTAGATAAACTTACAGAATATAGGATACGTGTAGTAAGAGAAGGCGAAAACTCAATACAGATTGATATTACTCTTGTTGGAAAAACAGGACATTTTATGTCGGTTGCCGATAGAGTATATAGTGTTTTAGATGATCAAATCCTCAAAACTATTGGTGGTGGTGGTGGAGGCTCAGGACAGCCCAATTACTATAGCTTTACTGGTAATTATGAAGTAGAGCCCTTCTTTTTCAAAGGAGATTATTATGTACATCTAGACTATCTTACAATGGAGATAGGGCCATATACCCATAACCATCCTCGATTGATGCTTATTAAATAAGGACATAAAAGTCAATAGCATAACATAACTCATAAATGGCTGAGTCGTTTCTTGTATCTGACTAGAAGATATTAGGTCTTAGTGAACTTGTTATGTTTATAAAAGTATATAGTATTTATAGTAGTTTTAGGGAATTAAAGGGTTGATTTAGCCCCAAAATTCATCTTTAACAAATAGATTATAATAATAGGATTATCGAACTTAACTATAATGATAACTGAAATTTGTTGTTTATGTAAGGTTTTGAAGTATTAAAGCATGAATAGAATAATATATTGGATAGTTTTCAATTATAAAGGAAGAAGGAAGGAGATTAGAATGAAAACAGTGTTTGATTTGAGAGAGAAACAAGATGGAGAAATACTGGAGGAGATTTCAAATCTTTATGATGAACCTTTGAAGGTTGTTAGATTAGGAAATAAATCCATATCTTCATGTATTGGATGTTGGAGTTGTTGGCTAAAGACCCCTGGCAGATGTGTAATGAAGGATCAAATGGTTAAGTTCTATCAAGACTACTTAAATAGTGATACTGTAATTTTACTAATGAATACAGCCCAAGGATTTATCAATCACAATGCCAAAGCTTTTTTTGACAGGACAATTCCCCACTATCATCCCTATATAGAAATTATTGATGGAGAATGTCATCATGCTGCTAGGTATAAGGACTATCCAGATATGGTATTTTACTATGATATTGAGGGTTTAACAAAGATAGAAGAACAGGTTATTGAGGATTATTTATATCGTACAGCCTACCATTTTAAATCTAGAGCATATCGCATATTAAAAGACGGTAATGTTCACCTGCTTCCACTGAAATCAAGGAAGGCTAAAAATCAGGTCTTGTCCTTTGGGTCAATTGAATCTATCAAAAAACTAGTGATTTACAATGGTTCCCCTAGAAGAAGTGGAAGCAACTCCTCACTTATTTTAAAAAAAGTTAGCGAAAGTCTAGCTGATAGGGTTGAAATTCGTGATTTGAATGAAGAAAATAAATGGAAACAGTGGATAGAAGCTTTTAAAAGTGAAGATCATGTCATGTTTTTCGTGCCTCTATATGTCCATGCAATGCCTTCCCATGTCATGGAGTTTATAGAGAAGCTTCAAGTTTCTAAAGGAAGTTTAAGTTTCTTTATACAATCTGGTTTTCCTGAAAGTAGCCAATCCCACTTTCTTGAGGCATATTTTCAGCAGTTGGCTCTTAGATTGGGAAGAACTTATATTGGGACAGCCATTAAGGGAGGGGTAGAAGGGTTGCAGATGAAATCAGCTAAGGCGCAAGAAAAAATGATAGTACCAATTGTAAGGGCCATTGAGAGCATAATGCATGAAGGGTGTTTCAACCCAGCTGATATTGACAAATTAGGCAGACCAGTTAGATTTGGAAAGGTTGCGAATATTATTTTTAAGATAATTAATAGGATTGGATTAATAAACTTTTATTGGGATAAACAACTTAGAGAAAACAATGCATATGAAAAACGTTTTGATCGTCCTTACATAATCTGAAGTCATTAGGTTTCCTCATATCAAGTTTGACGGACACAGAATAGTGACTGTATATTTAAGTCATGAGGGGATTGAAAATGACAAATTATAATACTAGGCAGGAAGATAATTTAAAGCTAGTGCAGTAAAAATTGTACTAGCAAAAGCAACAAAAGAAGCTAAAGTATTAGTAATGCTTCTGAAATAAATAAACAGGTTGGCTACCATTAAAAACACTTAGTTGGTAGCTATCTTATTTTATGCTCTAGCTATATATGATGTTGTTTATTTTATATGACTGTTATATAATATGTCTAACAGTTATAATTAGGAGAGGATAAAATGCTTCTACAAATACAATTCGAGTCAGAAATACCAATATATCAGCAAATTAAGAATCAAATAATTAGGGGAATAGCAACAGGTGCATTGCAGCAGGGTGAAGATTTACCTTCTGTTAGACAATTGGCATCAGATATTGGCATAAACTTTCATACAGTAATCAAAGTCTACAATCAATTGAAACAAGAAGGCTGGGTTATCATTCATAGAAAAAGTGGAGTAATGATTAATCCTGATTTAAACCTTACTAAAACACCAGAGTATATGGAGCTTCTTGATGATTTAATGAAAACCACCACAGCAGAGGCTTTTATGAGGGGACTCACTAAAGAAGAATTTATTAATATTATAGAAAAAAACTATGATAACTACAAAACACAGGGGGGAAAATAAACATGTTTTTATTTGTGTTTCTATTAAATATATTTACAGTCTACATACCGTTTCTATTAATAGGTTATTTTATGCCTAATTTTATTAGAAAAACCCTACTTTTTGGTGTGGCTATTCCAGAGGAGGCAAGCAATAGTCAAGAAGCTAAACAGCTGACAAAAGAATATAAGAGAAACTACCTATTAACAACTATCATAATAGCATTTGCTGCCAATATATTGGCCCTCATCAATAACAATACAGATTATTCCATGTGGGGAATATTGCCATTAATTATTTCTATGATGCTTAATTATGTATATATCCATAAGAAGGCTAAAGAGTTAAAAAGAGAGAAGGGCTGGACTGCCAATAAAAAACAGGTGGTTATTGTTGATACCTCCCATGCAATAAATAGACACTTGTTGTCATTACATTGGTTTTGGATACCAATAAGTGTATTAATACTTACTTTGTTATTTACCATGATACAATATCCTCATTTACCAGATAAAATACCTACTCATTTCGATTTATATGGAAATCCTACCACCATTAAAGAAACAAGCTTTACAACGGTTTTTCTTTTACCATTAACACAAGCCTTTATGACAGCAATGTTCTTTTTTATTTCTAAAATGATACAAAGGGCAAAGCCTAGTATAAATCCAGCTACACCTAAAACCTCAGCTATTCAAAATAAATTAGCTAAAAGATATTGGATAATTTACATGATAGTTGTTTTAATAGTTCTAAATGTACAATTTGCATACCTTCAGTTAAATGCTTTAACAGTTATTAAACCCTCAATGACAGCTTACATTTTAATACAAGGAATTACAGTTATTATAGCAATCTTTGGTGCCATTTTTGTTGCTTTTAAAACCGGTCAGAGTGGAAGCAGAATAAAGGTTAAAGAAACAGAAGAAGCAAATAATAACACTATTGATAGAGACGACGATAGATTTTGGAAGCTAGGTGTAATCTATTATAATCCACATGATCCTAGCTTGTTTATTGAGAAGAGGTTTGGTATTGGGTGGACTATTAATTATGGTAGGCCAATGGCAATAATAATAACTTTTGCTTTGCTTGTCGTGATAATTGGAAGTTTAGTATTGCTTTAATTATAATTAAAGGTTTAGTAGTCTAAAATTTCTTTGAGGTGAGTTATGGAAAAAATATTAGTTGTAGAAGATGATAAAACCATTGCAATGGGTATAGAATATTCTCTCAAGCAGGAAGGCTTTAAAACGACTATTTGCCATAATGCTGGCGACTCATTCAAGACTATAAATTCAAATGAATATGATTTAATCATATTGGATGTATCGTTACCTGATGGTAATGGATTTGAATTATGCCAATTTATAAGAAAAAAAAGTGATGTGCCAGTGGTTTTTCTCACAGCATGTGATGAAGAGGTAAATGTTGTTATGGGTTTAGATATGGGGGCAGATGACTATATTACCAAACCCTTTAGAGTAAGAGAATTAATATCTAGGATAAAGAGTATTTTAAGGAGATATAGTAAAAAATCAAATAGCAGTGATCTTATTTTTATTGGAGATATTACTATAAATACAGCAAATGCCAAGGTAGTTAAGGGGGAAAGGGAGATACCTTTAACTGCCTTAGAATATAAACTATTATTGACACTTACTAGCTATGAGGGTAAGATTCTGTCCAGAAACCAAATTCTTGAAGGAATTTGGGATGTTGCAGGTGACTTTGTTAATGACAATACCTTAACAGTATACATTAAAAGGTTAAGAGAAAAGATTGAAGATGACCCCCAAAACCCACAAATTATAAAAACCATAAGGGGTCTTGGGTATAAGGTGGGTGAATAATCATGAGTATTTATAAAAATTCTGAAGTGAAAGTGTTATCTGCAATACTTTTTATTGCACTAATCATTTCTATTGGTTTATCAATTATAGTCTATTACTCTAGTATTGAGTACTTTAATAGTACCGTTAGAAAAAATAACGCAGCTATACTAGGTGCAATAGTTGAGAAGTATCCTGAATCAGAGACTGACATAATTAATGAAATGGTAAATCTTAATTATAGTAATGTTGCAAAGGGAGAAGCTATATTAGCTAGTTATGGATTAGAGGAGGATGAAATATTTCAGGAGATTACAATTTTAAAAGGTAATAGTAACAATAATTTGTTTTTGATTATCCTATTAACCCTGATAATATACACAACATTAACAATTATTTTTTTTGTTTTTGTTAAAAAACTCTTTATTAGAGTAAATGAAGTGACAGATTATGTAAAAAGTATTCAAGGGGGAAATTATAACCTTGATATTAGAGATAACTATGAAGGAGATATTAGTATATTAAAAAATGAAATTTATAAAATTACAACTATGCTAAAGGAGCAGACGGAAAAACTTAAACTGGATAAAATCTCTCTAGCTAATTCTTTAGCAGATATTTCACATCAACTAAAAACTCCAATGACATCAATGTATGTACTAAATGATTTATTATCAAATAATCCAGATGATGATGTTAAAATCAAGTTTCATAATAAAATAAGAAATCAGTTAAAAAGAATGGAATGGCTTATTACCTCATTATTGAAGATTTCCAAGATTGATGCAGGTACTGTTACTATGAAAAGAGAAGAAGTTAATGTTAAAGCCTTAATAGATAAATCACTAGAAGTAGTTAGTATTCCACTTGATATAAAAATGCAAACGGTAGAAATAGAAGGTATAGACAGGTGCAGATTTATTGGTGATTTTAATTGGTCATGTGAGGCTGTAATAAACATACTTAAAAACTGTATAGAACATACTGATGAAAATGGGATTATAAAAATTTTCTTCGAGGAAAATCCAATATACACATCAATCATTATTTCTGACAATGGCAAAGGTATTGCTAAAGATGACATACCATACATATTTAATAGATTCTATAGGGGGAAAAATGCAAGGGAAGAAAGTGTAGGTATAGGACTGGCAATGGCTAAAGCTATAATAGATGGACAAGGTGGAGATATAACAGTAGAAAGTCAGATTGGAAAGGGAACACAATTCATTATTAAGTTTTTTAAAGCCTTTAAGTAACGATATATAACCAGTATGACTAAAATGTCATTTTAAAAGTCACGGGATAGTCATTTTAGGCAGATATAATAAAATCATAAAATGAAAAGGAGTAGAGATAAATGGAAATATTAAAAGTAGAAAATCTGTCTAAAACCTATGGTAAAGGAAATATTCAAGTAAAAGCACTTAATAATGTATCCTTCAATGTGAAAAAGGGAGAGTTTGTTGCAATTGTAGGAGCATCAGGCTCTGGTAAGTCTACTTTATTGCATATTCTTGGAGGGGTAGATAGACCAACAAATGGAAAGGTATTTATAGATGACACTGATATATATTCTCTTAATGAGTCTAATCTTGCAATTTTTAGGCGAAGACAAATAGGACTAATATATCAATTTTATAATTTAATTCCAATATTAAATGTTGAAGAGAATATTACATTACCCCTATTACTAGACGGAAGAGAAGTTGATAAGGAGCAACTGAAAAATACATTAGCAACTCTTAATATAGCAAATAGAGTAAATCATCTTCCTAATGAGCTTTCAGGAGGCCAACAGCAAAGAGTCTCCATTGGAAGAGCATTAATTAATAAACCTGCATTAGTATTGGCAGATGAACCAACGGGTAATTTAGACAGCAAAAATTCAAAGGAAATAATAGAGCTTCTTAAAATATCAAATAAACAGTATAACCAAACTCTTGTTGTTATTACCCACGACCCACAGATAGCTCTACAAGCCGATAGGATGATTACCTTAGATGATGGATGCATCATTAAAGATGAGGTGATTAGACAATGAATATTCTAACAAAACTAACACTGCAGAATTTGAAGCTAAATAAAAAACGGACTATAGTTACAATTATTGGTATTATTTTATCTGGTGCAATGATATGTGGAGTAGCCACTATTGCAGCTAGCTCTCAAGACTTGATGATACAATCGGCAATTAAAACTGATGGAAACTACCATGCTGTTTTAAACAGTGTAAAATATGAAGATAGTAAATATATAAGAAATAATCCATCAACCGCCAAAGACATGTTAAGTAAAGAAATCGGATTTTCAATTTTTGAAAAATCAAACATAAATAACAAACCCTATATTCATATAAGCGCATACGATTCTAACACCTTTAAAAACATGCCTGTTAAACTTAAAGAGGGTCGTTGGCCTAAAAAATACAATGAAATTGTAATAACAGAAGATATTCTAACAAGTGGTGGTTCAGCCTATAATATTGGTAAAAAAGTAAAATTTGAAGTAGGCAATAGATTAAATGGAGGCAACTTAATATCTAGAAACACACCATTTATAGAGACAGAGGAACTAGATATATTTTCATTGGAAGAGTATATAATTACAGGTATAATTCATAAACCACGTATGGAATATGGCCTTAGTCCAGCATATACTGCCATAACCTACCTTGATGAAGCTCTGCTGAATAAAGAGGATACTATTGATGTTTTTGTTTTGCTAAAGAAACCTAAGAATATTTACGATATAATACCTAAAATGGCTGAAAATGTAGGGGATGTAAGTTATAAATATAACAATGAGTTATTAAAATGGATGAGGATATCAAAAAATGAAAATGCAAATAATATGTTCAATAAATTAGCTTTAATTATGTTTTTTTTAGTTGTGGTTGGTTCTGTAACAGTGATTTACAATGCATTTGCTATTTCAGTTAGTGAAAGAAAAAAACAATTTGGTATGCTTTCAAGCGTTGGAGCAACCCGTAATCAAATTAGTAAAATGATATTCTATGAAGGTGCATTATTAGGAGGTATAGGTATACCTATAGGGATTTTATCAGGAATAGTAGGAATTGGTATAACAATAAAGGTTGTAAACAGTTTAATCATAGATTCTATGTTTAATGAAGATGTTGCATTACGATTGATAATATCTCCCTATACTATTTTAACTACAGTTTTGTTTATGAGTATAACAATTTTATTATCTGTTTATATCCCTGCTAAAAAGGCTTCTAAAATTTCTCCAGTTGAAGCTATACGCCTTAACACAGACATAAAGATAAAGGGTAAAAATCTTAAAACCTCTAAGCTTACACGATTTTTATATGGAATTGAAGGAGAGCTTGCACTAAAAAATCTAAAAAGAAATCATAGAAGATATAGAGCTACTGTTTTTTCACTATTTATTAGTATTGTTTTATTTGTTTCCTTTTCATCCTTTATGAGATATGGTTTAATGACAAGCAACATGTATTATGGAGCAATAGATTTTGATTTAGCAGTATCAATGAAAAACATACCTTTAGAGAAGCAATTAGAGTTATACAATAAAACTGCTGGTATTAGTGGGGTTGACAGATATTCAATAGTAAGAAGAATAAACACTTCAACTAAATTACAACATTCTCAATTAAGTCCATATGTGCAAAAAGGACTTGAAAAAGATGATATGTATAAAATGAATGAAGATGGTAGCTATAATAATGGAATCTATATTGTAGCGGTTGGAAAAGAGGAGTTTAAAAGGTATATTGACAAAAACCAATTAGAGCCCTCAACCTTTATGAATACTAATAGCTTTCATGGTGTCTTGGTAAATAAAAATAATATTGGTGGGCGAATAGAATATGAACCAATGAATATTGAGGCGGGAGATACTCTTTATCTAAAGGATTCGTTGGGTGAAAGTAGTCAGATATCAACTGATATTAAAATGGAAATAGGGGCAGTTGCAGATAATCTACCTCTTGGAGTACCCTATACAGACTTTATGATGGCAAGTATAGTTGTTTCGGAAGAGGTATTTGAAGAACTTAGACAATTAATAAGTGAAGAGGGTCTTAAACTGGCAGATAAACCAAACATGATTATACAGACAAATAATAGTGATGGCATTACAGAGGCTTTAAAGCAATTAGACCCAAACATTTCTGAAAACTCACTTTCAATAGTAGATATTTCTGAAATGAAGGATGCAATGTTGAGAATAACCACTGTAATTGCAATCTTCCTTTATGGCTTTGTAACACTTATTACCTTAATTGGTGTAACCAATATATTTAACACAATAAGTACCAATGTAGCTTTACGACGAAGAGAATTTGCAATGCTGAAATCAGTAGGACTTACCCCGAAAGGCTTTAATAAAATGATTAACTATGAAAGTATTTTTTATGGACTCAAGGCACTGCTTTATGGTATGCCTGTTGGTGTTGCAATAAGTGTGTGGATTTATAACTCCTTTGGATATATATTTGAGTTCACATTTGTATTACCATGGCGTGAGATGCTAATATGTACTATAGGTGTATTTATTATAATATTCATAACCATGATGCATTCAAGTGCTAAGCTAAAAAAAGAAAATATTATAGATGCTTTAAGGGAAGAGAATCTTTAAGGAATAAAATATAAGGACTTAATCATAATTAAACTAAAGCATTAAGTCCTTTTTAATTATTACTTAACTTTTATCTATTCTATAGGCACTTTGTTTATTTACATTCAACCTATTGTTCATGTATTTTGTAACAAATATGATTAAGATTATCATAGCAAATGCTGTTATTAAATGGGTAGAAAAAATATCTGTAGAGTCCCTTATTAGCCCCATTAATGGTAATGTAACAGCTGCAGCAATATTAGTGCCTAAGCTATGAAATGAAAGCATTGTTGCTCTTTTGTCATTGGGTATATGCTTGTTAAGATATTTTGTTATAGTAGGTCTGTAAAAACCTCTTGCCATCTGTTGTAGTAGAATAGCAGCTACACCAATCCATACCTTTACTATACCAAGTAATATGAAGGAGACTATTATTAACAGAGCTAAGGATAATAGTGTTCTAGGCTTAGTTTTTTCTATAAAAAGATGACTTCTCTTAGAAGAATAGGCAGCTACTATATTAAATACCATAAAAATAATTCCAAAGTATCTTACTGGAATATTTACATTTTCCATATAGGGCTGAAAATACCAAAAACCAGCTCTATAAAAGGCAAAGAATACCATTGAAAACAACATTATAGCCTTTAGCTTTTCATGGTTCAAAACATATTTACAACTTTCTAAAATTTGATTAAAGTATTTAGTTTTTGTCTTCTGACCATCATTGTGGATTGAAGGCTCTTTAAAGGAAAAAGCTATTATTATGGTTAATATAATAAATCCTATTGAAATAATCATTGGCAAATGAATATTAATCTCGTAAACAAAGCCTGCAATTATAGAACCAATTGCTTGAGCATACAATGCCAAAGAACTTGCTAAGCCCTCAATTCTTGAGTACTGTCCTTCTCTATTAAGAAGCTTTAACGAGTCATATATAATTGCATTATCTGCTCCAGACTTAAAGCATAAGCCTAAGCTAAAGATAATCTCAGCAGTGGCAAGCACAATAAAGCGTTCACCTAATATGTACATGGTTAAGCTAATAACCCATAGAACTAAGCCTAATATAACACTTAGCTTTCGACTATATTTATCGGCTATGGCACCAGTGGGAACCTCAAAGACTACTACAGCAAAGGCTGCAATAGATTGTAGTAGCATAATTTCTGTAAAGGAAAGACCCTTTGCAACTAAATATAGCACTATTACAGGGCCTAGTATTAATAGGTCTGTAAATGTAGAGTAAAAATAATATGTTTTTATGTTTTTTTCTATAGTCATATTGACACCTCCAGGCTTTATTTATGTAACCGTCTTTACAGTACTCCCACTTCATAAGGGTGATATGAGTGCAACAAGCTTCGATTTAAGTTGAGCTAAGTTTACTTTATTATAGAAAACAAAAAAATCCACGTAGTCACAAAGATAGTGACTCCGTAGATTTTATCTACGTGTAGAAAAACATCCTGTATCGCTCACAAAAACATGCTTAGATACACTCACTAAGTATATTAAACTATTTTAGCATATAAGGAAATCGATGTAAAGACATGAATTGTATAAATTTTTAATAGTTATAATTCATTAAAATTAAAATCCACAAAAGGATAAAATTAAGAAAGCTGGAAGGATATATCTCTAAATCTATAGATTAAGTTATGTAAAAAAAAATTTAGCAATACTAAAAAACTAGGGGGGATTATTTTGAAATTTTACATTTCAGCTGATATTGAAGGAGTTAGTGGTGTGGTTAATAAAACCCACGGTTCACCTTCGGGACATGATTACAGTAGGGCAAGAAAGCTTATGACAGAAGAGGTTAATGCAGCAATAAAGGCACTGCAAAACAATGGAGCAACTAAAATAGTAGTAAATGACTCCCACGGACCAATGACAAACATATTATTAGAAGATCTGAATTCAGCTGCAGAGCTTATAACTGGTACACCTAAAAGGCTAGGTATGATGGAGGGGATTGACGAAACCTTTGATGCTGTTCTTTTTATTGGATATCACTCAAGAATGAATACAGCAGGTGTTTTAAGTCACTCTTACCACGGTGGGGTAGTTAATAGTATTAGAATAAATGGAAGGGAAGCCGGTGAGTTTTTATTAAATTCTTTAGTTGCAGGCTCATATAAGGTACCTGTAATAATGGCTTCAGGCGACAATATTCTATCTGAGGAAGTTAAAGATATTAATTCAGACATTGAAACAGCAGTTGTTAAAATTTCAAGAGGAAGATTTGCTGCACAATCCCTCAATCCAGTGATCGCACATAAAAAAATACAAGATAGTGTTAATACAGCACTTAAAGCAATTAAAAGTATAAAGCCTATTATTATTAACGGATCTATTGAGTTAGAGATAACTCTTGTAAACAGTGGAATGGCAGAAATTGCATCTATTATACCAGGTGTTACACTTTCTTCACCAAGTACAATTACATATAGGGCTAAAAATATAATTGAGGCTTATCAAGTTTTAAGGTGTACAACTTTAATTGCAAATAACACACTATTATAAAGAATTAAATCGAAAGAGCTATCCATAAAGTTTTTGATTTCTTTTTGGACAGCTCCTTTTGATTTTTTGCGATTATACTTAGTGTCACCTATAACTCCACATCCCCTATAAACATTAGGCATACTTCTGTTTAACTTATCAGGGGAATTAACAATTGCCTCTTTGGCACTTAGCTTAACCCTTTCCTTATATAGCTTTTTCTTTTTTCCCATAAGCTTTTTCCTCCTATACTTTGGTCTATATAAATAATATCACATAATAAGGCCAGTGAGAATATCTGATATTTCATAATATTAGAATAAGAACATATTGACAAATGATAAAACTTAATATACAATAATGATAATCAATATCAATAACACAATAATAAAGATTTAGGGGGAGTTGAATACATATGCGTGCATTACTGGTAGGTGGAGATAAGCTTGGAAATATACCAAATATACTTATGGAATACGGAATAAAGGATTACACCCATTGGACAGGAAGAAAAAAGGGAATGAGGAACTATGAAATACCAAATGAGACAGATATGATTATAGTGTTCTATGACTTTATAGAGCATAATATAACACAAATTGTGAAGGAAAAAGCTAAACAAAACAACATTCCCTGTGTATTTTCCAGAAGAGCCTGTAGTGATTTATCGAAGCAGCTTAATAACTGTAGACAATGTCCATACAATACTGGACAATAAGTAACTGGGCAAACAAGTATTATATAGTAAAAAATCTTATTGTTAAGCAGCATAAGTGTTTTAAGGGGGAAAATATCTTGGAGGTTAATGCTGAGAATTGCTATTGCTTAAATCAAAATAGTAATAATGAGTTTATTAAATGGATTGTTAGGGCCTTAGGGCCAGTCCTATTAGGAGTAAAGCCATCTGAAATATTAAGCTTTCCTGGTAATGATGAAATTAGCATTAATAAGAAGCAAAATGTAAAGGCCATCATTAAATATAGTTCAAAGATTAAGTTTAAGGAGTTTACATTTCCAAATGGATGTAGTAAGATACTCTTCTACAATGTTAGGCTTTTAGACTATACATTAAATCATGGTAGTAATTTGAAGTTTCTAAAAAGGTTAAACTATCCTACAGAATATAGCTTAAACAACTATTTAGATCACTTGATAATGAAAATGAAAGATGGAGAAATACCAGACGAAATAGGAGTATTTCTAGGATATCCACTAAAGGATGTAATAGGATTTATGGGGCATCCCTCTCTAAAGCTGACAAAGACCTGTGGCTGGAGGGTATATGGTGACCCTACTGTATCCGATAAAAAATATCAAGAGATTGTTGATGCAAAGAATAGAATTAACACTATGCTGTTAATAAATAAGCCTGATAAAGTAATTCAACTGGCCTAAACCATTGGTTTTTAGCTGGTTATTTTTTTGTAGATAATTTTTTGAAGTGTAATAAAATGGATTGTTGACAAGTGAAATTTCCTATGCTATACTATCAATTACAGTGTTAAAACGCAGTCACAGACTCAGTAGTAGCACCTTTGTCTAATAATAAGGAGAGGTGTCCGAGTGGTTTAAGGAGCTGGTCTTGAAAACCAGTGACTCCGAAAGGGGCCGTGGGTTCGAATCCCACCCTCTCCGCCATCCCAATATTATTGGGGCCTTTAGCTCAGTTGGTTAGAGCGTCCGGCTCATAACCGGTAGGTCCGGGGTTCGAGTCCCTGAAGGCCCACCAATTAAAAAGTCAGAGTATATATACTCTGACTTTTTGCGTTGTGGCTTTTTACTTTCACGCTAACTAACACATAGCTTCCTTAAAGGCTTTATTTATTATTTCTCCAATTAATACTTCTATAGCTAACAAATTGGGTGATGTAGTATCTACATGTAAAAAGCAATCTTCATATGGCTTTACACCTATATTTACAAATTGTACATGGGATATACCCAAAGCTCTTAGGTCTATATAATAGATTTTATTGCCGCTATCTAGCTTAGTATTTAATAACTGTATCTCAGTATTAAAAGCTCCAGCCCTTGAGTCCCAATAGAGCTTAAAGCCCTCATGGAAACAGCTTAGCTCTGGAAAATCAGCTAATTTATTAGATTCACCTGATAATATAATCCTCTTGTTATTAATGGATATATCCATAGAAGAGTAGGTGAAGTAAATCATATTATTGCTTAGCATTACCGAGTGCTTTCTTTTTCTACGAATATCTTCAGGTATGTAATTAAATATTTCTAACACTTTACCTAGATAGTATATATCCTCATAGTTGTGCAGTAGTATTTTTTCTAAAAGCTCATGGGATTTATTGGAAACAAAGGAGTTGTAAAGATTAACGCTATCAGCTCCAGTTATTAAATCCCTTCTGTTTATGCCCAAATATTTTTCAAGGGTTTTAAGCTTAAGGTTAGGTATATTTAAGCGGCTTTTAAAGGGTCTAATATGCTGAAGAATATCTATATGTGAGTAATCATCAATAGACCAATTAATCTTATGCTTCTTAAACCGTTCCTTTAAAAAGGGACAGTCAAAGGCTGCACCATTATATGTTATTAATGTATCAAATCTTTTTATGTCCTTTAAAAGCTCCTTTAAGATTAACCCCTCCTCAGATGGATCTTCTGCAAAAAGCTGTTTCAGCTTAACTGAGGCTGCTTCATAATGCAAATACCCAATAAGAATTACTTTATTATTATACTTACTTAGACCAGTTGTCTCGATATCTAGTATTAGAACATTATTAAGGTCATTAATTTCATAAATATAGTTAGGTAGTATAAGCTCCTCTTTCAATGTATGCTCTTTGATTATCATAGCTTCCTCCGCTGGTTTTAATCTAATAATATCAAAAAAAGCCTACAAGTTAAATAATCATTTATCTCAGCGGAGCTACTAATACTTATGCTTCTTAAGGGAGACATAAGTGCCACCAAGCTTGAAAATAAGCAGTGCTAGAGCTTGTGTAGAGTAAAAGCTCCATAGTAACTAAGTTTTCCTTATACGGTTATGGGTATATAGTATTAAAGCTTTGAAGATGTCATATAAATGTAAAGTAAAATTATATAAAAGTATGATATGATTGTAAATAATTAACAGGCTAATACAAGGGGGGCCAAAAAATATGAAGAAAATTGGGAAAATTATTATAATAATTGCTATTAGTGTTTTATCCATACATATCTCAACGGCTATAGGTGTATATAATGATATAGATAACCACTGGAGTAAAGAATATGTTAACTGGGCAACTAACACAGTTAGAATACTGGATGGGTTTGAGGATGGAAGCTTTAGACCCGATGAATCCATAAGTAGAATTGACTTTGCTTTAGCCTTAGACGATTTAATGTATAAAAAGGGCATCTATAGTGAAGCAGGCTTATACAGTGGTAGTGGTGAAAACATAGCCTATAAAGATATTGATAGTAATCATTGGGCATACGGTGAGTTAGCATTATTGGCAACATTTATATCGGATTATAGTGATACAGATATTACTTTTATGGATATATTTAAAGGTGAAAGCTTTAATCCTAATTCAGCAATTAATAGATATGAGGTATTATTACTGACAAGGGCAGTAACTACACCTCCTATTGATAATAATAATGTTTACTTTATAGATGTAGATAATAATACTCTATATTATGATCTTATTATAGAATCAGTTAATAATGGGATATTGAAGGGATACTCTGATGAAACCTTAAGGCTAGATAATAATATAACAAGAGCAGAAGCAGCCACGGTTTTAAAGCGGGTAGGGTCAGATTTAGAATATTTTTCTGACAGCTTTTTAGTATATAAAGATAGCTTATCTAATGAAGACAGGCTAGAGCTACCGTTATTTCAATCTTCAGAGGGACACGACGAGGAAGCAGAGCTACATCAAAAATTTATTGATGCAGTAACCTCTATACACTATAGCAATTTCGTAGGTCATATACCCTATGATGAAAGACACCTATATGATATGACACCTATTGAAACCTTATGGGAGCTAAAGAACGAAAACTATTTCAATGTAATAGGTAATAATTACTACCTCATTAAGTATGATGATAGTATTGTTTTGGAAAGAAAAGTGGAGCTTATGGAGGAAGGACTACAGCACCTATTCAATAATATGGATTCAAACATTGAAGGCTTAAGTGAGTTCTTATCAATAGCATCTGAGTATGTCCCCATTGAAGATATTAATACTATTATTGAGACAACATATAATGAAACTAATAATAGTCAAACTAAGCTAGAAACGGGTCTTTATAGTATTAGCAACCATATAGCAAATGAAGAGTTTGACGAAGGGATAAATGCCTATAAAAATCTTATTGGGTTTGACTTTAATAATAATATAAAGTCACAGCTTATACGGAATTATGGCTACCTGTTATTTTCTAATTATGGAGCTGAAGCAGCACTAAAGGAGCTATATGAACTAAGAAAGGAGATGGGTATTAATACGTACTCGTCATCTCCAGAACCCGTTGAATATGCAATAAATGGACTGATAAAGCAAATGCTGATGAAGTCTGGAAGCATTAGCCTATAAAAAAACTTAGTTCAGATGGAGCTTTAACTCCACCTGAACTCTAGTTGCCCTTATTTCGAAGCTTGGGGCACTTATGTCCCGTTTAAGAAGCGGGAGTGTTAGTAACGTCGCTGAGATAAATACTGGTTTAGAAAATATGTGTTAGAGGTACATTATAATGAGTCAAAAAAATAACTTCTTAAATGAAAAACAACTAAAGGCTGTAATACACAAGGATGGACCATGTATAGTTTATGCAGGTCCTGGATCAGGAAAAACCACCGTCATTACCCATAGAATATATAATCTAATAATGGAATATGGTGTAGCACCAGATAACATATTAGTAATATCATTTACAAAGGCAGCAGCCGAAGAAATGAAGCAAAGGTTTAACAAGCTAATGGATAATAGCTTAAAGAGCAATGTTAATTTCGGTACATTTCACTCAATTTTTTATAGAATTATAAGAGGCTGTTTTCCGTCTGAAAAGTTGAATATATTAAATGAAAAGGAAAAGCGTAATGTAATAAAAAACATAGTTAGAACTCTCGAAATTGAAAACTCTTACGATGAGGAGTTAATAAAGGAAATACTACAGGAGATAGGTATATTTAAATGTAACTACTATCTACAGGGTTCTTTTAATTCCAATGTTTTAGATAAAAAGGATTTTGACAGGGTAATTGACTGCTATGAAGCATATAAAAAAGATCACGGTAAAATAGACTTTGACGATATGTTGACTAAATGCTATGGAGCTTTAAAGAAGGAACCCAAATTATTAGAGTATTTAAGACGAAAGTTTAAGTATATATTGATAGATGAGTTTCAAGACATTAATAAAATTCAATTTGAAATTATTAAAATGCTGGCGCAACCAAATAACAATGTTTTTGTAGTTGGTGATGATGATCAGTCTATATATGGCTTTAGAGGGGCTAATCCCAGCTTTATTCTGAATTTTAATAGGATATTTCCCAACACAAAAAGAATAACTATTGATAGCAATTATAGATCCCAAAAGCATATTATAGATGCTGCCAACATGCTTATTTCTAAGAATAAATTTAGAGTAGAAAAGAAAATGGAATGTATTAATGAAAACCTACAGCCTTTAGAATTCTATTCACCCGCCAATAGAGTAGAGGAAAATAGACTGGTGGTTGAAATAATTGCAGATGCTATTAGTAGGGGTTATAGCTATAGCGACATTGCTGTAATATATAGAACTAATCTACAAGCCAATGGAATAATAGATACACTTATTGAAAGTAATCTTCCCTTTGTATGTAATGATAATATTGACAATATATTTGATCATTGGGTTTCAAGGGATATTATTTCCTATATTAGGGCTTCCTATAACCAACTGGATACCCAAAGTATAATTTCAATAATTAATAGACCAACAAGGTATATAACAAAAAAATCCATAAAAGAAGCTAGTCAGTACCATAAGGATTTAATAACTGCATTAAGGGTAAAGGGAGGTCTATTACCATATCAGCTTAAATTGATAAATGAATTGGAGGTTGCTTTTAAGTCAATCAGAAATATGAAGCTAAAGGATGCTATTGGTTACATACGTAAGGTGGTAGGCTATGACCAGTATATTTCTAGCTATTGTCAAGAAAAGAATATTCCAAGTAATGGACTATTTGATACCCTAGATGAGCTTGAAGAAGCCTGTAAAAAATATGAAGATGTTGAATCCCTTTATAGGGGAATAAATACCTTAAAGAATGAAAGCATAAAACCTTTAAAGAATAATAAAGATAATAATTGCATTTCACTTCTTACAATGCATAGTGCTAAGGGCTTAGAATATGGTGTTGTAATTATAATCGGTGCTATTGAAGCTATAACCCCCCATAAACGATCTATAGACAGCAGTGAATTGCTAGAGGAAGAAAGAAGACTTTTCTATGTCGCTATAACCAGGGCTAAAGAACAGCTTCATATTATATCACCAAAAACCAGATATGAAGCAACTGTACAAGCCTCAAGATTTATTGAGGAGATGAAGTGCTACGACATAGAAAAAGCAAAGCTAGTAAAGGGAAGAGAAGTAGTACACAAGCTATTTGGAAAAGGTTCAATAATTAAAGTTTTAGACAATATCATTAAGGTTCGTTTCACAACTAATGAGGTTAGAGACTTTGACCTTGCTACATGCCTAAAAAATAACATTTTTAAATAGTTTTTTATACACTTATAATTACATAGGAAAGCTCATTGTGAGCCCCTATGTAATACTTTATATCAGCTTCGTTATTAATGCTGTCATTTCTAAAGTGGGAGATAAGTGCAACTAAGCTTCTAAATAAGTGGAGCTGAGTTTTTTTTATTTTTTGGTACCATACTGAGTATGCTCCATTATTTGTTTTATTTCATTTAGGCTTTGTGTTACTGATAGGGCAAGCATTAGCTTAATTCTAGCCTTTTGGCCTGGTAAGTCTCCACCTAGAATTACACCTAGATTTCTGAGGCTTCTGCCACCACCCACATATCCATAGGTATCTAACACACGACCAGTTGGACAACGTGAAACCATTACAACAGCTACATTATTTGCTATTGCATATGTAATTCCATCTATCATACCTGGTGGAACATTACCTCTGCCCATAGCCTCAATAACTATTCCTCTAGAACCGGAGTCTACACAAAATTTTATTAGTCTCGAGTCCATACCAGCAACACATTTTATTAAATCCACCTCAGGTATAATTGTATCTGTATAAATATGCTGTCTGTTTACAATTTCTCTATGGAGAATCACCTCATCATTGTCAACAATACCTAAGGGACCAAATTCTAAAGACTTAAAAGTATCTAGGCTTAAGGTATTAGTTTTAGTTACTTCACTAGCAGCATTTACTTCATTGTTCATAACCACTAAAACACCTTTACCCTTAGCTTCAGGGGATATTGCAGTACAAACCGCTGCCGCTAAATTACTGGGACCGTCGTAGCCTAGCTCAGAGGAATTCCTCATTGCACCAGCTATAATTACAGATTTTTTTGAGTTTATAGTTAAATCCAACAGAAAAGCTGTTTCCTCCAAGGTATCGGTTCCGTGGGTAATTACAACTCCATCTATATTCTCCCTATTAAGTGTATCAACCACTATCCTTCGTAGGTCCATCATTAAAGCAGGGCCAATATGAGGACCAGGTAAAGTTGTAAAATTTATTATTTCTATGGTGGCATACTTATCAATATTTGTAACCAATGAAAGTATTTCCTGACTAGAAAGGGATGGTATGGCAGCACCTATTCTAGGATCTACAGACATAGATATGGTTCCACCAGTGAAAATAACAGCAATTCTAGGCTTATTCATACTCAACCTCCTTAAGTTTTCTTTATTTCAACCGTTAGTCAAACGTATTTGATACAAGAACATTATACATTATTGTGTTTATTTTGTGAATTAAAGTATATGATATAGTAATTTTTGCAAAAAAAATAGCTGGGGTTCGTCGCCCAGCCTCACATCAATCTAGATGTGATTTTCAAAAGGGGTATTGGGAATAAAATTATATAAATCGAGGTTACCAGGGGGATAACCACAAATATATTATAACAAGATTCGACAAATTCTGCAATGGTATCTACTTAAAAAAAATATTTAATTAATAATTACTATTCTTTTCCACAGTCTTAACACAGGGGAGTTACTAGCATTCCAGCTTCTTAGGATAAACATAAGTGTAGTCAAACTATGATATTAGTTTTATATTGTAATATAATGTATAATACTATTAATAAAGAAAAATTGGACTAGGGGGATTTTTTATATGAGCAAGATTAATACAATTTTAAGAAATTTAGAGAAAAAAGGAATACAATTTAGTTACTATGAAACAGCAGAGGATGCCAAACAAGCAATACTAAAAGAAATTCAACCTGACAATGTAGTTGGTATTGGTGGCTCTATGACTATTAATAGCCTGAAGCTTTATGAAGAGCTAAAAAGGGCAGGTAATACTGTTTATTGGCATTGGAAGGTTGATGCTTCTGAGGCTAACGAAGTGAGAAGAAAAGCTTCAACAGCAGATGTCTACCTAACAAGTACAAATGCTTTAACAGAAGAAGGAGAATTAATTAACATTGATGGTGTTGGTAATCGTGTCGCCGCTATGTTCTATGGTCCAAAAAAAGTAATTGTGGTGTGTGGAATAAATAAAATCTCAACTGATTTAATATCTGCAATAGATAGAATAAAAGCCAGATCATGCCCACCTAATGCTAAAAGATTAGGTCTTAAGACTCCATGTGCTGAAACAGATATATGTAACGATTGCTTAAGTAAAGATAGGATGTGTAATGTAACTACAATTATAAATCATAAGCCAATGACAGTTGATTTAAAGGTTATTATAATCGGAGAAGAATTAGGATATTAATAGCTTGGAAGAAAATCCCTGTAGGACAATTAAGGGGTTTTCTTTATGGATATTAATATATCTGCATCTCTTTAATTTCCCAGGTAATATAATTCAGAACCTCTCTATTACTTAAAAGAGTATTTATGGTTATAATAATATGGAAGGAAAACTTTACAAATTTATGCTAATTAGATATCATAATAGCTGTAAACTTATGAATTGAAGGTGAATTTAATTGGAAGCTTATTTAGATAACGCAGCAACAACAAAGGTAAAGCCAGAAGCAATGAAGGCTATTGAATTAGCTATGACAGAAATGTATGGTAATCCATCCTCATTACATAGAAAAGGACTAGAGGTAGAAAAAAAAATAAAGGAAGCTAGAGTAATAATAGCAAAAGCATTAGGCTGTAAAGAACAAGAGATATACTTTACTTCTGGTGGTACTGAGGCCAATAACATTGCCATTAGAGGAATTGCTGAAGCCAACTGTAGAAGTGGTAAACATATTATTACATCAAAAATAGAACACCCATCGGTACTTAATACCTTTCATTATTTAGAAACAAAGGGATTTAGAGTTACCTATTTAGATGTAGATGCAAATGGCTTTATCTCCCTTAAGCAAATAGAAGATTCAATTGGTGATGAAACAATACTTGTCAGTATAATGCATGTGAACAATGAAACAGGGGCTATTCAGCCTATAAAGGAAATATGCCAGCTTATAAAAAAAAGAAATAATAATACCCTATTTCATGTTGATGCAGTTCAGTCATTTGGTAAAATCCCCTTTAAAGCCCATAGTTTACAGGTGGATAGCATTTCAATAAGTGGACATAAAATCCATGGGCCTAAGGGAATTGGAGGATTATATGTTAATAAGGGAGCCAAGATTAACCCAATAACTACAGGTGGAAAACACGAATTAGGATTAAGACCTGGAACAGAGAACACCCCTGGAATTTTTGGCTTTGGAGAGGCTGTAAAGCTTATATTTAAGGATCAAAACAAGTATATTAATAGCATTACTGAGCTAAAGAGCTATTTTTATAATTTATTATCAAGTGAAATAGAAGACTTGGTGTTTAATAGCGGGAATGATAATGGTTTCGCACCCAATATATTAAATGTCTCCTTTTTAGGTGTGAAAAGTGAAGTGTTACTTCACAGTCTTGAGGTAGATGATGTTTTTGTTTCGTCAGGCTCAGCCTGTTCATCAAAAAAGAAGGGCTTTAGTCATGTATTAACTGCTATGGGCTTAAAGGAGAATATTATCGACAGTGCAATACGTGTAAGCTTTAGTGATATTAACACAAAGGAAGAACTTGACTATGCTACCGAAAGAATTAAGCATCATGTAGGCCATCTACGTAAAATTATGAAGAGGTGATAGTGCTTGGAAAGAACAATAATTATAAGATACGGAGAAATTGTATTAAAGGGACAAAATAGAAGATTTTTTGAAGATAAGCTAGTAAAGCAAATACGATTTGCAATAAAGGATTTAGGTGATATACGAACCTATAAGAAGGATAGCCGCATATATATAGACTCTGAGGGCTTTGATGAGGATCAAATAGTTCAAAGGGTTAAAAAGATATTTGGTATTATACTTATTAGCAGAGCCATAAGGCTTCCTGTAGATTTTGAATTAATTAAAAGAACTGCCTGTGAAGAAATTGAAAGAAAGCATAAAACTGACGGAGTAAAGACATTTAAGGTAGATAGTAAAAGAGTAGACAAAAGCTTTCCATTAAAATCTCCTGAAATTAGTAGAGAGGTTGGAGGCTATATACTACAAAATCAAAGCAATGCAACTGTAGATATACATAATCCAGACGTAACTGTTTATGTAGAGATAAGGGATGAAGCCTATATATTTGTTGAAAAGATAAAGGGCTTTGGAGGACTACCAATAGGCTCAAGCTGTAAAGGTCTTTTATTGCTATCTGGAGGAATAGACAGCCCTGTTGCAGGTTGGCTAACTGCAAGAAGAGGCTTAGAAATTGATGCAGTTCATTTCCATAGCTACCCCTTTACAAGTGAAAGGGCAAGGGAAAAGGTATTAGAGCTGGCTAAAACCTTAGCTATCTACATAGGTAGCTTTAAAATGTATTCAATTAATCTATTACCTATACAACAGGAAATTAATGAAAAATGTAAAGAAGAAGAAATGACAATTATATCTCGAAGGTTTATGATGAAGATAGCTGAAAATATTGCAATCAATAGAGCCGATGCTAAGGCTTTAATTACAGGTGAGAGTATTGGACAGGTTGCAAGTCAAACCGTTGAAAGTCTACACACCACCAATTCCTCTGTGGACTTACCGGTTTTTAGACCCCTTATTGCCATGAATAAGGAAGATATAATCCAATTAGCAAGGGATATAGGAACCTATGAAACATCAATTCTACCCTATGAAGACTGCTGCACGGTTTTTTTACCTAAAAGACCATTAACCAAGCCACGGCTAGAAAAAATATTGACCTCTGAAGCTAGGTTAGATGTAGAGGCATTGATTAAAAATGCTATTGAGAATATGGAGATTCAGGTAATCTCAATAGATGATTTTATATAGAAGGGAGCAAGCTTAAATGAATAGTTGTGATTTTACCCACTTTAATGAAGAGGGTAGAGCAAAGATGGTTGATGTAGGGGAAAAATTAAATACTAGAAGAGAGGCAGTTGCTAAAGGAAGCATATATATGAGGCCTGAAACCTTAACTAAAATAATTGACAAAACAATAGGCAAAGGTGATGTTTTAGCAGTGTCACAGGTGGCTGGAATAATGGCGGCTAAAAAGACAAGCGAATTAGTTCCTATGTGTCATAACATAATATTAACAGGTGCCAATATAAGCTTTTCAATTGATAAGAGTAACAGTAAAATAGATATTGAAGCCATAGTGGCTACAACTGGAAAAACAGGTGTAGAAATAGAAGCGTTAAATGCTGTTTCTGTTTCAGCCATAACAATATATGATATGTGTAAGGCAATTGACAGAGGCATGAGAATAACAGATATACGGCTGGTGAAAAAGACTGGTGGCAAATCGGGGGCTTATATTAGCGAAGATTACAGTAAGTAACAATAATTGAGCAATAGTACTATGAAGGCAATCAACAAAGTAAGAGGAAAAAATCAAACTTAAAGGGTGTTCTGTAATGAATAAGCTTAAAAGACAGTTTTATGCTAGAAACACTTTAGACGTGGCGAGGGATTTATTGGGCAAGCTTATTGTCATTAAGGATAACAATAGCATTATAAGTGGTAGGATTGTTGAAACCGAGGGTTATGTAGGTAAAATTGATAAAGCCGCCCATTGCTATCCTAATAAAAAAACCCCACGAACGGAGGTTATGTTTGGTGAACCTGGCCATGCCTACGTATACTTAATTTACGGCATGTATCATTGTCTAAACATTGTTACAGAGCCACTAAATGAACCAGCAGCTGTATTAATCAGAGCAATAGAGCCAATAGAAGGTATAGAAGCTATGTGCAATATAAGATATCAAAAGCCCTTATCTCAATTAACCAAAAAGCAAATAGTAAACTTAACCAATGGACCTGGTAAGCTTTGCATGGCACTAGGAGTGAACAAAACCCATAACAAGCTAGATTTATGTGGAGATTCGATGTTTATAATTGATGAAGGAGAAAATAACATCAGTATAGAAACAAGTAAACGTATTAATATTGGCTATGCCCAAGAAGCCGCTGATTTTCCCTGGAGATTTTTTATTAAGGGGAATCCATATGTTTCTGTAAGCAAATAATACCCAAACTTAATTGCTATATACACTTTGGTTGTTTTCAAGGTTATCTTTAATAATATTGAATACCATAACAGTTAAATCAGTAGCTTTATCTGTATCTATTTCATTTACATTTATAGCCTCTGAAATAATAATTTGAACATCAGCAGGATTAATTTTATTGGTAGCCTCTAAAATTTTATAGGAGCCCTTAATAGTTATTGGGACTATAGGTACATCTGCCTTCGCAGCCATTCTTAGACTTCCAGGCTTAAAGGGTTGAATTTCATTTCCCTTACTACGGGTTCCCTCAGGGAATATAACTATAGATTGTCCAGATTTTAATACCTCTATAGCCCTAGTTATAGCCCTTAAGGATTGCCTTAAATCCTTCCTATCAATAAATACGCACTCTAATAATTCCATCCAACGATTAATAATTGGCATTTTCTTAAGCTCAATTTTTGCAACAAAGCCTATTGATTTAGGCAGGTTTGAAAGGAGCAAGGGTATATCAAAATTTCCTTGATGATTACTAACAAAAAGAACAGGGCCATCAGGGATATTATTAACACCCATAACTTCAATATTACTACCAGTTAATGCAACTAATTTTTTAGACCATTTATGGGCTATATTTTGTGTAAACCTTCTCTTTCTTAGCAATTCTCCTTTTTTATTTAAGTACATTGCAAATGGAAGAAGAAAAACGGTACCTATGGTATATACCCAAAACATAAAAAACCATATAGTTGTTCGCATATTTTGTAACCCCCTAAATACATAAATAGTATAATACTATTTTAATGGCTAAGCTATTAAATAGCAAATATCAAAATTGATTTGTATAAAATTAAAAAAAGCAAGGCAATATAGTTTAATAATTTTTGTGAAGGGGATGAGAGGATGGAGAATAGTTTTACCGTTGCAATATGTCAAATGCTAGTGGTGGATGATAAAGCTAAAAACCTTGAAAAGGCAGAAGATATGATACTTAAGGCTGTAAAGGATAAGGGAGCTAAGCTGGTGGTTTTACCTGAAATGTTTAATTGCCCATATGATAATGAGTTATTTCGCCAGTACGCCGAGGAGCTACCAGGGGAAACTACAAAAATGCTATCCCGTTTAGCTAAAGAGTTAAATGTATTTATAGTAGGTGGCTCTATACCAGAAAAATCTGGTGGCAAAATATATAATACCTCCTTTGTGTTTAATGATAAAGGTGAAAACGTTGGAAGACATAGAAAAATCCATTTGTTTGATATAGATATAAAAGACAAAATAACCTTTAAAGAGTCAGATATGCTTGGTTATGGTGAAGATATTACCATTATAGATACACCATTTTGCCCAATAGGCGTAGCCATATGCTATGATATTAGATTTCCAGAGCTAATGAGGCTTATGGCCCTTAGTGGAGCTAAGGTTTTTATTATTCCTGCCGCCTTTAATATGACCACAGGTCCAGCCCATTGGCATCAGCTGCTTAAGGTAAGGGCGTTAGACAACCAAGTGTATGTTGTTGCAGCAGCACCAGCAAGAAATAACAACGCAGCCTACATAGCCTATGGCTATTCATCAATTGTTAATCCTTGGGGCAAAGCTATTGCCGAAGCAAATGAGAAGGAGGATATTATCTGTGGTGAGATAGACCTTAACTACTTAGAAAGGGTAAGGGAAGAGCTACCATTGTTAAAGCATCGACGTACTGACCTATATAATTTAGAATTCCGCAGATAAAATAATGAAAAAAAAGGAAAACGGGGTTTAGATGCTTAATATAAAAAAAATAAAAGTAACGAGGGGGATACTATGAAAAAGGGAATAATAGATCGTTTTGAAGGTAGGTTTGCTGTAGTTGAAATCGAAGGGCAGTTCAAAAATATTGAAAGGGGTAATCTTCCCCCCCATGCAAAAGAAGGTGACGTAATACTGATGGATGGAAAGAGAATTAAAATTGATAGTGAAGAAACAAAAAAGAGAAGCAGTAGTATTAAGAAATTGATGGATGGTTTATTTAAATAATCCAATAATGGCAATAGTTACACCACTTGATTTCATGTACATTGACCTATTTTTATGCTAAAATTTTTTACATACAGAAAGGTTGATGATGATGAGAAAAAGATTTTTTAATAATAAATATGCTGTATACTCTATTATTGTTTCTTTAATGGTTTTAACTGTTTCTATACATATGCTTTTGAATCAGATTGAAAAATCAAATGAAAAAGCAGTAGCTTATGAAGCTACAAATGATGAAGTTAATGGAGCTATAAAGCCTAAATACAACAATGACAATAGGGATGAAGCTGAAGAGGCTACTAAAGATACATATGAGGATATTAAAGCCACGAAGAAGGAAAAGCTAGAGGATGAAGAAAAAATAGATAACACAAAAGAACAGATTAAGCCTCAAGAAGCTACGATTAATATGGAACCTATTAATTCGGAAGAGTATATAGTAAAAGAAAATGATAGCCTATATTTGATAGCTAAAAGGGCAAGTCTAACTATTGAAGAAATAAAAAAATATAATAATATTAATACTGATAAAATAACAGTGGGACAAGTGCTGGTTTTAAAGCCAACAAAAACCTCTGAAATAGAGGTGACAGCCTCAAGGGGTGAAACAAGGGCTGATGACATATATTGGTTAAGCAGAATTATTCATGCAGAAGCCCAAGGAGAGCCCTATGAAGGTAAAGTTGCTGTTGGGAATGTAATATTAAATAGAGTTAAAAGCAGTGATTTTCCAAATACTATTTATGGAGTAATTTTTGATAAGCAGCATGGCTACACACAGTTTTCACCAGTAATTGACGGTACAGTTAATAATACACCTAATAATGATAGCATAAAGGCGGCAGCTGCAGCACTTAATGGAGAAGCACCAGTGGGTGAGGTTTTATATTTTCTAAACCCAGTAAAGTCAACAAACTTCTGGATAGTTGAAAATAGAAGATTTTATAAAACTATTGGTGACCACGATTTTTATTATTAAAAAAATCAAAATCAGTTGACAGGGGGTTTTACCCTGTGATAAACTACCTACAATGTATAACTAAATATGATTAATAAATAGAGGTGCACTGAAGAAGAGTATATGGTAAGTGATAAGAAGGAAAGTCTTCGATATTACCATAAAAAGGCTGACGTGCCGAAACAGTCAAATTACTTTCAGCTTGACTGTTGGGGGTCTGGTGAATAACTAGGCAACTGTCATGAAAGAATTTCATGGAGTGCTATTTGTTTATTACGATATGGTTACGATATAATAGATTTATATTTGTGCTTTTATTGTGTTGACAAAACTCCTAAAAATTATTTTAGGAGTTTTTTATAGCAATTTTTGCAACATAATAAGCATTTTATACAATATAATTTGCAAATAATTTTAATATAATAGAATAAAGATTAATAATATATTGTTTTAAATTTAGCTTAATACTATATACAGGAAGGGGATTTTATATGGGCTTAATTGTTGGTGTTGTCGGTGCTACTGGTGCAGTAGGGTCAAAAATGGTAGAAATACTAGAGGAAAGAAATCTACCTATTAGTTCATTAAGATTGTTTGCATCAGAAAAATCTAAGGGATCTACCGTTTTATTTAAGGGAAAGGAAATTAAAGTTGAGCTGCTAACTGAAGAAGCCATGAGGGATAGCTTTGACTATTTACTATTTTCTGCTGGTGGTGGTGTTTCTGAGAAATTTGCTCCAATAGCCTCAGAGGCAGGTAACATAGTAATAGATAATTCTTCCCAATGGAGGATGACAGAAGGAATACCACTTGTGGTTCCTGAGGTAAACTCCCATGTACTAAAGGGATATAGAGGTATTATTGCTAATCCCAACTGTTCAACCATTCAAATGGTTGTTGCCTTAGGGCCTCTACACAAGAGCTTTGGAATGAAGCGAATAGTAGTTTCTACCTATCAAGCTGTGTCTGGTAGTGGATTTAAAGCTATTCAAGAGCTGGAGAATCAAGTTAAGGATAAGAATTATCCAAATGAGGTCTACACAAGAAAAATACATGGAAATTGTATACCTCATATAGATGTTTTCTATGATAATGGATTTACAAAGGAAGAGTTAAAGATGGTATACGAAACACAAAAAATATTTGAAAACAAAGATATTGAAGTTAATGCCACAACCGTTAGAATTCCTGTTTACTATGGTCACAGCGAATCTATTACTGTTGAATTTGAGAAAACACCAGAAATACATGAGGTTAAGGAAATATTAGAAAAGGCAGACGGTGTTATTTTAATGGATAACCCAAAGGAAAACTGTTATCCAACACCATTAGAAGTAGAAAACACAGATAGTACCTATGTAGGAAGAATAAGAAAAGACCTATTTAACCCTAAATGTCTTTCCTTATGGGTGGTGGCTGATAATTTAAGGAAGGGTGCTGCAACAAATGCAGTACAGATTATTGAAGCTATGGAAAATATCAAATTATAGAAGGGAGAAATATTTATGTTTAATGGTTCGGGAGTTGCTATAGTTACCCCCTTTAAAGGGAGTAACATAGACTTAGAAGGTTTTAAAGCTTTAATAGAGTTTCACCTAGAGAATGAAACACAGGCCTTAATTGTACTTGGTACAACAGGTGAAGCCTCAACTGTAAGCCATGAGGAAAGGGTACAGATAGTTAAAACCGCCGTTGAAGTAGCTGGTGGTAAAATACCCGTTATAGTTGGAACAGGCTCAAACAGTACAGAAGCCGCAGTTAATTATACAAGGGAGGCAGAAGCTCTAGGTGCAGATGGAGCCCTAGTTGTAACACCCTACTACAATAAAGCCACCCAAAAAGGACTGATAGCCCATTACACAGAGATTGCTAATTCTACAAAGCTACCCATTATATTATATAATGTACCCTCCCGTACAGGTGTCAACATATTACCACAAACAGTTGCAGAGCTTGCAGAGGTTGACAACATTATTGCCATAAAGGAAGCTAGTGGAAACATTTCTCAAATATTAGAGGTTAAAAGATTAGTTCCAAATAGCTTTAAAATATATTCGGGAAACGATGATCAGGTAATTCCTATCTATAGCTGCGGGGGGCATGGTGTAATATCTGTATCAGCAAATATAATACCAAAGGAAATGCAACAGATGTGTAAAGCCTTTATGGATGGAAGGGTAAGTGAAGCATTAGATTTACAATTAAAGTATAAAAAGCTAATCGACTATTTGTTTATTGAGGTTAATCCAATACCTGTAAAGGCTGCACTAAATGAAATGAAGTTTATTTCTAACCAACTACGATCACCTTTAACAGTATTAGAAGAAGGAAATTTAGAAAAACTAAGAAGTGAAATGAAGACTCAAAATATCATTTGAAGGGAATGATCCTTGTGAACTTATATATATGGGGGATTAGCGGTAGAATGGGGCAAAACATTTTCCGTCTAGCAAAGGAAGATTCCCAATGGATAAATATAGGTGGTGTTAGCAGTAGCACCCCTGTAGAAAGCATTGAGTTTAAAGCAGATGTTGTTATAGATTTTTCACATCCAACAACAGTAAACAGCCTACTGGAATATTGCATTAAAAATAAAACTCCATTGGTAATTGGAACCACAGGATTTGATGATGAGGATTTAAATAAAATTAAAGAAGCCTCAAAGACTATACCAATATTACATGCAACTAATATGTCACTTGGTATGAACATAATGTTTTCGCTGGTGGAAAGGGTGGCAGCAATACTTAAGAACAAAGTTGATATCGAAGTAATAGAGGCACACCATAATAGAAAAATGGATGCTCCATCAGGAAGTGCAACAACTATAGTGGAGGCAATAGAAAAAGGGCTAGAAGCCACTACAAAGCATCAGCACGGGAGATACGGACAATGTCCAAGAGAGAAGGGGGAAATAGGAGTTCATGCTATACGGGGAGGTAATATTGTAGGACTTCATGAAGCACATTTTATTAATGATTTAGAAACATTAAAGATTATCCATGAAGCCCATGACAGGTCAGTATTTGCACAAGGGGCTCTTGTGGCTGCAAAGTTTATAATAAATAAAGCAAATGGTTTATACAATATGAAAAATGTACTTGGAATAGACTAAGGAGGAAGCATAAATGGATGCAAAAACTATAATAGAATACATTGGGAACAGTGAAAAGAAGACCCCAGTGAAGGTATACTTAAAGGGAAAAATTGATAAGATTAACTGGAATGGCTATCAGGTTAAAAATTTTGTTACAGACTCTACAGCTATTTTGTTTGGAGAATGGAAGGATGTAAATGTACTGCTACAGGAGAACAAAGAACTAATAGAGGATTTTGAAATTGAAAACGATAGAAGGAATTCTGCAATTCCAATGTTAGATATAAAAGATATTCAAGCTAGAATAGAACCAGGTGCATATATCCGAGAGAAGGTGGAAATAGGGAAAAATGCAGTTATTATGATGGGGGCAGTTATAAATATTGGTGCAGTCATTGGTGAAGGCACTATGATAGATATGAACGCCATTATAGGAGGAAGAGGCATTGTAGGAAAAAACTGTCATGTAGGGGCAGGAGCTGTAATAGCTGGAGTTATTGAACCTCCATCTGCAACTCCTGTGATTATAGAAGATAATGTTGTTATTGGTGCTAATGCTGTAATATTAGAGGGTGTAAAGGTAGGAAAAGGATCAGTTGTGGCTGCCGGGGCTATAGTTACTGAAGATGTTCCAGAAAATGTAGTGGTTGCAGGCACACCTGCAAAGGTCATAAAGGCAATTGATGAAAAAACGAAGTCAAAGACAGAAATTGTCGAGGTTCTTCGTAATTTAAAGGAAGCATAAGATGAATATTGTTGTACAGAAATACGGAGGTACCTCTGTAGCCTCAGTTGATAAAATTAAGGCTGTTGCTGATAAAATTATAAAGAAAAGCTCTGAAGGATATAGTGTTGTTGTTATAGTTTCTGCAATGGGAAAAACAACTGATGAGCTTTTGTCTTTGGCTAAAGAGGTTACCGATTCACCAGAACCAAGAGAAATGGATATGCTATTGACAACAGGAGAACAGATTACAATATCCCTGTTGTCAATGGCTCTAATCTCAAAGGGGTATTCAGCCATATCCTTTACTGGGCATCAATTAAATATTAAAACCACCTCACTACACCAAAAAGCACGTATTAAGGACATTAATACCTCAAGGGTTATAGATGCTTTAGAAGATAATAAAATAGTTGTTGTTGCAGGCTTTCAAGGTGTAAATGACAATTATGAATATACTACATTAGGTAGAGGAGGTAGCGATACCTCAGCAGTGGCATTGGCAGCTAAGCTAGGGGCAAAGTGTGAAATATATACTGATGTAGAGGGTATATATACAATGGACCCTAGAAAGCTTAAAATGGCCCGTAAAATAGATAAAATAAGCTACGAAGAAATGATGGAAATGGCAAGCTTAGGTGCAGGAGTAATGCATTATAGAGCTGTAGAACTGGCAAACAAATATAAAATACCTTTATATGTTGCTTCTACTTTTTCTGATGAAAGGGGCACCATGATAGAATTTGAGGGGGAAGATTCATTGGAAGAAACAATAATAACCGGTATGGCTTCAAGCCTAGATGATATACAAGTTACAGTATTAAACTTACCATCCTCCACAGGTAATCTTTATAGATTATTTGGACAACTGGCGGACAAGGAAGTAAATGTAGATATGATATCCCATATGATAACTGAAGCAGGGAAAATGTATGTGAGCTTTACTATACCTAAAGAGGATATTGCAATAGCTGAAGAGATTATTGGTAATTGGAAAAAGGAATATTCGGATATTAAATGGGAAATTAACAAAAGCATTGCAAAAATCTCTGTAGTAGGCTTAGGGATGAGAACCCACTCTGGGGTAGCTGCTAAGGTTTTTAAAGCTATGGACGACAATAATATTGAAATCAAAATGGTAACAACTTCGGAAATTAAAATATCATGGGTTGTTGATAGTCATTTTGAAGAAAAGGTAATCACTCTAGTTGGAAAAGCCTTTGGGCTGGTGTCAATAGAATAAAGAGTATAAGGGTTAAATTATATAAACCAAAACTAAAGACTAAGAAGATTATTGTAATCATCTTAGTCTTTAATGTTTAATCAAACTTATCATAGAAAATTTTATCTTCAGTAAAGCCCTTTAATAAAAGATTCTTTACGGTTGATTCTATCATAGGGGCACTACCACAAAGGTAAGCCTCACGATTTGGTGCTTCCTCTAAATAATCAGCTATAGCATCAGGTACTCTACCTGTGAAGCCATCCCAGTTATCTTCATCCTTTGGTCTAGATAGTGTAGGAATAAACTTGAAATCATAAAGCTCCCTTTCAAACATTTCCATTTCATCAAGCATAAAAAGGTCACTTTTGCTTCGGGCTCCAAAGAAAAATACAGCTTTTCTTTCTATACCCTTGTCAAGCATTTCCTGTAATATACTTCTAATGGGTGCCATTCCTGTACCTACAGCAACCATTACCATGTCAGAGTCAGAATTCTGTAGATAAAAATCACCATAGGGGCCATTAAAGGTTACATCGTCACCTTCAGATAAATGCTTATGGACATAGGTTGTTAATATTCCACCTTCAACGTAGCCTATAATCAAATCTATGTAATCCTTGTGCTTTGTAGATGATGCAATTGAATATGCTCTATATACCTCATCCTTGTTTCCTGGATATGGTGGTGAAGTCAATTGAAGGTATTGCCCAGCCTTAAAGGATATTTCTTGACCATCTGTAATCCTTAAACGTAAGAACTTAATTTTGTCGGTTAAATCCTTAGATATTTCAACAACACCTTTAAATTGCTTTACGTTAAACAATTCCTCTGGTATTTCTATTGCCATGTCTTCCTTAACCTTTATTTGACAGGAAAGTCTAACATTATTTCTTTGATCCTCTTCAGTTAAGTAAGAAAGCTCGGTAGCAAGAACTGGACCAGCACCACTATTTACCTTACATTTACAATAGCCACAGCTACCCTTGCCACCACAGGCGGAGGGTATAAAGATATTATTACCTACTAATGTAGAAAGCAGTGAGCTTCCACCCTCTACAATTAGCTCCTTATCATCATTAATGATAATCTTTTTTTCACCATAATTAGCTATATATACATCGGCAATTGTAAGGAGTAAAGCTAGTGTTGTTGCTATACCCGATATAACGCCTACTGTAATTAGTATAGTCATCATAGGGCTATTCCTCCCCTCGATTATTGTATTTTAACAATGCCTGAAAAGCCTATAAATGCCAAAGCCATTAACCCAGTTATTATTAGGGTTATTCCAGGACCCTGTAGACCCTTTGGAACTGGAGAATTTTTAATTTTTTGCCTTATACCTGACATAGCCAAGATTGCAAGAAGCCAACCAAGACCTGAGCCAACACCAAATGCCACTGCTTGAATAAAGGAATAGCTTCTAATTACCATAAACAGTGAAACACCAAGAATAGCACAGTTAACAGTAATTAAAGGTAGAAATATTCCCAATGAATAATAAAGGGTTGGTAAGTATCTTTCTACAATCATTTCAACCAGCTGTACAAAGGCAGCAATGGTTATAATAAACACTATAAAGCGTAGGTACTCAAGGTTAAAGGGTATTAAAACATAGTGATATACTAAATAGTTAATTATTGTAGTGCCTGTTAAAACAAAGGTTACAGCCTGACCTAAGCCTAAGGAGGTTTTAATCTCCTTTGAGACTGCAATAAATGAGCACATCCCTAGGAAATTACTAAGAATCATATTACTGGTAAAAATTGATGCTATTAAAATTACAAAGGGATTAATATCAGCCATCAATTAACACCTCCTACCTTTGCTGCTGCCGGTGAAAGCTTATCTTCATCAGGCTTCGGCACCAATGAGTTAGAAACCCAAATCAAAATAGCCAGCATAAAGAATGCTCCAGGGGGCATTATCATAAAGATCCAATTAGGCCACCAGGAACCAACAACCTGAAATCCAAATAGAGTTCCAAATCCTAGTAGCTCTCTAAAGAAGGCAATGGTTAATAAAACTATAGTATAACCAACACCAGTTGCAATTCCATCGAGAAAAGATGGTAGAGGAGAATTATTCTGAGCAAAGGATTCACAACGTCCCATAATAATACAATTCGTTATTATTAATCCCACATATGGTCCAAGGGCTTCACTCATGGTGGGATAATAAGCCTTTAGTATAATATCAACAATAATTACGTAGCCTGAAATAATAAGGGTTTGAACCATCATCCTAATATGTTTAGGGATATAGCTACGGATAATGGATACTGTCAAGCTAGAAAAAGAGGTTACGAAAACTAATCCAATGCCCATAACCAATGAGTTCAGCATAAGATTTGTTACAGCAAGGGCAGAGCAAATTCCTAGAATCTGTCTGAAAATTGGGTTGTCTTTAAAAATTGCCATAGTAAAAATATTGTTTACTTCCTTTAGCTTAATCAATTTTCCAACCCCTCCTTTACGTCATTAAGGATATTGTTTAGGTTATTATTTAAAATGTTTATAACAGCATTTGAGGTTCCAGTTGCTCCAGAAATAGTATCTATTTGTCCTCCTTGATTTGGCCTATAGACTAGGTAGTCTTCATCCTTAGTAATGTCTACTTCTATGCCTCTAAACTGCTCTTTAAACTGCAATTCATCTATTCTTCCACCTAAGCCCGGTGTTTCGCTATGGGAAAGGAAATCTACACCAACTATTTCACTAAAGTCGGTGGAAAGGGCAATAAAACCCTTTAATGTACCCCAAACAGCTTCACCCTCAAATGGAAATATATAACCTTCAATATTTCCATCTCTATAGCCTTCATAATATGTAATACCATTAGTTGTTTTTTCAATAATATTAGTTGAATATGTGGCGCTTACTTCAACTGCTGTTTTTTCTTGTATCGGTAGATCCAATACATATAAAAGTGATTTTTGCTGCTTTAATTCTTCATTAAGAAGTATTCTATCCTTCGTATATTCATTGATGATTGCAAGAACTCCTGTAAAAATTACAGATAAAACCAACATAAAAAGTATAGCTTTTATATTGAATTTCTTCATGTCGCCTTCACCTGCTTCCCATTCCTTGTCTTTAAGGTCTTAAACCCTACATCCAAAATTGGAGCAAAGGTATTCATTATTAGTACTGCAAACATAGCTCCTCCAACAAATATTCCAAATGCCCTTATTATTAGGGTGATTATACCAATAAGTAGTCCATATACAAGCTTTGCTTCTTTACCCTTCGGTGCTGTCACTGGTTCGGTTGCAAAGAACACAGCTACAAACAATATTCCTCCTGACAGTAGCCCGAACACAGGACCAGGATCACTTAAAACACCTGTAAGGTTTAAAATACTGCTTAATCCCACAAAGCCAACTATCGGTGAAATCATTAATCTCCAATCAGCAGCCTTAGTATAAATTAGTATTATAGCACCTATTAAAATTAGAAATCCACTTGTTTCACCTAAGGAACCTGAAACATTACCCCAAAATAGCTGATTTAAAGGAAGAGCCTCTCCAGTTTGCTTTAAGATGGTTAAAGGGGTCGAACTGGTTATGGCATCCACTGCTGGTGTCATATATTGAACTAACCCACCTGGGAATGATTCAGCTGCAACATTCCATTTAACTGTAAGATATTCTGGAAAACAAACATAGATAAAGGTTCTTGCCGCAAGGGCAGGATTAAATACATTGTGACCAAAGCCACCAAAGGCTTCTTTGGCGAAGGCAATTCCAAAAATAATACCTATTATTGCGACCCAGAGGGGAGTTGAAACCGGCAAAGTCAGTGTAAATAGTATAGAGGATACAACTACTGCCTCTGTAACTGGCTGTTTTCCCTTTCTTTTAAAGGCTGCCTCTGTTAAAAAGCCAAATAAGGTTACTACAGACATTAAAATAATAGTCCGCCAACCAAAGAAATAAATTGCTCCCACAATAATTGGAACTAGACTATATAGAACCCTACGCATAATAGGTTGATTCTTAAAAAATCTATCACCTGTCGGCATTCCCATGACCTCCTTATGTAAGTTATTTTAATCATAATATTCTATTACCCCCAAAATAGACTACCGAAACATACTGCAAATAAATGGTATAAATAATTTGTAGGTTTATTCGTTGCTATTGATGTATTGCTAAAGCCAACTAATAAATGTAGTTCTTGATTTAATTATAAAGAGATGTTATTATTAATTATATTTATATGTAGTTTAAGGGCAATTAACTCAGCTGGTAGAGTGCTTCCTTGACGTGGAAGAAGTCAGGGGTTCGAGTCCCTTATTGCCCACCAAAATATAATCATAATTGTCAGAGCTCGGCATCCTAGCGTATTAATAATACACCCTTTGCCGAGGTTTTTTGTTTTTTAACCCATATGACTAATGTGCATGCAGCTTGTAATTATTAAAAACATAAAGAAAACAGGCTAAGAGTATATAATACATAAGAGAAACAGCTAACAATAACAATATAATTGAGGTGATTGATATTAGATTTATAACTTTTGTAAAGGATAATATTGAAAGCATAGGGGTTTTAACGGAGGACAGTAATCTTATACTTGACTTATCAAACACAAAAGAGCTTAATCACTATGGTAACATGCTTAACTTTATTAAGAACTGTAAGGATGAAACCATTGGTTTAATAAACCATTATCTATGCAAAGCAAATGATAGTAAGCTTTTTGTTAAGAAAGAGGATGTAAAACTAATCAGTCCAATACCTACACCTTTGCGTAATATAATATGCCTCGGTCTTAACTATTATGATCATGCATTAGAATCGCAAAAATTCAAAGGAAATAGCTTCACCTTACCAGAAGCACCAGTGTATTTTAGTAAAATGGCATCAAATATAATTGCCTCAGAGGAAGCCATTAAAAGCCATCAGGAATTAACTAATCAATTAGACTATGAGGTAGAGTTAGCAGTAATTATAGGTAAGGAAGGTAGTAATATTTTAAAGGAAAGGGCAGAGGAGTACATTTTTGGCTATAGTATACTTAATGATATAACAGCTAGAGATTTACAAAAAAAGCATACCCAATGGCTAAAGGGTAAAAGCTTAGATACCTTCAGTATTATGGGGCCCTGCATAACCCATAAATCTAGTATTCCTTTTCCAGTTCATCTAAATATTCAATCTAGTGTAAACGGTGAGATAAGACAGAACTCTAATACAAGCAAGCTGATTTTTGATATACCCACTATAATTAGCGATTTATCCCAGGGTGTTACCCTAAGGGCAGGAGATATTATTGCTACTGGCACACCAGCAGGAGTTGGTATGGGCTTTCAGCCACCAAGGTTCCTAATGGCAGGAGATGAAGTAATCTGTAGTATAGAAAAAATTGGCTCAATAACAAACACAGTAATTTAGATAAAAAAAATGAAAGTTAAAAGTTGAGAGTTAAGAATTAAGAGTTAAGAATTAAGAATTAAGAGTTAAGAGTTAAGAGTTAAGAATTAAGAGTTAAGAGTTAAGAGTTAAGAGTTAAGAATTAAGAGTTAAGAATTAAAAATACAAAAATAAAAAAACCAGCAGATAAGCTGAATTACAGCATGTTTGCTGGTTTCAATTTTCAGTTATAATTTGCTATTTTTCACCTTTTACTTTTACTTTTTAAGGTTTTGCACTTATTCCCTATTCCCTATTCCATATTACCTATTACCTATTACCTATTCCATATTACCTATTACCTATTCCATATTCCTTGCTTTTATGGTTCAACATTCAACATTTCTTTATTTGCTTTTTAATCTTTAATTTTCTTACTCCCTGTCATCCTCATCTGTATTATCTTTTTCAGAGATATGCTTTTTTAAAAGAACTATACAGTCTTCTATTCCAGCATAACCTAAAACAATATCCTCTGCTAATGATCGACATCGGGGAGCACCACACGCACCACAATCAATATTAGGTAATGTTGGTAACACCTTTTCAATTTGCTCCATTTTTTTTATTGCCTCTGATAAATTATCAGCCAGCGTGCTAACCTGAATAGGCTTGAGGGATTCTGTTAATTGATATTCAGTAAAGGATTCTATTGCTTTGGCCTCATAGTTAAAGAAATCCTCTACAAGCTTTCTAATACGATTTCTAGAAACAAAAGAATTCTCTATTGTTAAGCTGCCACCCACACAGCCATTTGTACAGGCATGACATTCCAAGAAAACTAAGTCCCTAATTTTATGATATTCTATCTCTTCTAATACACTTATCACGTTTTGTATTCCATCAACAGCTAGATATTCCTTTAATCCAAGTGCTTGACTTTGCCCTCCTGTTCTTGCCCAACCAATACCTTTCCCTGAGGGGTAGAATTCTTCATGGGTAGCTTTATCTTTATCAAGATTTTTGCTTACTGATAAAAACACATCTCTAACAGAAAGGGTACCATTTACATGAGATTTTTTTATTCCAACTGGCTTCTGGAAACTAAATATTCTAGCAGGGCATGGTGTAATATAAAAGACACCAATTTCCTCATCACTTAATTTATGATTAGCCTTTACTTTTTCCCTAGCTAAATGGGCTGATATCTCTACAGGAGAGTCTATAGGCAATATATGCTCAATTAAACTAGGAAATCTAACTTGAATTAGTCTAACTATAGTAGGGCAAGCGGAGGATATAATAGGTCTTTTAAAGCCATTGTTAACCAGCTGCTTTGTGAAGCTTGTTATTATATCAGCACCCCTAGAGGTTTCAAAAAAATCATCAAACCCAAAGCTTAGTATACTGCGAATAATCTGAGAAGGTGTTATACCTTCAATGAACTGACCATATAAGACAGGGTCTATTAAAGCAATCTTATATTTATAATTATCAATAGAGTTTAAGCTGTCTGTAACACCAAATCTTGCACGGCGAGGACATACCTGTATACACTGACCACAGTTTATACATCTCTCTTTAATAATTCTTGACTGACCATTTTTAACCCTAATGGCTTCTGTTGGACAGTGTTTTATGCAATTAGTACATCCTACACACTTAGAGGGATCCAAAGCAATTGCATGGATTAATGAATGCATAATGAGTCCTCCCACAGATAATAATATATTTATTCTACTATATCAATTATACTACGAAATCACAAACAATTTAAAAAAAATATAAAAATATTAAAACAATTTAAAGAATCATGTTTGTATGCAAGTTATAAGGAGTATATATTAGAACAATAGAAAATAAGCTTAAAAACGAAACTAGTATATTATCTATTATAGGCAGATATGCCTTTTTTTTCTATGAAAATAGAGGAAAAAGAAGTTATATGTAAAATATATTTAATATACTATTATACATAACGAAAAAATGGAAGGTGGTAATTAGATGTCAGATAATCAATCAGCCTCAAAGAAGATACTTGACAGAGAAGATATTGACATTAAATACAAATGGAATATTGAAAAAATCTATAGCAGTGACGTCCTTTGGGAGGAGGATTTTGTAAAAGCAAAAAAGCTATCAAATGAGTTTGCAATGTATCAAGGAAGGCTTAAGGATATGCTTTATGAAGCATTGCAGCTATATGAAGAACTAATGCTTAAGGTTTCTAAACTGTATACCTACGCCAAGATGAGACGGGATGAAAACAATCTTAATCCAAAATATCAAGCATTAACCGACAGGGCTCAGGGCTTATTTATAGAGATTGAAAGTAAGGTATCTTTTCTTAATCCAGAATTATTGCAGATTGATGAAAAAACAATAGAAAGCTTAATAGCAAAGGAAAAAGGATTAATAAAATATAGGCAATTTATAATGGAAATATTAAGAAATAAGCCACATATATTATCAACTCAAGAGGAAAAGCTATTGGCACAAGCTGGAGATTTAGCAAATGCACCTGAAAATATATACGATATGCTTAATGATGCAGATATGAAATTTCCAGAAATAAAGGATGAAGAAGGAGAAACTGTAGAGTTAACAGCAGGGAATTTCACACATTTTATGGAAAACAAAGATAGAGAAGTTAGAAAAAATGCCTTCTATCAATTCTATAAAACCTATTTAGGCTATAAGAATACTTTAGCAGCCACCTTTACCTCTAATCTTAAAAAAGATGCATTTTATGCTAAAGCTAGAAATTATAACTCTTCACTAGAGGCTACATTATTTGAAAGCAACATACCAGTTGAGGTATATAATAAGCTAATAGAAGCTGTAAATGATAATTTAAGCCTAATGCATAGATATATGTCCCTTAGAAAGAAAATGCTAAAGGTAGAAGAATTACATATGTACGATATTTACACACCAATGGTTCAAGATATAGATATAAAAGTAACCTATGAGGATGCCAAGGACTTGGTGGTGAAGGGTCTTAATGCACTTGGAGAGGATTATTGTAATAAGCTAAAGCTTGGCTTCGAAAACCGTTGGGTGGACGTATACCAAAACAAAGGTAAGTCCAGCGGAGCCTATTCCTGGGGAACCTATGATTCATTTCCATTTATACTAATGAATTATAAAGATAATGTAGATAATTTATTTACATTAGCACATGAGATGGGACACTCACTACACAGCTATTATACAGCTTTAAATCAGCCATATATATATTCATCCTATAAGATTTTTGTAGCTGAAGTGGCATCAACTGTAAATGAAGCTTTACTTATTGACTATATGATAAAAAACAGTAGTGATGTAAAAAAGAAAATGTACTATATAAACTATTTCTTAGAGCAGTTTAGAACAACGATGTTTAGACAAACAATGTTTGCAGAGTTTGAAAAGATTACTCATGGATTAATAGCAGAAGGGGAAGCCTTAACGGCAGAAAGAATTAATGAAATATACTATCAATTAAATGTCAAGTACTATGGAAATGACATGATTATTGATAAAGAAATAGAAATAGAGTGGGGAAGAATACCACATTTTTACCGTAGCTTTTATGTTTATCAATATGCAACAGGCTTTTCTGCCGCAATGGCCCTTTCAAAGAAAATACTAGAAGAGGGTAAAGGTGCTGTAGAGCCATATATGCAATTTTTAAAGAGTGGTAGCATTGACTATCCAATCAACCTGCTAAAAAATGCAGGTGTAGATATGACAAGTAAAGAACCTGTAGAGTTAGCCTTAAAGGTTTTTGAGGGATTACTAGAGGAGATGGAAAATCTAGTAAGGTTACAATAGTATTTACCATAAAGAGTTTTTATGATATGCTTAAATCCAGCCGGTGTAGTTGTGTTAAGGCTGGATTTTATAGTTTATTTCCCTCCTTTTGATTAAATCGGCATATTTAGTTGGTGTAATAGTAAGCTTTATTACATACTTTTAACTATAGGTATTTAATTATTACTAATTCAAATATTTTAAATTAATCAAGAGGTGGTTTATATGATGAATAGCTTAATAGATTTAATAGATAAAAACAGTGTTGAGGAGTTGTTTGATACTAGCACCAATGAAATAAACTGGATTTGGTTAAATGAAGAGATTTTTACTGATATAATAAACAATGCTTCTAAGGCACAAGATTATAGTAATGATTATTCAAGCCTAACACTAGATAATATTAATAAGAATGCTTTTATAGAGTTAATAAGAAAAAAATTTAAAGCTATAGGGTGGATAGAGGTTAATCAAATATTATTTACTGAAATTGAAGAAAGCTTTATCCCAACTACTGATATTGAAACATTTGTTTTTGTTAGTAGAGGTTATTTTATAACTAGAATGAATAGGCTGACTGATGAACTGGAATGGGTTTACAAGGCTATGGCTATAGATACCTATCAGCAGTTATTACCTGAAGAAGAGCTTGAGGCCATCTATAATGAATACTTTTATAATAATTATATGCTATTAGAGGATCTAATTGTAAAGGGTGAGTACAAACTACATCAGGGAAAATGGCAATATAATAAAAAAAATAAAACACTTATCTTTTATAAGAATAATAAGCAACGTAAGCAATGGGCAGAGGGCAGTACTATATCCATATACAATGAGCTTAATCGTTAAACTATAACAGTAAGTCCTCTAAATATTCTAAGGGAGGGGTAATTTGAGGAACTCAAAACTAAAGCAGATATTTTCTGTCTGCTTCATTACAACCTTTATGGGACAAATTTATTTAAATCCCTTCAGCAGTGATTTTCGATTTTCCTTAAGCGTTGTTGCTTTCTCACTATTTATTTTTTGGTATAAAGAGCTTAGTATAGTTCCAACCTCATTTATTGTTGGTGTATTCTTATTTATCTTCAGAGTATTTATTGAGTTTGTTCAAAATCCTAACACAAGCAATGCATACAATTTAGCCATAACTCATTTTCCTGTTATAATATACTATACATTCTTTGGCATTTTTTTAAGTATTTCTGGCTATAGACTATTACATGAAAAAAAGTTTATGTTTATACTATTACTAACAATGTCTGATGGCTTGTCAAATATTATTGAGTTACTAATAAGAATGGAGGCTCTACATAATTTTACAATAGTTTTTTTTGTAGGGCTATTAAGAAGCTTCATTACCATCCTCATAATTGAGGTGATTAAGTACTATGAAATGCTACTTGTCAAAGAACAGCACGAGGAAAGATATAAACAGCTGGTGCTGCTGACATCAAATCTGAGGTCAGAGGTGTTCTTTTTAAAAAAGTCTATGGATGATATAGAAAATGCAATGAATAAGAGCTACCAGCTGTATAAGGAGATTAAGCAGTCAGAGGAAAACAGTGAAATGAGCTTTAAAGCATTATCAATATCAAGGGATATACACGAAATTAAAAAGGATTATTTAAGATTAACGGCAGGGCTAGAAAATATTCTGCCTAAAATTAGCCAACACGAAGGCATGCTGCTTAAGGATATGTTTAGTATAATTGAATCAAGCTATGATAAAAATAGTGTAATAATTAAAAAAAATATAACTATAGAATACCATTGCAGTGGAAACATAATGGTGAACAAGTCCTATGAATTAATATCAATTATTAATAATTTACTAGTGAATTCAATAGAAGCCATATCAGATAAAGGATATGTTAAAATAAAGGGGGAAGTTAATGGACAAGATTTAGTGATTTCTGTAATGGATAATGGAGAAGGTATATTACCACAGAATTACACTGTAATTTTTGAACCAGGCTTTACCACTAAGTTTGATGAAAGCACGGGTAAAATGAGCTCAGGAATAGGATTAACCCATGTAGCTTACTTAGTAGTAAACCAATTTAAGGGGAAAATAGAGGTTAACACAGAAAACAACAACAATCAATTTAATACAAGCTTTACAGTCTATATACCAATAAGTAATTTATAATGGGGGAAAGCTTATGGATATTAGTATTTATATTATAGACGACGATATAAGTATAAGGGAAATTTTAAAGAACATTATACTTTCTTGTAGGCTAGGTAACATTGTTGGTGAAAGCGAAGAGGGGGAAGATGGACTCAATAAGATTTGCTTATGTAGACCTAATATTGTGATAGTGGACCTACTTCTACCAACTTTAGATGGTATAGAGCTGGTGGAAAAGGCCAGGGAAATAAACCCTAATACTCTATTTGTAATGATATCACAGGTTAACTCAAAGGATATGATAGCAAAGGCATATGAAGGTGGAATTGAATATTTTATTAATAAGCCTATAAATGTAAATGAAGTTGAATCTGTTATGAAAAAGGTTATAGAAAAGCATAAGCTAACAGAAGCCGTTAGACATTTTGAAAGTGGTTTTAAGCTATTGAAGGATATGAATAGTAATCTATCTAGCCAAAACAATAGGCAAGACATAAAGGAGTCTGTAAAGCTTATTTTATCTCAGATAGGCATATTAGGAGAAGCTGGAAGCAAAGATATAATAGAGATAGTACATATGCTATCAATAAGTAGATTACAAAAAAATGAAAGATTATCTAGATATAAAACATCTGATATTTATAAATTGCTATGTCAACACTATTCTACTGGTTATAACCAAGTTGAATGCAGTGATAAAGCCATTGAGCAAAGGGTCAGAAGGGCCATAGGTAAAGCAATAAAAAACGTAGCCAGCTTAGGCTTAGAGGATTATGGTGATTTAACCTTTACAACCTATGCAAATACACTATTTGATTTTCAAGAAGTAAGAATAGAAATGGATTATCTAAAGGGAAAAAGCAAGTATCATGGCAAAATTAATGTAAAAAAATTTTTAGAGGGTATAATTCTATTTGCAAATCAGGTATAAAAATAAAGCAAAGCCCCATTAGTGTAACCTAAAGGGGCTTTTCCTATAAAAACTTATCAATAACCTTTTCCCAAAACTCGTAATCCTTTAATCTAAGCATCTTAATATTTAATTCAGATAGCTTAAGAGATATTTCAGTTATGCTACTATACCTGTATTCCATTCCATCACTTACAATTACTATTGAGTCTTCAAACCTATATTCTGGATTAACCTTTATTGTAGCATCATGGGGTAATACAACACTTGAGGTAAATGATCTATACGCATTTGTGTTAATTGGAGCAAGTGGGGTTACCTGCAAAACATTTAATCTGGGATCAATAATGCTACCGCCAATTGAGTAATTATAAGCAGTACTTCCTGTAGAGGTTGATACCAAAATGCCATCTCCACTAAATCTTTGTATTAATTGATCATCAACTGAAATATCTAAATGAATAGTCCTAGATTTATCACCTTTAATTACTATTTCATTTAATCCAAAGGAGTTAATACAATCATTTCTGGTGCAAATAACAGCCTCTACGGGGTTTATATTATGTATAAAATAATCTCCCTTCACGTAACGTTCAATAAAGCTATCTATTTCTTCAGGATTTATTTCAGCTAAAAAACCTAGATGCCCTGTATTAATTCCCAAAATAGGTATATCAGGGAAGCTATATTGGTGCAATGCCCTTAAGAAGGAACCATCTCCACCTATACATATAACCAGCTCTGCTGTGTAGTCAAAAACATCACATACATAATAGCCTAATTCATTTAGTTTTTCCTTAAGATATTTAAAGGTTTCAACAGAAAAGCTTGAATCATTATAAACAATGTTAATTGCCTTATTAAAATCCATAGAGACTCTCCTTTAATACATTTAATTACTTATATAATTAAATATTACTGTTGGGCTTTGATTAAAATGTCTGTAATTTAGATACCCTATTATTATATATACCACAGATTATCAATTTTTAAAACTAACTAATTTCTTTGTAGCAGGTTTTTAATAATATATTTATTAATATATATTGATATACTAAAAATTTCATAATATAATAGCAATGCATAAGAAGAAGAGGTGAAAAGATGCTACTTAAAGACAAGGAAACTGAAACCATAATGGTATATGAAGTAGAACAGGAAGATGAGGGACAACCAATAAAGCAAGTTCTAAAAAAGAAATTAGATTTTTCAAGTAGGCTATTAACAAAGCTAAAAAAAGAAAAAAAGGTTTTTATTAATAACTCATATGCAAAGTATCATGAAATATTAAGGGAGAAGGATATTATAAAAATTGATATGGAGGAAGAAGATAATCAATTTATCCCACAGGATATTCAGTTTAACATTGTATATGAAGATGTTGATTTAATATTAATTAATAAACAACCAGGGATAGTTTCCCATCCTACAAAAAGTCACTCTGATTATACTATTGCCAATGCAGCCGCCTATTATCTACAGAAAAATAAAAAAAAATGCAGAATACGATTTGTTAATCGATTAGATATGGATACATCAGGTCTTTTAATTATTGCAAAGAATCCATATACCCATCATGTAATGTCTCAAATGATGCTAAAGGATAAAATTCAAAAAAAATATATAACCTTTGTAGAGGGAATTGTTAATAAGGATGAAGGCATAATAGAAGAGCCAATTTATAGACCAACAGATGATTCTATAAAAAGAATTGTTGATAAACGGGGTCAATATTCTTTAACTAAGTATAGGGTAATTAATAGATATAAAACAGCAACTAAGCTGGAGGTGGAGTTATTAACAGGTAGAACCCATCAAATTAGAGTTCACTTAAGCCATATAGGACATAGGATTATAGGAGATACCTTATATGGTAAGAGTGAAGATCAGCCTATAGATAGACAAGCATTACATGCTGCATACTTGAAATTTTATCAACCAAGACACAAAAACCAGCTGGAGGTAACAGCTGATTTGCCTACAGATTTAATTGATTTAGAAGACTTATTAAAAATTAAGTAAACTTAGTTTCGACTATTTAAGAGACTGTAACAGGTCAGAACATTAGACTATAGTGATACCTTTACACCCCCAAAAAGGCAAAAAACAAACAGGGCATAAAAACCCTGTTTTCTTGTATTTTTCAATACTGGTGGAGCATAGCGGACTTGAACCGCTGACCTCTTGACTGCCAGTCAAGCGTTCTCCCAGCTGAACTAATGCCCCTTACAACTTCATTACCTGCAGATATTATAATACACATTTTAAGTTTTGTAAATAATTATTATTAACTCATTTAAGCAAAAGGATGTAAAGAAAGACATAAAACTGAGGCAAACAGTGGGTGTAGAGCATACAATGTATTAATTATTATAATTAGGAGTGTGTGCTATGCCTCAAATTGATTGGATAACAACTGAATACTTAGCGACCTTTTATGGGGCTGTTTTTATTACGAATCTTATCACCCACTTTATAAAGGACTATATGCCAGATGCCTTAGATAAGAAAATTACAACCTTGTTTGTAGCTATTATTGCTACTGTAGCTGTTTATGGTAAGATTAAATTA
>NZ_WBZC01000026.1 GCF_009017275.1 Alkaliphilus pronyensis | reverse complement strand
TACTTTTGACACCCTAATCAATTTTTAATTTTTAATTTAAAAATTTATCATTATAAATTTTTTGTTTGGAGGTCAAATCCATGATAAAGCATAAAAAAAGAATTAGCTTTCTTATACTTTTAATATTAATAGCCCAAGTCTTACCTGCAATAGCAATTAATGATTTTACATCCCATCCAGTTTACGAAGGAGTAGATAACGCAGCAACCCAGTATGAAAATCTACTATTTACAGATATAGAAAACCACTGGGGAAAAGAAGCGATTTTAGATGCAGGGGCTCAAGCATTAATGAGGGGTGGCAATAGACTATTTAATCCAGATGAAGACCTTACATATATGGAAGCATTAACAGTATTGGTAAGGGCAATAGGACTAGAGGGAGAGGCTCAAGAACATGCAGAAACCCAAGCCCTACCCAATGTACAAGATTTTATAGTTCTTAGTGTGGTAGATGAATGGAGTCGAGGATATCTTCAATTGGCGATGCAAAATAACATTGTCACCAATCAAGAGGTTAATGAAATCACCAATCTAACACCCCAGCAGGCAGATAATATACAAAACCAAGTAGAACAAAGGCTAGATGCATATGGTGAAGATATAACCCAACAGGAGAGAGCAGCACTAGAAAGACAAATTAACCAACAGCTAGAGCTTAATCAATGGAACAGCCCTATTAGCCGACAAGAAATAGCAATGTGGTTAGCAAGAGTACTACAGCTTGAACCAATCTACGGCGACAAAATGGTAAAGGTATATAATTTTAATGACTGGCAAAAGATAGACACTGAAAAAATAGCTTATATAGAAGCAGTGCTACAGGAAGATATAATGTCGGGCTCAGAAAACAGATTCAAACCTAATGGAAATCTAACAAGGGCACAGCTGGCACAAATAATGCTTAATGTAAATGATCAGCTACTAGAAACAAGAGGTATTACAAAGCTAGAGGGAACAGTAACGAAAATAGATGATGTGACACAACAGGGTAAAAACCTTAAAATTATAACAGTAGAAAACATTGACGGAAGCTACAACATAATATCCCTTCAACCAGATACTGGTAAAGACCTAATAATACAAAAAAATAGCCAGCTTCAGCTTTCAAATGGTCTTTATGAGTGGGATAGAATACAGTATTTTATTAATGATGATGACAAGGTATTCTATGCTAAGGTTATAAACCCAGAGGCAAAATCAATAGAAGGCTTTATAGAATTTATAGATACCGAAAACAATCGTCTATCAGTTATAGACTTTAATGATAAGCAGCATTTATTTAATGTGAACAGCAATACCCCTGTAACCAACAACGGGGAAGAGGTTAGCTTTAAAGATCTTTTTTATGGACAAGAAGTGGTGGTAACCCTATTTAATGAAAATGTATCAAAAATTGAAGGCTATTTAGAGGAAGACCCTAACCTTCATGGGTATATACCACCAGGCAGCAGAGTAAAGGTAGGAGATGCTTTATTCATAAATAATAAAGAAGTAGCCCTAAAAACAGGAGATGGAGTTGAAAAATATAAAATCACCTCCAGCACAAGTGTAACAAGAGAAGGGAATGTAGCCAATCTCTTCGAAATAAAAAAAGGAGATAGATTAATACTCTCCTTTGATGACATATATAGCCCAGAGATATCGCAAATTAGAGTTGAGGATGACGAAAGACACTTAACCGCCATCTACAGAGGAACACTTGAACAAACAAGCGAAAGAAACAATGAGATAGTTCTCGAGGATGTGGAAATATTCCAAAATAATAGATGGGTTCCCCATACCGAATCAAAAATAAAGCTAAAGGCTGAAAACAACCTTTACTCAGGTGGTAATAGTATAACATTAAAGGATCTATCAAAATCAAAGGGCAAAGAGGTATTTGCTGCTACAGAAAGCAGCTATGGAGTACAGCGGGTGGCAAAGCTACTGTTAAAGGATGGAAGTACACAGCAATACAATAATAAAATATCCAGCATTCAATATGGGCTTAACAGAATGGTGGTAAACAACAATTCAATAACCTTTAATGAGGGTACAATAGTAGTTCAAAACAACCGTCTAATAGACCCCTACAACCTTGAAGCACAGCAAACTATACATGTTACTTCAGACTTCAATGCTAATAACAATAGTAGAAACGCAGCCTTTATAAATATAGAATACGATGGTATGTTAGATGATCGTATAGACGGAACAAGACTTCTTGTATATAGAGGGAAAATTGATGCTATTGGTGAATATCAGGTAACAATAGGTAGATTAGCCTATCAGCTGGACTATCTACAGCTTCAGAACAATACATGGGCAGAGGTAGATTTACCACAAAGAATATCCATGACAGAGGACACCAAAGTATTTGATAGTGAGCTGGAGCTTGAAATAGAAGTACCATATTTTATAAATTCCAGATATATCGACCCAGATGACATAGAAGATAGTAATCTTAAAAAAAGAATAAAAAATAGGCACTATGTAGGAAAAACAGCTTACTTTATCGTTAAGGAGTACAAAAATGGCACTCAAACTGTAGAAGAATTATTAGCAATAAACCTTACTCCAGACCATAAGGTTACCACCAGAAGAGTTAATACAGATCATGGAGCTATAGGAGAAATAGAAAGTATTGACTTGGATAACAATGAAGTAACCCTAAAGAATGTTAGACATTGGAATGCTCTTTCGAAAAAGTGGACACCTGTGACTACAAAGGAACCTATCCATATGGAAAAGGCAGTAATTTTGGTTAATGATCAGCCAATAACCAGTCAAGAACTATATGTTATCAAAGAAAATGCTAATGTATATATAATTAAAAATAAAGATGTTTCCACTGGTGATGACGCATATGTAGTTATTATAGAACAATAAGGGGGTTATGAAGAATGAGAAAAAGGGTTATATCAGTAATAATTATCACCATGCTACTTCTTACCCTACAAAGCTATGGTTTAGAAATACCAGGGTATGAGGGCGGTATAAAAAATGAAATGACTTATATGGAGGTTGTCTTCATAACTGGTAAACCAATAATTATGGAGGGAACCCTCGATGTTAGAATCACTGAAAGAAATGAAAAAGGCACCGAGAGATATAACTATCGCCTTGAAAACATTGAAGAAGAAGCGGAATTAACCAGAACAGTAAATTTAAGTAAGACCATTGTAGAACAAAACGGACAACGGCAAGAGGTATATACTGTTACCTCCTATAAAGAGTCATTAGAAATTGCTGGAGTTGAGTATGAAACAGATAATAAATCCTCCCAATGGAGCAAGTCAAATATATTTGAAAAAAAGCCTGGAGTCACTTACTTTGCAGGCAACTGGGATGGCAGAAAGGTATATACTGTTAACGATGACGAAGGCAAGGTTACAGTTGAAACAAGAGGCGATGTGGTAGGCTATAACCAATACTGGGGCACAACAGAAACCCAAACAATAGAGCATTTTATACGGTTTGAAGGGGTGGGAGAAGATGCAATAAAATGGCAAGGTACAGCAAGGGTAGAAGCAGTACATAATCGTACTAGGGACTACAGCTACGAAAGCAATTCACCTACACAAATTAGCTTTAGAGGTGGGTTTCTAATGACACAGCAGGAGGAGAACGTACTAAAGGTCAGCTACGACTTACCAAGACTAGCTGATGATGGTAGCCTAAGAAGTCAAAGGAATGTTGGTTTAGACAGCTATAGCGTAGATACAAACCCTATTAACGAAAGACTAATAATCCCCTCCATGAGGGATATCTCAGGACATGGAGCAGAAGCAGACATACTTCTATTGGCAAGCTTAGGAGCAGTTCCATCAGAAACCACAAACTATGGACCATCACTACCAATATCAAGAGGTGATTTTGCTCGTTTTATAACTATGTCTATGGGTATACCAATAGAAGAAGAGGAGGTCAGAAGAAGAACTATTCAAACACAGGAAGAAGAATCAATATTTGTAGATGTCAGCACCAGTAGCCCTAATTATAAATATATAAAGGCTATGGCAGAAAAGGGAGTCATGAATGGAACAGGAGAAGGTCGGTTCTATCCAAATAGATCAGTTACAAAGGCAGAGGTGGCTGCTATAGTTGTTAGGCTGTTGGGCTTTGAGAACCTTGCACCTATACAAAACTATAGTACAGGATACAAAGATGATAGACAAATTCCAGATTGGGCAAAGGATGCAGTATATGTAACAAAGGAGCTTACACTTATTGATGCTACCAGCGATAATTACTTCCAGCCCAATAGAGATATCACAAAGGCAGAAGCCGCAACTATCTTAACAAACCTTATACACTATTTACAAAAAGAATTAAGGTATGATTATAGAGAGAATATAATAAACTACTAAAACAAAGCAATTAAAATTGGAGGTAATATAATGATCAAGTTCAGCAGCTTACGACACAAGACATCACTTGTTATTGCAGTAGTAATGGTTATGGTGTTTCTAACCACAGCGTCAGCCTATGGGGACGATTATAATGAGTATCTTTTAGAGGGTCTAAAGGATATAATTATAGATAAGTACGTGGATCATTTAGACTATGAAGATTTAGAAGGAGAAACACCAAAGGATTTATTTGAAAATCTAGATAGTCATAGTGAATATTATACAAAGGAAGAGTTTGAAAGTTTTATAGAGGATATAACTGGAGAGTTTGCAGGCATAGGTGCCTATATAGAAGAAAGAGATAAAAAGGTATATATTGCAGATGTAATAAGTGGAGCACCAGCAGAAAAGGCAGGCTTAAAGGCTGGAGACGAAATTTTAAAGGTAGACGACACATTAACCAGAGGCATGTCCAGCTCGGAGGTAGCAAGCATTATCCGCGGTCCAGAGGATACAGAAGTAACTATCAGAATCAGAAGAGCAGGTGTCAAAAACCTATTAAAATTCACTATAACTAGAGGAATAATAGAAAGTAATCCTATAGAATGGGATATAATAGATGGAATAGGCTATATAAGTATAGAGGTCTTTAACGAAAAGGCTGATGATTATTTTAAAAAAGCTGTTGATATAATGGAGGAAAAAGAAATTGAAAAGGTTATAATTGATGTTAGAAATAACCCTGGTGGCTCTATTGATGAAGTAGTAAATATATGTAGATATCTAGTACCAAGGGGACCAGTTGTGTTTATTGAGTTTAAAGGCCATAACCTTACCTATTCATCCTTTTTAGATGAGCCAGTTTTTGATGATATTGTAGTATTGGCAAACGAAGGAAGTGCCAGTGCTTCAGAGATATTGGCTGCAGCAGTTCAAGATACAAAAGCCGGTGTGGTAGTGGGAAAACAAACCTACGGTAAAGGCTCAGTACAAAGGGTATATGGCTTATTTAATGGAGGCGGCTATAAACTAACAGAAGCACGATACCTTTCCCCAAATAAAACAACTATAGATGGTGTTGGAGTAACACCAAATTTTGATGTTGACCGTTTGCCAGAAGAGTTTAAAATAGATGATTTACTAGGATTAATACCCACTAAAACAATAAACAAAGGCGATAAAAGTGACGATGTATTAGCAATACAACAACGACTTCAAATTATTGGATATGAAATATCAGATGAAGATGGAGTTTATGGTGAGGCTACCCAAGAAGCAATAGATACCTTTAAAAAGGAATATGGATTTACTCATCAAGAGTTAACACCAGAGCTTCAATATAGTATAGACTTCGTTTTCCGCTTAATAGTATCCAGTGAAGAAAACGACCTACAGCTGCAATTTGCCCTTGACTACCTTAAAAATGAAGAAGTAGAAGCCGAAGCATCAAATCAATAGGCTTAATTTTTCATTGGTAATTAAACATTGATCTTGCATTGTTTTTTAATTTTTCACTTTTAAATTTAACTCAATTATTAATATAATCTTTTATATTAATAATTGTTATTGACAATAGTTATTTATTAATATAAACTGTTAAAGTTATTAAAGATCCTTATACTGTTTATAGAAAAACGTGCACCCGACAGGGTGCCCTTTACAAGGTCACCCCGAGGGGTGACTTCTCACTTTTTTTGGATATTAATTAGCATTATGAAGAAATAATAATAAAATAATTTGTTTTCGATTTGTTTTGGTTTGACTTTAATTTTCCATTTTCAATTATGATTTGTAATTTTTAATTTTTAATTTTTAATTTTCAACTTTTAATTTAAAAAGGAGTGTGTTCACTTTGCAAACAAAATACATTTTCATTACAGGAGGAGTAGTTTCCTCTTTAGGAAAAGGAATAACAGCAGCATCATTAGGACAACTATTAAAAAGTAGAGGCTTAAAGGTAACAATACAAAAATTTGATCCCTACATTAATATAGACCCAGGAACAATGAGTCCATATCAGCATGGTGAAGTTTTTGTAACCGATGATGGAGCAGAAACAGACCTAGACCTAGGACACTATGAAAGGTTCATTGACATTAACCTGAGTAAAAACAGCAATATAACATCAGGTAAAGTTTATTGGTCTGTAATTAATAAAGAGAGAAAAGGAGACTATCTAGGGGGCACAGTACAAGTAATACCCCACATAACAAATGAAATAAAAGAAAGAGTATTCAGAGTTTCAAAGGAAGCCACAATAGATGTTGTAATAACAGAAATAGGTGGTACAGTTGGCGACATAGAAAGCCTCCCCTTTTTAGAAGCAATTCGACAGGTAAAGTACGATGTTGGAGTAGAAAATGTAATGTATATACATGTTACCCTAGTACCCTACTTAAATAAGGCAGGAGAGCTGAAAACTAAACCAACCCAGCATAGTGTTAAGGAATTACGGAGCATAGGTATTCAACCAGACGTGGTGGTGTGCCGTACACAAAAACCTCTATCCCAAGAGATGAAGGATAAAATAGGACTTTTCTGTAACCTTAGTCCTAATAGCGTAGTACAAAACATTGATGCCGAAAGCCTTTACGAGGTTCCACTAATGCTTCAATCAGAAGGATTAGACGAGATAGCTGTAAAAAGATTAAACCTTAAAGCAAATACACCTGACCTAAGCAACTGGTTGCAAATTGTAGACAAGCATAAAAATCCAAGTAAAACAGTAAATATAGCACTAGTAGGTAAATATGTAGAGCTTAAGGATGCATATATATCAGTGTCAGAAGCATTGATACATGCAGGCATCCATAATAACTCTAAGGTTAATATTAAATGGATACAATCTTCCGAGGTAACCAGTACTACAGCTTCCCATATATTATCTTCAGCCGATGGTATACTTATCCCAGGTGGCTTTGGAGATAGAGGTGTTGAAGGTAAAATTCAAGCCATAAAATATGCAAGAGAAAACAAAATACCGCTATTAGGTATATGCTTAGGAATGCAGCTGGCAGTAGCTGAATTTGCAAGAAATGCAATGGGTCTATCAACTGCCCATAGCTCAGAATTAAACCCAAATACAACCCATCCAGTTATAGACCTAATGCCAGAACAGCAAGATATAGAAGACATGGGGGGAACCATGCGACTAGGCCTATACCCCTGTAAGCTTTACCCCAATACAAAGGCAAAAGAAGCATACGGAGAAGACCTAATTTATGAAAGGCACCGACACAGATACGAGTTTAATAACCAGTATCGAGAGGAGCTAACAAAGGCAGGTCTTATAATAAGTGGTATTTCACCAGATGAAAGGTTGGTAGAAATAATAGAGCTAAAAGATCACCCGTGGTTTGTAGCAGCCCAATTTCACCCAGAATTCAAATCAAGACCAACTCGCCCCCATCCATTGTTTAGAGACTTCATTAAAAATGCAATTAGTAATGATTAAATTATAATGTATAATAGTAGAAAAAGAGTAAAACGGGGGTAAAGATGGGGGATAATAATCTACGAAAAAAAGCATACCAATTTGCATTATCAATTGTTGATTTTTATAAACTAATGCAGAACGAGCAAAGGGAATTTGTAATCTCAAAACAGTTATTAAGATCAGGAACAAGCATCGGAGCAAATATTGAGGAAGCACAATATGCCCAAAGTAGAAAAGACTTCATTCATAAACTATCAATTTCATTAAAGGAAGCATCAGAAACAAAATACTGGCTACGTCTAATAAATGATAGTTATCAACTAGATAATATTAAAATTGTACAACTGTTACAGGATTGTGAAGAGCTAATATGTATTTTAGTATCAATAGTAAAAAAATCAAAATTCAACAGCGATACATAGAGTCATCAATTTGATGGTTCTTTCTGCCCCGATAGAGAAAGACTATAATAGTATTAATCTTTTAAAATCTTTGAATTAATTCTTAACTCTTAACTCTTAATTCTCAACTCTTAACTCTTAACTCTTAATTCTTAACTCTTAACTCTTAATTATGAAAGTTTAAGTTTTTTTTGTTTTAAAAAAGGATTTTTCCCCCACACATAGAATAGTTATTAAGTGGACGAATATTTTTTGGAAAAGTGTGGCTATTCCGTCACCATCCTGAAAAAAACTTGTAATACAACTGTAATGGTATTTATACCTCTACACGTGTATAATGATATGTGTAAAGGTTGAACAGGCACTTGTAATATATCTATATTACAGTTATATTACAAAATCGTCTCTATCGTTGACCTTTCAACAGTGTCAATGATATAATCAACTTTATAGAATGCGGGTACATAATTACTACACCGCTTCTATATAATTTTAAAGGAGTGGTTGGTTTCGAGAAGGGGTTACAGTCATATCCTTAATTCAAACTCACTTCAAACAAAGAAAAAAAAGGAGGAAGACATAATGAAGAAAATCCTATCATTAGTACTGGTACTTTCTATGGTACTAGGAAGTTTTGGATTTGCCTTCGCTAACGAAGAAGCAGCTGGCATGGAAAGAGTTGTTGAAGCTGGCGCATTCGGAGTAGGAGGATTAAGATTAGAAGATGTTGCTACAAGAGCAGAATTAGCAACGATAGTATTAAGACTAAGTGGTTACACAGATGAGGAAATCGTAGCTCTAAATGAAACAGCAGACTACGAAGACGTATCTGAAGACGACTGGTTTGCACCATTCGTTGGTTTAGCTACTAAAGAAGGTCTTTTCGGAGGATACGGAAACGGATACTTCGGACCAACTGATGAAGCAAACTATGCTCAACTATTAACAGTTATGTTAAGAGCATTAGGTTACGGAGACGAGTTAGCTGACCTAGCATGGCCAAATGGTTTCCTTGTTAAGGCTGCTGCAGTAGGAATCCCAGTAGATTTCTCAATCGATCCATTAGCACCAGCTACAAGAGAAGTTGTTGGAACTACAATGGAGCAATCTCTTGACGTAGCATTAAATGGAGAAGAAATGACTCTAGCAGGAAAGCTTGGTATCGAGCCAGTTGAAGTACCAGTTGAAGAGCCAGTAGTAACAGCTCTAGAAGTTGTTGATGTATATGCTGACAACTTAAAAGAAGTTGTAGTAGTATTTAACCAAGAAGTTAGTGAAGAAACAGTTGTTGACGGCAACTTCTCTTTAAACAAAGATAAAAAAATATCTACTGCAATGCTACAAGAAGATGGAATGACTGTTGTGTTAACAGTTCAAGACAAATTAGACAATCAAGTAGAGTATGAACTTACTGTTGACAAGGTTGAAAACTTAGCTGAAGAAGCTATGGAAAAAGCAGAAGTTCCGTTTGAGGCTTTTGATGGTGTATTACCTGATGTTGAAGAACTTGTAATTACTGGACCAAGAACTTTTGAAATTAAATTTACAGAGCCAGTTACAGACGTAGCAGATCAAAAGGTTGTAGTTAAGCAAGATAAGACTACTTTAGGCAATAAAGTTACAGTTGATGGAACTGAGGTTGTTAAGGTAGAAGTATTCACTAAGTTTGTAGATGGCAAGACTTACACAGCGAAAATCAGTGGATTCGAAGATTTTGCTGGATATGCTAACATAATTAGAACAGCTGAGTTCAATTATGAAGAAGATAATACTCCACCGATTGCAGAGGTTACTAAGGTAGAACAAACTTATGTAATCGTTGAGTTTAACAAGCCAGTATCTGGTTTAGAAAAAGCTTCTTTCTATCATACATTTAATGCATGGAAATCAATCGGTATCTACTCAGATGCAGATATGACAGATGCTATTACTACTAAAGAAGCTGTATCAAAAGCTTATGTTAAATTCCATGGATTAGATAATGCTGGTGACGAAATAGTAGGAAGCAGAGCTATACCAGAAGGTGAAACTGTGTTCGGAATCTTTGGTGATGACATTGAAGATAACTGGGGCAATGAGCTAGGAGATCAAACATTTGATATCAGTGTAGCAGCCGACAAGACTACACCAGAAGTAACAGAAATCAAAGTTGTTGCAGAAGATAAATTAGAAGTTAAATTCAGCAAAGAAGTTATCTTCGAAAACAAGAACATTGAAGTATTAGATGAAGACGGTGAAGAAATTGACGGAGTAACTGTAAATGTTCTTGATGCTGGAAAAGGTAAAACCTTTGAAGTTGAACTTGGAAAGAAATTATCAGGTGAAATAATTACAGTAACTATTGAGGATGTTAAAGATACAACCTTAAAAGAAAATGAATTAAATCTTTATACTGAATTAATAGAAGTTACTGATAAAACAAAGCCAGAAGTAAAAGAAGTATATTACAATATAGAATTCGATAAGGTTGATGATGGTGACAACACCTTCAAAACTAAAGAACTATATGTAAGATTCAGTGAAGAAGTAGATGCTGATACAGCACTTAAGGCTTCTAACTATGCAATTGTATTTGATGGAGCAGACGTAACTATATTAACAGAAGATCCTTCATTTGATGGAGTTAATACAAGAGTTAAATTACCATTAACTGATGCTCAAGCAGATATTATTTGGGAAGAGCAAAAACTTGATCCAACTTTATTGAAGATTAAGTTACAAGTTATTAATGTAGAAGACTTAGCAGAAAATGCTATTAAGCCAAAACTTGTATCTCTTAATACAGATATTCAAACAGAGCAATTTGTAAAGGTTGAAAGCATTGAAGCAACTGCAAAAGATACTTTAGTAGTTAAGTTTAATGATCTTCTATCTGGTGTAACAAGTGATGCATTCCTAGTTAATGGAGGAAATAACTTTACATTAACTCAAACTGAAGAAAAAGGTGCAACAGTTCTTGAGTTTGTATACGGAAGCAAAGCTTTCGAAACAGATAAGGACAATGTAACATTTGAAGTGTTATTTGGGCAAGGTCTTAAGAATTCATTTGGCACAATTATTTTAAGCTTAGATAATGATCCTACTACTGAAGTAACACAAGATGCCACAAGTGCAGAATTCTATAACAGCTTTATCAAAGATGAAATTACACCAGAAATCGTTAAGTATGATGCTGGAGACAACAAAGACAAATATAAGGTAGAAAGAACAGATGCTAGTACAATCAAGATTTACTTCTCAGAGCAAATTGACAAAGATGCTTTATCAACAATAACATTTAAGGTAGAAAAAGCTAAAGTAGATATGATTGATACTGAAGCAGGTGGAACTGTTGTTGTTCTAACAATTTCACAAAGTGGTACTGATGCTATACCAGCAGCTCCTAAAGTAACGCAAGAAAATGACGTTATTGATATGAGTGGTAACACATTTATGGCTGAGAAAGCACTTCAAAGTATCGTACCTACACCATAGTAGTATTAGTATTTTTTAAAGAGGAACTCATTGAGTTCCTCTTTTTAATATTTTTACTCTATAGCAATAGTTGGAGGGAGAACTACTTAGATTCAGCTTAGAGGCAGGAAAGATAGATGATGCAATAATAACAGACAATAGTAACATTGTTACATTGACAGTTGATGGAAAAGCTCAAGACATCGGTAAAGATAAAGAAATCAGGATTAACTACGAGCAAGATGTAACTGATAAAGCAGGAAATAAGTTAGATCATGACAAGGTTATCGAAGTTACAGTTGAAGAGCTTATAGTTGAATAATACTAACAAGCAAAAAACCTTTGAGATTAATCTCAAAGGTTTTTGCTGTGTGTACACAGTATAGACATAATGTTAAGGGTGAAGGTCTCAAACGATGCGAGACATAGTAGTGGTAAGTGTAGTGCAAGCGTACAAAAAATATGGGCAGCAAATTTTAGGGAATGACAATGTCATTCTCTATTTGATTGTTCATATTTTTAAATTCTTATTTTGCCTATATAAACCTACTTGTAGCCTAAAAATCTTTATAGTAAATAATTTCACAATAGGTAGTATAGCGTCGAAAATTGCGACCAATATATGATAAATATACCTATACATAACAAAAAAATTATATTATCATATTTAGTATATAAAATATTAATCAAATGAAGGGAGGATAGTAGAATAAAACATAATTTACAAAGGGGGTATTTAAGTGAAAAATAAGAAACTCTTATCAGCTTTATTAGTTTTGCTACTAGTTGTATCAAGCTTTAGTTTTGCATTTGCAAACGAAACACCAAAGGAAATAGACGAGGAAGTATATTTCCAGTATGTTAGAAACCTTCGTAGAAGTGAAGCAGAAAAGGGTGCTCTACTGGAAAGATTAAATCCAAAAGGTTTTCTAGGGGAAAACTCAAAAAGGTTTAATCCAGATGAAAAAGTCAGAATAATTGTGGAGCTATATGGTGGCTCTGTAGAAGGACCAGCAATAATGGCTTCACAAATTGATGTTTCAGAGAAGCTCTCTATTCAATCCGAAGTAATTAGTGATGTAGAGGGAAATGTAAATATCAAAACCAGACACCAATTTGTTCAAGGCTTTTATGGCTTTAGTGCAGACACTGAGTATAAAAACCTAGAAGAATTAAAAAGTCAAAAAAACGTTAAAAGAGTGTACATAGCAGAAAAATTCACTCTAGATATGAGTAATAGTAGAAAAATAGTAAATACAGAGGAAATAGTTGCCCTTGAAGGTCTTTATGGAGACGGCACACTTATAGCCGTTTTAGATACGGGAGTTGATCCGAACCATAAGGACTGGGAAATGCTAGAGGATGTAGATGTAAAAATTACACCAGAAAAATTTAATGAGATTGCTAAAAAAACAGAGGTTGCAGAAAAGTACTATAATAGCAAAATACCTACTGGATTCGACTGGGCAGATTATGATAACGACGTTACTGGATATGCCAGTGATCATGGTATCCACGTGGCAGGTACAGCAGCAGGGAATGGTACAATTAAAGGAATAGCTCCAAATGCACAAATTCTTGCTGAAAAAGTATTTTCAGATACTGACGAGTATGCATATGAGGATGATATAATTGCAGGTATAATTCATGCAGTTAACTTTAATGCAGATGTAATAAACATGAGCTTAGGCTCTACGGCAGCCTTTTTAGATCCGGAAATTCCATACCATCAAGCGATAAGCTATGCAGTAGAAAATGGTGTTATAGTTGCAGTATCAGCAGGTAACTCTAACTTTTCTACTGCAGTTGGTTGGAACGAGCCTTATGTTCAAAATCCTGATGTTGGATTGGTAGGTTCACCAGGATTATGGTATGACACTATTCAAGTAGCTTCCTATGAGAACGATTATGTAACAGCATATTACATGGACTATGGTGATGATAAAAAGACACAGTATACCAATTCAGGGCCAGATGCCATCACATATTTTGATAAAGAGTCCATGGAACTTGTATATGCAGGGCTAGGGGGCGATGCCGTCGATTTTGAGGGCAAAGATTTTAAAGGGAAGATTGCATTAATACAAAGAGGAGAATTCCCATTTGTAGATAAAATTTCAAATGCAGAGGCTCATGGTGCTGCAGGTGTAATAGTATTTAATCATATAGATGATAGCTTAATAAGTATGATGTATCCTGAAGAGGCAACTATACCGGCTGTATTTATTGGAAAATCAGCTGGAGAAGAGCTGCTAAGCATGCTTCAAGATGGAACTGCAGAAGTTACCTTTGCAGGAAACTCAGGAGAAAATGAAAATATTAATGAAAATAGAATGTCAGGCTTTACATCATGGGGTCTAACTTCAGACTTAGCATTTAAACCAGAGATAACTGCGCCAGGTGGTAATATATGGTCACTTTCAAATAATAATATGTATACAAATATGAGTGGAACCTCTATGGCTGCCCCCCATGTTGCAGGTGGATCAGCCCTAATAGCACAGCACCTTAAAAATAATCATGGTATGGCAGACGATGGTGATACAGTTGATCTTGTAAAACTGTTATTGATGAACACTGCTGAAATAATTGAAGATCCCGACAATAAGGGGCTTCCCTACTCCCCGAGAAGACAAGGGGCTGGTATGATGAAGCTAGACAAAGCAGTTCAAACACCAGCCTACGTTTATACCGAAATAACAGATGATAGTAGACTTTTAAAAGTCCGTAAAAATGCAGCTGTTACCTTAAGGGACAATGTTGAAGCTGAATTTAAATTATACCTCTCAACCCTAGATGAAGCAGAGGCTTCAGTTCCCTATGTGGTTTATTCATCAGTTTTTGAAGATGGGAAAGAAGACAATTATCTAACAATGAAAACAACAGCACTACAAGGAGCAGAGCTTAAGTTACTTTCATCTACTGTTGATAAGGACAATACAGTAACTGGAGTAGTCTATGCAGACCCAGAAACCATAAATACCTTAACATTTAAATTAGATCTTTCAGAGGCAGATATAGAAGATGAGACCTTCGTCGAAGGTTTTATAGAGTTTGTCCCATTAGATAAAAAGCTACCAACTCTATCAGTTCCATATGTTGGCTTCTATGGAGATTGGAACAAACCTAATACAATAGACCCTGCATTCTGGAATAGTGACACCTATACTGAATATACAGGTATTTATGATGACGAGTTAATAAACTACTATAATATGCTTGAGTATGAAACAGACCTTGTAATAGATGTAATTAGACCTGATGTAACACTAGGCTATAACTCTATTGGAGAATTTAATCCAGATTGGATATCCTTTTCACCCTTTACAGGCTATAAGGATAGCGCTCAAGCTATTTATACTATACTAAGAAATGCTAGGGAGTTTAACCTATCAATAGTTGATGAGGATGGAAATGTAGTTAAAGAGTTGTTTGACAATAAAACATTCACTAATCCAGACGATACAAAGCCATTCGAAGAAGGCTTAAGAAAGAATGTAGTTGCAGCTACACCACTAACTCAACATCCTACGTTATTTACTTGGGATGGTACCGACGAGGATAATAATATTGTTGTTGAAGGACAGTACTATTTTGAAGTTACCTCAAAGATACACTATGATCATATTACACCTGTAAGCTATCAATACTATAAAATGCCTATAAAGGTTGACTTAACACCTATAGAGTTAGGAAACATAAAAGTAGAAGATAATATTATAACATGGGAAAGCAACGGTGACGACATCTTTTCATTTACAGTTTTTGTTAATGGAGTTGTAGCTGGAACTACTGTAGTAAATCAGCTTACTGTTGAGGGTGTAACAGCTGAAGATAATATTGTAGTAGTAGCAGAAGATATAGCAGGTAACGCATCATTAGCATATATTGGCGATCCTACAGTAAGAAATGAAGAAATATTCACCAGTATAGGAGTAAACACAGAAGCATATGTTAGCTACCAAAGACCAGCAGAAATAAGAGCCAAAACAAGCCAACCAGTAAGCTGGAAGGTATCAATAGTTAATCCTAATGAAGAAGTAGTAGCAGAGTTCAGTACACCAGATGGAGTATATACTACCTTGTTCTATGAAAGCTGGACTCCAGCAGATAGTTATCAAGCTTCAGGCGCATATAAAGCTATTTTTAATGTTAAGGATATGGAAGGTAATGAAACTATAAAAGAAGCAACCTTCAATGTATACAACTATGATGTATTAGTAAACAACTTATCAATACTAAACACTAATAATGAAGAGTCAAGCAACTTTATTAGAAATGAAATGGTTCAGGTAGAAGCTACAATTAAGAACCTCGGACCAGAAGTTGTAAACCCAACAATAATTATTAAGATAGAAGATAAAAAAGGTGAAGTATTATCCTCAGGCTTAACAGTAGTTGACCTAGAGAAATTAGATGCAAATGAAAGCTCAACGATAAGATCCTTTATTAGCATACCATCCAACGCAAAGAAAGACACATATACAGTTAAAGTATATGTTTGGGATGGCTGGAGGGGCGAAAACATCGAAGCCTTATCTTCGGTTGTTGAAGCCAGCTTTACAGTTAAGTAATAGCATTTAAAAACCAAAGTAAAGGAGTGAAATCGTTGAATAGAAAAGTAATAAGCTTAATGATAGTTTTTATAATGTTTTGTGGATCCGTTGTGGTAACTAGTGGAGATAATGCATATAGTCTTAGCTTAACCATAAATAACAGTCAAGTTAGCCAAAACAGTAGTGTAACTATTAGTGGAAGCGTAGCTAATGATAATACTCCATTCGCAGGAACACCTGTAAAAATTAAAGTAGTAAATGAAAAAAACACATTAGTATTTGTTGAACAGGTAGATACAGATAAAGATGGTAAGTATAAAGCTGTCTTTTACCTATCAGATACAGCAGATAGAGGCAAGTATACAGTTACTGCTTCAGCAGTAGGTATTTCAGAGAGTGGAGAATTTACTGTTGTAAAGTCCTCTACTGGCGGTTCTGGTGGTTCCTCGGGTTCTTCACCTAGTACCCCTTCACAACCTGCACAAAGACCAAAGGATGATAATCAAGAGAAAAATAGCAAAAAATTTGATTCCAAAGGTGGTCAAGTAGCAACAGAGGATGGTAATCTAAAGATTGATGTACCAGAAGGTGCTTTCGATGGAGAAGCTACAATATCCATAAGAGAACTCACAGATGAAGAACAAGAAGAAACAGATAATTCTGCCGAGTTAGATGGATTCAAGATAGTTTCAAGAACATATGACTTTAATATAGACGATAATGTAACCTTTAGAAAACCAGTAACCGTTAAGTTCATATTAGATGATGAGGCTATGGAAGGCAAAGATAAAAGGCTTCTTGGTGTATACCGCTATAACCCAGAAAGTAATAGATGGCAGTATGTTGGTGGAAGACTAAATGATGAAGGAGCAATGGAGGTACAGTTAGATAGATTTAGCATCTACACTGTTATATACTATGAAAAGGTGTTTGATGACATGATTAATCATTGGGCTAAGGATGCAGTTATGGTAACTACAGCTAAACATATTACAAGAGGAGTAACAGATAATCTGTATGCTCCTGATGAAAATGTTACAAGAGCTCAATTTGCAGCACTACTAGTGAGAGCCTTAAATCTTCAGCATCAATCATATGAAGGGATGTTTTCTGATGTCGAAGAAGATGCCTGGTATGCAGTAGAAGTTGAAGCAGCCGCAAGAGCAGGCCTAGTAGTTGGCTCAAACGGTAAATTTAATCCTAATGTTAATATTACCAGGGAAGCAATGGCGACTATGCTGGTTAGAGCTTTAAAGCATGAAGAGGGCTATTCAGCACCACCTATTACAACTGATGCAACTACTACTAAAATACAGCAATATAACGACAAAGAGGAAATCTCAGGCTGGGCTCAAGAATACATTAATACAGCGATAAAAAGTGGCTTAATGCAGGGAATGTCCCCGTCAACCTTTGCACCAAGAGAAACAGCCACAAGGGCTCAGGCAGCAACAACAATATTTAGATTACTAGAGAAGCTAAATAGAATTTAATCATTTAAAAGGATTACCGTAAATGGTAATCCTTTTAAATGTATGTAATAAAATTGTAATACATTAAATGAGGTTTTAGTATGGTTCTTATGGTATAATTTTAAGAGATATCAATTTTTATTTTAGCTATTGGAGGTATTACAGTGGAAGAAATAAGCTTACGAGAACTTATAGAGACACTTATAAAAAGAAAAAATATAATTATTGGATTAACGGTAATAGCAGTACTTGCCGCAGGAATACTAAGCTTTTTTGTACTTGAGCCAGTTTATGAAACTAGAATGGTTTTAATGGCTTCAAATTTTAGTGATAGACTGCAATCAACCCAACAGCAAGGGGAAGGAATTGATAGTATCCTTAATAACCTATCGCAATATCCCAATGTTACCCTAGAGACCTACCGACAACAAATAACAGCACCAAGAATTATGAGGGAAACAATTGCAGATTTAGGCTTAGAGGAGCAATATGATGTTGAATCATTAGCCAAAGCAATTACCCTTGAAACAATTAAAGACACAAACCTAATAACAATAAAAATGCAATGCAACGATTCAGAGCAGGCAGCAGAAATTGTTAATAAGGTAGGAGAAAAATTTGTAAACTTTGTTGCAGATAAAGCTAAAGAACAGGCAACCTCTTCATCTAAGTACATAGAAGCACAAATTATAACTGAAAAAGAAAACTTAGATAAAGCATTATTAGAATTAAAGGAATTTTTAGCTCAACCTCAAGGCACCTCAGAGCTTTCTAAGGAGCTAGATGCTAAATTACAGCAAATTACTAACTATAAAACCCTTTTAGTTGATAGTGAAATAAGAAAAGCAGTACTAATTAATGCAATAAGAGCAACAGAAGAAGAGCTTAGAAAAACGCCAGAAAAGCTAATAACAAGTAAAACAATATTAGAGGATAACATTTTAACTGATTTAGCAAAGGAAAACAATAATCTTTCAACAGAACAATTGACAAATATAAAGATGGAAAATGAAGAAATAAATCCTGTATATATTAATCTACAAAACAACAGATCTAATCTGTTAATCCAGCTACAGGAGGAAGAAGCCCGTATTGAAAATACAAAACTTCAAATAACAGAAACCCAAAGAAAAATAGATAAGCTTCAAATAGAATTGGCTGAGAAGACACATCAAGAAAGACTAATTAATCAGAAGGTTAATATAGCACAAAACACCTACGATGCCTTTGCCAGAAAACACGAAGAGCTTAGGGTTACTGAGTCCTCACAAATAGGAGAATCAAACATGATAGTTATCTCTAAAGCCTTCCCGACAACTAATCCTATCGCACCAAGAAAAGCACTAAATGTTGCTATTGCAGGCGTACTAGGATTAATGATGGGAACCTTTATAGCATTCTTTATTGAATATTGGAAGACGTCTGGAGAAGAGAGCAAAGCCAACGTATAAGAAACGGAGTGTTAAAATGGGAACAAAATCAGCTAAGAAAAAAGATATAAATAAAACTACAAACAAGAATAATCATAAAACCTTACAGTTGGTGCTATTTAGCCTACTCTGTGTATTGGTTTTTTATCCCCCCTTTTTTAGGGGTTTATTCTTTACTGGTGCAATACTTGGTACACATATATTCTCATTATTATTATTTATAGGGTTTTTAGTCTATAAAAAGCTTAATAATGAAAAAATAGTGCTTAACAGCATATTTGATTATATTGGGTTACTACTAATTGTTGCCTATGCATTACCTATAATATTTGGACAATGGGGAAATTTAAGGGATGCTATAGGTGAACTATTAAAATACATTAATGTTTTTCTTGTGTATTTAATGATAAAGGACTTTACTAATGATTCAAAATCAAGAGAAGTTGTACTTAATGTATTAGTGATAAGTGGTGTTTTAGTTTCCTTAATAGGACTAGTTACTGCCTTTGGCTATCTAGACCTACAGGATGCAGTGTTGGGTAATCGTATAGCATCAACCTTTCAATACCCAAACACCCTAGCTGCCTTTACAATGACACTATTCTTTCTTACAGTTTGCTTAATTGAAAAAAGTGATAAAGCTTGGCAAAAAGGCCTATATGCCACATCAGGCTTTATTATGCTATTTACATTTATATTTACCTATTCAAGGGGAGCATGGCTACTTTTTCCTATTTTCTCTCTACTGTGTATTTTAGTACTACCTAGTAGAGCCAGGGTTAATACCATACTTTACTTTATTACTGTGACTATTCCTATAATAACTATACTTCAACCCTTCACTAATATATTAAATAATGAAGAAGGCACAGCAAGGGGCTTAATATTCTTTGCAATTGCCCTTGGCATCTTCTTTATAATATATTACGCAATAGAAGCAGTTAAAAACAGAATATCAAGCACCCACTACAAATATATTTACTCTCTAATAGCCTCTATGGCTTTATTAGCAATAGGGCTTGTAGTTATGGCAATAAATATTACACAACCATTGGTTTTTGATAATATGGATATTTCTGAAAATAAAACAAGGCAAATTCATCGATCCATTAATGATATAAATGCTAATGAAACCTATATTTTAAAATATGAGGTTGAAGGAGCAAATAGCGATGAAAAACAATGGCCCTGGAGGGTTAGGGTATTTAGCGTTAACGACAATAATGAAAGAGAATTGATCTCTCAAAGGATAGGAGAAAATAATGAATCCGGTGAAATACATCAGGAAATAGAAACCCTACAAGACACTACTGGGCTAATAATATACTATACCGTATACTATCCTGGCACTAAGGCAGTCTTCAACCAATCAGCACTGTATAATCTAGAAGAAGAAAAAATAAGTGATATTAAGCTTAGCTATAAATATATTCCCGAATCCATTGTCTCAAGAATTAATGCTATAAATTTAACAGAGGATAGCTCCTCAGCCCGTTTAACCTTTTATAGGGATGGACTTAAGTTCTTTAAGGATTATCCTATTATAGGTGCAGGTGGCGGTGCATGGGAGAGTATATATACTAAATATCAATCGGAACCATATTATACTACAGAAGCCCATAACTACATTATCCAAACTATGGTTGAAACAGGTTCCTTAGGATTATTATTAATTTCCCTATTATTAATTCTACTCTTATATATGCTATGGAGGGCAGCTGTAAAGAAAAACATCTTTAATATTTTTATAATTCTTGCTATTTTATCTTTATATGGTCATAGTATTTTGGACTTTAACTTTTCTTATTTGTCTATTTTACTAACTGCTTGGGTGCTTATTGGTTTAGTAAATGTAGATAGTAATATAAGCAGTATACCTAAAGCTATTAGATTACCTGTTTATGTATTTGCAATACCATCTGTAGCTCTATTGATCTTTACCATGTCATTATATAGCGGATATAGAAATGGACAGTTGGCAGTAAATACTATTAATGGAGGAAATGTTTTGGAAGCAAGGGATTATTTTGAAAAGGCAGTAAAAAGAGATCCCTACAAAGAAACCTATAGGTCTGATTATGCCAATATAATTACATCTATTGCTTCTAAAGAGGGTAATAACACACTAATTAAAGAGGCTGAAGTGCATCACCTAAAGGCATTAAAGCATTCACCATATAATGTAGCTATGTATAGTAGGCTAGCTAATTTGTATTTAGTTACAGCTGAATTTGACAAGGCAATTGAAGCAATAAGTCCTGTTACAGACATTGCACCATTAAGGGCCAGCTCTTACCAAGAAAAATTAAAGACATATATGACAATAGGTAACCACTATTTGCAAAGTGGTAATAATGAAAAAGCTATAAAAAACCTACAAAGCTCCTTGGATGTAATAGATGAAGTTAAAGCTGCAAATAAAGTAGCAGCTGAACCAATTACCTTATCAGATGACACTATGAATTTAATAAATAGAACTAAGTTTTACTTAAAACACCATGATGACATTGAAAAACTTAAACATTTTAATGATATCGCCTATATTAACTATTTTGACATAGATACAGATTTTAATAATATTCCAGACACATGGCGTCTATGGAGATCTTCAAATAAAGAACAGAGTATTGAAACAGGTAACGAAGGTGTAATAATAGATAATACTAAGGACAATAGAGGGGGCATTTTTTCCAACAACTTTACACTACAGCCAAATACTGATTATACTGTTGAGTTAGAATTAGATAATAGCTCTGCATTAGAGAATGCTAGAGTATACGTTATAAGTAGAACTGGTAAATACCAACAACATAGACAGGATACTATAGAAGATTATACCTCAAGCTTTCAATTTACAACTACAGCAGATATAGAAGCAGGAGGCCAATATATTATAATTGAGCATAAAGGTGTTACTAGTGAGCCAATTATAATTAATTCAATTCAAATATTACAACAAGATTACAAATAATATAAATCATTGACCTTTTAAAAAATCAAATATATAATTATATTAGAGCGTTCATTAAATGAACGCTCTAATAACGAAATAAGGTGCAGATATGGATAAAGAATATACATTGCTTGAGGTAATAAAAGAAAATGAAAACATATCCCAAAGACAGATTGCTGAAAAAACTGGGCTTTCACTGGGGAGCGTTAATCTACTTCTAAAGAAAATGATTAAGGAAGGTCTAATAAAGGTGGAGAGTATACCAGCCAATAGAGTGGCCTATATGCTAACTCCAAAGGGAATGGCAGAAAAAATAAGCAAAACCTATAAATACATAAAGCATCACTATAGCTATATAAATGAAACAAAGGAAAAAATAAAAGCACAAATCACTAAGCTATTGGAGGAAAACGACAAAATATATATTATTTTAGGTGAAGATGATATAAGCCAATTAGTTAAAACATCAATATCAGAGCTTGCACCAAAAGGTAAAATAACTATAGCAGATAATAATAAGAAATTAGAGTCTAATATACCAATCGTAGTTTTAAACAATAATGAGTCTAAAAAATATTCATCCTCAGATAACAAAGTATTTATCTTATTTGATATGCTATAGCAGTTAGAAATAGCTAAACGATAGTTAAACGATGGTTAAACTATGATTCAAAGGAAAGGAGTCTTCAAATGGATCAATTGAAAGATGCTAGATGGAAACAAAGGTTTACTAATTTTGAAAAATCTTATAATCTATTAAATCAATATATTAATGAACCAATAGAAACAGAACTGGAAAGAGCAGGCATAATACAGTTCTTTGAAATATGTTTTGAACTTTCTTGGAAGTTGATGAAGGATTATCTTGAAGCCCAAGAACTTAGTGTAAAAAGCCCAAGGGAAACCATCAAGCAAGCGTTTCAAATTGGTCTAGTTGATGATGGACATGTTTGGATTGATGCCCTTTCAGATAGAAACTTAACAGTTCATACATATGATGAAAAATTGGCGAAAAAAATGGTTGATGATATTACAAAAGTATATTTTCCAGAGCTTAAAAAGCTTTATGATAAGTTACTTAAGGAGATATAGAAATGTATGGATTACTTGATAGAGATTTAAAGCTTATTTTAGAAGCTGTTAGCAAGTATAAAGAAATAGATGAAGTAATTCTATTTGGCAGTAGAGCCATGAGAAACTATAAAAAAGGTTCAGATGTTGACCTAGCCATAGTAGGGGAAAATATAGATAGAAAGATACTTAGAAAAATAAGTGACGACTTAAATGAAGAATATCCATTACCATATTTTTTTGATGTAGTAGATTATAAAGACATATCAAATAAAGATTTAAAGACACATATTGATAGCGTAGGGAAGTCGATTTATAAAAGGAATTCCATATAACATAGTACAATCTAATTGGTGAAGGGAGTGCTCTTGTGAAAAAGAAAAACGATATAGCAATTCGTTCGAGCACAGCAGAGTACCTGACATATATTGCAGCAACAGGTGATGATTCTCAAAGCTTTGAGATGAGATATGAAGATGAGAACATTTGGCTAACACAGAAGATGTTAGCAGCTTTATACGATGTAGAAGTTCCGACAATCAACGAACATATCAAAAAATTTTTTCTTATCACGAACTTCAAGAGGAAGCAACTATTAGGAAATTCCGAATAGTTCAAACTGAAGGTTCACGCCAGGTAAATAGAGAAGTAAAGCATTACAATTTACAAGTCATTATTTCTGTTGGGTTTAAAGTAAATAACGAACGAGCTGTACAATTTCGCAAATGGGCAAATCAAATTGTAAAGGTTTTGTCTGGGTGATAACAATGGATAAACAATGACTTAACTATAGTTCAACAATGGTTTATACCCGTGAATATGGTGAAAGGATAAAAAATAGTTGAATGATGGCATAGCAGTAGTTCAACGATGGTTTAACAATTGCTTAACGATGGCTCGTGCTTTCTACTATCCAACTTACCAACCGCCCACTAAAGGTGATCACAATGAATAAAAAATCTGATGGGTTTACTTTAATAGAGTTAATTGTTGTGATAGCAATATTAGGAATCATTGCAGCAATAGCTGTTCCAAGATTAGGGGGATTCAGAAGCAAGGCTGAAGAAAGTGTATGTGCCGCTAATAGGAAAACAGTAGAAAGAATGTACTCAGCGTTTCTGGTTGAAAATGATATTGATCATGAGGATAGTATTTTTAATCAATTTCTTATAGATAATTTTAATCAGATATGTCCAACTGGTGGTGTCACTAGCTATGAGGGTGGAAAAGTAAAATGTAGTGCGCATGGTAGTGAGAGTGAAGGTGAGGGAGACGAAGGGCGGGGGGAGGAAGTACCTTGGCTGTGATGAAAGAATGGAGAACGATAGTTTAACGGCTGTTTAACAATGGTTCAACAATGGTTCATCTATCGTTAATTATAACGACGTGAGTATGGTGAAAGGATAAAGAGGCTGCAAACAAGTAATATCAAGGGGTTTGGCATAACTGTGAAATGTACTAATGTTACAGAAACATTACACGTCTATATATTCAACCAAATGGCGAGATTGTGCAAGATATAGTATGAAATCAAGTACGAAACTCAACATATAGAGAAGAAAATTAAGATGCAAAAACAAGCACCTCTATACAATACATAGACTTTAGATAAGGAAGGATGACTGGACTATGGCTTTGTATTTGATGTACATAACGAATAATCCAACAATTGCAGGAATAGCTGAAAGTAGCGGTGTTGACTGGATATTTATTGACCTTGAGATTAACGGGAAAGAAGAACGTCAAGGGCATTTGGACACGGTAATATCAAGACACAATATTGAAGATGTAAAGAGTGTTAAGAGTGTACTTAAGAATTCAAAGCTACTTGTAAGAGTAAATCCTATCTATGAAGGGTCTAAAAATGAAATTAATAAAGTTATTGATGATGGAGCAGACATTGTCATGCTTCCATTTTTTAAGTCAAAAGAAGAAGTAGACACTTTTGTTAGATATGTTGATAAGAGATCCAAAACTATGCTTTTATTAGAGACTCCTGAAGCTGTTGAAAATATTAATGATATTTTGAGTGTTGATGGAATTGACTATATTCATATAGGACTCAATGATCTTCACCTTGGCTATAATATGAAATTTATGTTTGAACTTTTGGCTGACGGTACAGTGGAGAAGTTATGCAATAAGATTAAAGCTGCAGGCATACCATATGGTTTTGGTGGAATTGCACAGTTAGGAAAAGGAAATTTACCAGCTGAAAAGATAATCACAGAACATTATAGATTAGGTTCTAGTATGGTTATTCTTTCAAGAAGTTTTTGTAATGTTAAGCAGACAAGAGAAATATATGACATGAGAGAGCTTTTTCTAAATGGAGTTAAAGAAATTAGAGAATATGAAAAAGAACTTCTTAAGAAGAGTGGAGAGTTTTTTATAAAGAATAGAATTGCTGTTAATGAGAAAGTTGCTGAAATAAAATGCAATATTGAAAAAACACAGAAATGATAAAAGAAGAAGGAGATTTAACAATGTATAAGGTATCTAAACGAACTTTCGATATTTTGTTGAGTGTTGTGATGCTAATTCTTGTAGCTCCCATAATGTTGATTACAGCATTAGTTATAAAGATAGACTCATCAGGTCCGGTTCTCTTTAAGCAGCAACGAGTAGGAAAGAATGGAAAAGACTTCACTATACTTAAATTTAGAACTATGGTTGTGAATGCTGAGAGGATGGGAACCGGATTAGATTCATTTGCAAATGACAGTAGAGTTACAAAAGTAGGTAAATTATTAAGGAACACAAGTTTAGATGAGTTACCACAGTTGTTTAATATATTAAGAGGAGATATGAGTTTTGTAGGACCGAGACCACCAGTAACGTACCACCCATACAAATATGAAGATTATCCCCTCATACCTAAAAGAAGATTTGAAGTTAAACCTGGTGTGACAGGATACGCTCAGATAAACGGTAGAAATGAATTGTCTTGGGATGAAAAGTTTAAATATGATTTGCTTTATATCGAGAATAGGAGCTTTTGGTTTGATTTAAAAATCTTTGTATTGACCATTTTTAAGGTTCTAAAAATGGAAGGTAGTTATGATGTGGAGCAGAATAAGAAAAGTGAAAATGTAGATTAAAGGAGAATTAATAATGAATAATAATCGTTTAATTTGGTTAAATGGTAATATTGTCCCACTAAGCGAAGCAACAATAAATGTTCTGGCACCAACATCACAATTTGGTGCTAACGTATTTGAAGGTATTAGATGTTATTGGAATGGAGAAGATAAACAGCTTTATGCATTTAAGTTAAACGAGCATTTCAAACGTTTAAAAAATTCGATGAAAATGTTTCGTATGGAAGATAAATATACTGTTGAAGAGTTGAAAAAAGGATTTATTGATGTGGTGACAGCTAATAATTATAGGGAAGATATTGCCGTTCGGCAAACTGTATTTATTGATGGTTTTGGATCATGGATGGCTAAAGGTCCTATTAATATGTTTATTGCTCCTATAGCTAAATCAAGAAATGATTTTAACAATAACAGAGGAATAAAGTGTTGTATTAGCTCTTGGGAGAGAATTAGCGATAAGAATCTTTCACCAAAAGTTAAAGTAGGTGCAAATTACATTAATAGCCGTATGGCTCAAATGGAAGCAATAGAAAACGGATATGATTCAGCTATTTTCCTAAATAATCAAGGAAAGGTTTCAGAAGGTCCTGGATCATGTTTGTTCATAGTAAGAGATGGTAAACTTATAACTCCACCGGTTACAGCTTCAATACTAGAAAGTATAACTAGAGATGCAATTATTCAATTAGCCAAGAATGAGTTGAATGTTGAGGTTGATGAAAGAGAAATTGACAGAACGGAATTATATATATGTGATGAAGTCTTTTTATGCGGTTCAGCAATGGAAATTACACCTGTAGTAAATGTGGATGGAATTCAGGTTTCAAATGGTAATCAAGACAATATAACCAAGAGAGTTCATCAAACTTATATCGAAATAGTGGCTGGTAAAAGGGATAATTATTTGAGTTGGTTAACTCCAATATATGTATAGTTCTTTCAATCATATTTAATGAGGAGATTTTGCTAGTGGATAATAAACAAAGAAAAGCATTAAATATACAAAACATCATTATATCTAGCTTCACTAAAGAAGATGTTAACTCTTTCATTCAAATTCACGTTGAAAATTTATTTTCAGAAAGTGAGTTTTCAAAGATCTACCTTGCAGAGAGGTTTAACTATTTACTTAAAAATGAAGATGCCGTTACTGTTTCTGCAAAGAATAGTAATGGGAAAATGCTAGGGTTGGTATATGGTGGACTAGAAGGATACAAAGATAAAATGAACAAATATATAATGAAAAAAATAGCATTGAGTTTCTTTAGAAAGCCATATTTATTGTTTGGTGAGGAATTTATCTACAAGTATAAATCAGCTTTTAAAAAAATTCCTGCAAAAATCAAGAATATAATTACCAAACATGATAATGTTACAAAAAGTTTGAAAACACAATATCAACCCCCAGGTCCAATTTTAAGGTTAACAGGAATTGCTGTATTGGAAGAATACTCACATTTAGGTATTGGCAAACAATTGTTGGCAGGTTATGAAATGGCTGCAAAAGAAAGAAATTATAGAAGTATTATCTTAGAGACACCAGAAACAAATATTAGAGCGATAAAATTCTATGAGAAATTTGGGTGGAAGAACTATATAAATGATAATGGAAATATGGGTAAAGTTTATTATTACAAACTAATCCCTGAAAACTATGGGAGGAAGTAGAATGAATATTACGTTTCTTGTGGGGCATTTAGCGAAAGAAAGACATTCTTTGTTGTATGAACTTGCCCTCGATTTAGGAGAACATAATAATGTAACAGTTATAACTGGATTTCCTTCTAGAAGGATAACCGAGGAAACTAAACAGTATTACTTGGAGAACCCAATTGAACAAGTTGCAGAAAATGTAAAGGTAATTAGAGTGGGTTCGAAAAGCGGTGAAGGAAATGGTCTTTTTATTCGAATGATTAAATATGTGCTTTTAACATTTAGTATTTATAAGGAAGCTAAAAGACATCAAGCTGATGCTATTTATATCTATAGTACTCCTCCTTTCTTAGGTTTACTAGGCACAAAATTTAAAAAAATTGCACCAACGTTATATAATGCCCAAGACTTGTTTCCAGATACACTTGTGAAAATGAAAAAATTAAGTGAGAAAAATTTACTTGTTAAGTTCTTGCGAAATCTCGAAAAAAAAGTTTATAACACAAATACAAAAATTGTTACTATATCTGAAGATATGAAAAATACAATTTTACAGCAAGGGTGCAGTGCAGATAAAGTTGAGGTTATTCAAAATTGGGTTGACATTGATAAAATTAATAAAGTAGATAGAGAAAAGAATCAACTTTTTTCAAAATTTGATTTGGATAAAGAATCTTTCTACATATCATATGCAGGAGATATAGGCTTATTTCAAAATTGGGAAGTTATATTAGACGCTGCAGAAGAACTTGAAAGAGAATTCGATGACATTAAATTTGTCATTATTGGAAATGGTTCGTATAAAAAAAGCATGGAGAAAAGTATCAAAAGAAGGAAACTTAACAATACATTAATGTTTCCATTGCAACCAATTGATTTAATTTCGAGTGCATATAGTTTAGGAGATTTAGAGTTGGTTTCGCTTGAAAGAGATATGACTAAAATTGCGTTGCCGTCAAAAATTGGCCAAATTCTAGCTGCAGGTAGCCCTTTGCTGGGAATGTTTGATTCTGATAGTTATATTTCTAACGAAATTACAAATGAAGGCATTGGTGTAATTGTTAAAAATTTTAAAAAAGAATCCTTAGTTGAATTAGTAAAATATTACTATCACAATAGACATGAACTTGACTTAATGTCCAAAAATGCTAGAAAATATGCTGAGGAAAAATTGGCAAGAAAAACCCAAACATCAAAGTATAATGACTTGTTAAAAGGTATTACAAGCAAACTTTAGGAGGAAAAATCAAATGTTTAAGGACAAAACATTATTAATTACAGGTGGAACAGGATCTTTTGGTAATGCAGTTATGAAGAGATTCCTAAATACAGATATTAAAGAGATTCGAATTTTTTCTCGTGATGAAAAGAAACAGGATGACATGAGAAAACATTACAAGAATGATAAACTGAGATTTTATATTGGAGATGTTAGAGACCTTGCGAGTGTTAAGAATGCCATGCATGGGGTAGATTATATCTTTCATGCAGCTGCTCTTAAGCAGGTGCCTTCTTGTGAGTTCTTCCCACTTGAGGCGGTAAAAACTAATGTATTAGGAACAGATAATGTATTGTCTGGTGCTATTGAGATGGGAGCTAAAAAGGTAATATGTCTGTCTACAGATAAGGCAGCCTATCCGATCAACGCAATGGGAATCTCAAAAGCTATGATGGAGAAAGTTTTTGTTTCAAAAGCTAAGACAGTTGATTCGGAAAAAACTCTCATATGTGGTACCAGATATGGTAATGTGATGGCTTCAAGAGGTTCAGTTATTCCGTTGTTCATTGATCAGATTAAGAGTGGAAAACCCCTTACCGTTACAGACCCTAATATGACGAGATTCCTAATGAGTCTTGAAGAAGCTGTTGAACTTGTTGTATTTGCTTTCCAAAATGCTGAGGCTGGAGACATTATGGTTCAGAAATCCCCAGCATCAACTATAGGAGATTTAGCTCAAGCAGTTAAAGAACTCTTTAAAGCAGACAATGAAATTAAAGTCATCGGAACTCGTCATGGTGAAAAGCTATATGAAACACTTCTTACAAAAGAAGAGCACGTTGTAGCAAAAGACATAGGTGAATTCTATAGAGTGCCTGCTGATAAAAGAGACTTAAACTATGACAAATACTTTGTTGAAGGAGATCAAAAGCTTTCATCTGAAGATGAGTATAACTCTCATAATACAGAAAGGCTTAATATAGAGCAGATTAAAGAAAAATTACTTCAGCTTGATTATGTAAGAGAACAATTGGAAAGTTGGGATAAATAATGAAGATTTTAGTCACTGGGGCAAAAGGCTTCATAGGAAAAAACTTAATAGCTGAGCTGAGAAATAGGAAGTATGATGATATATTTGAGTATGATAGAGATACTGATTTTTCTTTGCTTGATGGTTACTGTAAAGAGGCTGACTTTGTGTTTCATCTTGCCGGTATTAACCGTCCCAAAGAACAATCTGAATTTATGGAGGGCAATTTTGGTTTTACATCCGATTTATTGAATTCTCTTAAGAAGCATAACAACACCTGCCCAGTGATGATTTCATCGTCTATTCAAGCTGAGTTAGTTAATCCTTATGGTGAAAGTAAGAAGGCGGGAGAAAATCTCTTATTTACTTATGTAAAAGAAACTGGGGCTAAAGCCCTTGTTTACAGATTTCCAAATGTGTTCGGTAAATGGTGTAGACCTAATTATAACAGCGCAGTAGCGACTTTCTGTTATAATATTGCACATGACCTTCCTATTCAAGTAAATGATCCAAGCGTAGTAATGAATCTTGTATATATAGATGATGTTGTTAGTGAGCTGATTAATGCTTTAGAAAGAAATGAAAATAAAGTAGATTTATTCTGCGAAGTTCCTGTTGTGCATACCATTACTTTAAGCGAGATAGCGGATTTAATTTATTCATTTAGGAAAAGTAGAGAAGATAGGTCAGTTCCAAATATGGCTGATGCATTTGCAAAGAAACTTTACAGCACTTACTTAAGCTACTTACCATATGATAAGTTTAGTTATGACTTAAAGATGAATGTAGATCATAGAGGGTCTTTCACTGAGTTCATAAAAACACCAGATCGTGGCCAGGTTTCGGTGAATATCTCAAAACCTGGAATTACGAAAGGTAATCACTGGCACCACACGAAGAATGAGAAATTTCTAGTTGTAAGTGGCAAAGGTGTCATTAGGTTTAGGAAAATAGATTCAGAAGAAGTTTTCGAGTATTTCGTAAGTGGAGACAAGATGGAAGTGGTTGATATACCAACGGGCTATACACACAACATTGAGAATCTTGGAGATTCAGATATGGTAACAATTATGTGGGCCAATGAGACATTTGATCCTGAAAAACCTGATACTTATTATTTGGAGGTATAACTAATGAAGAAATTAAAAGTTATGACTGTCGTTGGGACTAGACCAGAAATAATCAGACTGTCAGCTGTTATAAATAAATTAGATGAGTCAGAAGCGATTGATCATGTTCTTGTTCATACAGGACAGAACTATGATTATGAACTAAATGAAGTATTCTTCAATGACTTCAACTTAAAGAAACCAGATTATTTCTTGAATGCTGCAACGGGAACTGCAGTAGAAACGATAGGAAATATTCTCGTGAAGATTGATCCAATCCTAGAAGAAGTGAAACCAGATGCGTTTCTTGTGTTAGGTGATACGAATAGTTGCCTTTGTGCGATTGCTGCAAAGAGAAGACATATCCCGATTTTTCATATGGAAGCAGGCAATAGATGCTTTGATCAGAGAGTCCCAGAAGAGACAAACAGAAAGATTGTGGACCATACAGCAGATATCAATCTAACATATAGCGATATTGCTAGAGAGTATCTCTTAAGAGAAGGTCTGCCTGCAGATAGAGTGATTAAAACTGGCAGCCCAATGTTTGAGGTTCTAAATTCAAGAAAAGGCCATATTGAGAAATCAGATGTACTCGAAAGGTTAGGATTATATGAAGGTAAGTATTTTGTAGTATCGGCTCATAGAGAAGAAAATATCAGCTCTGAGCAAAACTTTATTGATCTAGTAGATAGCTTAAACACGATAGCAGAAAAGTATCAGATGCCATTGATTGTGAGTACACATCCAAGAACAAGAAAAATGATTGAAGCAAAAGGCATTGAGTTCAATCCGTTAGTTAAAACCATAAAGCCACTTGGATTTAACGATTATGTAAAACTCCAAAAATATGCAAAGGCTGTTTTAAGTGATAGCGGAACAATCAGTGAAGAATCATCAATACTTGGATTTAGGGCACTTAATATTAGACAAGCACACGAGAGGCCTGAGGCAATGGAAGAAGCTTCAGTTATGATGGTTGGGCTTAAGAAAGAAAGAATTATTCAAGGTTTAGAAGTATTAGAAACTCAACAGAAAGATACGTTAAGATTAGTATCAGATTATAGTATGCCAAATGTTTCAGAGAAAGTATTGAGAATCATTTTGTCATATACAGATTATGTAAATAGAGTTGTTTGGGGTAGACATATATGCTAGGAGATGTAAATGTCTCAAGACCTAGAGTTATAGTGATAAGTAATAGTGCGTTTAGTAAAACAAAAAATAATGGAAAAACCTTAGCTTCTTTCTTTAGTAAATTTGATTATAGTGAGGTTGCTCAGCTGTATTTTAATCATGAGAAGCCCACGTCTGATTATTTTAAAAAATATTACAGAATTACAGATATTGATATTTTGAAAAGTTTAATCTTAAGACATTCACCAGGACAAGTAGTTAACTTTGAATCCAAAATAGAAACAAATAATACTTATAGAGGTAGATACAAAAAAGGATATTTGAGAAATGAGTTTTTTCGAATCATCAGAGAAATTGCTTGGATATCAAAAAAGTGGAAAAATGAAAACTTGAATGAATGGCTTGATGACTTTGAACCACAAATTGTTTTCTTATGTGCTGGGGACACTGGTTTTGCATATGATATTGCAAATTATATTCAAAAAAGGTATAAAGCTAAGCTTGTTACTTATATTACTGATGATTATATTCTCCCTAGAAATACTATCTCACTATTTTGGTGGTTAAGAAGATACTATATTTTAAAAAAAATGAAAAATATAGTGCAGAAAAGTGATTTGCTTATAACAATTTCAGAAGAAATGAGCTCTATATATAAAGAATTATTTAATAAAGATAGTATTTTGGCAATGAATATGACTGAATCTATGAAGTTAAACGATGTAGAAATTGTTGAAAATGATGTTATGAAACTTGTATATGCTGGAGGCCTACATTTTAATAGATTTGAGAATATAAACTTATTAGCAAAGGCAATAAAAAAAATAAATTGTGAAAATGGTAAAGAAAAATTGTTGCTTGAAGTATATTCTGGCTATGAACCTGATCAAGAGATTAAGAAACTAATTAATGTTGAAGGGGCTAGTAAATTTTGTGGGAGTCTTAATCAAAATGAATTAAAAAGTGTTTTAAATAATTGTGATATTACAGTTCATGTTGAATCTTTCAATAAAAAAAGTATAGAATCTACAAGATTATCAATATCTACAAAGATTCCAGAGTACTTGTCGCTGAACAAACCAATACTTGCTATAGGACCAAAAGAAGTAGCTTCCATGAGTTATCTAATGGATGTCGCTTTATGTGTAAACAATCCAGAAGATATTTATATAGAATTAAAACGTTTAATTACTGATAAAGCATTGAGACATAATTTGGCAAATGAAGGTAGATTGAAATATGAAATGAACCATAATAAAGACAGCGTTTCAACAAAGCTAGCTAATGAGTTTAATGATTTAATAGAGACTGATACAAATAAATAATGATTAAGAGTGGTGTGATATGGATTTTAAAAAAATTATTTTATGGGTGTATTTTCTGTATACGGTATTTGTAATTCTTTTAATAGGTACTACTACATTAGAAGTAAATAAAACGTTACTATCTATACTATTTATGTGGATTAACTATTTATTCTTTTTTGGCGGGTACAGTTATAAAAAAAATCTGAACACCAAAGTAAAATACAGTTCTAACGGATTTTGGTTACTAATAAAATCAAAACTATCGCTACTTACCATTGGTTTTGTGTCTATATTGTTCTCAATTATGGCTGTAAATTATTATACAGGACAGAATCCAGTAAGGCTTATTTCTAATTTATTAAATAATGTATCGGTATATTATGAGTATCAAAATTATTTTAAGCATAATCAGATTAACGTGCTTACTTTAACGAAAATTCCGTATATATTAATGCTGTTTTACGTGAAATTCTTTCTTTATATAAGTTATATTTCTCTATTCTTATTTAAAGAGATCAGAAGCAAATTTGATAAGTTTTATTTGTTTATGATTACATTTGCTCATATCTATATAGGAGTGGGACGAGGAACTAGTTTTGAGTTCTTTGAGTTGATAATTCTAATTGCATATGTGGTACTATCAAAGCAAAGAAATACTAGGAAGCGAATTATAAACTATAAGACTGCAACTGTAAGTTTGGTGTTAGGAAGTATAGGTGTTTTTATATTATTGAATGGTATTAGTGCTAGAGGCGTTGTTTTTGATTTGTCGATTGTACGTCCAGATGTAAATTATGATGCTAACGGTATAGTATCTAAACTTTTTCCAAAACTGTCATTTTTGATTTATCAATTTTATGGTTACTTTGGTTTTGGATTTTTTTATGTTTCCAGTTATGTTTCTGAAATTTGGTTTTCATCATTTTCAAGTTTAATATCTGGACTTATTCCTTTGGGATTCCAATCATTTAGCAACACGAGTATTCAGGAATTAATGAGTAATATAATTCACGTTGGGGTTAGATGGCATCCAGACTCGATAGTTATTATAAATAATATTGGATATATAGGATTGTTATTATTATGCTTTAGCATGGGAGTATTTTCAAAATATTCATTAATGGAAAAAAATAGAACACCCATTAGTGAAGTCACAAATTACTTAATTCTATTACAGATGATTTCGCTTCCAGTAGGAAACTTTCTTTTTACCTCAAGTGCTAATGAATTAATTGCATTAATGTCTGGAATTTATTGGATGTGGAGAATATTTGTAAATAAAAGGATACGATTTAATAAGAATTCAAAGTTGGTGAGTTGATCATAATATGAAAAAGAATGCATTAATAATTATGGCTTTTGCAATACTCTCAAAAGTATTGGGATTATTAAGAGATTTAGGATTATCATATATATATGGAGCTTCGAATGTTAGTGATGCTTATCTAATTTCATTAACTGTGCCTGGAGTTATTTTTACTTTTGTTGCTACTTCAATAGCAACGGGATATATTCCTATGTATAGCAGTATATTAAAAAAGACCGGAGAAAGTGAAGGGTTAAAGTTCACAAACAACTTAATAAATATAGTTGCTTTGTTGTGTACAGTTATAGTTATCATTACATATCTTTTTACTGACCAAATAGTTATGATTTTTGCCTCAGGATTTGAAGGAGAGGCGCTAAGATTAGCTTCAAATTTTACTAGAATTCTAATTATAGGTATATACTTTACAGGAACAGTGAGTATACTTAGTGGTTTTATTCAATTAAAAGGGAACTATGTAATTCCTGCATTTATTGGTATTCCGCTGAATATATTTTTTATCATCTCAATTTTTTTAAGTTTAAAGTTCAATTTAATGTTGTTGGCAATCGGGAGCTTAATTGCTTATGTAAGTCAACTAGTATTTTTGCTAACATACTTAAAAAAATTCGGATATAAGTATGAATTATATTTAGATTTCAAAGATAGCAATATACAAAAAATGGTTATGATTGGACTTCCAATTATTATAGGCTCTTCAATAAATCAAATCAATATCTTAGTAGATCGAAATATTGCTTCCCAATTAATAGTTGGTGGAATATCTGCTTTAAATTATGCAAATAGGTTGAATTTATTCGTGCAGGGCATATTCGTCACTTCTATTGCGACTGTTATTTTTCCTATGATGTCGAAGAAAACATCGAACAATGATGCTAATGGTTTTAAGTTGATTATTTCTGAGGCTATTAATAGTGTTAATATACTAGTAATACCATCAACTATTGGTTTTTTGCTTTTTTCATATGAAATTGTAACACTTTTGTTTGGAAGAGGAGTTTTTGATATCGCTGCTATAGAACTAACATCATTAGCTTTATTCTATTATTCAATTGGGATGATGGGCTTTGGATTGCGAGAAGTTTTGTCTAGAGCATTTTATTCAATGCATGATACAAAGACTCCGGTTAAGAATGCTGCTTTAGGAATGATTCTTAACATCATTCTTAATATTATATTATCTCGTTATTTGGGTATAGGGGGTTTAGCTTTAGCAACTTCAATTGCAGCTATCTTCACTACTATTCTACTATTTGTAAGCCTTCGCAAGAAAATAGGCCCATTCGGAATGAAGCAAATCAGCATTTCATTCCTAAAAATCTTATTTGCTTCATTAGCTATGGGCGGATTAGCTAAACTGAGCTTTAACTACCTAACAACTTCTTTATCTCAGAACCTTTCGCTTCTAATAGCGATCGGTGTTGGAGCGGTATCGTATTTTGTGATTATCTACTTTATGAAAATTGAAGATGTTGACGTAATTGTTGGAGCAATCAAGAAGAAGCTTGGAAGAGGTGCTACATAGACAATTCGATGTTTGCTTGTAGCTAAATAAGCAGGGGTTCCTTGAAGCTACTGTGGAGACTGCTCTTAGAAGAAGTGATTTGAGAGATGAGTTCTTACAGTATCTAGTTACAATCGTGGAGAAGGATTTAGGATCTTTGTCAGAGGTTGCTGCGGGGAGGTTAGTTGGGGGATATTGAGACGGGCATGAAGAGATATATAATCAGATGCTTCGACAATAAACTCTTCGACAAATACTAAATGGAGGTGTTCAATAAATGAAATCATACATAATTAAAATCGAGCTTGAAGAATCAAATCCACTTATTTGGAGAAGAGTCATCATGCCAGCGGGAGCTACATATAAAAGACTGCATGATGTCATCCAGAACGTGACCAATTTCCAAAGTGGGTATCCCCATTCAGGGTATCATCTATTTGAGTTTGACCTGCCAAAAGAAAACAAAATAGTAACAGATAACGAACAAGCCTACCTTGAACATCAGCATTATGTGAAGAACAAAGATATGTACGAAGAGCGACTAAAGACAATGCCACCAGAAATGCTTCAGTTTGAGAAGCCACATCAGGAACGATTAAAGATTGAGGTCCGTAAGCCATCTGGACTTAAGATTGATGCTTATCTGGAGAAGCATAATGAAATCAGATACAATTATGACTTTGGAGATGACTGGTGGTTTACGATAAAGCTTGAAGAAATCGTTGATGATTATTACTTTGGATATCCGACACTATTTGATGGAGCGGAGACAGCTCCCCCAGAAGATGTTGGAGGAATTCATGGGTTTTATGAGTTTATGAAAATTTACAAGGATGAGAAGCATCCAGATCATCAAGATATCAAGGCATGGGCTGAAGGGATGTACTTTAGAGAATTTGACCCTGATTGGATTAATGAAAGACTCAAAGGAATTAGTTATAAGAAAACTGAGTGGGACAAGATTAACCATGAAAGGTATAATATAATAGAAGATAAGTACAGGAAAAAATAAATCAGTATTTAAAAAGAGCGTTGAAAGTAATTGTTCTATTTACTGCATGGTTTGCCATTAATAAGAAGAAATAATTCGGTTCTTAAAAATGGTCTTGAAAGGGGATGGCCAATTGAAGTATTCAGAAATAGAAGTAAAGAAAATGCTTAAAAAAGGTGACCTGAATCTCGAAGATCAGATTAAGTTTAACATTTTGAACTTCATCAGGACGATTTATTTCAATGAACTGGACTTCATTGAATCATCCTTTGGGACAGAGTTCTTTGGTGAGCTGCCCATGACCTTTCAGAAAAAACCAGGGCAGGTGATGGGACTGATTACTGCTACCATCGATGGAGAGGTGTGGAAGTACGTATTTAACAATAAAGGCTATGAACCTTTAGAGGATTTGCTGGAGTTAGGAAAATAAAGAAAACTTAGTTCAGATTACTTTCTAATTTGGCGGCACATGTAAGGCTTTCTAAATTATATATGATTTGATGGATCAGCTTAACGATTAGTTGGTCCATTTTTAATGCCATTCATAAAGAGGTGAAATTAATTCCCTAGAAACCATAGAAGAGCATCTGTAACTATGCTAAGTGTCAATTACTGACCTATAATCAAAAAAAAGTCTGTAGTGAAGTGTAGTTAGAAATCTGATATAGTATAATTATGATAAACAAATAAGGGGCGAAGCCCAACAAATACTTAGGATTTCTGGAGGTAATAAACCATGAAAATAACTATAGCAGGCACTGGATACGTTGGACTGTCTAATGCAGTTCTTTTAGCACAGCATAATGAAGTAATAGCCTTAGACATCATCAAAGAAAAGGTTGATATAATTAACAATAAAAAGTCTCCCATTATTGATCAGGAGATTGAAGAATATCTTGCCACAAAGGAACTCAACTTGACAGCAACAACTGATAACTTTGAAGCCTATAAAGATGCTGAGTATGTAATAATTTCAACGCCAACAAATTATGACCCTGAAAAAAACTATTTTAACACAAGAACAGTTGAAGCAGTAATTGCAAATGTACTTGCAATTAATCCTGATGCTATAATGGTTATTAAATCCACCGTACCAGTTGGATATACAGAGGCAATCAAAGAAAAATTCGATACAGATAATGTAATCTTTAGCCCTGAGTTTTTGAGAGAAGGAAAAGCATTATATGATAACCTCTATCCTTCGAGAATTGTGGTTGGCGAGCAGTCTGAAAGAGCAAGAATATTTGCAGAGCTGCTAACACAAGGAGCAATAAAAAAAGATGTTCCTATACTTTATACAAATCCAACAGAAGCAGAAGCAATTAAGTTATTTGCTAATACTTATCTTGCAATGAGGGTGGCATATTTTAATGAGCTTGATTCCTATGCAGAGGTGAGGGGACTTGATACTAAGCAGATTATAGAAGGTGTTGGGCTTGACCCACGCATAGGTAATCACTATAATAATCCTTCCTTTGGTTATGGTGGCTACTGCTTGCCAAAGGATACAAAGCAGCTATTAGCTAACTACCAGGACGTGCCTCAAAATATAATGGGTGCAATAGTTGATGCAAACAGAACTAGGAAAGACCATATCGCTGAAATGATTATCAAGAGACAGCCGAAGGTTGTTGGTATTTATAGACTAACTATGAAGATGGATTCTGACAACTTCCGTCAATCTGCTATTCAGGGTGTCATGAAGCGTATAAAGGCTAAGGGAATAGAAGTGGTGGTATATGAGCCAGCTCTTCAAGAAGATTATTTCTACAACTCAAGAGTTATAAAAGACTTAAATGAGTTTAAGAATATTTCGGATATTATTGTTGCCAATAGACTATCTGATAAGATAAAAGATGCAGTAGATAAAGTCTACACAAGAGATTTATTTAGTAGGGATTAATAAACGCGTCTTAACCAACAACACCATTGTGTATAAATATACTTTTTACACAAAGTCCTAAGAAAGACTAAAGCTAAGCATTTATTAAGCCTACGGCAATAGTTAAAAGGGATATGCAGTTAGGTTATTTTTCTAGAAATTGCTTGTGAATTAATATTTATTATTGAAAATGTATTAATAATAATGATATACTTGTATCATATAGAAAAATTTTAAGCAACAGCTTTAAGTGTCAAGTATTTGCCAGCTTATTAAACACCCTAAAGAAGCAAAAGATTGGCTGACAAAGCTAGAAGCTGGGCAGAGTGAAATAAAAAAGGCTATAAAGCACCTGTAATGAAAAATTACCTAAGGGTGCTTTACTAATATCATAGAACTTATTTTTGTAAAATATATTAACTAAGGAAGGAGGTATTACAAAAAAAATTGTACTAATATTCATAAAGTTAAAAGGAGGGGGATTTTTATGTTAACAAACCCAGTGGTTTTATCTGTTATTGTAATGATAGTGTTATGCCTTTTGAAGCTAAATGTTATTCTATCTTTAATAATAGCAGCCTTGGTTGGAGGATTACTTGCTGGTATGCCAATTGGAGACATAATGGGAACTTTGATAGGTGGCATGGGTGGAAATTCTAGCACAGCATTAAGCTATATTTTGCTTGGAGCATTGGCGGCATGCTTGCATAAAACTGGAATTGCAGAGGTGTTGGCTAAAAAAATTGTACAATGGGTTAAAGGAAAGGGAATTATTCTTGTGGTAGTACTTGCAATCGTAAGCTGTTTTTCACAAAACCTTATACCTGTACACATAGCCTTTATTCCTATCATGATTCCACCGTTAGTTGCTGTAATGAATAAGCTTAAAATCGATAGAAGGGCAGTGGCCTCAGCATTGACCTTTGGTTTAAAGGCTCCCTACGTGGCATTGCCTGTAGGGTATGGATGGATATTTCATGGCATTATAAGTGATCAAATGTCACAAAATGGAATGGCAATAGCTCAGGGAGATGTTTGGAAGGTAATGTGGATTCCAGGTTTAGCCATGGTAATAGGTCTAATTGTAGCTATTTTCTTTAGCTATAGAAAGGCTAGAGATTATGAAGATGTACAGTTATCTCAGGAGGAAGTAGCTGCTGCATCTGAGGAAGCTCCAGTACAAATGACACGCACCCATTGGGTAGCCTTAATTGGTGCTGTATCTGCCTTAGCAATACAATTGAGTCCTATAGGCTCGTTACATCTTGGTGCCATTGTTGGTATGGCTATTATGCTTGTGGGAGGAGCCATAAAATGGAAAGATATTGATGATATGATAAACAGCGGTATCGGAATGATGGGCTTTATCGCCTTTGTTATGCTGGTTGCGGCAGGATATGGTGCTATTATCAGAGAAACAGGCGGAGTTGAGGCATTGGTCCAAGCGGCATCAGGCTTAATGGGTGGAAGTCAATTCATAGCTTCAACTGTATTAATATTAGTAGGACTTGTGATAACTATGGGTATAGGAACTTCCTTTGGAACTATCCCCATAATAGCAGCTATCTATGTTCCATTAGCAACTGCCATAGGCTTTAGTCCTCAGGCTACTATACTATTAATAGGTACAGCAGCAGCCCTAGGGGATGCAGGCTCTCCGGCCTCTGATAGTACATTAGGGCCAACAGCGGGGTTAAATATTGATGGTCAGCACGATCATATTTGGGACACCTGTGTACCAACCTTTATTCACTACAACATACCATTGGTTATATTTGGAATTATAGCAGCTATGATACTGTAAACATATATAGGGGGGGGAATTTATTCTCCCCTATTTAATTTTGCCTATTCAAATGATATAATATATCCAAAGTAGGAGCTTAATAGTTTACATAGGAGGAAAAAGCTTATGAAGGTACGTAAGGCAGTTATACCAGCAGCAGGATTAGGAACTCGCTTTCTTCCTGCAACTAAGGCACAACCAAAGGAAATGCTACCAATAGTTGATAAACCAACCCTGCAATATATAATAGAAGAAGCAGTAGAATCTGGTATAGAAGAAATATTGATTATTACAGGTAGAAACAAATCTTCCATTGAAAATCATTTTGATAAATCAGTGGAGTTAGAGCTTGAGCTAGAAAAATCAGGTAAAGATGATTTACTGGCTGAAGTAAGAAAAATATCAGACATGGTAAACATACATTACATTAGACAGAAGGAGCCAAAAGGGCTTGGGCACGCTATTTATTGCGCTAAGAGCTTTATTGGTGATGAGCCCTTTGCTGTTTTATTAGGTGATGATATTGTTTATAACGGTAAACCCTGTCTAAAGCAAATGATAGAAGCCTATGAAGAATATAAGACATCTATTATAGGAGTTCAAGAGGTAGCCGATGAAGATGTAAGCAAATATGGTATAGTAGAAGGTAAACATATAGAAGATAGAATTTATAAGGTTAAGGGATTAATTGAAAAGCCATCTATAGGGGAAGCCCCATCAAACGTTGCTATACTTGGAAGGTATATTATAAATCCAGCAATATTTCATATATTAGAGGCTACAAAGCCCGGGAAAGGTGGAGAGATACAGCTTACTGATGCCCTAAAGGAATTAGCTGAAAGAGAAGCAATGTATGCTTATAATTTTGAAGGCAAGCGCTATGATGTTGGAAATAAGCAAGGGTTTTTAGAGGCTACTGTAGAATTTGCATTAAGGCGAGCTGATCTTAGGGATGAGTTTTTAGATTACCTAGTAAGAATAATAGATAGAGAAAAAGAAGCATAGAATGATATAGTAATATGAAAGCTGTTAGTAACGCCGCTGAGATCAATAAATGTACTAAATAATACAAGATTACTACAGTAAGAAAAACAGCAGTAAAATAAAGCAAGGGGATGCAGAATGGATAAAGCAATTAAAAGCCTTAGTAAAAATCAAACACTACTATTTATTAAAGGGGTTATTTTAGGTTTGGGAATAATAATACCTGGCATGAGTGGTGGAACCATTTTAGTTATATTTGGTATTTATGAAAGTATAATAAAGGACCTTTTGAAGTTTAATGTTAAGCCCTATATAGTAATGGTATTTGGGACGGTGGCAGGAATCTTTTTTGGGAGTTATATTCTATCATATTTGCTGGAGTTCCACGGGAATCCAACCTATGCCTTTATACTGGGGTGCCTTTTTATGTCTATCCCCTTTATTATAAAAAGAAATAACAATTATTCAAAGGTTAATGCTTTGTTATTGATTTTTGGGGGAGTTATATCCTTTAGTCTTATGGAAATGCCACCCCTATTAACTGGGGGAGGCTTAACAGTAAAAAGTGTTTTTTTAGCAGGCTTAATCTCCAGCTGTGCAATGATAATTCCTGGAATATCTGGTAGTGCTGTGCTAATAGTATTGGGTATATATGAAGAAATGCTACTTCTAATAAAAGAGTTTCAGGTTGTAAACCTACTAATATTTATTGTTGGAGCACTTTTTGGATTAATTATTATGGCAAAGATATTAAGCAAATTATTTTCTAAGTATCAAGCTCAAATATTGTATTTTTTTTCTGGATTAATTTTAGGTTCTTCAAGAATTCTTTTTCCAAGTGATATTGGAATAATATCTATAATTACCTTTATTCTTGGAGCTGCAATAGTATTTAAGTGGGGAAACTTAAAATATAAGTAACCCTATAGTAATATTATAGCTTTGTAACATCTTTGTAATCTTAAACATCTATTTTTATAGGCATACAAATGATATAATAATTAGTAGTATGTGGTATATTCATACTACTATATTTATTTTGGCGGTGAAAACATGAAAAAGAAAATGATAGGGGCTTTTTTAATTGCTATAGATATAATACTTATAAATTTAGCTTTTTTGATAGCCTTTTACATAAGATTTGAAGGAGATTTTACTGGTAAAGTAGTTGCACCATATATTGCTGTATATAAAGAAAACATATTCTCTTTAAGCATGCTTAAAATCATAATATTTTATGTATTTGGTATGTATAAGAACCTATGGAAGTATGCAAGTATAGAGGAGTTATTCCAAATTGTTTTAACCTCCTTTGTTGCCAATGCTGGCGTAGTGTCTTACATGGTTATCTCTCAGCAAAGCTTTCCAAGAAGTATATACATATTAGCCTTTATATTAGATATAGTTTTAATAGGTGGAGTACGCTTTAGTATTAGGGCAACTCGTGGGATATCTGAGACCTCGTTTTTTAGCTTCGGAAAAAAGAAGGAAACAAAAAGAGTAATGATTATTGGTGCTGGTCAGGCAGGTGCACTAGTTATTAAAGAATTAAAAAACCATGATAACCTCCATAGTAAAGCAGTAGCAATTATTGATGACGATGACTCAAAGCTGGGTTCAAGAATAAATGGTGTTCCAGTTTTAGGAGACAGGTATCACATAAAAAAGATTGCAGAATCTAAAAGGATTGATGAAATAATAATTGCAATACCCTCATCTAATAAAAAGGATATTAGGGAAATAGTAGAAGAGTGTAGTAAAACAAAGTGCAAGTTAAAAATTGTGCCTGGTATATTTGAGCTAATTGATGGTAAGGTAACCATTAAGGAGATTAGAGATGTTGATATAGAAGATTTATTAGGAAGAGACCCTGTAAAGGTAGATTTAGACGAAATAAGTGATTACCTAGAAAGTAAAACCGTACTTGTTACTGGGGGCGGTGGTTCAATAGGGGCGGAGCTTTGTCGTCAAATTGCTGGCTTTAAGCCTAAAAGGCTTTTAATACTAGATATTTATGAAAACAATGCCTATGATATTCAAAATGAGCTATTAAGAAAGCATCCTCAGTTAAATCTTGATATATTAATAGCATCTGTAAGAGATAAGGGTCGTATGGAGGAAATCTTTAAACAATATCTTCCCGAAATTGTTTTTCACGCAGCTGCCCATAAGCATGTACCTCTAATGGAGAATAATCCACAGGAGGCTATTAAAAATAACGTTTTTGGCACAAAAAATGTTGCGGAATGTGCCCATAAGTATGGTGCAAAACGCTTTGTGTTAATATCCACCGACAAAGCCGTTAATCCAACCAACATAATGGGTGCCACTAAAAGGGTTGCTGAAATGATTATTCAATCTATAAATATTATTAGTAAAACAGAATTTGTTGCAGTACGCTTTGGTAATGTACTTGGGAGTAATGGAAGTGTAATTCCCCTTTTTCGAAAGCAAATTTCTGAAGGCGGACCAGTAACTGTGACACATCCTGAGGTAACAAGATACTTTATGACAATTCCTGAGGCAGTACAGCTTGTTGTGCAAGCAGGTGCTATGGCTAAGGGTGGAGAGATATTTGTATTAGATATGGGTGAGCCTGTAAAAATTATTGATTTAGCTAAAAATCTTATCAGATTATCTGGGTTTGAACCTGAAGCTGATATTCAAATAAAAATAACCGGACTTCGTCCTGGTGAAAAGCTGTATGAGGAGCTTTTAATGGAGGAGGAGGGCCTTGAGGCAACTAAGCACGAAAAGATTTTTATTGGTAAGCCAGTATTTACAGATTTTAAGCTTTTGGTTAGAGAGCTGGAAATACTAAGGGATATTATTGGCGATAATAGAGACGAGATAAAAGAATACATGGTGAAGATGGTGCCAACATATAAAAGAACAAGCTAAGCAGTTAATAATTTTTTAATATATTAAAATAGACATTTTACAAGTAATATCGTATATAAAAATGTATAATAGAAACAAATACATTATGAGGTGATAAAATGCTAAGGTTAAAAAGAAATATTATTTGTACAATATTAGTAGCTTTAATGTTATCCAGTTCTGCTTTAGCAGTGGAAAGCAAAACTCCATTAGGATTAGAAGAGCTAACAAATCGATTCTTAGAGGAAAATATCGAGATTAAGAAATTAGATTTAGATAATAGGCTTCTAAAGCTTAGATATGAAGAAACCCTAGAGGATTATGAAGATTTACAGAAGCAAGTTGAAAGGGCTGGGAAGTACACAGACAGTGTGGTAAAGCAAAGAAAGCAAGCACGAGATGAGTACTATAGTGCTTCGAAAGGTAGTAATGAAGAGCAAGCGGCATTCCAATATTACCATGGAATGATGCATACTGTAGAAGCTGCCACCGACAATTATAAAGCATTACTTAAGCAAGAAGCAAGCATGATGAAAAACCTAGAAATGATGGTGCTAGAAGATCAACAGGCCGACATAAAAAAGCAAAATGACATTGAATTGTTAAAATATCAGCTTCAAAAAGATTACTATCAATTACTAATATTAAAAGAACAAAGAGATTTGTTAGAAAAAAGTATTGCTAATATTGATATGCAACTAAATGTAGAGAAAACAAAGAAGGAGCTAGACCTTACTACTGAGCTAGCAGTCAATAATCTTGAAACACAAAAGATTAACCTAGAACTAAGCATCGAAAAGCTGGATAATTCAATTGAACAGGCAATTGAAAAATTAAAGACAGATTTAAATATAGAAGTAAGTGATAATATAGATATTCTGTTTGAGCTTCCTGGTGCCGTTAGTATTAAAAAGTATAAGCTTGAAAATGTATTAAAAGGATTTATGGAGCAAAGTCTAGACCTTAAAAAAGTAGAAAGATTAACTGAGGTTAATGCTGAAATAGTTGAAAAACTTCAAATAGCCTATGAAGAAGATGACACTGAATATTTAATTAGCGTATATGAAGCTGATGAGGCAGAGTTAAATGAAAAGCAAACAAAGAGGGATTTTGAACACTTAGTTAAAAGCTTATATTTTAGACATAATCAGCTAGGCAGTGACTTAGTTCAACAGTTAAGAAATAAGCTATTGGCTGATGAAAAAATGCTTCAGCTTGAAGTTCAATACAAAACTGGAGTTATTAGTAAGCTACAATATAATCTGCAAAAGCAAGAAATAGATCAAGCTATTTTTGATTATAAAAAAGCCATGATAGATTATATTAATACGGATACAGAATTACAGCTGGCTGAAAAAGGTAATTTAGCTACCGCTAGCTGGTAAAGTACATAGCTAATTTTTACCCCATAAGTACAATAGGCTTATGGGGTTTATTCGTTTTTATTTGATGAAAAAAATTATATATTATATAATATAGTAAAACTCGGTAAGACCAATTAAGGAGTGCCAAAACCATGTTTAAGCAAGGAAGAAATGAGCTTTGTCAGTGTGGTAGTGGAAAAAAACACAAACGATGCTGCGGAAAAAATAACAACTTAATAGTGATGAATCCTAATGTTATTATGAAAACTGATGCTGATGAAATAAGAAGTGACTTCTATCAATTTGTTATGGCAAATAAGCTATTGGTGGACAAGGCTTTAGGAGAATTAGCAAGTAAAACAGATATTGATAAAAAGACTATTGTAGATAAGCTTTATGACTTTACATTGGATTTAATTGTATTTGATTATCCAATTAAGGATGAAATGACTTTATTTGACCTATATTTAAATGCTAAAAATAAAGCCATTAAGGATAGAGTCCTGAGAAACATCCATAGTTGGCGAGAAAGATATATAAGTGTATATGAAGTTAAGGATTTTTATGGTGATGATGGCCTAATTCTAATAGATTTACTAGCGCAAGAGGAGAAGATTGTTAGAATATACACCACCTTGGAGGATATAAATATAAAAGATATTCACTTAGGAAGATTACTACCAATAGAGTCATGGTACGAGTATTTAAATGGCTGTCTTATATTTGATGAACATGATATGACGGGCTTCATAGATGAAATAAAAGGCAAAAGAAACTTATTGGAAGCATTGGGGGGTGAATATAAGGATTGGGGAGATTTCTTAAAGTCTGAGGGACATGTTTTTATAGAAACTCTTTTAGAAGGACTGGCTGATGAAAATGACAATTATTTGGATGAGGATTCCCTAGATAATGATTACTTTGATGAAGACTCCTTCTATGCAGAGTTATTAGTAAAAAAATTTCTTAGCAAGCCCCACCGTTTATTAGATAGAAAGAGTCCGCTACAGGCTAGTTATGATTCTAAAATGGAAAAAAAGTTAAAGAAATTTATAGATAAATTATGTAAAGGTCAGCTAGATAAGGAGTTTAGTGATGTTAAGCTATCCCAGGAAATAGAGCTGGTTAAAGAATTAATTTATGGAGAAGGGTATTTGTCCTCTGGTGGTTTAGATGTTATTCCCTTTGAAAATGAAACCTACAGTAAAGAAGCACTATTGTTTGTTGAAGGTACTAAAGGGAAGCTCTTCATTTATGATATAGAAAAAGCATTAAGTTTATGGTATCTATATACCTGCGAAATGAATCCCGTAATTAAAAAGAGTGGAAGCTGGGCTTCTGTACTTGAGCATATTACCCTAGATGATTTCTGGGGAGAATATCAACCTACACAAAAGGATATAGCTAAAAAGTATGGAGTTAGCTATAGTACACTTTCCAATAATAGTAGAAAAATTATGGATTTTATCTACAATACAATAGACTCATATGAGAAACAGCTTACTCCACAAGAAATGCTAAAGACATCACCAAACAGCATAAATAAGCCTATGACTGAGAAAAATATGTTAGCTATTAGTGAAATATTACAGAAGCAAGATTTTAAGTCAATAGAAGAGGCTAACGATTTTTTAACTGATTTACTGCAAAATGGTATGCTAGAAGAAAATAAGGACAAGCTGTCTAATGAAGAAGAAGCACAAGAATTAATATATTCGGCATGGGAAAGTAATAGCAAAAGTGAAATAATAAAGCTTGCCAATAGGGCATTAAAGCTTGATAATAATTGTGTAGATGCATATAATCTTCTGGCAGAGTACGACGCAAATAATATAGATCATAAGATAGCATTATATGTAAAGGCCTTAGATGTTTTTGTTAAATCGAAGGGGACAGCATACTTTGAAGAGAATATGGGGCATTTCTGGGGTCTACTTGAAACCCGTCCCTTTATGAGGGCTAATATGGGATTTGTACAATGTTTTATAGAAAAGGGCAGTACAACAGAAGCTATTGACAATATGTATACTATGTTGGATCTAAACCCTAATGACAACCAAGGGGTTAGATATTTACTGGTGCCAAGCTTAATAGAAAATGGCAGATATAAAGAGGCTCATAAGCTTATTGGAAAATATTATGAAGAATCATGTGATTGGCTATTTAACAGGGCATTGTTATCCTTAGCTACTAAGGGGGCAAATGCAAAGTCAGAGCAATTACTTGAAAAGGCTATTGACAGTAATAAATATGTAGTAGATTATCTATTAGGAATTAAATCTATACCTAAAACACTACCACAGTATGTATCCTCTGGCAGTAAAGAAGAAGCAATTACCTATGCCGCCTACGGAAAAAAGGCTTGGGAAAAAACCTGGGGTGCTATTTCTTGGTTAAAACTAGTCTATAATAAGTAAAAATATAGCTTAATAATATATTATGGGGAGGATAAAATGAATAAAGAAATAAGATGGCGACAAAGGTTTGAAAACTTTGACAAAGCATATCGAAAGTTTCAGGCTGCAGTAGTAGATATCGAAAAGCTAAGCACATTGGAAAAAGAAGGCTTGATTCAAAGGTTTGAATATACATTTGAACTAGCATGGAAAACATTAAAGGATTACCTAGAATCAAAGGAGATAGATGCTAAGTTTCCAAGAGATGTTATTAAAGCAGCCTTTCATTATGAGATTATTATAGATGGAGATGTATGGATGGATATGCTGGAGAAGAGAAATATTTTAGCACATACATATAATGAGGAACGTTTTAATTTCGCTATAAAAAAGATTGACGAAGAGTATTATAATGCAATAACTCAAGTATATAATTTTTTAGGAGAGATAATATGAGCTTTGGAATTTCACCGAAAAGTTTAGATATAATACTAAACACATTAATAAACAATAAAGAAGTTGAAAGGGTTGTAATTTTTGGAAGCCGAAGCATGGGTAATTACAAGAATGGGTCAGATATTGATATTGCTATTTATGGACCCGACATTTCAGAAGTAATTCTAAATAATATAAGAGTTGAACTAAATGAAATTCTTCCTTTGCCATATTATTTTGACATTATACACTATGAAACCTTAGAAAACCTTGAACTTAAAGAACATATTGATAAGCATGGAAGTATATTATATAAAAGGCAATAGCAAAAGACTGAAGCTTGATTCAATATCAGCTTCAGCCCATGTCTATTGCTTTATTTATTGTCTTATTTGATTGTTAGCATCTTCAATCAAGCACTCGGGACAGTAATCAGTAGCTTCATTTTTTTTGTCGTAATCATTTGATTTTACTAGGTTAGAAAAAAATGTTTTGAAAAGACTTTTGTTCTCCTTAACATCAGAAATATTAAACTCTTTTTTACATGATTTACATTTCTTAATTTCTTCAGCCATAATATCACTCCTTTGTACTATTCCTTTAAAATGTTATCTCTAAAAAATACTATCATACCATAATTTGCAAGTATCTGATAAAAGTCTTTACAGGGTGATGATTCAACTCCTTTAATATCTTTATTTCTTCTAAATCTTCCTTCGTTTATTTCAATTTCCCTATCAAAAACTATATTAGCTTCTTCCTTTGTGCTACAATCCTTTAAGAGTTTTAGATAGTGTTCATATTCCCTCTCCAGCTGTGCTAAAGCGAAGGCATCCAGCTCTGGATATCTACTAACATATAGATTTAATATCTCATCCTTTGTTTTAAATCTAATCATATTACACCTCCAAATTCACAACTTATTTTTATAATATATTTATACCCCATTAAAAGCAAAATAACCAAGCTATTAGTCAAACCTCAACTAAGTAATGTGTATACAAATTAAGTTAGCTACAAATACTTATAATAATTAAATATTTATATTGGAGGCTACAGTAAATGGGATATAAAAGGATGTTAGTAGTAATTTTAATATTAACAGTTTTAATGGTATTTACAGTTGGATGCCAAACTGAGGAGGCACCACAGCAAGAGCCTGAGACCTCTGAAAAGGAATATGATGAAAATGTTGATGTAGATTCTACAGAAGAGGTTTTAGAGAAGGAACAGGTACAGGGAGGCAGGGTTTATATTCAAGAGGATAATTTAGTTGTTGGAACGATGATAATTAAGGAGGGTATACAGCAAAGTGAGATAGATACTTTAGCTAATGACTTGGCTAAGGAGCTTAAGGAGAAGTATCCCGATAAAAGCGTTAATGTACAAGCAGTACAAGGGGGAAAGAATGTAGCCAATGTACAAATAGATTAATGCTTTTAATTTAGTGCTTTATTTTTGATTTTTTCTTTTAATCTTTTTCATTCAACGTTTTCTCTTAACTCTTAACTCTTAATTCTTAACTTTTAGTTTTCCATTTTCAATTATTATTTGCATTTTTAATTTTTCACTTTTAATTTTTAATTTTAATTTTAATTTATCTATCTATTTACTTATACATTTTCTTTCTCTTTTTTTCGTTATACATTTTGTTATCTGCACTTTCTAATAGTTCATGTAAACTAGAGTAATTTTCCTTATAATAGGTTACTATACCATGACTGGCACTAACCTTATAATAAATAATTTCCTGCCTATTGAAGCTATCAAAACCACCCTTAATACGATTCCATATTTTTTCAGCAACATGGGGAGGGGTATTATATAAACCGATAATGAACTCATCTCCCCCTATTCTGGCTAATAGGTCTCCATCCCTTAATTGTTTTTGTATTATTTCCACAGCTATTTTAATATAACGATCACCTTCGGAATGTCCATAGGCATCATTTATGCTTTTTAGTCCATCTAAATCAATATAGCATATACTTAGGGGCTTTTCTTCATTAGCTGCTAAATTAAAAATCTTCTCCAGCTCCTCTAATCCAGATCTCCTACTAAGTACTCCTGTAAGCGGGTCAAGATTAGCTTTAACCTGCAGACTTTCCTCTTGATTTTTTTTGTTTTCTAATTCTTGCTTAAGCTTAAGCATATTATATTGAGATATTTTTCTAGACTTATATTCTCCGTACTCCCTTTTTATACAATGCCTATGATATAAACAAACCATTAAAATAGTAACAAAGGAGTTAAAGAACTTTGTCCACTCATATGGATTCATTTCTTTAAATAACAATAAGTAAATAATCATAAAGCCTATGGGAAAAAGAACAATTTTGATTACCTTTTCCTTAGCACCTAATGAGAAAAATACTATAAAAACACTAAAGGCCAATAATAGCTGGGGGCCTCTAAAATCAAATATACCATTATAGGCTTGAAAGGTAACTAGGTTAAAAAACACAGCAAAAGACATGGCCATTATAAGACAGTAGCTATAATATCTAATAACTCTCCGGGGGCTTTCGGCATAAGGGGTAAGGGTAAATACAATGTAGGTAGCAAATACAGTTATAAGGGCTATTCTTCCTCTGTAGATTATTGAAGGATAGTGTATTATATTAGCATCCGAATACAGGGCTATTAGCATTATTACAATTCCTATTAAAACCACAAACCTACCTAGCTTTCTGGTTTTTTCTCCCTCCTCAATAATATACTCATATTTAATTTCTCTTTCAGATTTTTTAAAATCTTTTTTTCCTTCCACAGAAAACCTCCTGAAAATAGAACGTCCTTTAAGAAAATTATATCAATTTCGACAATTTAATACAACCTATTATTTACCATAAACATATGGCAATATAAAGAAAACCAATCCCTGCTATTGTAAAGAAAACTTAGTTCAGATGGAGTTTCAACTCCATCTGAACTCTAGTTCCGCTTACTTTCTAGCTTGTCGACACTTATCTCCCGCTTAAGAAGCAGGAGTGTTGTAGCGCCGCTGAGATAAAACATTTCAATGATTTATGGTTAAAGAAATCTATGGTATAATTGATAATAATTACATTTAAGGAGGTAGCATCTTGTTTAAAAAAATAGCTCACGCAACTATAGTTCCACTTGTTTTAGCTTTGCTTATTTCTGCAGCATCTATTGGGATTGAGGCTTCAGCCATTACTAATGAGGAAAACAGCAATAAGTCGAAATATGGGGTTAATCTTCTAATTCTATATGATGATGAAGGATATTTACCATTATACCAGCAAATGAGTCAAAACTTAGTTATTGGAAGCAATGTAAAAGCAACTAGTATAGACCAGTTTAACACCAGCAGCTTACAACAATACGATGGAGCTTATCTACATATAAGTGAAGGTAATAATCTTGAAGAAGAAATTGTTAAGGAACTAGTATCCTATGTAAATAATGGTGGTAGGCTAATTATGGACCATACCATAATTAATAGTTTTCCCACAGCCTTTACAGGTGTTGAAGGGGGAAAGTCAGTCGATATAATGGATAAAGCCTTAAGCTATCCAGATACAGGAAAGGATTTTCAGGGCATTCAAAAGGTGGCAAAGGCATTTGAAGCTGACTATAGGGCTTATGCTAGGAAACCTTTGAAGGTTAATGGCTTAAAGGTAAACACTGCTGAGGCTGTGATAGCTCAAGGAAAAGAAGCCTTGTTTACAGTAAATTCATATAACAAAGGGCTAGTAATGGTTTTGTCTGAGTTTTTACCCAACTTTACAAAATATATAACATCCTTTGATTTTCAACATAGAGGCGAAGAGAATGAATACTTTCAATTTTTCTATGCAGCAGGAAACTGGCAATTTTTAAATGAACTGGTTTCGACTATAACTAAAGATAAATATGGCTTTTCCATGAAAAAGGTTATGGGGCCATATGGTCGCCCAGCTATGGCGTGGCAAAACCATTATGAGGTGCTAAGCTCTATTGGAAATAAGGACATGATTAGCTGGATTGATTATTTAAAGAATTTTCACCAGGTTCCAACCTTCTCTTTAGTTAGGGGGTCATATGAGTGGGGACAATGGCACAGTACAATAACATATCATTTGAACCAAAAGGATAATAAAACTCCAGTGTTTTTAGGAGAAGAAGAGACCTCCTTTTATTCAAATGGTAGATTCATTATGGATAAAAATAATGACTATTTAACCTTTGGAAAGCTTCCAGAATATAAAAGCTATTATCAAAAATTCACAAATAACTTTAGACCCTATCCCTACTTTGTTGACTGGGATGGTGACGAGTTAACTGATTTACTAGTGGGTACATATGATGGCAAAATCGGTCTACTAAAAAATATTGGTACAAATGAAGAGCCACAATATGATGACATAAGCTACCTAAAATATAATATGGGTAGAGATATTTCAATAGGAGAGAATGCAGCGCCAACCCTTTTAGATTACAATGGTGATGGTCTTATGGATATAATTGTTGGTAGCAAAAAGGGTAAGGTATTTTTACTTAAAAACAATGAAGACGGGTTTTCTTTACCAGAATTTCTATACGATACAGCAGGTGAAAAAATAGAAATGACATCTGATTCAGCTCCTTTTGCCAAGGATTTAAACGGAGATGATATTACAGATTTAGTGTTAGGTGATGGCAATGGTAGGGTATATATCTATGAAGGAACTGAAGGGTCAGAAGGCTTGCAATTTAATACACCTCAGCAGCTGATATTTGCAGGCAAGCCAATTCCAGTTGAGAGATATGCTACACCCCATGTAGGTGACTATAACAACGATGGAAAAATGGATATACTCATTGGTGATGGTAGTGGCTATATACATATTGTTATCGGAACAGGAAACAGCTTTTATTATGACGGTAAGCTAACCACCGAAAGAAAGAATATTTATGGTGAAAATCTAATGTATACAGGAAAAAACGTAGTACCATTTTTAGTTGATTATAATAACGATGGAGTAATGGACTTAGCAACTGGTCAATTAAGCTTTGCACTAACCTATGATACAGCCCATGAGGACTTTATTCATAAAAAGGAGCTGGCTGAAAGCTTAGAGTATGCAAAAAAGAATTTTATTCCGGTGATACCCCATATTTATTTCCATAGTCATAAGGATAATGAGCTTGAAAAAAGAGAAATTGAATTACATATGGAAAACTACCAAAAGCTTGGTTTACCTTGGGGCTACACTGGAACTAACCAACATACATGGAGAGTAAACATTGATGAACCTACCCAAAGCTTTAGGAACTTAATGGAGTATAATGTATGGTATAACTTTGGGTTTAAAGTACCTAATGCACCTACAGACCCAACCTTTGCCTATGATTATCTATGGCCCCTACCATTTGTAATGATGGAGGGAGAAGAAAAGCTACCTTTGGTACTATTTGAGCCTGCTCCGTTTTTCATGTATTTTAGAGGAGCCTACTCAAACCTAGCTTCTATGGATGTGCCTCTGAGCTTTTTTGAGCATATAGAATATAAAATGGAAGAGGGTACTAAAGGAAATAATCTTATAAAAAACATGGTAAGCTTTGCTCAAGAAATTAGGTATAAATATAACTATGCCTTTGTAACAGAAGATCAAATGGCAAAAACCTTTATAAATAATTTTTATACAGATTATGATGTTTATATAGATGGAGAAAGCATAAAGCTTGTTACTGATACCAGTAGAGTACCAAAGCATTTAGCAAGGGAATACATTGGAACAGGTGGAGTAAAGCTTGAACTAGGAGAAAGGTACAAGTCTTCAAGTATAAACACAGATGCATTAATTCAATATGAGGTAGCGGATGGATTATACGTTGGTATAGTAAATGATCTACAGTTGAATATAGGCGGTAAAGATACCAGCAACCCACTACATATTATTATGGTAAATAGCCCCGTAAATTATAGGTGGGAAAATGAAACACTAGTAATTCAGTTAAATAGTAAGGGTATGAAACAGTTAAAAATTTCTAGCAGTAGTAGCCTTGATATTGCAGGAGATAACCCTATAGTTGAAAAGGAAGATAACATATACACAATAACCCATTATGGAGAGGAAACAGAAATTAGAATTAAAATTAACCAATAAACTAATGAACAAGGAGGAAACTAAATGTTTAGATGGAATAATAGCTTTGAAACAGGAATAGTCGAGGTAGATAAACAGCACTTTCATTTAGTAAGCCTATTAAATGAGCTAAATGAAGAGGTTGTTCATCAACTGCAGTATGATAACTATGATAAAATTATGGCAGTATTATTGGAATTAAAGGAATATACAGAAGAGCATTTTTCAGATGAGGAAGGTCTTATGAAGGACGCAATGGAAAAAATTAATGATGAAGTAAAGCTAGCAGAATTTTGGAGCTATTTTAAAAACCATAAGAAAGAGCATTTTAGCTTTGTAGTTAAGATAAAAGCAATATTTGATAAGGATATTGATGAACAACAGGAAGAAATATCTGTAGAATTAGTGGCATTTTTGATAGATTGGTTAAAAAACCATATATTAAATATAGATCAACAGCTACCTAATTATATTGCAACTCAAAAATAATACCTAATCCCCTTGTTACTTAAAGGGGATTATTTAATGGAAAAACTACGCTTAAATGTTATTTTTATTATTCTTTTTTATAATAAGTCCATTAACCTCTGCACCAGTAAGTATAATAATACTACTAATATACAGCCATATTAGCAATACAATTACACCACCTATACTACCATATGTACTGGAGTAGTGGCCAAAATGGTTAACATAAGTTGAAAAGCCGTAGGAGGTTAAAAACCAGCCTATAGTAGTGAAGGTAGCACCTAACAATACATTTTTTATATCTGGTCTTACTACGGGAGTATATCTGTATAAACATACAAATACTAGCCACATAATAAAAAGGGAGGAAATATAGCGTATTAAAAACCATAGTATATTAAAGCTGCTTGGTAGGTTAAAATAGTTAGTTAAAAAGCCAGTTAAAATTTCACCAAAAACCAATAGAATTAAGGAAAAAAGAATAACAATTGATAGTGCAATAGTAAAGAGAATTGCTAAGCCCCTCTTTTTCCAAAAAGGTCGCTTTTCAGTAAGCTCATATGACTTATTTATTCCTCTAATTAGGGCGGCTACACCATTTGAAGCTACAAAAAGAGTAGAGATCATACCTACCGATAGCAGTGTACTGCTTTTTTCCTCCACAATTTGTTGCACAATATCCAGTACAAAAACATAGGCATCATTAGGAAGAAAGCTTAAAAGGCTTTCTAATGTTGACTGGCTGGTAAGGGGGGTATAACTTATTAAGGTTATTAAAAACATAAGAAATGGGAAAAAAGATAGTATAAGGTAAAATGTGACCTGAGCCCCTAAAGCCTGTACTTCATGGTACTGCATTTGCTTATATAGATTTTTAATAAATTTTAATAACCCATTAGATTTTAAATTTATAATTAGCATCAGTAAACCTCCATTTTACGTGTTAATATATATATACACATAAATTATATACTTAACAATTATAAATTGCTATTTTCAATTATTTATTTATGAATTAAGGTTTTTGCTTTATGCCTTTAATTTCAATTTTCCATTTTTAACTTTCAATTTTCAACTATCATTTATCACTCATAACTCTTAACTCTTAATTCTTAACTTTCAACTTTCATTTTTACCGTGCTTGTAATAATAATTTAATATTTAAATTTGAAGGATTTCAAGGGTTTTAATTGAAATTATATATATACTAATATTAAGTCTACTAATATTGAGTAAGAACTGGAGGAAAAAATGCATCCTATTTTACAAGGTTTTATTTTAGGTTTTATCATTGTACTTCCTGGAATGAGTGGTGGTACAGTTTTCGTTATTTTAGGTATTTATGAGCAAGTTATAAAGGATCTTGTTAAGCTTAATTTAAAGCCCTATATACCACTGGTGATTGGTGCAATAGTAGGTATTTTCTTAGGAGCCATGGCATTTTCTGTGTTTTTCGAGCACCATAGAGATGCTACAACAGCACTTTTACTAGGGTGTGTTATCGCATCTATCAAGCCTGTTCTTAAAAACAGTCCCAAGCTTAATTTCAATAGGCTAATTATTGCAGTTATAGGTTTTTTACTTGGTTACTATCTTGTAGGTGAACCTATTAGTATTGTAAGTGCTAGTAAAGAGGTTAGCTGGTATTTGCTACTAATGGGAGGTGCCTTGTCAAGTGCTGTTATGATTATTCCAGGACTCCCAGGCAGCTCAGTACTGATATTATTTGGAATATATGATTCCTTACTTTTATACATTAGTAACTTGGATATTATAAATTTAGCTATATTTGGGATTGGAGGCTTAATAGGAATATTATTATTGGTAAAGATTTTAGAAAACCTATATAATAACCACCGAGGGTTGGTTTCTTATTCCTTTGCAGGTATAATTTTTGGCTCCTCACGGGCATTATTACCCTATGATATAAACTTATTAGTAACTGTTTTATTTATACTCGGCTTTTCAATAATATGGAAATGGAGTGATAAGGAGTAAGTCTTAATAGACAGCTTTTTGATAGGAGAGGAGGAGAAGAAATGAAAAGAAAAACCTTAATATTAGTAGCCATTATTTTTTTAACCTTTACCATAATTGCAACTGCTGCCATTAATGGAGAATATCGAGGATTCCCTATCGTTAACGTAAGGGTTAATGGATTAAACTTCGATATGAAGATTCCAGCTATAAACTTCTATGGAAAAACAATGCTACCAGTTAGAGATATTGGTGAAGCATTGAATGCAGCAATTGCTTGGGATGGAGATACATGGACTGTTGATTTAGTAAAGCCGGAAATTGAGATGCTCTTTATTGAGCAACTAATAACAGATGAAGATGGAAAGGACACCTTGGTGAATCCCTTTAAGGCCACCTACGTAGGCAATAAAAGCTTCCAATTGTATCTACTTATGAACAAGCTTACAATTGGCACACATACCTATAGAGTTGTAATTGCTGATCCCAATGGAGAAATAATAAAAAAATCAGATGAGTACAATCTTCAGGTGGATGAAAAAAATATTGTTGGATTTTATCAAACCATAAGCTATGATGACATTCCCCTTGATAAAACTGGAGATTATTATTTTAGATTCCAATTAAAGATTAAGGATAGCTTTAGAACAGTACATGAAAAGAGTCTTACAGTTCTTGAAGAGCAGTAGCAGCATAAAAATGAAGGATATTGGAAGAAGATGTAGAAATAATATATAAAAAAGCAAAAGGAGGAGTTTTGCCATGCGTAAAAAACACCTAATATTGACACTAGCATTTGTTATGATACTGGTAAGTGGTATAACTGCATTTGGAGATGGGTTAATCTTCACAGATATAAATGACCATTGGGCAAAAGAGTACATAGAAGACATATATAATAGAAAGCTTACATCAGGGTATGTAGATGCAACCTATAGGCCTAACAACCCTATTGTTGGGTTAGAGGCGGTAGTAATGCTGGCTAATCTATTAGGCTTTGATGCAGAAGAAGATGCTGCAACAGATTTACAGGTGGACAAATTTACCATGAACAGAATACCTGCGTGGGCCTATGGGCATTTGGCCTACCTTATGGATAGAAATATAGTTAAGGAAACAGAGCTTTCTAACTTTGTTAAGGATAATAAAACTACTAAAATAAAAAGATATGAGTTTGCAAACCTAATAGGAAGAATACTTGTTGAGTATGGTGGAGAGGATGTCAGTAGAAGTTATCTACTTCCATATAAGGATGAAATGGATATACCTGCTACAACAAAGCCATATGTAGATCTAATGCTGAGAAAAAATCTACTAAATGCCGCCAGCAATGATGGAAGGTTTTTACCAGAAAATGAAATCACACGGGGTGAAGTAGCTAAAATTATTTCCTTAACTGCTGAGCTGTTAGATGATATAGATGAAGAAATAATTGAAGCTATGGAAGATTCTGAAGAAGAAAACAATGAGTTAGAAGAGGAAAATGATGACTTAGAGGAAGTAGAAGAGGCTGAGGAAGAAAACAATGAAGTAGAAGATAAAATTACCTACCAAGAAGGAGTAATTGATGGTCTTACTATTGGAAATAGAAGAGTTATAACCATTACCTCAGACGAAAACCTATTGATTTATGATATTAGCGATACTGCTCTAGTGTATTTAGATAATGATAAGAAAAAGCTAAGTGATTTAATAAAAGGACAAGATGTAAAACTAAAGCTGGTTAATGATGTTGTTGTGAGAATTGATGCAGTAGCAATGAGGGAAGTATACAGAGGTTATTTTGAAAAACTAACAAAAGGAACCTCCAACACAGTTTTAAGCTTAGTTGATGATAAGGAAAAGCTAAAAGTATACAGATTACCAAATGATATTACAGTGTATCTTAATGGAGAAAGAAGCAATTTAGAGTCCTTTAAGGTAGGAGACATAGTAAAGGTTTTTGCTAAGGATGATGAGCTTACAGAAATACAGGGCAAGAGCAAAACAGAGTTTGTAAGGGGAGTTATAACCTCTTTAGGCACATCAAATAATCAGGTTGTTGAAATAGCAAAAAACGATGATACTATAATACAGCTTGAAATGGAGGATGAAACAGTAATTAGAAGAGACGGTAGAGTAGCTAGCTTCTCAAAGCTACGTGTTTCCGACGAAGTCCATATAGAGCTTGAATATGATAAGGTTAAGGTTTTTAATGCTTCAACAGTACGCAGAAGAGTTGAAGGCTATATTAGAAAAATAGTAATTGGTGAAGAAAGCTATGTAGTTATTGAGTCCTCTGATAATGTAAAGGAAGAGTTTTTAATAGAAGACTATACAACAATTCGTATGGGGGATGATGCTGGAGAGATTTACGATTTAAGGCTTAACTATTTTGCTGAGGTTAAAATTGAAAGTAATGAGGTGGTTCGTTTAACAACTACCGACAGATTAGATATGGAAAGGGTTAATGGAATTATCACCTATATAGATGAAGATGCAGAAGTCTTTGAGGTTGAATATATAGAGGATGGCAAAGCAGAAGTAAAAATGATTCATACTAAGGATAATGGTTCAAATGATAGAACTGTTTACATTGACGATAGAGGAACAACAAGATTCTCTAAGCTACAGGTTGGGGATGAAATATTTGTAGTTGGTCAAACTAAAAAGGGAATATTTACTGCTGAGAGAGTTGTTATAGTTGTGTCAGATTAGATGGAAAAGAGGTTACTTAATGTCAGTTAAAACAACATTATGTAAAGGTTTAAATAAATTGTTTCCATTGCCTGTACACCCCTTTAATCTTAAAAATGAAGGTTTAAAAACCTATGGACAGTGGCAATTCCAAAGGGGAGAGGAAACACTAAGGTTTTATCTTGAAAAGGCAACAAAGGATGAAATTCTTAAGGACAAGGTAGTACTGGACATTGGCTGTGGAGCAGCTGGGAAAACCCTTTATTATGCAGCACAGGGGGCAAAAAAGGTCTATGGAATAGAAGTGGTGGAAAGATATGAAGAGGAGGCAAAGGCCTTAGCTAAAGAAAAGGGCTTAGAGGATCGTTTCCAATTCATATCTGGAGATGCTGCAAAGCTACCTTTCCAAGAAAATCACTTTGACACTATTATTATGAATGATGCTATGGAGCATGTAGATAAGCCCTTACAGGTTTTAAATGAATGCTATAGGGTGTTGAAGCCAAAGGGTAGGCTGTATGTAAACTTTCCCCCATATTATCATCCCTTTGGAGCCCATTTAAGTGATGCGATTGGCTTTCCGTGGGTGCATTTATTCTTTGATGATAAAACACTTATAGAGGTTTACAAGGATAAGGTAAAAAACTTACCAGATGGTGAGGAACGAATAAATTTTAGAATTGCAAGGGATGAGAATGGGAATGAGTATTTCTCCTATATAAATGGAATGACCATAAAGTGGTTTAATGAGCTACTCCATAAAACCAATTATAAAGTAGTATATTATAGAGAAGTTCCCCTTAGATCATTTTTTACCCCCTTAGCAAAGCTACCATTGCTTAAAGAAGGATTTGTTAAGATGGTGGTAGGAATTCTTGAAAAGTAAAGTTTAGCTTCATATTAATATAAGTTAAAGCCCAGTGGCTATACCTATCTAAGAAGGTATAACTGCTGGGCTTCAATGCTATTGCAGAATTCAATATTTAATATTTCATTTTTGTTTTATCTTTTGATTTTTAGTTCTTAACCTTTAATTTTTAATTATGTCTTCTTGATTTCCATTTTCGATTCTCAATTTTTATTTAATGTTTTAAGGTATTAAGGTTTTTGATTTAGTCTTTTCATTCACCATTCGACATTTAACATTCAACATTGCTTTTATATTTTTTTCATTTTCCATTTTCAACTTTCAATTTTCAATTATTATTTTCACTTTTAATTTTAATATTTGTACTAATCTCTCCATCAATTACCTACAGCTTTACCACTGAAATTATAGTTGAATACTGTTTCATTATTGAATATAGCAACAATCTCATCCAATAAAGAGAACATATTTTGTCGATTGGAGTATTGACTTATATATTTTTTAAGATTTTTTGCCTTTATGATAGGTATATTGCTATTGGTGGATATTTCAGCATCCTCGTCTCTAATTACAATAATCGATTGAATAGGAATATAGCGTATATTGTTTTTAGCAAGTAAATCATAGATAATATTATGGGTTTTTTGGTGGTAGTATATAGGGTTTTTAATAGCCTTAACTGCCATATCATATAAACTAGTTATTTTCATATAGGACCAAACATCATCATTTTCGAATCCCTTTATAACCCCCTGAAAGTCAAGTGCTCGAATGTTAAAAATTCCCTTCGCAGAAATAAAGATATAATCAGAATATCCTTTAGATCCTTCATTCTCAAGGGTAACAGAGGATAATAATGTATACTCCTCACCAAAGCTACTAAATTCCATAAATATTTTTTTGTGTAGAGATTCAGCCCTGTTTAAATACATATAAAATATAACAATAAGTGAAAACATTAAAAATATAGAAGCTAGCATATATTCAACAGATTCATCTGCAATCATGAAGGTAATAAAGGATATACCTAAAAGATATAACCATAGAGGATCCCTTAGAAATGCAGAAAGTGCTTTATTAATTTTTTTGTTAGACCTTAGCATATTACCAACCCCCTTAAAAAAACAATAATATATAGTAAATAGCTATTATTTCCATTTATTATTTAACATTTTTCATTTGTGTATTAAATACCCAGTATTATATATTTTATGCAGCTGAGGAAAACATATTTTACATATAAAATTACATATAAAATTTACAAATATTACATAGACACCTATAGAACATGTGTTTGACAATGGATGATATTACTGATAAAATCATTCTATAGGGTAAAAGCTAAAAGATAACTAATTGCTAGCAAACAATTAATAAATTAGTAAAAAACTTGTAAAATGGGGAAGGGAAAATGGAAATTAAAGATAAGTTAAAGATTTTAGCAGATGCTGCAAAATATGATGTATCCTGTTCCTCAAGTGGTAGCTCCAGAAAAAACAAAGCTGATGGAATAGGAAATGCTGCCATTAGTGGAATCTGCCACAGCTGGTCAGATGATGGTCGCTGTATTTCCTTACTTAAGATTTTGTTAACCAATTATTGCATATACAATTGTGCCTATTGCATAAATAGGGCATCAAATGATCTGCCAAGAGCTGCCTTCACACCAAATGAGGTGGCGGAGTTAACTATAAATTTCTACAGAAGAAACTATATTGAAGGATTATTTCTAAGCTCAGCAATTATGATTAACCCAGATCATACTATGGAGCAGTTACTAAACACAGTTAAAATATTAAGGACTGAGCATAACTTTAACGGGTACATACACGTTAAGGCAATACCAGGTGCCGATAGTAGGCTAATACATGAGACAGGCTTATATGTAGATAGAATGAGTGTAAATATCGAGCTTCCCAGTAATGGCGGGCTAAAGCTATTGGCACCTCAAAAGAAGAAAGAAGAAATCATTAAGCCTATGTCCCTAATTACAAAGCAACATCAGCAATCAAAGGAGGAAAGAAGAGCCTTTAAAAGCAGTCCTGCCTTTGCTCCCGCAGGTCAAAGCACACAATTGATTGTTGGGGCAACACAAGACCACGATTTTCAAATACTAAAACTATCAGAAGGCCTGTATAATCGCTTTCAACTTAAAAGAGTATATTATTCAGCTTATGTACCTGTTGGTGTACACCCAAATTTACCTGTTTTAGCAAATCCTCCAACCTTAAGGGAGCATAGGCTATATCAAGCAGATTGGCTTTTAAGATTTTACGGCTTTAGTGCCGATGAACTGTTAAATGAGCGTCAGCCAAACTTTGATGTTCAATTAGACCCAAAATGCGATTGGGCTTTAAACAATTTTAGTTTATTTCCTATAGAGATTAATAAAGCAGAGTATCATATGCTTTTAAGGGTACCTGGAATAGGTGTACAATCTGCTAGAAGAATAATCGCAGCTAGAAGACTTGCCCCAATAAGCTATGACGGGTTGAAGAAAATCGGAGTAGTGCTAAAAAGGGCAAAATACTTTATTACCTGCCAGGGAAAGTATTACAGTGAAGTCGGATTAAAAGACCACTTAATAAGGGAGAGCTTAACAGTAAAACCCATATTATCACCATCAAATCAGAATGAAAAGCAGCTTTCATTTTTTGATGTATATAAGCTAAAGGAATCAATAATAACAGGAGAGCTATAAAATGATAATTTTCGTATTTGACAACACATTCGAAGGCTTGTTAACAGCTGTATATGAAGCATACTATACAAATGCTAGGCCCGATAGAATCGTCACTGAAGTCTATCACCAGCCTAACCTAGTTGATGCTGTAAAATTTATTGAAACCGATGAAGTTAAGTCAAATAAGGTATATGATGCCATTGTAAAGAAAGTATCAAAAGAAGCACTCCGCCATGTTTATCATGCTTTTTTATCAGAAACAGTGGATGCACCTACAATTATCTATAGATATTTAACAATTGCCTTTAAAATGGGTCAGCAGGTGGATCACCTGTTGACTAATAAGCATATACTTGAAATCCATAAAATTAGTAAGAAGGTAACAAGGGAGAAGCATAGAATGCTTGGCCTAGTGCGTTTTCAGTTAATAAAAGAAGATTTATACTATGCCTCAATTGAGCCAGATCATCATATAGTTGGATTGTTAGCACCACATTTTGCAAAGCGTATGGCAGACCAAAATTGGATTATTCACGATAAAAAGAGGGACACCGCAGCTATATTCGATAAAAGTCAATGGTTTATAGCACCTCTACAATACAAAAATGAAATAACAAATAATAATGAAGAAGCTTTATACCAAGAGTTATGGAAAACATACTTTAAAAACATTGCAATAAAAGAAAGAAAAAATTCAAAGCTACAGAGAAGCTTTATGCCAACTCGATATTGGAAGCATTTAACTGAAAAATCCTAATTAATTGGAAAAATATTCTGCTATATGCTAGAATATCTTATGAGCATATAGGAGGGCATAAAAATGATTCAACAATATACAAAAAAAGATAGTATATCAAAGCTTATATTTTTATTTAGCGGATTATTGTTTTTAAAGCTACTTGTTTTTCACTATTTTATAGGTGTTAAAAGTAATCTCATTATCATATCCATTTTAAATGGACTAACCGTAATGGCTATTCTATTTTTAGCCTCATTAATAAAGAAAACAGATATGTTTAAAATTTTTATTATTATAAATTGTTTTATTTCTATAGTTTTTATATTTAATAGCTTATATTATAAGCACTTCACCACTCTTTTACCGGTTCATATAATTTATCAGATTAATCATGTTGGCGGTGTTGGAGACAGTATATGGGCTATTTTGCAGCCATACCATATTCTTTTTTTAGTAGATATAGCACCACTTGTTTGGTACTATAATCGAATATACAAAAAAAGTAAAAGACTAATGGTTAAACCAATGAAGGCTTCAAAGGTATTTATGCTAGTGTTGTTTTTAGCTTTTACCTCTGGGGTAGGTCATTTTATTATTAATAATGCAGATGATGCAATTAGAACTCCACATAATCTAGGCATGATTAACTATCATATTTATGACTTATCTAGAGTATTTAGTGATAAGACAATACCGGCGGGCTTTGCAAGTATAGCTGAAGAAGTTATAGTAGAAGAGGAAGAAGAGGTTGAAAAAAACAAATATAATGGATTAATAGCAGGTAAAAACATTATAGTTGTTCAAGCAGAGTCTTTTCAGAATTTTGTAATTAATAAAGAGGTAAATGGTCAGCAAATTACTCCGGTTTTAAACCAACTAATAAAAAACGATAGCATATATTTCTCAAATTATTATGAGCAGGTAGGTTGGGGAAATACCTCAGATGCAGAGTTTGTTTCTCATACTGGTTTTCTTCCCTCAACTAAGAATTATAGCTATAAAAGCTATGAAGGAAAAACCCTTATAACCCTGCCAAATCTATTAAAGAAGAAGGGCTATAATACTATTGTATTCCACGGAAATGAGCCTGATTTCTGGAATCGTAAAAACATGTACCCCTATATGGGCTTTGATACCTTCATAAGTTCAGAGGAATTAGAAGAAGAAGAGATAATAGGAATGGGACTAAGTTATAAGTCACTGTTTAAGCAAGGCATTCCATACTTAAAGTCTATAGATCAGCCTTTTTATTCCCTATTCATTACCCTCACCTCTCATTATCCATATATAATGGAGGATAAATACAAAAGCTTAACTTTGAACTCAGACTACAAGGATACAATTTTGGGGAACTATTTTCAAACTGTAAATTATTTAGATAGTGCCATAGGCCAATTGATAGAAGACTTAAAAAATGAAGGACTGTATTATAACTCTGTTATTATAGTATATGGTGATCACCACGGACTTAAAATGCAGGATGAAGAAGCCACTGAGCTGCTAGAGGTATTTCTGAATGCTGAATATCGAGAAGATGATATGCTAAGGGTTCCATTTTTAATTCATGTACCTGGCTCCAATATAAACTGTGAAATAACTACTACAGGTGGAATGGTGGATTTTTTTCCAACCATAGCCAACTTACTGGGTATTAGTATTGAAAATTCATATTATATAGGTAAAGACCTTTTAAACAACAACAATGGCTTTGCAACTACCTTTATTCACACAGCTAAGGGCTCCTTTATTGAAGACGATAAGGTGTTTTTGATGTCAAGGGATGGAGTATTTGAAAATAGTAGGGGTTGGAACAAGGACACAGATGAAGAAATAGACCTACAGGAGTTTAAGTTAGGACATGAAAGGGCTTTAGCAGAAATATATTTGTCACAGTATATCCTTGAAAACCAGTTGCTACCCTTAAAGGAGCAGTTGGACATACTAAAGATACTTAAGGAAATGGGTCTGTGTATTAATTGAGAACAGAAAACCATACAAGTAAAAACTTAAAAATAATGATTAACTTAATAAAGAAAAAGATAGCACTGTTGAAGTATCAACAGTGCTAATATTTTGTATTTGTTATTTAAAAGAATGTATCAATAAGACCTTGAACAAACACAATACCTATAGCAATTGGTGCAACCCACTTAACTAGGAAGCCCCATACGTTCATCAATGGAAACTTAATTTTACCGTTATTTGTAACTTCCTTGAAGGCATTATCTAGACCCCATACCCATCCAATGAAGATACATAGTAGCATTCCACCTAACGGTAATAGAACATTACTTGCAACAAAGTCGACAGAGTCCAAAATATCTCTACCTGCAATAATTCTAATATCACTCCAAATACCAATACCCAATGATGAAGGAATACCGAACAAGAAGATAATTAAACCAAATACTAAACTAGATTTCTTCCTATCCCAGTTCTTTTCATCAACGAAGTATGCAACAACCACCTCTAATAATGAAATAGAAGATGTTAAAGCAGCAAATAATACTAAAACAAAGAATAATACTCCGAACAATGAACCTAGAGGCATTTGTGAGAATACTGCTGGTAATGTTATAAACAGTAATCCAGGACCACCTTCCGGGTTAAAGCCAAATGCAAATACTGCTGGAAGAATTGCTAAACCAGCAACTAAAGCGATGGCTGTATCTAATAATGGTATTTGTATAGAGCTATCTACTAGGTTTTCATCTTTATTTAAGTAGCTACCATAGGTAATCATGGTACCCATACCTAAGCTTAGTGAGAAGAATACCTGACCTAGAGCAGCCAATACAACTCCACCATTTATTTTAGAGAAATCAGGTAGTAATAAGAACTTAACACCCTCCATTGCTCCATCTAAAGTTAGAGAACGGATCATAATAAGAATCATCATTACAAACAGTGAAGGCATTAATATTTTAGAATACTTTTCAATACCACCCTTAACGCCACCTATAACTATACCTAAAGTAAGGGCCATAAAAATTGCATGATAAACAAGTGGCTCTAGTGGGTTAGTAATAAATGCTCCAAATAATCCCCCTAGTGCATCAGGGTCAGAAATAGTAAAGGCACCAGTTAATGCTTTTACGATATACCTAATAACCCATCCACCAATAACACTATAAAAAGAAAGAATTAAAAAGCCAGCAAGAACTCCCAGGAATCCAACCCAAGCCCATTTAGCCTTAAGCTTTCTGTAGGCTCCAACAGGGCTTAGCTGAGTATGTCTACCTATTGTTAATTCCGCCATCATTAAAGTAAAACCTACAACAATTAAAATTGCAAAATATAAGAATACAAATGCTCCACCACCGTTTTGTCCGGCCATGAAGGGGAACTTCCAAATGTTACCTAAACCAATTGCTGAGCCAGCAGCTGCTAAAATAAAGCCTATTTTAGAGCCCCATTGATCCCTCTGTTTTTTTTCGTTTACATCAATCATGATATTCCCTCCTTTTAATAAATAAATAAATTAACATCATACACTTAATCCTATTGATCACCCCCTATAATCCAATAAAACTACTCTGCTTATAAATTGCTAGTATAATTACAGATAAAAATGCCGAGGTACTATTGGATATTAAACAAAAAATAGAGAATATTAAAAAAATTTTATATTTAGATAATTATACAATTATTTGCCCATGTATGCAAGTGTTTAATTTTTTACAATCATGCTTATATATTGGAACATTGAAAATCAGATACTTAACAATTCTAGTGGATGAAAAAATTGGAATGAATATGCAAAGGACTACAGCTTATAAAAGATAGTAAAAAACCGAGAAGGGTTTTAATAATATTTAACGAATATTTAAATATTGAGTTTAAATACCAGTAGAGGAGGATATACGATGAAGGCTTTGATTCGTGTAAGAATGGGTATGCATGATGCACATTATGGAGGTAATCTTGTAGACGGAGCTAAAATGCTCCAATTATTTGGTGATGTTGCTACTGAGCTTTTAATAAGACAGGATGGCGATGAGGGTTTATTTGTTGCCTATGAAAGTGTTGAGTTTAAAGCCCCAGTTTACGCTGGCGACTATATAGAAGCAGAGGGTGAGATCACTAAAATAGGAAACAGCTCTAGAAAAATGAAGTTTGAAGCTAGAAAAGTTATCATTCCTCGACCAGACATAAATGAATCCGCCTGCGATGTATTAGAAGAGCCAATAGTTGTGTGTAGTGCTGTTGGAACCTGTGTCGTTCCTAAAGAAAAGCAAAGAAGGTAGGAGGTAAAAAAATGGAGAAGTTGATTATAACTGCTGCCCTTACTGGTGCAGAGGTTACTCGGGAATTGCAGCCTAATCTACCTATTACACCTGAAGAAATAGCAGAGGCGGCATATGAATGCTACAGGGCTGGGGCTTCAATAGTTCATGTCCATGCTAGAGATGAAAATGGTAATCCGACACAATCCTATGACATATATAAAGAAATAAAAGAAAAAATTGAAGAGAAGTGCAATATAATATTTCAACCATCCACTGGTGGTGCAGTTTGGCATAAACTAGAAGAAAGACTACAGCCTGTTGAGCTAAAGCCAGAAATGGCAACACTAAGCTGTGGAACCTGTAACTTCGGTGAAGATGTTTTTATGAACACCGAAGAATATATGGAAAAATTTGCATACAGGATGAAGGAATTAGGAGTAAAGCCAGAGCTAGAAATATTTGAAAGGGGAATGATAGATAATGCATTAAGGCTAGTAAAAAAAGGCCTACTAAAAACACCCCTTCATTTTGATTTTGTTCTTGGTGTACCAGGCGCTTGTCCTGGAACTCCAGAAGATTTAATCCATATGTTGCAGTTTATTCCTAAGGATTCTACATGGACTGTGGCAGGTATAGGTAGACATGAATTGTCTTTGGGTGTTATGGGTATTATATTAGGAGGTCATGTAAGGGTAGGCTTCGAAGATAATATATATTATGAAAAAGGTAGATTAGCCACTTCAAATGCTGAGTTGGTTGAGCGTATAGTTAGAATTGCAAAGGAAATGGGTAGAGCTGTTGCAACACCAGATGAAGCACGTGATATATTAGGAATTGGGAGGTAAATGATAAATGCTGTTTTTTATTGATACTGCAAATATTAGTGAAATAAAAGAAATAGCAGAATGGGGAATATTAGATGGAGTTACAACAAACCCCTCATTAATAGCTAAGGAAGGAAGAGATTTAAAGGAAGTAATTAAAGAAATAACAACAATAGTAGATGGACCCATAAGTGCAGAGGTCATTAGCTTAGCCTCTAAAGAAATGATTGAGGAGGCTAAGGAGTTAGCAGAAATACATAAGAATGTTATAATTAAAATTCCTATGACGGAGGAAGGCTTAAAGGCCTGCAAAATCCTAACGCAAATGGGGATAAAGACCAATGTTACCTTAGTTTTTTCAGCAGCCCAAGCACTTTTAGCTGCTAAGGCTGGAGCAACCTATGTTAGTCCCTTCTTAGGAAGATTAGATGACATTGGACATGAGGGTATGGGGTTAATACGTGAGATAGTAACAATTTTTGCCCTACATAATATTTCAACTAAAATTTTATCTGCAAGCATTAGGCATAGCATGCATGTTATAGAAGCTGCTAAAGCAGGCTCTGATGTTGCAACTGTTCCGTATGCAGTATTTAAGCAAATGCTAAAGCATCCATTAACCAACAACGGAATAGATAAATTTTTAAAGGATTGGGAAATGGCCAATAAAGAGTAAGGAATAAGGAATAAGTAATAAGTAATAAGTAATAAAACACTAATTAAAAGTGAAAAGTGAAAAATGAAAAGTGAAAAGTTAAGAGTTATGAGCTAAAAATTAAAATCAAATATAAAGGCAATGTTGAATGTTAAATGTTGAATGATAAGACAAATAGAAAACATTAAAACCAAAAGCATTTCTTAATATTTATGCTTCTTACGTTATAATGCTCGTAATTAGAAGTCGATGGGAGTGTATATTATGACTTATAACAATGAAGATTTTTTTCCCAAAGCCACTAGTGAAACGGAATTATTAATTGATAAGAATACAATTGAATGGTTTTATAAAATATTTGATCCAATACCTGTATCTATGATACTGGTTGATAAAGATACTAATATATTGATGATTAACAATGAATTTTGTAAGTTTTTAGAAGTAAGCAAGGATGAGGCAATAGGTAAAAAGGTAATAGAAATTAATCCTAATTCTAGATTTCCTATAGTTATGAGAACTAAGAAGGCAGAAATTGCTTGGAAACATACCTTTGCAAATGGTCACACTGCCATTGTACATAGAATCCCTATATTAAATAATGAAAATGAAGTTTTATATGGTTTTGGAATGGTGCTTTTTGATAATATGGAGGAATTTCATAATATTATTGTAAAAAATAAGCTCCTGCAAACAGAAATTAAACATTATAAACAGGTATTAAAGAAAATTCAAGGGGCTTACTATTCTTGGGACAATATTATTGGTAATAGTGAAAAGATGGCTCAAGCCAAGGAGTTTGGAAAGAAGACCTCCAAAACAGGATCAACAGTTCTGATAACAGGGGAAAGCGGAACAGGTAAAGAATTATTTGCCCATGCTATTCATAATGCAAGTAGAAGAAGTCATCAACCCTTTGTTAAAGTAAATTGTGGTGCTATTCCACATGATCTTTTAGAATCAGAGCTTTTTGGGTATGAAGAAGGAGCATTTACCGGTGCTAAAAAGGGTGGGAAAATTGGTAAGTTCAAATTTGCAGAAGGGGGCAGTATTTTTCTAGACGAAATAGGGGATATGCCTATAAAGATGCAGGTTAAACTATTAAGAGTACTTCAAGAGAAGGAAATAGAGCCTATTGGAGCAACTAATCCTATAAAAATTGATGTACGTATTATAGCTGCTACAAATAAAAACCTAATGTACCTGGTTGAGAAGGGAGATTTTAGGGAGGATTTATATTATAGATTAAATGTAATGACAATTGAAGTTCCACCCCTAAGAGAAAGGATAGAAGATATTGATACATTGACTAAAAGTCTATTGGTAAAGCTATCAAACAAACTGGGAGTTTATGTAGATAGTATATCTAAAGAAGCTATAGATATATTAAAGGGTTATAGTTGGCCTGGTAATGTAAGGGAATTAGAGAACGTCTTGGAAAGGGCAATGAATTTAGGTGAAGAGGGAAAAATACTACCAATACACTTACCTAGCTATATAACTAAGAAAGATTTTAACGCTAAACGAAATACTGCCTGTAGGCAGTTAAGTGAAATAATAGAAGAGATGGAAAGAGAGATTATAATAAAATACCTAAAAGATACTAAAGGTAATAAGCTTAAAACTGCAAAATTACTGGGAATATCCAGATCCTGCCTCTATGATAAAATGGAGCGCTATAATTTAAGTGTATGATGTTCATACACTTTTTTGTTAATATAATAGTCTGCTAAGTTAGTACTGAGTTTCAGATTGACACTGGAATCAGTATTTTTTTCTTATTAGAACATTGACGTAAAATTGTAAAATAAGCAAAAAAAAGCAAATGTGTATGAAGTTACTACAATTGTATGCAAAAAATACAAATATTTAAATAAATCCATAAAAACCTTTGCCTAACAAGCATTGTTAAATTCTCTAAAATTAATTTTAAAAACCACTTTATTTATCTCAGCGGCGTTACTAACACTCCCGCTTCTTAAGCGGAAGTTAAGTGCCGCCAAGCTTCGAAATAAGGGCAACTAGAGTTCAGGTGGAGTAAAACTCCATCTGAACTAAGTTTTCTTTATAGTTATTTATACAGAGTTTGTAGTTACAATGAATTTTTAGAGTATTTCTAAAATTCACTAATTTATGTACAGAATTATTGTTTTGGCACAACCTTTGCTTTAAGAAGAAGTGTAATATTAATTATAAAAATTAGGGGGGAATACACATTGGGTAAAAAAACATTTGTATTATTTTTAACTGTAATTATGTTACTAACAGTATTTCTAGCTGGTTGTGGTAGTGAAGAAACAGCTGGAAAAGAAACAGGTCCAATTAAAATTGGCGGTTTAACTTCCTTAAGTGGGGCTCTACAAGATTATGGTGAGCAAATGCAAAAAGGATTTATGTTAGGTTTAGAATACGCAACTGATGGAACTATGGAGGTGGCTGGTAGAAAAATAGAAGTAGTATGGGAAGATACTACAACTGTACCTGAGGTTGCAAGAGAAAGAGCTATTAGGTTACTTGATGAAGAGGATGTAGACCTACTGGTGGGCCCTGCATCATCAGCAGATGCCTTTGCTATTTTAGAGCTAGCAGAAGAGTTCGAGAAGATACTAATGATTGAACCTGCCGCCGCAGACTTTTTAACTGGACAACACTGGAACAGATATATATTTAGAACAGGTAGAAACTCTGCTCAAGATGCAGCAGCAATGGCCGATGTTATCACCACCAACAAGCCTGGGGCAAAGGTTGCAACTTTAGCACCTGATAGTGCATTTGGTAGAGCAATGGTAGAACCATTTATTACAGCTTTAGCCGATAAAGATGGAAGCCTAGTACAGCAAGAGTTTCCTCCTGCCGAGACAACAGATTTCACCTCATATATATTGAGAATTAGAGAAGCAGCTCCCGATTACTTATATGTAATTTGGGCAGGAGCTAATAACCCATGGAGTCAGTTGATGGAATTAGACCTTGAGCAATATGGTATTCAAATAACAACTGGTGCACCAGAAATCGCGGCATTAAGATCCATGGAGCCTATGATTGGAATGACTGGATTCACTGTATATTATCATAGTGTACCAGATAACGAAGTAAATGATTGGTTAGTAGAAAACCATATGGAAAAATACAATTCACCACCAGATATATTTACATCAGGAGGCATGGCAGCAGCTATTGCAGTTGTTACTGCTCTTGAAGAAACCGGAGGTAATACAGATACAGAAGCATTAATAGAGACCTTAAGAGGAATGGAATTCGAAAGCCCAACAGGAAAACGTTTCTTTAGAGAAGAAGATCATCAAGCAATTCAACCACTATTTGAAATTGAACTAACAGAGGGAGATGATCATCCAATACCAAAGCTACTGCGTGTTATTCCAGCGGAGGATATAGCACCACCTATTAGTGTACCAGCTGACGCAAAAAGATAAAAACCCTGTTGAAGGAAAGGATGTATAACATGGCAGATACATTAATTCAAACCGAAAACTTAAGTATTAGCTTCGGGGCACATAAAGCAGTTAACAATGTTAGCATCTCACTAGAAAAAGGGTTATTTACCACCATTCTAGGACCAAATGGTGCTGGAAAAACAACTTTATTTAATCTTATCAGTGGTTTGCTAAAGCCAACTGAAGGCAAGATCTATTTCAAAGGGACAGATATAACAGGTCTGTCCCCTATTGAAAGAGTAAAGATGGGGATGGGAAGATCCTTTCAGCTAACTAATGTATTCTCAAGGCTTACTACCTTTGAAAATGTGAGACTTTCTATTCAAGCCCACCAAGAGGTTGGTTATAAAATGTTTACAGATTATAGAAAGTTTAAGAGCCTAAATGATAAAACCCATGAAATATTAGAAGAAGTTCTTCTTAAGGATAAGAAGGATTTCTTAGCAGGAGAATTAAGCCATGGAGAGCAAAGAAAGCTGGAACTAGGAATGGTTTTAGCTTTACAGCCAGAAGTTTTACTATTAGATGAGCCTACAGCAGGAATGTCAATAGAAGAAGTACCAACCATGATAGATATATTAAACAAAACAAAGGAAAAGGGTACAACAATTATCTTAATAGAACACAAAATGGATATGGTAAAAGCATTATCAGATAAATTAATAATAATTGTTAATGGCGCTAAGCTGGTAGAAGGTGACCCAGAAGAGGTTTCCCAAAACCCTGAAGTGCTAAAGGCTTATCTAGGAGGAGGAGTTTTAAATGAACCCACTACTTAAAGTAGAGGACCTAGTATCCTATATAGGGTTATATACAATTTTGCAGGGGGTTTCTGTTGAAATTAATCAAGGTGAAGCTGTGGCGCTACTGGGAAGGAATGGAGCAGGAAAAACAACCTTACTTAAAACAATAATGGGCTTAGTTGATACTAGAAGTGGTTTAATAAAACTTGATGGAGAATCATTAGTTGGAAAGCCCACATATGGTATTGCAAAATTAGGCATTGGGTATGTTCCAGAGGATTATGGTGTTTTTGACCAGCTTACAGTAGAAGAGAATATAAAAATTGCAATGTGGAAGGAAGATAAACCTACCCTTGAGAAAAGAGACTATGTTTTAGATTTATTTCCAGATTTAAAGATGGCATATAAGAGATTGGCTAAAACCCTTAGTGGTGGACAACGACAGATGCTATCTATTTCAAGGGCTTTAGTTAATGAAAATAAAATTATACTGATTGATGAACCAAGCAAAGGCTTAGCACCGGTTATAATAGAAAGACTTGCACAAGCATTAAAAGAAATAAGTAAAACTACAACTATTTTATTGGTGGAACAGAATTTTGCCCTAGCATGTGCAGTTGCAGAAAGATACTACATGATTGATGAAGGTAAAACTGTAGATGATGGTACTATTGAAGAATTAAAACAAAACACAGAGCTTCAAAGAAAACATCTTGGAGTTATATAAGGAGGATAGGATATTATGGATATATTTGTTACGCTACTAATTAACGGATTGGCAGAAGGAGCATTAATCTTCCTAATGGCATCGGGGTTGTCCATTATCCTAGGGCTAATGGGTGTAGTTAATTTCACCCATGGTACTTTGTTCCTCTGGGGAGGCTATATCTTTGTATGGATTTTTACCTTTACAAACAGCTTTATATTAGGAGTACTAGGAGCAATTATAATTGTATTTGCTTTAGGTGCATTCTTTGAGAAATTTTTCGTAAGTAGAGTTTATGGAAATGTACCGGCACAAATTCTTATTACATTAGGCCTTCAGGTTATATTTACAGACTTGGTAAGATTATTTTGGGGTGCTACACCAATTACTGTAGCAAGACCAAGCTACCTTGCAGGCACCTGGACAATTGGCGGAGTCACTATTGTACAATATAGAATATTTTTAATAGTGGTTGGACTATTAATTGCACTAGGTATTCATAAACTATTAAGCAAAACAAAAATAGGTATGGTTATTAGGGCTGGAGTTCAAAGACCAGATATGGTTCAGGCATTAGGAATAAATATTAAGCTTTATTTTACTTTAGTATTTGCTGCTGGTGCTGCATTGGCGGGATTAGGTGGTGCTTTATATGCACCCTTAGTTGGTAGTATTAGCTCAACTGCAGGGTTACATAATCAGGTATTAGCTTTTATAGTTGTGGTAATTGGAGGTATGGGTAGCTTTATAGGCTCTGCTGCAGGAAGCCTGTTTTTAGGCTTAATGGGAGCAGCTGTTGCGTGGTACGCCCCATCCTTAGCAGTTGTAGCCAATGTAACCTTAATGGCTTTAGTACTAGCCTTTAAACCAGATGGATTATTTGGATTGGCGGTGAAGAAATAATGAAGCTACTGAAGAATATAGATAAAAAAACTTTTATTGCAATAGGAGTATTACTTGTTGTTTTAAGCATAGTGCCACACTTAGCAAAATTATCAACAATAACTCTTATGAGTAGAATATTCATTTTAGCTGTATATGCAATGAGCTATGACATTTTAAGGGGCTACACAGGCTTTATTAATTTAGGTCATGCACTTTTCTTTGGTAGCGGAGCCTATATCGGAGGAATACTGTTTACCAAAATAGATAATACAATGGGTGTATTTGTTTTGGCAGTCATCATTACAGTTATTTACTGTTCATTAGCTGCATATATAATGGGAAAAATTGTATTGAGAGGTGGGGGAGTTATAGCTGCTGCCATGATTACATTAGCCCTTGGTGAAATTGCAAGAAATACTGCAGAACGATGGAGAAGCGTAACAATGGGAGCCGATGGGTTACCCTTTAAAATACCAGATATTTTTAGAGATAGACTAGGTTTTTACTATTATGCTTTAATCTTTCTAATTATAATGACTATTATACTTAGGCAATTTATTTTATCGCCAACCGGTAGAGTGCTAATGGCTATAAGAGAAAATGAGCAAAGGGCAACATTTTTAGGCTATAATACTTCAAAATACAAGTTAATTGGTTTGCAGGTGGCAGGGATAACCTCAGGACTTTCTGGTGTTATGTTTGGAATATTAAATAGATTTGCTAACACAGATCTACTTAGTGTTCAGCAAACCTTAAATGCCTTACTAATTACACTTGTTGGAGGAACAGGTACCTTATATGGTGCCATAGTAGGTAGTGCCTTTGTAAACACAGTACAAAACTATTTATTAGATTTAAGATCGGTACATCCAATATTTGAAAGATGGCTATTATTCTTTGGTGCAATGTATGTAGTAGTTGTTCTATTTATGCCAGAGGGCTTCGTTGGACTATGGAACAAGTATTTAAAGGATAGACGGACAAAGAAAAATTCAAGAGTTTTTGAGAAGGGATTATAGGGGGGCTGTAAATGATTAAAAGACAAGGCTGTGGAACCATTGAACTAAAGGGTGGCGATACACTCTTTTATAGAGAGGCAGGAAAGGGAGATAAGACTATTCTATTAATACACGGAAATATGTCCTCCTCAATCTATTGGGAGCCAATAATGGATTCCCTTTCGGATGCTCATCGCCTATTTGCAGTTGATCTAAGGGGAATGGGTAAGTCTTCCTATAACAGAGGATTTAACTCACTTAAGGAGTTGGCGGAAGACATAAAGGAACTAATTGATCAGAAAATGCTAGATAATTTAGTGGTTGTAGGATGGTCTACTGGAGGTGGTGTAGCTATGGAATTGGCAATACTACATCCAGAAGTTATTGAGAAACTAGTATTAATTAGCTCAGTGTCATATAAAGGGTATCCAATATATAAAAAGGATTCAAATGGAAAGCCAATTATAGGCGAGGTTTATAAAACAAAGGAAGAAATGGCAAAGGATCCAATTCAGGTTATGTATCCGCTTATGGCTATAGAAAATAAAGATTACGATTTTATGAAACATCTTTGGAATACACTAATATATGTACATAAAAAACCACAGGAGGATGAATATATCCGATTGTTAGATGCTACCTTCGAGCAGAGGAATTTACTAGATGTTGATTGGGCATTAGCTAATTTCAATATTGAAGAATCAATTAAAACTATTAATATGCCAGTTTTAGCCCTTAGAGGAGATAGTGATCTTGTTATTACTAAGGAGATGGTGGAAGAAACAGTTGAAGCTATTGGATTAAATGCAAGACTAGAGACTTTAGAGAAATGTGGACATTCTCCATTAGTTGATTGTCCAGAAATACTCGTTAAAAAAATAATTGATTTTATAAAAGAATAAGGTGATAAGATGCCCAGAGTAAAAGTAAATGGTGTAGATATTTATTATAAATTCAATGGTGATGGTGAAAAAATTTTAGTTATACTAAACGGTATTATGATGAGCTCAGAAAGCTGGGGAGGGCTGGTGCCCTCCTATGTAAGGGCAGGATATAAGGTCTTAAATGTTGATTTTAGAGATCAGGGAAAATCTGAATCTTCAAAGGATGCTTATACAATAACACAACATGTTGAAGATTTAAGAGGTTTACTACAGCATTTAAAAATTGAAAAGATCAACTTATTAGGAATATCCTATGGAGGCCAGGTATCAATGCTTTTTGCACTAAAATACCCCCATATGCTAGAGTCATTAATTTTAGCCAATACAATGGCGAGACTAACTAATTATTTGAAGTCCATAGGTGAAGCCTGGGACGAAGCAGCTAAGCTTAAGGATGGGGAAAAATTCTTCAGGTTAGCAATGCCTTTAATTTATTCTGATACATTCTATGAAAAAAACCTGCAATGGCTAAAGGATAGAGAAGAGCTCTTTAGCAGTATTTTAACACCAGAATGGTTTGAAAGATATTTAAGACTTTCCTCTAGCCATGGAGACTATGATATAGTTGACAAATTAAGTAATATTCAGGTTCCCACCCTATTAATTTCTTCTGACAAAGATTTAATAACTCCCTATCGTGAATTATTTATGATTCATGAAAGAATAAGAGATTCAAAGCTTGTTGTAATACCTGAGGCAGGCCACGCTTCATGTTATGAGAAGATGGAGGAGTTTATTTTAGTAGTGTTAGGTTTTTTAGCCCTAAGCACCAATGAATAATCTTTAACTCTCAGTAGGTTTCCTTAATTTTCAATAGGAGGTAATGCCATGAAGGATATAGATGTTGGTATCGTAGGTATGGGTATTTATATTCCTGATACCTATGAAACTGCTGAAGAAATTGCAAATCAATCGGGAATACCAGTTGATGTCATAAAAAACAAATTTGGATTCAATAAAAAACCAATACCAGGTAGAGAAGATGGAACTATGGAAATGGGAGTAAAGGCAGCCCTAGATTGTCTTGATAGAACAAACACTAATCCCCTTGATATTGATGTAATAATATCAATAGGAGAAGAACACAAGGAATATCCTTTAACAACCACAGGGATATATATACAAGAGGCAATTGGAGCCTACAATGCATGGGCCTTTGATGTAGCACAAAGATGTGGCACTACAGTAGTTGCAATGAAGCTTGCAAAAGCTTTGATGAAGTCAGATAAAAACATTAATACGGTATTAATAGCTGGAGGATATAGAAATGGAGATTTTATTGACTATAAAAATGAAAGAGTTACCTTTATGTTTAATCTAGCAGCTGGTGGAGGAGCTATCCTGCTCAAGAAAAACTACGGGAAAAACCTGTTACTTGAATCCCATATAATAACTGATGGATCCTTTTCTAGGGATGTTGCAGTAAAATATGGAGGAACTATAAATCCATTAACTAAAGAAAATATTGATTTTGGAATAAAATCATTGGATGTTTTAGACCCCCAACATATGAAAAGGGGTTTAGGAGAAAAAAGCATGCCAAATTTTTTAAAGGTTATTGATGAAAGCCTTAAAGCAAGTGGCTATACAAGAAGTGATATAGGTTACGTAGCAATGCTCCATATGAAACCTTCAGCACATCAATATGTAATGAATGAGTTAGGGGTGGATATGGAAAAATCAATTTATCTTGAAAACTATGGTCATATTGGGCAAATTGATCAAATTCTTTCTACCTTCCTTGCTTTAGCAGAAGGAAAAGTTAAGGATGGTGATATTGTGGTATGGGTTAGTGCAGGTATAGGCTATGCATGGGATGCATGTACAATAAAATGGGGTAGTTCATAAAGGAGGATAGCATAATGACAGTAAATGCTAATGGAGCTTATAAAAGTAAGATAAAAACAATAGATGAAGCACTAAAAACTATTAAGTCAAAGGACTTTATAATTGCTGCAATGGCAGGAAGTGAACCTATTCCTCTTTTAGAAAAGTTACACAAAATTAAAGAATATGGAGTTAGGGGATGTGAATTAAGCAATTGTTTACCTATGAGGGACTATGAATTTATAAAAAATCCCCATTATTCAGATACAATATTTACAGCAGGGTGGTTTTACTCCCCTGTTATGAGAAAAGCCCATGATTTTGGCAATGTTTCCTTTGCTCCTCAGCACCTTCATAGCTCCTTTACAAAACGACTATATGCAAGGGATAATAGACGACTGGTACTATTATGTACCTGTGCCTCAATGGATAAGCACGGATATTTAAGCTTATCATTAGGCACGACTTATGAAAGACAAGCAATTGATGAAGGGGCTTATGTTATTGCAGTTGTTAACTCTAAATTGCCTAGAACCTTTGGTGACACATTGGTGCATATTAGTGAGATAGATGTTATTGTAGAGTCAGATTATAAGGTACCAACACTTCCAGAGGTACCCATTAATGATAAAGATCAAAAAATTGGCGAGTTTATAGCAGAGATGGTGGAGGATGGATCTACGATTCAGCTTGGAATTGGAGGTATACCTAATGCAGTTGCTAAAGCATTAAAAAGCAAGAAACACTTAGGAATTCACACTGAAATGTTTACAGATGGCATGGTGGACCTTATCCAGTGTGGGGCAGTTGATAATTCCCACAAAACAATATACCGTGGTCAATCAATAGCTACCTTTGCACTAGGAAGCCAAAGGCTGTATGATTTTATAGATGATAATCCATCGGTAATATTAAAGTACGGAAAATGGACTAATAATCCATACATTGTTGGTCAAAACCATAAAATGGTTTCCATTAATACTTCAATAGAGGTAGATTTGTTTGGGCAGTGTGCTTCCGAGTCAATCGGGTCTATGCAATTTTCAGGTACTGGTGGACAGACAGACACTGCAGTAGGGGCACAAAATTGTTCAGAAGGAAAGTCATTTATTGCCTTATATTCAACAACAAAGGTAAAAAATGAGGAAGGAGAAAAAGTCACTATATCTAAGATTGTACCAATGCTTAAGCATGGTGCAGCAGTAAGCTTATCCAGAAATGATGTTGATTATGTGGTAACTGAATACGGTATAGTTAGGCTGAGGGGTAGGACAATTAAAGAAAGAGTTGAGAGATTAATTAGCATAGCGCATCCAGACTTTAGGGATGAGCTAAGCTTTGAAGCTAAAAAGAATAGAATATGGTAAAAAAATAAATTCCCCTATAGTATAATTTCAATACATCTAAGGAGATGTAGAATAACCTTCTATATCTTCTTTTTTGTCTATAGAAAATGAGTTACAAAGTCATTTCAGCTTCAAATGTTATATAATACTATACATGTGATATAATACGGTTGAGAATTATAGCTTAATAGTATATTATTAATATAGTACTAGTATAACCTAATTTGCTTTATATCAGCAGCGTTACTATTGCATCGGCTTATTAAAAGGGCTACAATTACCACAAGGCTTCTAAATTAGTGGAGCTAAATTTAAATGGAGTAAAAGCTCCATTTGAACTAAGTTTTTTATATAGCCAAATAAATAGTGTTTATAAGTACTTAATTAAGCAGAAATTTTTCTTTTGTTAAACTAAGGAGGAAGTTTAAATGGATAGAAGCTTATCTCTAGAATTAGTAAGGGTTACGGAAGCAGCTGCATTGGCATCGGCCTCCTATATGGGTAGAGGTGATAAAGAAGGAGCAGACCAAGCTGCTGTAGACGGAATGAGGAGCACCTTTGCAAGCCTATTAATAAAAGGTACTGTAGTTATTGGTGAAGGAGAGCTTGATGAAGCTCCCATGCTATATATTGGAGAAGAAGTAGGGTGTGGTGAAGGAAGTGACGTTGAAGTTGACATTGCGGTTGACCCATTAGAGGGGACCAACCTTATAGCCAAGGGGTTACCCAATGCAATTGCAGTTGTTGCAATAGCACCTAAGGGATGCCTGCTACATGCACCCGACACATATATGAAGAAAATAGCAGTTGGACCAAAGGCTAAAGGAGTAGTGAATATAGATGCTTCCGTTAGAGAAAATCTAGAGGCGGTTGCCAATGCATTGGATAAAAATATAGAAGATATAACAGTTATTATACAGGACAGACCTCGACACCAAGAAATAATAAGTGAGGTGCGTGAAGCCGGCGCAAGAATAAAGCTATTTAGCGATGGAGATGTTGCTGCTGCAATGGCTACAGGCTTTGAAGAAACAGGCGTAGATATTTTAATGGGTATTGGAGGGGCACCCGAGGGTGTAATAGCAGCAGCTGCCCTAAAATGCTTAGGTGGCGATATGCAGGGGAAGCTACACCCTATGAGTGAAGAAGAATGGAAAAGATGTAGTGAATTAGGATTAACAGAGCAAGATGTTCATAGGATTTTGACACTTGATGATTTAGTTAGTAGTGAAGACTGTTTCTTTGCAGCAACAGGCATCACCCAAGGGGATCTGCTAAAGGGTGTTATATATTTAGGAAATAATCAAGCGCAAACCCACTCTGTAGTTATGAGGGGAAGAACAGGAACTATCAGATTTGTCGAAGCAATTCATCGTTTAGATAAAAATGAGACAATGATAAATATATTAGAGAAACATAGAAGACATGATTAAAAGTTAAAAGTTAAAAATTAAAAATTAAAAGTTAAGAGTTAAGAGTTAAGAGTTAAAAATCATAATTGAAAATTGAAAATGGAAAATTGAAAATGGAAAGTTGAAAATGGAAAGTTGAAAATTGAAAATTGAAAATGATAAACCTTAAAGAAAATAGAAAGTTGAAAATGGAAAACAAGAAGACATAATTAAAAATTAAGAGTTATGAGTTATGAATTAAGAGTTAAGAATTAAAGTTAAGAGAAAACGTTGAAATAAAAAGAAAAAAGCAAAACATTAAAGCACTAAATTAAAAATTGAAAAATGCAAAGAAAAAACAAAAGATAGAAGCGTTAAAGATAAAATTAAGCATTAAAACATAGTAAATGAAAAAATTTAAAATCATAAATTATTTTTTAAAAAGGCAGGTAATATTATGGATAGAAATCTGGCTCTTGATTTAGTAAGGGTTACTGAAGCAGCGGCTTTAGGTGCAGCTAAGCACATGGGTAGGGGAGACAAAATTGCTGCAGATCAAGCTGGAGTAGATGGCATGAGAAAAATGTTTGATACAATAAATATAGAGGGTGTAGTTGTAATTGGTGAAGGAGAAATGGATGAAGCTCCTATGCTATACATAGGAGAAGTGGTTGGTGCATGTGGCACTAAAGTTGATATTGCAGTAGACCCAGTAGAAGGAACAAATTCAGTTGCAAAGGGACTTCCAAATGCTATTGCAGTAGTGGCAATGGCCCCTAGGGGATGTCTACTTAATGCTCCAGACATGTATATGGATAAAATAGCAGTTGGGCCAAAGGCTGCAGGAAGAATAAAACTAGATGCCCCAATACATCAAAATCTTAAAGCAACAGCAGAGGCTTTAAATAAGAAGGTCGGAGATTTAACAGTAACAATGCTTGATAGACCTAGACACGAGGAAATAATTAGAGCCTGTAGAGACGCAGGTGCTAGAATTAAGCTCTTCAAAGACGGAGATGTGGCAGCAGCATTGGCTACTTGCTTCGATTATACAGGAGTGGATATACTATTAGGTATTGGGGGAGCACCAGAAGGCGTTATTGCAGCAGCAGCTCTTAAATCCATGGGGGGAGAGTTCCAAGGTAGACTAGTTCCCTATACCCATGAAGAAAAGAGTAGGTGCATAAAAATGGGCATAGATGTAGATAAGATTCTATATATGGAGGACTTAATTAAAGGAAATGAAGTTTACTTTGCTGCAACAGGAATTTCTGATGGAGAATTACTAAAGGGAGTAGTATATCCCAAAAAAGATACTGCAAGAACCCACTCAGTGGTTATGAGATCAGAGACTGGTACTATACGATTTGTAGAGACTATTCATAAGCTAAATAAAAAGCCCAGCTACGCATATTAACTATTTTGATAAAACATGTTGACTAATATTGGTAAAAATGATAGAATCTCGTTAATATAGGGGGGAGAAACTCTCCTCAATATTTCAGAGAGTTTAGGAGGTGTAGTTTTGAGTGAACCAAACTTAATGTCTTTAAAAATAAATGATTTAAGGGAAATTGCCAAGAACATGGGATTGAAAAGCACAACAAAGTACCGTAAGGAAGAACTAATAAATTGGATTGAAAAACAGAAGCAAGAGAATAAGCAAGAGTTAAAGGCTGATAAACCACAGGTTAAAGAAAAGCCCACAAAAAACAATAAATATAACCAGCTACCAGACCATCTATCTGACGAAATACCAGATGGTGAAGAAGCCAATATTGCAGATGGAATATTGGAAACCCATACCGATGGATATGGATTCTTAAGACGAGAAAATTACCTTTCTAGTGACGATGATATATATATATCTCCATCACAAATCAGACGCTTTAACATGCGAACAGGTGATAAAATTACTGGAATAACCAGATCCCCAAAAAGTGGTGAAAAATTTAAAGCCCTTCTATATGTCAAGAAAATTAATGGATTAGATCCAGACTCGGCAACAAAACGACCAAATTTCGAAGACCTTACTCCAATATATCCCCAAGAGAGAATTAATCTTGAATTAAATAATAAAGAGCTATCAACAAGGTTAATTGATTTAATTGCACCAATTGGGAAGGGACAAAGGGGGATGATTGTAGCTCCTCCAAAGGCTGGTAAGACAATATTGCTTCAAAAAATTGCCAACAGCATTGCTACAAATTATCCAGATATAGATATTATAGTTCTATTAATAGATGAAAGACCTGAAGAAGTAACTGATATGCAAAGATCAATAAAAGGTGAAGTTGTTTATTCTACCTTCGATGAACTACCAAGTCATCATATTAAAGTTGCAGAAATGGTTCTAAACCGTGCCCAAAGGCTTGTAGAACATGGCAAGGATGTTGTGATTCTTTTAGACAGTATAACAAGACTAGCTAGAGCTTATAATTTAACCATACCACCTACAGGAAGAACTCTATCAGGAGGACTTGATCCTGGTGCTTTACATAAACCCAAAAGATTTTTCGGTGCAGCAAGAAATCTTGAGAATGGCGGAAGTTTAACTATTATTGCCACTGCTTTAATAGAAACTGGTAGCCGTATGGATGATGTAATTTTTGAAGAGTTTAAGGGAACAGGGAATATGGAGCTTCATCTCGATAGAAAGCTATCTGAAAAAAGAATTTTCCCTGCATTAGACATAAATAAGTCTGGAACAAGAAGGGAAGAACTATTATTAAGTCAGCAGGAGCTAGAAACAATATGGAGTATTCGTAGAGCAATGAGTAATAACAGTGTGCAAGATGTAACAGAAAAAATTATAAGCTCTTTAGTTGAAACTAAATCAAACTATATGTTTGTCGAAATGTTTAAGAAAAAGATTTAGGGCTTCATTAATGTAATTATTTCTTGCGCCTAAACATCTTGTATGCTATAATGTAATAGTTAATTTAGCCTAATGGTAGTTCTGATATATAATCATACTTATATATAAGGTAATATGGAAAGAAGAGGTGAAAAAAATGAAGAAGGAAATTCATCCAGAATACAGAGAAGTAGATGTACATTGTGCATGTGGAAACACATTTAAAACTGGTTCGACTAAAAAAGAAATAAGAGTAGAAATTTGCTCTGATTGTCATCCTTTTTTCACTGGTAAGCAAAAGTCAGTTGAAAAGGGTGGACGTGTAGAAAAATTCAAGAAAAAATTTGGAATGTAATCCATATAAACATTAATCAAGGTTAGAGTATTAATTCTAGCCTTGATTTTTTCGTTGTTTCAAATTTTATTTCACTGTGTCAAATTTTATCTAAAAGCAAATAATTTAGTATTAATTGAAGGTTTTTTAGAAGTAATTGTTGAATTCTTTAGGATGGCATAATAAAGAATAGGTTTTAGGGGGATTTAAAATGGTCGATATAATGGAGTATTCAAAGAACGGAAGTATTGAGGTTATCGTAGGTCCAATGTATGCAGGTAAAAGCGAAGAGCTAATACGTAGAATTAATAGGGCGAGAATTGCAGAATTAGAGGTAATAGCATTTAAGCCTAGAATAGACAATAGATATTGTAAAGATACTATAACCTCCCATAATGGTAAACACGCAGACTGTATAACGGTTGACACATCACAAGATATAAGAGAATACATTAAAGACAAGGAGTTTGATGTTCTTGCTATAGACGAGGTTCAGTTTTTTGATGAAGGTTTAGTTGAATTTTGTCAGTGGACAGCAGATAATGGCAAGAGAATAATTTGCTCAGGACTAGATATGGATTTTAGAGCAGAACCCTTTCAAATAGTCCCCCAATTGATGTCAATAGCAGAGCACGTTAGTAAGCTAACGGCAGTTTGCATGGTGTGCAAGCTACCTGCAACACGAACACAAAGATTAGTAAATGGAAAGCCAGCTAAATATTCTGATCCAATTATTCTAGTAGGTGCCAAGGAAGACTATGAAGCAAGATGTAGAAAATGCCATACAGTAATAAAAGACTAACATCTAAGCTATAGCTATACATATGTGTAACTAAGAATATTAATAGATTTCGAATTTGTTAGCATGAAAGGAGTTCGCCAAACATGAAGAAAAAGATTGTAGCCTTTGTATGTGTCCATAACTCTTGTCGTTCACAAATGGCAGAAGGCTGGGCCAAACATTTAGGTAATGATGTATTGGAGGTTTATTCAGCTGGTACAGAGGAATACCCTGAAGTTAAGCCAGAAGCAGTACAAGTGATGGAGGAAGCTTCAATCGATATGGGTCAGCATTATCCAAAGCTACTTAGTGATATTCCTGAAGAAATAGATATACTTATAACTATGGGATGCAATGTTTCCTGTCCATATGTACCATGTAAGCATCAGGAGGATTGGGGGCTAGAAGACCCATCAGGTGGACCTATTGAAGGCTTTAGAAATACAAGGGATATCATTAAGAATAAGGTAGAGGAATTAATCAATAGAGTTAAAAGAGGGGAAATTAATGGATAAGTTACTTATGGGAATTGGTTTAGTAGGTATGGTGCTAGGGATATTATCTCCAATTTTTAGGGTGCTGAAAAAACAAACAAGAAGGTCTAAAATCCAGGTGATAATTACGGTTAGTTCATTTTTTTTGTTTGTAGTCGGAGTTATAATTGGCTTAATATAATTTAACATTATCAAAAAATGATAGCGGGCGATCTCATTTCTTATAATGAAATCACCCGTTTATCTTATATAGAATCGGAAGTAGCTATACCAATCAATTTCTTGTGACTTTGGTGGACTAGAATTTAACATTTTTAATTATCAACATCCTTTCACTTACAACAACTAATTAATATACTTTCAACAACTAAACATTTAACCTTTAGTAAACTAAAAAAACTAATATTGACTGATAGGAAACTACCGGATTCTATATATTTATTATATACCATAACCATAAAAAAATAAACATATTTTTAGAAAATTCAAATTATTTATATTTTAC
>NZ_WBZC01000025.1 GCF_009017275.1 Alkaliphilus pronyensis | reverse complement strand
AAAAGGGGGGTCATTGTTTTTTGTTGTAAAAAAACCTTGGATCCCTTGGAAATATTAATTTGTAATCTATTTAGGATTAAAATAGATTAACACTACGCCTATTACAAGAGGAGGAATTTAATGAAAAATAATGTAATAAAAGTTAGTGGATTAAACAAAGACTTTAAAATATCTAAGAATTACGACTCCTTTTTTAAACGAATTTTTAGTAATTCTTCAGAAACTATAAGTGCAATATCAGATTTTAATTTTACTGTGGAGACTGGTGAAATTCTTGGAATCCTTGGGAAAAATGGAGCTGGTAAAACAAGTCTTATCAAAATGCTAACGGGTATTTTAACACCTACTTCAGGAGAAATCGAAGTTATAGGTTATTGTCCACAAAAAAATAGATATAAATATACCTTTTCTATTGGTGTTGTATTAGGTCAGAAATCTTTATTATGGTATAATATACCAGTTATTGAATCTCTAAAACTTTATAAAAGTATATATGGCATTGATGATGAAAAATTTAATAAAAGGTTAGCTTTGTTTGAAAGGGGTTTTGCGATTAAAAAGCTGCTAGATGTACCCGTTCGTAAGCTTTCTTTGGGTGAAAGAATGAAATGCGAAATTGTGGCTTCCTTATTACATGATCCAACCGTTTTATTTTTAGATGAGCCCACCATAGGATTAGATGTAATTTCGAAGGAACAAATACATAAATTTTTAAAAAGAATGAATAAAGAACTTGACACAACAATTATTATAACAACTCATAATTTAGATGATATTGAAAAGCTGTGCAATAGGGTTCTTCTAATCGATCATGGCAAAAAAATTTTTGATGGTGCCAAAGATCATTTGTTAAGCCTGGATGATAAAAAAACTATTATTGTTAAAGGTAAACTGAATATATCACCATCAGTCTCTCAATATTTAGTAAATGAAAATCAAAATGTATATAAATTTCAATGTTCAAAGGATAATATAAATATTATTGGTGAAATTCTAAAAGATAGTCCAGAAATAAGTGATATTGAAATATATAACAATAATCTTGAGATGATCATATCAAAAATTTATAAAGGGGAGATTGTTTTAAATGATTGTCCAAATTAGAAGACATTTTCGTTTAATATTAAATTATATAGATATTAATTGGAAGAATAGTACCGAATATAGAAAGGATTTTATAATACTTTTTTTTGATTTTATAGTTATTACACTATTATCCATCATATTCTGGAGGGCAGTTTTCGGTAATACCGATCAGTTAGGGAACTGGCAATTTGAAGAACTAGTCATATTAGGTATATTTGGTAGCACCTCTTGGGCATTAAGTGATTTTTTTGCAGGGGCATGGCAGTTACCAGAAAAAATAACACAAGGAGCATTAGATAAGTACTTAACAAAACCTATTCACCCTCTCTTTGCTGCAATTATGGAAAGTATGCAATTAGAAGAAACTTGTAAGGGGGTTTTAGCCTTTACTCTCTTAAGTATAGTAGCCTCAGTAAAATACAATTATTCTATTACGATAACAAATGTATTATTGTCTATTGTGATATTAGTAATAGGCGTTTGCATTATTTCCCTTATGAGGATTTTTTTCTCTCTGTTTACATTCTGGATAGGTCAATCTAATGGACTTAATGTAATACTACATTTAGAAGATTTTAACTTTGAGAGATACCCTATCGATATATTTGGCAAGTATCTCAAATATTTGTTGACTTGGTGTATTCCAGTAGGATACCTAGCAACCTACCCGACCGTGATTTTTCTGAGGAAATCAGAAAATAACCTTATTATCTTTTTATTAGGAGTATTAGTTTTAGCAACTTGGTTTATAATAGTATCATTTTTATGGAAGCGGGGTATTAAGAGATATGAAGCAAATGGTGGATGATAAACGTAATATTAGGGATAATTTTTTTAAATACCTATCAGTACTGAGAATAGCTAGTGTAATCAAAAAAGCCTATATTTTAGATTTTATTGGAAAACTTATATATTTACCAATTAATTTATCTATTCTTTATTTAGTATGGTATAGGATATTTCAGTATATGGGAATAGAAAGATTAAATGACTATTCACTATTAGAATTGTATAGATATTATTATGTAGTAAGAATAGTAGGTTACTCTACCAGTTTCTATAAGCAAATATCCTATAAGATATGGAATGATATAACCTATGGTGAGATTTCTAAATTTCTATGTCGACCAATCAGTTATTTAAAGTATCAATTTTTTTATGGATTAGGATATATACGTTATAATTTACTAATCTCCGTTCCTTTATTTTTGATAGGGACACTATTATTCAGAAACCAGCAATTATCTATCAGTAGTATAATTTTTTTTCTAGCATCACTTTCACTATCTATTATCACTACATTTTTTTTCAATACACTAATAGGATTAATAACCTTTTGGACGGAAGCAATATTTGGAGTGAAGGATTTAATCCTGCATGTAGGTATGATTTTTTCTGGAGCTTTAATCCCATTAGAATTTTTACCTCGATATATTGCTTTAATAGGATGGTTGTTGCCATTTAATAGCATGGTATACATTCCTGTATCTATTGGATTAGGTAATTTATCAGAAATAACTGTTTTCAAATATTTATTAATCCAATTAGTATGGATCATAATACTTGCATCTATGACTACACAAATTTGGTCATGGGGGCAACGGAGATACGAAGCTCAAGGAGGATGATGGATAAGTTGCATATGATAAATATTGAAAAATATGGATATGATAGTTTTTTTAAACAACAATTTGAACTAAGAAAAAATGAAAACTTAGTGCCAGGAAGAGTCATTGGAGTATATAAAAGTGCTTATAAAGTGATGACCCTCAATGGAGAAGTAATTGCAGAATTATCTGGTAATTACTACAATAGAGTAATTTATAAAAGTGATTTCCCTTGCGTAGGCGATTGGTTATTGTTGAATAAATCTAATATCATTATAGATTTAATGGAACGGAAAACTAAGCTCTCAAGGAAAACTCCAGGAAAAAAAGTAGACGAACAAATTTTAGCTGCAAATGTCGATGTGCTTTTTATTGTCACTTCTTTAAACAAAGAATTTAATTCCCGTAGAATAGAACGCTATTTAGCCACAGCTATTAACCAAGGCATTAAGCCAGCTATCATTCTTACCAAAATGGATGCTTGTAATGACGTAGTAGCTTATATAGAAAAATTAAACCAGATAGCACCAGAGGTAACATGTATATTTACCAGTGCTTATGAAAAAGTTGGAATTGAAGGTATTTTTGACGAACTATCAGAGGGAAAAACAGGTGTATTTATCGGATCGTCAGGAGTAGGAAAATCGACATTAGTTAATGTGTTAATGGGAGAAGAAGTACAGAAAACTTTTGACATACGGATACAAGATCATAAAGGGAGACATACGACTACCCATAGAGAATTATTTATACTTGCCAATAATGGAAATATTATTGATACTCCTGGAATCAGAGAGATACATTTATGGTCTGATAATAATTCTAGTGGAGGATTTGAAGATATAGAAGAATATGCTAGGCAGTGCAGGTTTAGAGATTGCCAACATATCCATGAACATGACTGTGCTGTTAGAAAAGCAATAGAAGAAAATAAAATAGATAAGGAACGATTTAAAAATTATTTGAAATTACAAAGGGAATTGTATTATTCCAGCTTGCAGCATGATAAAAGAGAGAAAATTGCTTTTCAAAAACAGATTAAAAGGAAATCAAAAATAGAAGGCCTATCATTAAAAAAATAAAAATATTTTACTGAAACGCAGGCGAAACGCGGGGACGGTTCTCGTGTTTCGTATTAAAAGGATATTAAAAAATAAAGATTAAAACTCAATTCTATTTGAGTTTACAAACTTCTTTGATTTTGTTAAAAGAAGATTTGAAAATCCAAAAGCACACAGAAGTATTTTCAATTATGCTCTGTGTTGACTTACCTTAACCTGCAAAACATGTATCAAATATGTAGGGTATTTATAATTAAAATTTGATATTATACAAGTGAAGGGAGGAGATAAAGATGAAACCATTAAAACAACTTAATCAGGCAATGGTTTATATTGAAGACAATTTAACAAGTCAAATAGACTTTAAAAAAGTTTCTCAACTTGCATGTTGCTCGGAGTATCATTTTCGTAGGATGTTTTCATTTTTAAGTGGAATGTCAATGAGCCAATACATTAGGCACCGACGTTTAACTCAGGCAGCTTTAGAACTATGCAAAACCGATGTCAAGATTATTGACATGGCAGTAAAATATGGTTATGACTCACCTGACTCATTTACAAGGGCTTTTCAGGAGTTTCATGGTATAGTTCCAAGTGAAGCTAAAAAAAACCAAGCTAATTTAAAAGCTGTTCCACCTATGACTTTTCAATTAGTTGTAAAGGGAGGGAAAGATATGAACTATAGAATTGTTGAAAAAGAGGGCTTTTATATAGTAGGCCTTTCAAAAAAAGTTAAATTAATCTATAGAGGCATTAATACTGAAATACAGGATATGTACACAAGCCTTACAGAAGAAGATTATGAAGAATTAGAAAAACTGTCCAACATTGAGCCAAAAGGAGTTATAAATGCCTCAATGATATTTCAAGATGAAATAGCAGAAGGTGATACTATAGAACACTTTATTGGTGTGGCAACAACACAAGATCATGCAAAAAAATGGAGCGTATACTCTGTTCCCACTTCTACATGGGCAGTTTTCACTGTAGTTGGTGAGTTTCCAGAAGCATTGCAGACCACATGGGAGAGAATAGGCGTTGAATGGTTACCCCTATCAGGATATGAACTTAAAGAAGGTCCGCAGTTACTATGGCAAGATGAAAATAACTATAACGATTTATCTAACCACAAAAGCGAAATTTGGATTCCAGTAGTTAAAAGCTATTAGCTTAAGTATTGATTGATTTAGCCGTTGAGACCAATATCTTATCACCTAAGTGCTTGTCACAAAAGCATCTATAAGCTTTAGTACACATCCTACTTTTTAGTATTACCAGCAAGGTCTAATAGCACTATATGTCTATAACAGCCACAAGCCCCTCAAACTCTTTACAGGCAACAAGAACTCAGTTACATCAACTGAGTTCTTGTTTTTACATCTTCAATTTAAAATAGCAATATACCTACAATACAATAACATAGTACGTTGCTAGGGCTGTAAAATTATTTTAAAACCATATTTATATAATAAATAATTAACATAACACCATAGGTTAAAGGTAGAATTACAAGATAATTCTTATATAGCTCCTTAATCTTTACATGAAAATACTCTAAGGTTAGCACCTGGCAAAGGTGAAGAGGTGAAATATAATAGAATATAAAGGAGCTTGTATAAATGAACATAGCATACAGAAGCTTTGTTTCATAATCGGGGGCTAAAGGCAAAAGCATGGGAAACAATATGGCAATACCAGGATTAGTTGCAGCTAATGGAAAGCACAATACAGCCGTAGATAAAAATATTAAAAGCTCTATTGGCATCCCTTGATCAAGCAAATGATTAAGAAATATGATTATTTCATCAATCTCATTTACAGTATTTCTATATAAAAAAATTCCTACAATTGCAATCACCATTGGTAACTTAACACCCTTATATATGGTTTTTAAGGGATGCTCCTTTAAGTCATATTTTTCATCCCTTCTTTTGTCAAACTGATTTATACCTACACTAATGGCGATACCCACCAGTAGAGATAGCTGGAAGGAGACATTAAAAGCAACAACTCCTAATAAGCTTATTAATATTGGAGATGCATAAAGCACAAAAGTACTAAAGGCATGAAAATACTGTTTTATGGTTATTTTTTCTGGCTTTTTTTCTTTGTAATTTCTTAAATAAAAAATATAGCCAAATATATAAAGAGCTAATGCTATGGAAATTGAAGCTTAATAAAATCTATAACCCTAAAATCTCCTATTTCTGATGCCAGTAGTATCGCAGGTGACAATGGAAAAACGAAGTATAGGGCATGTCTAAATATTAGGTTTATGGTAGCCTTCTTATCATTGGCAATGTTAAGCCTATCCCCTAGGCTTCCAACGATTGGACAAGACATTAAGGCACCACCAGATACTAAAAGGGTTCCCATAAGGGCTGGTGCGATTAAAATTGTAGCCTTTGCACTTCTAAGTATTTTTTCTAAAGCAATAATCATTCTATCCAGTATAAAATACTTATCCATCAAGTAAGCCAAAACAGTAATTAATGCTATTATGGAACCGAGGGATAAAGTAGTGGGTTCAAGTAGGGTATTTTTATATAAATTTAAAAATTGTGGTAAGCTACGCCCATTTAACATGGCCAAAAAAAAGGAGCTAACCATTAAGGAATAGCCTATATTTAGCTTTCTATTTACTAGGAATAAGGTTATAAAAATTGATATTACTAAGGATAAAATTAACATATGTCATCACCAGTCCATTTCCTTTAAGCTATTAATAAATATATCATTTTTCCTTTATTATAACAATACTTTAGATTATCGAAATAATATATGCAAAAATTACATACAGACTATTAATTAAGTCATAATCCAACCAATTATCTTTAAAAGCTATCTATAAGTAATCTCTAAAACATAGATTATTTCAATAGTTAAATAGCCTTCAAATGATTGTTTCACCTTTTAAAGACTGATACACTAAGATGGTACATATCAGTAGGCAATATGAGTTGCAAACAATATCGTGAGGTGATATTTAATGATTAGAGTATTGTAGATAAATATAGAATTAACTAGTACAGGGTCTAAAGGAATAAAATTAAAATTATAGGAGCAATTTACAATGAGACCAGCAATCATGGAAGAGGTAGAAGCTTTAAGAGGTATTAACTCTGTAAAAATAAAAGAGGCCAGTGAAGCTGGAAAAAAAGTAGTGGGAATGTATTGTGTGTTTTCTCCACAGGAAATTGCTATGGCAGCAGATGCTATAACAGTAACTCTATGTGGAACAAAACAGGAGCCAATAGAAGAGGCAGAAAAAGAGCTTCCAAGAAATCTATGTCCATTAATTAAGTCCAGCTATGGTTTTGCAATAACAGATAAATGTCCATATTTTTATTTTTCAGATGTACTATTAGCGGAAACTACCTGTGATGGAAAAAAGAAAATGTATGAATTAATGGAGAAGCTAAAGCCGATGCATATAATGAATCTACCACAGACGGCTACGGGAGAAGAGGCGTTAGTATTTTGGAAGAATGAAATGAATCGTTTTAAAGATTACTTAGAAAATCAGTTTGGTGTACAAATTACAGAGGAAAAGCTAAGGGCCGCTATCAAATTAATGAACAGAGAAAGAGTAGCTATGAAAAAGCTACATCAGTTAAATGCCCACAAACCAGCTCCTATATCAGGGATGGATATGATGCTTGCTCAATGGCTAAAGGGCTTTAATGTAGACAAGGAGGCAGGTATAGAGCTTATAGAAAGGCTAATCAAGGAGGTAGAGGTTCAAATGGAAAAGGGAATCTATGCCTTTGATGAAAATGCACCAAGAATACTATTGACCGGATGTCCTATTGGAAGCGGCTCAGAAAAGGTACTAAAAATCCTAGAAGAATCTGGTGCTAGTGTAGTAGCCCTAGAAAACTGTACAGGATATAAGGGCTTAGATGTATTAATAGATGAAGAAAAAGAGCCTATCCTTGCTATAGCAGAAAAATATTTATCTACCCCTTGCTCCTGCATGATACCAAACCATGGAAGATTAGACTTAATAGAAAGATTATCTAAAGAATACGAAGTGGATGGGGTTGTAGATTTAACCTGGCAAGCCTGTCATACTTATAACATAGAATCCTTCACAGTGAAGAAGTTTGTAAAAGACACCTTAAACCTACCCTTTATACAAGTAGAAACAGATTATTCTGACTCTGATGAGGGACAATTAAAGGTAAGACTTGAAGCCTTTTTAGAGTCCATAAGCAACTGTAGTTTAGCAGAATAGAATCATTAAACAGAGAGCTCATATGAGCTCTTTCTTATGGGAGGATGTGTACCAGTGATTAGTATAGGAATAGATATCGGATCGGTGGCAGCTAAGGCAGTAGCTTATGATGGTGAAAAAATTCTAGCCCAAGAGTTGATACCTACTGGATGGAGTCCGAGGGAAGCTGGAAGGAACTTATTTCAAGCCATTTCAAAATACCCACAAATTGATACCAAGGATATTAAATGTATTGTAGGAACTGGATACGGGAGAATAGCCTTACCCTTCATAGATAAAAAGGTTACAGAAATCACATGTCATGGAAAAGGGGCTCATTTTATTGATCCTAACATAAGAACTATTATTGACATTGGGGGACAAGATAGCAAGGTAATTAGAATAGATGATAGGGGTAATGTTATAGATTTCATAATGAATGATAAATGTGCAGCAGGTACAGGTAGATTTTTACAGGCTATGGCCCATACCTTAGAGGTTGATGTAAGTGAGTTGTCATTACTAGCAGAAGGAGTAGAAGCACAAAATATTAACAGTATGTGTACAGTTTTTGCGGAATCTGAGATTATTAGCCTTATGGCAGAAGGTGCCTCTAAGGAAAGTATCTCTGCTGGTTTACTTCAATCAGTATGTAAAAAAACCTATTCACTTGCAAGTAAGGTACAAATAGCAGACAAGGTGTTTTTCTCAGGGGGAGTTTCTAAGAATTACTTCTTGAAGAAGCTTTTAGAAAATAAGCTACAAGCAAAAATAAAAACTACAGATAATGCACAATTTCTAGGGGCAATTGGGGCAGCGATTATAGGAAGTGAATTACGTAGGTAAAAAATGCTGCTTCTTGTATTGCTTGTGTTGCTCTTGTTGTTGAGGTTTATGTTTAACACCTTGTTATTAGAGTATAATATCAATAGGCAAAGCTGCTTATTCCCTGCTTAAAAGGCGGGAGAATTTGTAAAGCAGGTGAGATAAAAGGAGCTGGTACAATGATTAAAAAATCAATAGGCATTCATCATATTACTGCCATTGTTGGTGACCCACAGGAAAACGTAGATTTTTATACAGGTGTTCTAGGGCTTCGCTTAATAAAAAAAACTGTGAATTTTGATGATCCAGAAACCTACCACCTATACTTTGGAGATGATATAGGTAGACCAGGAACAGTAATGACCTTCTTTAATTGGATAGATGGCAAAGCAGGAAAAATTGGGGAGGGACAGGTTGGAACAACTGTATTTAGCATACCTGAAGGAAGTTTTCAGTTTTGGGAAAACAGATTGGAAAAGTTTAATATAAATTATTCAATAATAGAGAAGTTTAATAAAAGGCATATATCCTTTTACGATCCCCATCGTTTACATCTGGAACTAGTAGAAGATGAAGCACCTGACAAAAATAAATGGAGCTTTGGAAAAATTACTCCACAGGTAGCATTAAAGGGGATTTATGGAGTAACCCTATACTCAAGTAATCCCATGAGTACCATTAATCTATTAGAAGAGATAATGGGGTTTACACGAATTGGTGAAGAAAAGGATGTAATAAGATTCAAAGCATCTGGAAGTATAGGTAGTATAGTTGATGTAAATATAGCTCCCTATGGTGAAGGGGAAATAGGCATAGGCACAGTGCATCACATTGCACTACAGGCGGAGAATGAAGAAGATCAAATAGAGTGGAAGGAATATTTAGCTGAATTTGGATATAGTGCTACACCAGTAAGAGAAAGGAACTACTTTCGCTCAATTTACTTTAGAGATAAGGGGAATATTCTATTTGAGATAGCAACAAATGGTCCTGGATTCTTGATAGATGAAGAATACGAGGCTTTGGGAGAAAAGCTTATGCTTCCACAGTGGTACGAAGGCAAAAGATTTAATTTGGAAAGGACTCTACCAACTATTAAGTTAAGAAAAGAATAAATAATCATATATTTAAGCCTTAAGCTAGATTAATAAGCTTAAGGCTTTTTAAAATATTTTTTACAAAAACAAAAATTATATATGGATATAATGTAATAATATGGTATAATCTTATATATAAAATATTAGAAATAATGTAATTAATTATATAAGGAGGTATTATATTGTTTAAGTTAAATGATCGCAGCCCTATCGAACTGATAATAATAGCAGCTAACATCTTAAGCTATGTTTGGGTAATAGCTTGTTTTTACTTCGCATATCTCATGTACGTTTCTGGAAGTGTGGCTGAGTTCCCAAAGGATTCTATTGAGCTTTTAACTTCACCAATAGGTGGGTTTGTAATTGCTTTAACCCTTTTTGTGGTTTTTAAAGGCTTTGCTATTATTAAAAATGCTGAAATATCACTGAATGATTTTAATTAGTCTTAATGACTACAACTTAATGGGTAAAGATTAGCTTAATTATTATTATTTTATTTGGCTCTGTACAGACAGAATGTTGTTCTGGGTAAAAAGATTCATTAAAAGCAGTGTGCTTTATTTTAATAATTATGTAAATTTCTGTTACAATTGAGATGTAAGTATTGATGCATAAGATAAATGATATGACATAATGGACAGAAAAGTTAGTTTAATTAGATGCTATTATTGAAGTATACTAGATGGAAAATGTGAAGAATAATAGTGAAAAAAATTATATGAAGATTTGAATGAACAAGGGGGATACTGTAGTGAAATTTAAATACGGTAAACTATTGGTGGTAACGGTGATGATTTTTGTAGTATGGATGATATACAAGGCATCACTAGATGAATATATTTATGAAGATGCATCTGTTTTTTTTGATGATGGCATAGCAATTATTCAAATTGATGGACTATATGGGTGTATTGATATAAATGGAGAAATCCTATTAGCCCCTCAATTTGAAGACATTCATTACGCTTCAAAAAACTATATACAAATTAAAAAGATGGATATTATGGGCTTGTAAATAAAGAGGGAAAAACTATCTTAAAACCCAAATATGACTCAATAGGACCCTTACTATTGGACTCTCTGATAAGAGTGGAAATGGATGGAAAATATGGGTATGTTCATCAAGATGGTAGTATGATGATTGAACCTAAATATGATGATGCAAAATTATTTTATCAAGAAAAGGTGGTTGCAATCAAGGAAAATGGTGAATGGGGTTTCATTGATAGGAATGGGAAGATGGTTATAGAGCCCATGTATGATGAGGTCTATGGTTATCATGAAGGTCTCGCTGCAGCAAGGACCAATGGGAAGTGGGGTTACATTGGTGAACTAGGAAATTGGGTAATTGAGCCTAAGTACGATAATGCCCTTAGCTTTGCTGAAGGTTTTGCAGCTGTAGCCATTGGTGACAAATGGACTTACATAGACAAGGAAGGAAATTTTTTGACAGAGCCAAAGTTTCATACAACTCTTCATTTTTCAGAGGGATTAGCTTTGGTAGCAGTTGAAAAAGCAGATGGCTACAAAATAGGCTATATAAATCAGACAGGAGAAATGGTGATAGAGCCAATCTTTACTAGTGGAACAAACTTTAAAAAAAATGGTGCAAGAGTACAGCTAGGTGAAAAGTGGGGATATATCAACAATAAAGGTGAGTTCCTCATAGAGGCTAAGTACCATAGGTTAGAAGGGTTTTATGAGGATTTATTTGTAGTGGTGCGTGATTACCAAGAGAATAAGTGGGGTCTGGTTGATAATCGTGGAAATGTTGTTATAGAGCCACAGTTTGAATTAATAGAATCTTTTAATTATGAATTAGGAACTGTGAAACTAAATAATCAATATGGATTGATAGATAAAAGTGGAAACATTCTTGTAGAACCACAGTTTGATGAAATAGATGCATATAGTTCACCAGGCTACCTTAGAGTTAAAGTGCAAGATAAATACGGGTATATGGATATACAAGGTAAGATTATCATTAAACCACGATATGATGCTGTTGGAATATTCAACGAAGGTTTAGCCGCCGTGAAAGTGAACAATCAATGGGGCTTTGTGAATGAAGAGGAACAGTGGGTAATTAAGCCTCAGTATGATGAAGTAAAAGGGTTTAGTAATGGACTGTCCCCAGTAAAAGTTGATGATAAATGGGGATATATCGATAAGACAGGGAAGAAAGTATTATAGAGGGTGTTTCTTCACACTATTTTTTTGACGGACTAGATGGATTATGTGTAGCATGGATTATTTATTTTTGAAGAAAATTTCATGGAGAAAATTGTATTTTATATATCAGCAATTCTATTTGCAGTCTTTCGGCAATCACTTCTAGAATGGGTTCAACCTCACCGATTGTATTTGTTTGGATTGCTTTGTTTTTCTTATAGCGAAAAGAAAACAAGAAATTGATTTTAGTTTTCATTACCACATATTATTAGCATAATCGATATTTGCAGTTAAGAAGCATAATCTTTTTTAGGCGACACAAATAAACCTTAACAAATAGCCAAAGCTTACTGAAGAACATTCTAAAAGAAGACTTATGTCTTCTTTTTTGTATTCAAATTTATGCAATACTATGAGGGCGCTTTCTAAGGGTTTTGGTAGTCTCTCTAAAGTCAAATTCAGAACACGCTTTAAAAAGTTGATTAATTTGACTCTCCATATCGCTTTTCTTGATGCTTTCAAGAAATATAAACCAGTATAGATAGTTAATTAGATACTTTGTAGATACTCCTTTAAAATCCCTCATCCAACCCTTTAGTCTGCTGTGCAAAGAATTTATGTGTTGAATATGGTATATCCCATTTACTTTAGCAGCTGACTTTACTTGTTTTAGGTCAAGACCTACCTTTTTAGCAAACCCTATATAGCTTCTATGTTTATCTGTGCAAAGGATAGAGGTAAAGCTTATGTGTCCATTAAGGATATCATTAATTTGCTCATGAGAAATACGCCCTTTGCAAGCAGGTTCTCCAATCACTCGATTTTCTATCCATTGCAAAAAGGACACATATTTGTTCATGGCTTATGCCTCTATAATTTGACTTTCCACCACCCTTTCTTGGTGGTCTAGGCATTGTAAATGTCTTGCTTTTCTTGTGATTGACATTAAAGGATTCTAGGAATAAAGTTTCATCAGCTTCCACTATTCCGCTAAGATAATCACGCCCACTTAGTCTGATTGCATCAAGAATTTTATGTCGCCAAATAAAGGCTGTTTAAAGCTAATACCGACAATCATAGCTGTTTTTCTAAGTGAATACCCTTCAACAAAACAATTGGCATATTCTTCCCACTTAGAAAAGCTTTTTTACTATATGCAAAAGGGGTGAGGGTTGTATCAGAAAAGGTCTTGGTACACTCTTTGCAACGATATCTTTGCTTGTCCTTAATATTGCCATTTTTAATTACCACTAAGGATTTACAATGAGAACACTTTATATCAATAGTATGCCCATATCAACAACATGTATCGTGTACAGAGCCTTATGTTTAAATGATTATTAACCTTAGCTATTGTAAACTAGCCTAAGGTTTTTTTTCGTTATAAATATAAGTAACAAAATACTTAAGCTTTCTTTATTTATTAGCCTTAATAAATCATTTTTTTGTTTAAATCTTAAAGAAGTATTAATATATGTGTTAACTATAAATAGGCTATAATTATAATAGTGTTGACTACTTACTATATGGAAAGAGAGTGGTATTAAATGAAAATTGCCATTGTTTATAACAGAGAAAGCCAAGCAGTTATTAATCTTTTTGGCACCTTAAACCGTGAAAAATATGGATTGGAGACTATTAAGAACATAAAGGAGGCTTTAACAGCTGGTGGACACCAGGTTAAAACCTTTGAAGGAGATAAAAATATTATATCTAAGCTTGAGAAGTTTATGCCATCGGTTATATCGGGAGAAAGACCTGGTCTTGTACTGAATCTTAGCTATGGGATACAGGGGAAGGGTAGATATATGCATGTACCAGGGATACTTGAGATGCTGGGAATACCATATGTTGGCTCTGGTCCTGAAACCCATGCCATTGCATTAGATAAAATCGTAACTAAAATGATTTTAATTCAAAAAGGATTACCTACTCCTAAATTTACAGTAATGGATAAGCCAGATTCAGATATTACAGATAATTTAAGATATCCACTTATTGTTAAGCCAAAAGCTGAGGCTGTTTCTTTTGGACTAAGAATAGTACATAATGAAGAAGAATTAAGGGAGGGAGTAAAAACAATTTATGACACCTTTAATTCATCAACTCTAGTTGAGGAGTTTATTGAAGGTAGAGAAGTTAACGTAGCTTTATTAGGGAATAATCCCGTCCAGGCTTTACCACCAGTAGAATTGGTTTTTGGAGACGGACCACAGGTGTATACCTATGAGGATAAAAAGAATATAAGTGGAAGAAAAGTAGAAAAAATATGTCCTGCACCTTTATCCCAGGAGGAAACTCAAGGTATTCAAAGGCTGGCTATTGATACCTTCGAGGCTTTAGGCTGCTACGATAGTGCAAGGGTGGATTTTAGAATAGACAAGGACGGTAACCCATATATTTTAGAAGTAAATTCAATGGCAAGCTTAGGAGCCGATGGATCCTTTGTTTTTGCTGCAAAGCAAATAGGCTTAAACTATGTTGATCTCATGAATAAACTAGTAGAGGTAGCCTGTGAAAGATACTTTGGACCGTATATAATAGACAATATTAGCGAGGATGTACCAGATAAAACAATGGATTTATTCAATATAATAACCCAAAATAGAGATAAAATAGAAGCTGAGCTAAAAACATGGACAAATATCCCCAGCTGGACAGAGGACTATGTTGGTATCAGCACTGTATTAAGAAGGCTGGAGGATAGGCTAAAGCAAATGGGCTTAAGGCTGGTGGAGGATTATACCAATAATAATTCAGCTTGGACATGGGAAACAGAGGCAGGGCTAAAGGATGGCTTGTTATTGGTGCTGCCTATTGATATACCAGGTAATAGATCTGGTTTTCCAATTCCATATAGAACTGAACAGGAGTGGATATATGGCGAAGGCATAGCAGTCAGCAGGGGAGGACTAGTTACTTTATTAAGTGCTTTAGATGCATTAAAGGAAATAAACAACCTAGATAAAAAGAAAATTGCTATTTTCCTCTATTCAGATGAAGGTAGAGGAATGAGATATAGTAATGGAGTATTAAAAAAACTGTCTCAAAATGTAAAGGAGGTAATAGTTCTCCAACCAGGCTTTAAGGGGGGAAAGGTGGTACATCAACGACGTGGCTCAAAGAAATACAGCGTAATTGTTGAAGGGGATTCACTGAGGGTAGGCTATCGCTCTAGCCAAATGGACGTGTTAAGCTACTTCATAAAAAAAGCAGAAATGCTAAAGGATATAAGCAGTTGGGACAAAAAGTTGACAGTTGCTATACAGGATGTACACTCCGAAAGGTATAGCGTACTTCTGCCCCATAGGGTACGTGCAACCCTGTACATTACATTCGTAGACGAGAAATTAGCAAATGAAGCTGAAAAGCAGATTTCCAAAATATTTAAGTCAAATTCTAAAGGAATACAGTCATATATTGAAAAAATGGTGGAACGCCCTCCCTTTATTCAAAGCAATAATAATAAAATAATCAATAAGGTTAAGACTATTGCAGAAAAGTGGAATATACCCTTTGGAGTAGAATCTAGCCTACTTGCAACGGCTGCTGGTGAAATAAATAATAAAATCCCTGTAGTATGTGGCTTTGCTCCCTCCAGTAAAGGTTTATATACTCCCAATGAGGCAATACACAGAAGAGAGCTGATTGAAAGAACATTATTATTATCCATGTATATACTAGAAAATTAAATACCGAAGCATTTGTAATGTAGCTCTATACTCTTTAAGGGTATAGAGCCTTTTAAAGGCAAAAGCTAGGGCTTCTTAATCATAATTGGATAAACAACTTTATTGTTTAACCTTTAATATATATTAAATATGTTTTATAATTAAGTTAATTGTTAAATCAAGGTTAATATATATTTTTGTTTAACTAGGTGATTAAGGGGTGATAATGTGATTCTAATAACTGCCAAGCTGTTTGGAAATCCAAGGGTATTGAAAAATGATGAAGATATTATTTTCCCATATAAAAAAGCAGAGGCACTTTTTTATTATCTATTATTAGAAAAACGTGCTTCGAGAGAAACCTTAGTTAATCTATTTTGGGGAGATGTTTCTGAAGAGATTGCAAAGAAAAACTTGAGAAATGCTGTATATATGATAAGAAAAATATTTAATGAGGATGTTTTGATATCCCCACAAAGATCAATTATAACACTTAATCCAGATATACAATTTAAAATTGACGTTGATGAATTTAACTGGCACAAGGATGACAATTCACTGTTTAATTATACTGGAGAGCTACTTGAGGGCTTCCTAATTAAAGACGCAGAGGCATTTGAAGAGTGGATGTACACCTTAAGGGACAAACATAAAGACATATATATAAATAAAATATATTTAGAAATTGAAAAAGCCTTTAAAAATAATAATTTTAATAAAACAGAGGAATATTGCAAGCAACTAATAAGTATTGATGAGTTTGATGAAAGAGCATATAGAAGGCTAATGAAGACCTATAGAGCTCAGGGAAAGTTTAATCAAGGAATTGATATATATAATAGGCTGCTTAAATTGTTGAAAAAAGAGTTATCGATTACACCGGATAAAAAAACTACTGAAGTATATGATGCAATTATTAAAGAAAAGCTCCAAAGGGAGGCAATAAACAAAAAAGAGGACGAATTCTTCTATGGTAGAAATAGAGAGCTTCTGTTTTTAGAGGAAAATTATGAAAGCTTTATTTCAAATGGAGAAGCACAATCGATGTTATTAATTGGAGAAGCAGGAATCGGTAAAAGCAAATTATTAGAATATTTTATAAAGACCAAAAATGATAACAAAAACATCTTTATGACTGTAAATTGCTACCAAGCAGAAGAAAACTATTTTCTAAAGCCATGGAATGAAATTTTTTCTCAAATAGCAGCTATAATTAAAGAAGAAAGTATACCTATTTCTAAGGGATTAAATAAGATAGTTGGACATATATTTCCCTCATTTTCAAGCTATACAACCGATAGCTCTATTAATATTGAAGAAGATTTATATAATTTAAAGTGTCAAGTTCTGGAGAATGCACTAATTGAAATATTAGAAAGGGTTTCTAAGGATAAAAAGCTGTTTTTGGTTTTCGAAGATATACAATGGGCAGATACAATGACAATAACCCTATTAAAAAATCTTATATTTAAAAACAAAAACAATACTATACTTGTACTTGCAACGAGCCGCAACGAGCACAGAAAAGATACAGAGGCATTTATGTTGCAGCTAGGCAGACATAATTTACTAAAGAAATTAATGATTGAACGCTTTAAAAAGCAAGAAACAATAGAGTTTGCAAAGAAGCTTTTGCCTAACTATCAGTTCAATAGGGGACTTCAGGAGACAATATACTCAGAAACTGAAGGTAATGCTTTTTTTCTAATGGAGTTTCTTAATAACCTAAAAAACAATAAAAGTACACATATAACCTCCAATATGGAGGACATTCTTAAAGGCAGGTTTGTCAATATCTCTGAAGAAGCAAAAAAACTATTAAATATTATCTCAGTGTATTTCGACAGTGTTCAGTTGGAAGACCTACAAAAATTAAGCGGTAAAAATGATTTAGAAATAATCGATATTATTGATGAGTTAAAGAATAAAAACATTCTAAAGGAGTCAAAGGGCTCACAAGACGTTGAATTAGCCTTCACTCATCAAAAGCTTAGGGAATATCTATATATGCAACTATCCCTATCAAGAAGAAAGCTACTTCATCAAAAAATAGGAAATTTACTAGAAGGGAAACTAAAAAAAGATAAAAGAGATATTTTCTTATATTCAAAGCTAATCCATCACTTCTATAATGGTGGCAATTGGATAGCCGCTCTGAAATACAACATAAAAAATTTAGAAGAATATCTTGACTTTAATCATGAAATATTCCCTGTAATAAACACCATGAGCGGAAAAATTGAGGACTTATTATACTTAAGTAAAGAACAGGTGAAAAAAAAGCTAAAGGAAATACATCAGCTGATAGACAAAGTAATAGTAATAAATGGATATGGTGAGGAAGTAAGCAAAATACAAATAACCTACTTTTTAATGACGGGTAGATTTTTGATAATACAAGGTGACTACGATGAAGGTATTAAAAATATAAAAAAGGTCATTAGTAGATCAATAGAATCTAAAGAATATGCATTAGCACTTAAGGGCTATAGACAAATGATATATTACTGTATTAACACACAAAACATAGTGCTAATGGAGGAGCTAATAGAAAATGCATTATTAATTGCAAAGGAAAGCGACGAAAAAGAAGAAACTGCTATACTATATAGATTAAAGGGTGCTTTAAAAATTATGCAGGGGCTTTACAGTGAGGGAGAAGCAATACTAAAGGAATCCATAAACATATTTAACACCCTGCCATATCCAGAAAAATACTTGCTTCATATTGCTGCAATATATAATTACATTGGGGAAAGTAAAAGACACAGTCAAAATTTTAAAGAGGCAATTGATTATTACAAGAGGGCTATTTCAATATGTAATGATAAGAAGATTTTAAGGGGCTTAGCTATTTTTCATACTAATGCTGGCTTGGCATGCTACGCAGATAAAGACTATGTGAATGCAAAGCTATATTTCAATAGGGCACTAAAAATATATAAAGAGATAGACTATCTATGGGGAAGATCAATGGCATATGGTCATTTAGCATTGCTATTAATTAAAGAGGAAAGGTATGAAGAGGGGTTAAAATCCTTAATGAAGGCAGAGGCCGACTCCCAAAAACTAAAAAGCCCCTATGAAATTGCATTGGTTCTTAGGGTGAAGGGGGAGATAGCTAAGGAAATGGACAAAAACAAAGCACTAAGGGGGATATTTGCTCCCTATATAGAAAAAAGCCATGAGCATTATTGTAATGAAGGTATAGCTATATTAAAAGAACTAAGGGGATACTATGAGGTAAACCTTTTAAATCAGCTAAAGAAGCAGTAACGCAATATATATTTTTAAAACCAGTACAAGTTCTACTGGTTTCGACTTTTTATGGACGGTATGCTGTTAATATATATACAAACTAATAAATTTTGAAAATTCACAAATATGAAAACGTTTGTAACACAAACAAATTTCAGCTACAATTAATTATTGATAGGGTTTTCAGATTTTTAGTTTTAAAATTGGATTGGGAGGGAATAAAATGAAAGCTACAAATGGTAACGCTAAGTTAAGAATGGCAATTTTTGTACCAATGTCATTTATCTTTCTTTCAGCAATTATTGTAGGATTAGTGGCACCGGCAAAATTTTTACAGGGTATGAATGCTATAGTTGAATTTGCATTTGTAAACTTTGGTTGGCTGTTCCAAATTTCAGGTAATATCTTCCTTGCGATGTGTCTTTATTTAATGTTTTCTAAATATGGAGATATTAAGCTTGGGGGAAAAGATGCAAAGCCAGAGCTAAGCAACTGGAACTGGTTTGCAATTTCCCTATGTGCGGGTATTGCAACTGGTATTTTATTCTGGGGGATTGCAGAGCCTATTACTCACTTCATGTCACCCCCATTGGGATTAGAGCCAATGTCAGAGGCAGCAGCAATGTTTTCTATGACAACAACCTTCATCCATTGGACCTACATACCCTATGCTATGTACGGAATTGCAGGTATAGGTATTGCATATGCAGTATATAACATGAGGCTTCCATATCAAGTAAGCTCAACCCTTTATCCCATCTTTGGAAAAAGAATAAGGGGATACGTTGGAGATATAGTTGATAACGTATGCTTATTTGCAATGGCAGGTGCAGTTGCAGCAGTTTTAGGTGTTGGAACTATGCAAATAGGTAGTGGATTAAATGTATTAACAGGTGTAACTGCAGGAAAAGGTCTATGGGTTGGTATTCTTGTAGCAATAGTTATCACCTATGTAATTTCTAGTTATACTGGATTAAATAAAGGAATTCGTTGGCTATCAGATAAAAATTCAAAGCTGTTTTTAGCCATGATGGTATTTATATTTATTGTTGGTCCTACTCAGTTTATCCTATCCTTTGGAACCCAATCGGTGGGGGACTTCATTCAAAACTTCTTTGTTAGAACCCACTACTTAAGTCCTATAGAAGGTTCAGCTTGGCCAAGATGGTGGCCTATTTACTATTGGGCAATATGGCTGGCATATGCACCGCTAATAGGAATGTTCTTGGCAAGACTTTCAAAGGGTCGTACCATTAAGCAGTTTATGCTTGTTAATGTTATTGTTCCTGCTACCTTTGGATTACTTTGGTTCTCAGTGTTTGGAGGCTCAGCTATTCACCTTGAGTTAAATGGAGCTGGTATATGGGAGTCCATACAGCAATCGGGATTAGAGGTATCGGTGTTTGCCTTCCTCAGTAACTTCCCAATGTCGGGCTTGTTGAGTGCAATATTTATTTTAGCAATATTTGTGTCAATTGTTACTTTGGCAGATTCAATGACCAGTACAGTTGCATCCTTGTCAACCACAGCCAACCTATCAGAAGGATCAGAGCCACCTACAAAGGTGAAATTATTCTGGGGAGCAGTTATGTCCTCTATGGCTATCATAAACATATTGAGTGCAGGTACAGAAATTAGTGGTATTGATGCAACGAAGCAAATTGCAACTGTAGCAGGGTTCCCAATACTATTCTTTATGATACTATTAAGTGGAACAACAATGTATATGATTATTAAACAAGGTAAATACGACGTTGTAAACTGTCCTGAAACAGCAGAAATAGACGAAGAAGTAATCGTTAAAGAAACAGCTTCTGAAACTAATTAGTATATCACATAGATAAAGTTAATGAATGAGCCTATCTGGTTAGATAGGCTTGTTCAAATATTTACATTAATTATATGGGGGTTAAAGCATGGGAAAAAATACTATTAGTAAATACAAAAATATAAAAATAGTTTTAGGAATATCGCTTTTACTTTTAATTAATGGAATTAGCTACGGATTTTTAGTGGATAAATTTAGCCTTAAAGTTTTGTCTATATATGGGCTAAGTCAAGGATTATCAATATTATGTATACTGCTACTTGTTAATATCAATAAAAATAAAGATGCACAAATAATTCAAAAACTTGTAAACAATGATCTACAGCTTATAGGTAATGATGGTAACCATCAAAATTCTAATATTATAGCATTAACTGATAAAATTAGAAGTCTTATTGCTAAAATACATGGTATAACTAGAACAACAGAATGTACGGGATTAATGGTACAGGATAATATTTTTTCCATAGAAAACTCAGCAACACAAATAAGTATTGCTGTAGAGGAGGTTGCAAAGGGAAACGCTCATATAGTAGATATGATAAGTGACATATCAAATAAAACCTTTGACACTAATAGCTTAGTCAAAGACATTAATAATGATGTGGGTAATATCCGTAGACTAGTGGATGAATCTATAAAAGCAACAGATAATGGAAAAATTGCAGTAGAGGATCAAGATGTTAAAATAGCAAATAATGTTATGATGTTTCGGAACATTAATGGAAGAGTAAGCCAATTAGAAGAATCCTCTTTAGAAATAAACACTGTAGTAAACACCATTTATGCAGTATCGGAGCAAACAAATCTGTTGGCATTAAATGCTGCTATCGAGGCAGCACGGGCAGGTGAAGCAGGAAAGGGCTTTGCGGTTGTAGCTGATGAGATTAGAAAGCTGGCAGATAACACAAAAAACTATGCACAGCAGGTAAATCAATTGGTAGAAGCTATACAACAGGAAATACAATCAATCGTACAAGAGGTGTCAAAGGGTAATGAAGTAGTTGAGGATCAAAGAAGGGCTTTAGGCTATACAAAAGAAACCTTTAATCTCATAAACACATCTGTACTATCAGTTAATAAACAGATGGATAACATATACAACAAAACAAACACCTTAACTAGGTTTAGTGAGGATGTAAACAGTATTGTTTCAGATATATCGGCAGTCACTGAGGAGGCTGCTGCCAGCTCACAGCAGGTAAGTGCAAGCACCCAACAGCAAGCTGGTGCTATTGCACTAGTTAATGAAAGAGTAAGTGAGTTAATTAATATAGTGGGAAATATTAGCAAAGAGCTTAAGGTCTTTAAATATGTTAAGCTGGCCCATACAGAATATAGTGAATCAATATTACAGATGGAAATTTTAAAGGAGCTAGTGGGACGAAGGCTAGGCTTAGCACTCGAGGGGATTTTAGTACCCAGTATGGAGCTATGGCGTAGTGTTGCAGAAGGAATGGTTGATGCAACGGTTTCTCCTTGGATGCCCTACTCCTGTAAAGGCTTCTCAAAAAAATATGGAGCTAAGCTAGAAGAAATAGGGGCTAATTTAAAGGGCTGTAGGTATGGATTTGTAGTACCTTCCTATGTAGAAATAAACAGTATTAGAGAAATAAAAAATAACTTAAAAAAATTTAATAGTAAAGTATACTCGGTTCAAAGACGAACAGCTGTTGGTGGACTAGTATCAGAAGTATTAAATCAATACTCATTAGCTGGATTAGATGTTGACTATAGTGATGAAGAAACCATGCTGGAAATATTAAAGAAAAAAATTGAAAAGAGAGAATGGGTAATTATAACAGGCTGGCAGCCCCATTGGATGTTTGGGAAATATGATTTGAAATTTCTTGATGATGATAAAATGGTTTTTGGAGAAGAGGAATACTGTACAACTTTAGTGGCTAAAGGGCTGAGGAATACTAACCCTGAACTATACAGCCTAATAAAGAGCTTTAGATTAAATGTAAGGGATGTAAATATAGCTTTAAATAAAGTCCATAATGGATTAACCTATAAGGAAGCTGCAAGGGAATATTTGAAAAACTTCGAAGATGTTGAAATATAGGGTAATTTGACTTTTTATTGTCGTTCTTTTGATAAAATGCTTTTAAAGAATCATTAATGGTCTGTTAAGTTAGGAGGCAAGCATTATGGAAATGGAATTTAATGTAAATGGAATAAAGCATATACTAGAGGTGGATCCAATGGAGCGACTATTGGATGTCCTAAGGAATAAACTGAAATTGACAGGTGCCAAGGAAGGCTGCGGAGAAGGAGAATGTGGTGCCTGTACTATAATATTAGACGGAGTAGCAATAAACTCATGTATAGTTTTAGCAGCTCAGGCAGCTGGAAGAGAGATTCTAACCATAGAATCTTTGGAAAAAGATGGGGAGCTGGATCGATTACAAAAGGCCTTTATTAATAATGGTGCTGTGCAATGTGGATATTGCACTCCAGGTATGCTTATGTCCTGTAAAGCACTATTAATGAAGAACCCAGCTCCTACAGAAGAGGAAATAAAAACAGCTATTGAAGGTAATTTATGCAGATGTACCGGCTACACCAAAATAATAAAAGCAGTAAAAGAGGCTGTAAAAGACATTTAGAAATGTAAAGAAGGGAGATACCTCCATGAATGAGATTGTTATTAAGAGTCCAACCACCTTAAAGGAACTGGTACAAATTTTAGCAGTAGCCGACAATAACACATATATGTTAAGTGGTGGTACAGACTTTATCATTAAAATGAGAAGAGAAAAAATAAATAATGGAACTATTATTAATTTGAAAGACCTAAAGGAGCTAAACTACATCACTAATACAGAGGATTATGTAAAAATTGGTGGAATTACTACCCTTACAGAAATATCCTGTAGCTCCATCGTAGATAAATATGCTACTGCACTAAAGGAGGCCACTGGAAAAGTAGGCTCTACACAGATAAGGAATGCGGCAACACTTGCAGGAAATATTGCAAACTCAGCTCCCTGTGCAGATACAGTAACAGCTCTAATGGCCTTAAGTGCAAAGGTTAAAATAATCAACGGCAGTGGCGAAATTTATGAAAAAAAAGTAGATGACATAGTGTTAGGCTCTGAGAAAAACTCATTAAAAAGGGATGAAGTAATAATAGAAGTTAATATACCAATAGATTTAGAAGCAAGATCATCCTTTGGTAAAATCGGCAGTAGAACAGCTGTAACAATATCGAAATTAAATATGGCTGTGACATTTAAGTATAATCATGAAATGGTTATAAATGAAGCAATGGTAGTCATAGGTGCTATTGGACCAAAGGCCTTTAATTCATCGACGGTGGCTAATTCATTACTAAATAAGAAAATTAATACGCAATTTATATATCTATTTGAAGAAACACTTCAAAAACAGGTGGATGAAGCTATATTGGGAAGGGCCTCCCATCCATATAAAAGAGAAGCTATTAGAGGCTTAGCCGACGATATTATGAAAAGGATGTTTCCACAAATTATGACTGGTGGTGAATTATCATGACAGAGTTAAAGTATGTAGGTAAGTATATACCAATTCATGATGCTTATGAAAAGGTTAAGGGTAAGCTACAATACGTTGCTGATATGGAGATGGATGGTATGCTACATGCTAAGCTATTACTAAGTCCTATTGCCCATGGAGTTATAAAAAGTATAGATGTTACAAAGGCAGAAGCATTACCTGGAGTAGTAAAGGTTTATACATATAAAAATACACCTCAAAATCTATATAATTCCCAAAAATGGCACGTTGGGTTAGAGGTGGTTAAGGATGAAAGACTTTTTACAGATAAGGTTCGATTCGTGGGAGATAGGGTAGCTGCAGTAGTTGCAAAGGACAAATCGATAGCTGAAAAGGCAATAGAGCTAATAGAGGTTCAGTATCAAGAGCTACCTATAGTGCTAGATCCAGAAGAGGCTTTAATGGAAGAAACCATAAAGATACATGATCACGGAAATGTAATTATGGAGAAGGAAATAAGTGTAGGCAATGTAAATGAAGCCATGGAAAATGCCCCCATAGTTGTTGAGGATTTTGTAGATACTCAAAAGGTTCACCATGCTGCAATGGAGCCCCATATATGTATGACTGCAATCGACTCAACTAATGGACTGTTAACTATATGGACACCATGTCAGGTGGTTTTCCAAGTTCGACTAATTGTGGCAGAAGCCTTAGGCCTATCCCTAAATAGAATAAGGGCAATAAAAACAACAGTTGGAGGGTCCTTTGGAGGAAAGGGTCAACCAATTTTAGAGCCTGTTTGCGCCTACTTCACCTACGATCTTGGAGTACCAGTGAAGCTTCAGCTGGACAGAGCAGAAACCATTTCCTCTACAAGAACTAGAAATGCAACCATAGGTAGAGTAAAAACAGCTGTAGATAAAGAAGGAAATATTCTAGCAAGAGATATAGATGTACTGGTAGATGCCGGTGCTTACTTTACCAATGGCGAAGCCGTTACAATAGCAATGGGTAAAAAGGCATTTAGGCTATATGATATAAAGAACCAAACATATAAAGGAACAGCAGTATATACAAATACACCAATAGCTGGAGCCTGTAGAGGCTATGGCTCACCACAAATACATGCTTTAACAGAAATAAACATAGATAATACAGCCAAAAAGCTAGGACTTGATCCAGTAGAGTTTAGATTAAAAAATTTAGTAAAACCCTATGCAAAGGATCCAACGGGGGGACCAGAACTAGGCAATGCAAGGGTGATAGATTGCCTACTAAAGGGTATGGAGGTTTTTGATTGGAAAAGCAAGTATAATAGGCCAAAGGCTACAGGTAGATTTGTAAAGGGTGTTGGAATGGCCTGTGCAACCCACGGAAGCGGTTACTACAATGCCTACCCCGACTTTATTACCATGGATTTAAGAGTTACAGAGGATGGAGAGGCAATATTAAAGGCCAGTTTACATGATTTAGGCTGTGGAACTATTGTAACTATTAAGCAAATTGTTGCAGAGGTCCTTGATATTAATCCAGATAAGATTCTGGTGCCAGAAGCCGATACTTTAGTAAGTCCCTTTGATTCTGCTGGTACTCAAGCCAGTAGAGTAACATTTGTATGTGGAGCTGCAGCTAAGAAAACAGCAGAACTAGTGAAGGAAAAGTTTACCAAACATTCAGCCGATATATTAAAGTGCAATATAGATGATATTTTATATAAGGATGGATTTATATTAAATAAGAATAATCCCCAAGCCATGGTCTCCTATGGTGATATGGTTATGCTGATTCAAACCAGCTTAAAGGAGGACATAAGTGTTTCATATACCTATAAGTCACCAGCTAATCCAGCTGTATATGGTGTCAACTTTGCTGAGGTGGAAATAGATACCTACACAGGATTAGTCAGGGTTATAGACATTGTAGCAGTCCATGATATAGGAAAGGCAATTAATCCTGTATTTGTAGAAGGTCAGGTGCAGGGTGCAATACAAATGGGAATTGGCTTTGCCTTAACAGAGGAGATAGTAATTGATAATAAGGGTAATGTTAAATCAAATAATTTTAGTAAGTATCATGTAATTAATGCACCTGATATGCCAGATGTAAAGGTACATCTAATTGAAGCAGGAGAAGAATTTGGACCATTCGGCGCAAAAAGCGTAGGAGAAGTCAGTACAGTACCAATAGCACCAGCAATAATTAATGGAATAAACCATGCACTAGATATTAACATTACTTCATTACCTGCTACACCAGAGAAAATATTAGCTGCACTTAATAATAAGAAAAATCTAATAGGGGGTTAGCATACCAATGAAAGGGTCAAAGGTTATACTTAATGGAAAAACTCTATCTATACAGGATGTTAATAATGTAGCTAGGAATGGGGCTTTGGTAGAGATAACAGAGGAAGCTATGAGAACTGTGGAGGCCTCCAGAGCACTGGTTTATGAGCTTGCTAATAGTGATACACCTGTATATGGATTTAATAGGGGAGTAGGACTAAACAAGGATAGAGAAGTTGTCGCTAAATACTATGAGGAATATAATAGAAATTTAATATACGCCCACTGTGTAGCAGTAGAGCCAGAGGCAAGTGAGGAGGATGTAAGGGCAATCTTGCTAGCAAGGCTAAATACATTACTTCTAGGCTGTACTGGAATTCAACCGGCAATAGTAACTATGTATAAGGATATGCTTAATTATAGAATACACCCAGTAATACCCGAAAGAGGATCAATCGGAGAAGGAGATATAGCATGTCTTTCCCATATAGGCTTAGCAATGATAGGGGAAGGGGAAGTACACTATAATGGTATAAGAATGACAGCAAAAGAAGCATTAGAAAGGGCTAGTTTAAAACCAATAGTTTTGGGGCCGAAGGATGGCTTAGCAATAGTTTCCTCTAATGCTTTAGCTGCAGGGCCCGGTGCATTAGTCTTAAAGGATATTCAAGACTTAATAGAAACTGCTGATATAATATATGCCCTTACCCTAGAAGGCTATAGAGGAAACGTTACACCTTTAGACCCTAAAGCCTATGAAGTAAGACCATTACCAGGGCAAGCCTATAGCTCTCAAATGGTTAGAGCTTATTTAGAGGGGAGCTATTTGTGGCTACCAGGGGTAACTGACTCCCTACAGGATCCGCTGTGTTTAAGGGGTTCATGTCATTTACATGGGTCGGTGAGGGATGCATTAGATTATGTTAAAAAATATATGAATATACAACTAAACTCCTCAGACGATAATCCCTGTGTTTTATTAGATGAAAAGAGGATAATATCCTGCTCCAATTATGAGGTTACAAGCTTAGCTTTAGGCTTTGAGATGATAGGAATAGCACTAAGTCATCTTTCAAGAAACTCATGTCATAGAACTATTAAGCTGGGTAATGCAAGATTTACGGGTCTGTCTCGGTTCTTAACTCCATCAGATGCTCGAGTAATTGCCTATGGTACAATACAAAAAACCTTCACCTCATTAGATACTGAAATAAGGCATTTATCAAATCCTGCTACAGCCGATTATTTTTCACTTGCAGGAGATATAGAGGATCATGCAAATAATACACCCTATGTAGTTAAGAAAACAAGTAAAATTGTAGATAATCTACGCTATATCTTAGGTATAGAGGCTATGCACGCAGCTCAAGCTATAGATTTAAGAAAGGCAACTAAGCTGGGGAAAGGTACAAAGGCTGCCTATGAGGTTATAAGAGAAGAGATACCATTTTTAGATAAAGACAGAAACCTATCAATTGATATTAAAAAGGCTTACAACATAATTAAATCTCAAGAGCTGTTAGAAAGGGTTAGAGAGGCAATAAGTGAATAAATGAAGTATCCCCTCCACTATATTAAAGGTATTGATGTTAGCTACCTTTAATATAGTGTTTTTTATTATAATGATCATTTAAACAGCAATTTACAAAAAAAGGTAGTGTTTTCGAAGCGAATTATATTATAATTTATTTAGAAGTAATTTTATATATTTAAGGAGGCTTTTAAAAATGGAGTATAAGATAATTGGAACAACAATGCCCCTTTTACAGCTTACATTGAAAAGGGGAGAAGTCATTAAATCACAGGCTGGAGCTATGAAATGGATGGATAGCTCAGTTGAAATGAAGACAAGTATGGATGGTGGGGTTGGAGGCTTTCTAAAGAGAAAATTTATGGGTGAAAGTGGGTTTTTAAACTATTTTGAAGCTTTAAATGATGGAGATAGAATTGCATTTGGCCACACTTTTCCAGGACATATTATTCCTGTTCAAGTTGACAAGCAATCACTTGTTTGCCAAAAGAGATCATTTTTATGCTCTACAAATGATGTTAATGTAGAGATAGTATTTCAGAAGAAGATAGGAACAGGCTTTTTTGGTGGTGAGGGCTTTATTATGCAGGAATTAAAGGGGAGTGGAATGGCTTTCATAGAAATTGATGGAGAATGTGTAGAGCTACAGCTTAAGGCAGGTGAATCAATTAAGGTGGATACAGGTGCAGTTGGTATGTATGAATCATCTGTGACAATGAATATTGAAATGATTAAGGGCTTTAGTAATATATTATTTGGTGGTGAAGGCTTGTTCTTAACAACTCTAACTGGACCAGGTAAGGTATGGCTTCAGACAATGCCAATTCAGAATATGGCAGGAGAATTATTTGCTTTTTTACCAGATAAATCAAAGTAGAATCCTGTAAGACAATGGGAATACAGTTAAAGGGCTAAATCAATTGTTTATTGTAGCATTTTTAGGATAAGATAAAGAAAAATGGGAGGTGTTTATATGGCAATTGTTGAAGTAACAATAGTACCCTTAGGTACAGGAAGCACAAGTATTAGTAGCTATGTGGCCAAGTGTCATAGGCTTTTGAAGGAAGAAAAGGTAAAATATCAATTAACTCCAATGGGAACAGTATTTGAAGGTGACTTAGATGAAATACTAATGGTAATTAGAAAAATCCATGAGGTTCCTTTTAATGAAGGAGCAATGAGGGTATCCACTTCAATAAAAATTGATGATCGCAGAGACAAAAAAGGTTCAATAGAGGAAAAAATAAAATCAGTTGAAGATAAACTAGAGTAACCAAAAAACCCAAAAGATATAGGAGTTTATATATGTACAATTATCCCTTATTTAGACCTCCAAGTGAGGCCAAGAGTTTAATATTACAAGTGACAGAGGGTTGCTCCCATAATAGATGCAGGTTTTGTACAATGTATAAAACTAAGGATTTTAAGGTTAATGGTATGGATGAAATAAACAAACAGCTACACCAATTAAAGACCTTTTCCAAAGCTGGTGATAGGGTTTTTCTTGCAGATGGAAATGTGCTTTGCTTGAAAACCAATAAACTATTGGAAATAATAAATAGGGTGAGGGCTGAGCTTCCAAACCTAAAGCGTATATCCTCCTACGCAGGACCAAAGGATCTGTTGAGAAAATCTATTGAAGAGCTACAAGCTATATATAATGCAGGACTAACTATGCTTTATGTAGGTATAGAAAGTGGAGATGACACAATACTTTCAGGAGTAGACAAAGGTGTAACAAAAGAAGAAATTATTGAAGGCTGCTTAAAGGCTAAAAAAGTAGGCTTTAGCCTATCTGTAATGCTGATATCTGGCTTAGGGGGACAAAAGCTATATAAACAGCATGCAAAGCACTCAGCAGAGGCTATAAATAGAATTCAACCAGACTTTTTAAGTCTACTGACTCTTCTTATTGAGGATAATGGAGTTGAGGAAGAATTAAATAAAGCCTACGGCTATACTTCCCTATTACCTAGAGATGTATTAGAGGAAACTCTTTTGTTTTTAAAGGAACTAAATCTTAATAGTACTGTTTTTAGGATGAATCATGCATCAAATTATTTAACCTTAAAAGGGGTACTTAACAAAGACCGTGAAGCTTTGATAAAGACAGTGGAGAAGGCAATTAATGAGGACAATTATAGGGAGGATTATTTAAGAAGCCTATAGTAATACATAAAGATGAAGGGAGAAAAACCTAATGGCAGAAATAAAATTCGAAATACAGCAAAGCTTTGGCACTCTATCTGAATCCACTAAAGGATGGAGGAAGCAGTTAAATTTAGTAAGCTGGAATAATAGGGACCCTAAATATGATATTAGAGAATGGGACCCTAATAATGAAAAAATGGGAAAGGGAGTAACCCTATCAAAGGAAGAGCTAAAGGCATTAAAGGAGATATTAAACACTATAGATATTTAGAATTAATAAAAAAAGGTTAATACAATGATATTAGCCTTTTTTTTGATTGGATTAATCAGAAGAAGCCAGCACCAATAAGATAAAGGTTATAATGCTATCTTCTACAACATAAAAATAGTAAAAGAATAATAATAAATTAAATATTAAAAAAATAAAAAATATTAAGAAAACAACAGCATTCTTGTATAATATATTTATACAATTAATTAAAAAAATGGAGGGAGGAGAAAAATTATGGCAAAAATGAGACTGACAACAAGGATCTTGATAGGTTTAGTTTTAGGTATTATTGCTGGTTTAATTTTGGGGGGTAGCCCAGAAATTGCTACAAAGTTTATTGCACCCTTTGGTAAGCTTTTCTTAAATCTAATTAAGATGATTATTGTACCTCTTGTATTTTCCTCTTTAATTGTAGGTGCTGCAAGTATAGGTGATGTTAAAAAGCTGGGGAGAGTTGGAGGAAAAACCGTAGCTTTTTATCTCGTAACTACAGCTGTTGCTGTTACAATTGGCCTGGTGCTGGGTAACTTGTTTCAGCCTGGAAGTGGTTTGGTGATATTAGAAGGTGTAACAGTAGAAGCCAGAAATGCACCACCATTAGTTGAAACCCTATTGGCAATTATACCAACAAATCCGTTACAGGGTTTAGTTAACGGTAATATGCTTCAGATTATTACCTTTGCCCTATTCTTAGGAATTACCATAACAACAATTGGTGAAAAGGGTAAGGCTGTGTTTAACTTTTTTGATAGCTTAGCAGAAATAATGTATAAGATTACTGCATTTATTATGTATTTAGCACCCTTTGGTGTTTTTGCATTAATAACTCCTGTAGTGGCACAGAATGGACCTGCTGTATTATTTCCACTAGCTAAGGTTATTGCTGCAGTATATATTGGAGCACTTCTACACAGTGTTATAGTATATTCATCTATTGTTAAGGTATTTGCTAAGATGAATCCACTTAAGTTTTTCAAAGGTGTTTTACCGGCTGCGGCGGTTGCCTTTAGTACCTGCAGCAGTGCTGGCACACTACCAGTTACAATAAAATCCTGTAGAGATAATCTTGGTGTTTCTAAGTCTGTTTCCAGCTTTGTACTACCCTTAGGGGCAACCATAAATATGGATGGAACAGCACTATATCAAGGAGTATGCGCATTGTTCGTTGCCCAAATCTATGGCTTAGATTTATCAATTGCACAGCAGGTGTCTATTATTCTAACAGCTACCCTAGCCTCTATTGGCACAGCAGGTGTACCAGGAGCAGGCTTCATCATGCTAACAATGGTTTTAACATCCGTAGGATTACCTTTAGAGGGCTCAGCACTTATTGCTGGTATAGACAGAATTCTTGATATGGCTAGAACTACAGTAAATGTAGTAGGTGATTCGGCGGTTGCAGTTGCTATTGCCGCTACTGAAAATGACCTTACTGATTTAGATGAGAGTGAGGCCTCAGCATAAACTAATATTTTAAAGGGGATAAGCATGAAAAAAATTGGAATACTTGGTGGAATGGGACCAGAGGCTACTGCAAATTTCTTTAATAAAGTAATTCATTTAACCAATGGTAGTTCAGATCAAGAGCATATACCAATAATAATTGAAAACAATGTTTTAATTCCAGATAGAACAGAATATTTATTGGGAAATGGACCTAGTCCCTTGAAATATCTAATAAAGTCGGCTATAGTGTTAGAATTAATGGGGGCAGATTTTATTGTAATGCCCTGTAATACTGCCCACTGCTTTTACGAAGATATAAAGGAATATCTAGATATTCCAATTTTAAACATGGTACAAATTACAGCCGACTTTATAAAAAACAACTACAAAAACACAAAGCAAGTGGGGCTACTGGCAACAATGGGTACCTATTCCTCTAAAATATATGAAAATTATTTTGCCCATAACAACATAGAGGTTATAGCACTAAAAAAAGAGAATCAAAAAAAACTACAGGAAATTATATATAAAATAAAGAAGGGAAACAAGCAAAATCATAAAAGTGAGCTTATTAATTTTCTAAAGGAGTTAAATGAAAAATCTATTGAAATAGTCATTCTGGGATGCACAGAATTACCCTTGCTATTTAATGCTATAGAAAAGGATGAAGACATTGCAGCATTCAATTATAGATATATTGATACCACATTACTATTGGCGAAAAAATCTGTTGAATATGCAAAGCTTTAGCAGACTAATAACTATTATATATAAATAATCCCAAAGGACACACCCCTTAAACCTACTATAAAAAGTGGGTTTTAGGGGTTTTTATGTGTAACACAAATGAAATATTTAAAATTACAAAATATGACATAGCAAATAAATATTACATGATATACTTTTATTAGGCTATAGGACAAGTCCCTTAGTAAAATATCAAAAGTCAGTATAATGCATGGTTTTACTTCACCTAATACGTAAGAAAAAACATGAAGAAAGCTTAGTTCTCATTAATATAGAAAGGAAGGTAAACATGAAAAAGATATTTATAGTTATTTTAACAATTTTCTGCTTAATATCACTTTTAGGATGTGAAGCTGCATCAAATAAACCAATAGAAAATGATACTATTTCTGAAAATTTAACTAAGGGTAATCCTTATGTGTATGATATTGGGGGACCTGTTAGTGAATATAGCGATCCTTATGTGCTTATATATTATGGAGTAGACACTTTCCTATTCGATATTGCTGGTAGAGAAAAAGTAGAAGAATGGGTAAGTCAATTCGAAAGTTTAGAAAATCCAAAAGGACGCGACGTGTCAGAGCTTACTATAGTTAATGCAGTTAAAGAACTAGATGTATCCAGAGAAGCTTTTGAAGAAGCAGGGAAATGGACTTATACAAAGGAGCAAATAGAAGCTATCTACTCAAATGATCAAAAGCTCATTAATAAAGCCTTTGTAAATGAGTTTGCACTGCTTGTTAATGATAAGATTTATACTTCTAGGTGGCTAGCTACTCATACTATGGAGGATTATAAAAAAGAAGGTATAACAGAAGATTTATTAAAAGAGTATCTAAATAAAATTAAAGAGACACCATTAGCCGAAGACCATAATAAAATATATAATAAATTAGACAGCAGCAAATGATAGTAATATTGTTATAGGTTATAATTACGCTTATGTTTCTTTAAAAGTTTCATCATAGATTAGAGTGTTGTCATCTTAACAAATCCATAGTATTAAATTATAAGTTGTTTTAAATTATATTGTATAAGAAAATCCCAAAGGACAATAATTATATATAAATAATCTGTTAATTATTGAATATTGCCTTGACACTAATATTGCATAAGAGTTATAATTTTATTTAAATTAAAGTAGATACATTGGCAATGAAGGGGACAGTAGTACACTACTGGAATTACAGAGACATAATCATTAGCTGAGAGATTATGATAAGGTATTGTATGAAAATCACCCCAGAGCTGGAATTGTGAAGGTAATAGTAGTGATTCCCGTAGGCACACGTTAAAATCCTTTGAGCGACAGAAGCTTTCTTCTGTAATCAGGGTGGTACCGCGATTTTGATCGTCCCTAAGTTTTATACTTAGGGATTTTTATTTTTAAATTTTTAATAACACTAAAGAGAGGAAGATTTATGATGGAAAAGTATCAAGCATTATCTAATCTACCAGTTGCTGAACGTGAAGGCATAACGGCAGATCATTGGGATCAAAACAAAATTCTCGATAAAAGCATTGAAAATCGAAAAGGTAAAAAGTCCTTTGTATTTTATGAAGGACCACCTACAGCCAATGGCCGACCTGGAATACACCATGTTATTTCAAGAACATTAAAGGATTCAGTCTGTAGATATAAGGCAATGACAGGGTATGAAGTAAAGCGTAAGGCAGGGTGGGATACCCACGGACTACCAGTAGAAATTGAGGTAGAAAAGCAATTAAAGCTATCAAGCAAGCAGGAAATAGAAAACTATGGACTAGATAAGTTTAATGAAAAATGTAGAGAGTCGGTGTTTACCTACGAAAAGCTTTGGAGAGATATGACAAAGAGGATGGGATACTCTATAGATTTAGATAACCCCTATATAACACTAGATAATAACTATATAGAATCAGTATGGTGGATTCTTGATAAATTCTTTAAGGAAAATTATATATATGAAGGTCATAAAATTCTACCCTACTGTCCAAGATGTGGAACAGGTCTTGCGTCCCATGAAGTATCACAGGGCTATAAGGAAATAAAGTCTAATACAGTGATTGCACCCCTTAAGCTAAAGGATAAGGATGAATACTTTCTGGTATGGACTACTACACCCTGGACATTAGCATCAAATGTTGCAATTGCAGTACACCCAGATGAAACCTATTTGAGGGTCAAGTATCAAGACAAAATATATTACGTTGTAGATAAGCTTGCCGATAAGGTTTTAGGGGAGGATTATGAGGTATTAAGTGAGGTAAAGGGACGTGATTTAGAATATGTTGAATACGAACAGCTAATGCCCTTTGTAAAGCCAGATAAAAAGGCATTCTTTGTGACAGTAGCTGATTTTGTAACAACTGATGATGGTACAGGAATTGTTCATATGGCTCCAGCCTTTGGAGAGGATGACTATCAGGTTGGAAGAAAATATGATTTACCAGTATTACAGCCAGTAGATGAAGGTGGAAAATATACTGCTACCCCCTGGGAAGGTCGCTTTGTAATGGACTGTGATGTAGATATTATAAAATGGCTTCATGCAGAAAACAAATTATTTAAGAAGGAAAAGATGGACCATAACTATCCCCACTGTTGGAGATGCTCTACACCCTTATTATACTATGGAAAACCAAGCTGGTATATTGAAGTAACCAAAATGAAGGATCAGCTAATTGCAAATAATAAATCGGTTTCATGGTATCCAGATTATGTAGGTGAAAAAAGATTTGGCAACTGGTTAGAAAACTTGAATGATTGGGCATTATCACGAAATAGATATTGGGGTACACCACTTAATATATGGAGATGTGAATGCGGAGAAACAACTTCAGTTGGTTCAAGAAGAGAATTAATTGAGAGGGCAGTTGAAGAAATTGATGAAACCATTGAATTACACCGACCATATGTTGACGATGTTCATTTACATTGTGAAAAATGTGAAGGGCATATGACTAGAGTACCTGAGGTAATAGATTGTTGGTTTGATAGTGGAGCTATGCCATTTGCCCAACATCATTATCCCTTTGAGAACTTCGAAAACTTTGATGAGCTATTCCCAGCCGATTATATTTGTGAGGGTATAGACCAAACCCGTGGTTGGTTTTACTCATTATTGGCTATTTCTACCTTTGTTAAAGGAGTTGCTCCATACAAAAATGTTTTAGTAAATGATTTAATACTTGATAAAGAAGGCAGAAAGATGTCTAAATCAAAGGGAAATACAGTTGACCCATTTAAGCTATTTGATGAATATGGGGCAGATGTTTTGAGATGGTATCTACTGTATGTTTCACCAGCATGGACACCTACACGTTTCGATATTGATGGACTAAAAGAGGTTCAAAGCAAGTTTTTCTTAACTATTCAAAATGTATATACCTTCTTTACCCTATATGCCAACACAGATAATATTAATGCAGCAGACTTTTTTGTAGAATATAATAAAAGACCTGAGCTAGACAGATGGATACTTTCAAAGTTTAATAGTCTTATTGTAGCTGTTACAGAAGATATGAAGGCATTTGACTTAACAAAGTCTGTTAGAAAAATACAGGAGTTTGTCAACGAAGACCTTTCAAACTGGTATATAAGAAGGGCAAGACGTCGTTTTTGGGCTACAGAGCTAACAGAAGACAAAAAAGCGGTTTATAATACAACATATGAAATATTAACAGGAGTGGCTAAGCTGGTGGCACCCTTTGCACCATTCCTTTCAGACGAAATGTATCAAAAGCTGACAAATGAGTTATCTGTACACCTGGCAGATTATCCTGTTGTAGATAATAGCTTAATAGATAAAAAGGTTGAAGAAAAAATGGATTTAACTAGAAGCTTAGTAGGATTAGGAAGAGCAGCAAGGGCTCAAGCCAAAATCAAGGTGCGACAGCCATTACAGATGATTCTTGTTGATGGAAAATATGAATCCTTAATATCTGATTTAGTACCGTTAATTCAAGAAGAGCTAAATGTTAAGGCTGTAGTATTTGAAAATAACCTAAAAAAGTATATGGACTTTAATTTAAAGCCAAACTTTAGAGCTGCAGGTTCAATACTAGGCTCAAAAATTAAATCTCTTGGAAAAGCACTGGCTGGCTTAGATGCCGCCTCTACAGCTGAAAGGCTTGAAGCTGGAGAAAGCATATTTGTTGAGCTTGAGGGAGAAAGGGTTGAAATAATAAAGGACTATGTGCAAATTGCAATAGTGGCAAAGGAAGGCTTCACAGTAGAAACAGAGAACAACCTATTTGTAATACTAGATACAACCTTAACCCAAGAGCTTATAGATGAAGGCTTTGCACGAGAGTTCATTTCAAAGGTACAACAGCTTAGAAAGAACAATGACTTTGATGTTACCGATAATATAAAAGTGTACTTTGATGGAGATGACGAGATAGCCAATGCTATAGAAGTTCATAAGGACTATATCAAACTAGAAACGTTGGCAGTTTCAATTGAAAGAATACAGGACCATACCATAGAAAAGCAAAACCTAAACGATCATGATACTGGTATAAAAGTAGAAAAAATATAAAAAAACCTATATAATTATATTAATACCCTAAAATATTTTTTAATAAGTTATTTTAGGGTATTAATAATTAAAGACAAAAAAGCTACATTACATAAATAAATTAATAGGAGAGGAGTTTTTTATATGAGCAAACTTGCAAACCAACATTGTATTCCCTGCAGTCTTGGAACACCGCCATTAAGTCAAGAAGAGATAAAGGAATACTATAATCAGTTGGAGGGAGGATGGACCGTTACAGAAAACAATAGGCTAGAAAAATCCTATAGGTTTAGGGATTTTACAGAAGCACTAAAGTTTACTAATAAAGTTGCAAAATTAGCAGAAAAAGAAGGTCATCATCCAGATATTTACCTTTCGTGGGCTAAAGTAAGAATTACTCTGTACACCCATAAAATAAATGGTTTAAGTGAAGCAGATTTTGTTTTAGCTGCAAAAATTGATGAGTTATAATAAAGCTGGTAACCCTACATAGGGTTGCCAGCTTTATTTAATGGGATAGTAGCCTTGGTGTCTTTAATTTTTAGTATACAAATAAAGGCTAATGCTAATGCTGCTGAGCCAATAAAAAACATAACCTTAAAACCGAAAACATCAACAAAAAATCCGAATATTAAGGGGCCAGAAATAGCAGCCATTGAAGAAAAGAAATAGTAAAGACCAGTATAGGTACCTATCTTCTCTTTGCAGGTATTTTCAACAACCATTGGATAGGAGTTAATATTAATACAGGCCCAACAGAAGCCTCCTACTGCAAATAATAGCATCATTATTACATTGTAGGGAATGTTTGCTATTGTAGTGGTGGCTCTAATAAAACCTAAAAGTGCAAATACCGTCATTAAGCCTACTATACCTATTTTAATTGTTCTAACCTTACCAAACTTTGTAGCTACAAATCCACTGGGAATTGCAAATACTAAAAAGGCTCCAGCAAAGCTGCTTAAAATTAATGAGCCCATTTTTTCTCCTATATCAAGAAAATAAACACTATAATTACTAAAGGTTGCCTCAATGCCTTGATAACCGACAAACCAGAAAAATATTGCCATCAATACATACATTACTGTTTTATCCTCAGACTTAACTATTTCCCTTAGGGTTCCCGTTATATTTACCTTTTCTTCCTCTGCTGTATTTACTCCTACATTTGGCTCTTTAATAGTAAAGAACAACACTGCTAAAGCTATAATCATTAAAATAGCAGTACCAATAAATGGAGCGTTAGGATTCCAGCTATATAAGTAGGCTCCAACAGATAAAACTAATACAGAGGCCAATCCTCCCATAAAATTTATAATTCCATTTGCCTTACTTCTTAGGGGTGCAGGGGTAATATCAGGCATAAGGGCAACTGTAGGTGCCCTATATATAGACATTGATAAATTAAAAAAGAATAAAATTATAACTAAGCTTAAAAAGCTAGTGTATCTAGGTAATATAATAAATAGTATTGCTGAAATAGGTATACCAACTATTAAAAAAGGCATTCTTCTTCCTACAGTGGTACGGGTTCTATCACTTAAGCTGGCAAAGTAGGGGATTAAAGATATGGCTAAAATGTTGTCGAAGGTCATAATTGTATTTATCCATAGCTGACTATTAATATAGTTCTTTAGAAAAAGTGGTATGTAAAAGTTATATAGGGGCCACACCAAACTAATGCAAAAGAAACCTAAACCAAGAATAAAGGTTTTACTATAATTTAACTTCATTAATATACTCCCTTTCAAAATTATTTGATTGTATTTCCTCTAATGCTGAAAAGCCTCTATCGGGATAATTAGTCATAACTCCAGCTACTCCGCAGCCTATAACATATTTTATATAGTTAGGATCATCAACAGTGAAGGTATTGACAAAGATTCCATTATCTGAAGAGAGCTTAACTAATTGGGGAGTAACATTGTAAAAATAGGGATGTATTCCATCTGCACCTATATCTCTTGCATATTTCCAAGGAGAAACAATACCAGCCATATAAAGAGGGGCAGTTTTAATGGTTTTCTTAATTCTTTTAACCTCTAATAAGGAGTAATGGTTAAAGGAGGATATTATAGTATTTCCAGATAAACCGTAATCCTCAATTACATTAATTACTTCCCTTTCAATATTAGGATAGATAATTGGTCCACTTTTCAACTCAATGTTTAGGAATATGCCTTTATTCCCTATAAGGTCTAAAACCTCCTGTAGGGTTGGGATTCTTTGACCTGAATATTTCTTGCTAAACCAACCGCCTGCATCCAACGACTTTATTTCATTAAGGGTTAAATCTTTAATTAGTCCCTTACCATTAGTAGTTCTATCCACACCTTCATCATGACAAACAATTAAGTAGCCATCATAACTCATATGCACATCCAATTCAATACCATGGACATTAAACTCAAGGGCTTTTTGAAAGGCACTGATGGTGTTTTCAGGGGCATATCCACTTGCGCCCCTATGGGCAATGATTTTTGTAGTATTCATAGCTATCCCTCCCTCTATTATACTAATTAATAAAAATAAACTAAAATCCTTCTTTTAGTAAATAAATTCTGTGTTAATTATGTTAATTATTTTTTACTAACTTAATATAGCGGGTGCATACTTTCCACCAACAGCAAATAACAGTTATTAGTATTATATATCCTTTTACTTAGGTTATTATAGCTAAATTTACTGAAATAAGATTATTAATACATAGATATATAACAAATATAGAGCTTTATATGCTAAACTATAAGGAGACATACAAATAAGCTTAAAAATATTTTAAAAGTAATATTAAAGCAAAGGTATTTTGGGAATGTTAATATATAGAAGTTTTTGGAGGTGTCATATGGGTAATCTGATAGGAGTTGCAATTAGCCCTCATCCCCCTATAATTCTAAAGGAAATAGGAGGGGGAGAGGAAAGAAAAGCACAAAAAACCATAGAGGGCTTAAATAAGATAGCCGAAATAGTATTGGAGAATAAGCCTGAAGTTATCATTTGTATTACCCCCCATGGAAACGTTTTCTCAGATGGTATATGTATTCTAAATGATGAATATGCTACTGGTAATCTTAAAAGCTTTGGGCATCCTGAAATAAGCATGGAAAAGGCTATAGATATAGACTTCAATGACTACTTAATAGATGCCCTTCAGGAGGAAGAAATACCTAGTGTTTTCCTTGATGAGAACATTGCAAAGGAATATAACCTTAAGGTAGAGCTAGATCATGGAGTAATTGTACCCCTTAGCTTTATAGATAAAAAATATAATAATTACAAAATACTGCATATAACCATTGGTATGTTGAAGCATTTAGAGCTGTATAGAATTGGAAAACTAATTGGTGATACCATTATGCTAAGTGATAAACAGGCTATGGTTTTAGTTAGTGGTGACTTATCCCATTGTCTAACTAAGGAAAGTCCCTATAGCTACAATCCAGAAGGAAGGGCTTTTGATAATACTATTGTATCAATTATGGAGGACCAACGCTTTGAAGAACTACTTAATATCAATAGTGAAAGCTATACTGCAGCAGCAGAATGTGGACTTAAGCCAATAATTATGGGCTTAGGTACTCTTGACGGCTACTCAACTACTACAGAGGTTTTTTCCTACGAAGGACCCTTCGGAGTTGGATATATGAACACCTTTATTAAAGCTAATAAAAAGGACAAAGTCAGCATATTAAAAAAACATACTAATGAAAAAAGGGATATTTACGATTTGAAAAAAAGAACCGAAAATATTTATGTTGCATTGGCCAGAGCTTCAATTGAAGAATGGGTAAAAAAGGGTAAATGCTTAGATTGGGAAGTATATAAAGAAATTATTTTACCAACAGATGCCCTAGAGGAGTTAGAGAAGCAAAGGGCAGGTGCCTTTGTGTCTATCCATAATAATGGTAACCTGAGGGGATGTATTGGAACATTTTACCCAGCTCAAGAAAACCTAGCAGATGAAATAATAAATAATGCTGTTGATGCAGCCTCAGAAGACTCTAGATTTTATCCCATAAGAAGAAATGAACTAGAGGATTTAGAAATTAAAGTAGATGTTCTAGGAGAGCTTCAACCAATATGTGATATTGAAGATTTAGATGTTAAAAAATATGGAGTAGTGGTGGTGAGTAAAGATAAGCAAGGAATATTGCTGCCAGATATAGAAGGGGTTACCACCCCACAACAGCAGGTGAATATAGCTAAAGAGAAGGCAGGAATTTTGCAGAATGATGAGGTGAAATTATATCGCTTTGAGGTAATAAGGTACCAGTAAACTATAAAGGAAAAAATATCAAAACCCCCTAAAGTGACTATATTAAAGGAAATACTGATGTCTACTTTAGGAGGTTTATTTTATTTACATAAATTTTCTAAATCATTGCTGAGGTTTCTAATGGTTTTCGTTTCTTCAGCAAGATCAATTATTCTACTGTTTTCATTTTCAATTGATGCTAATATTTCTTCTGAAGCAGCCGCATGCTCTTCTGATATAGCTGCAATGGATTCAAGCTTTTCCTGTACCATGGCAAAGGTATCAGTAATCTCCTCTATCATACTGTCCTCATTCTCAATTTTTTTACCCATTGAGTTAAATGAGTTCTTGATGGTTTCGAAGCCCTGGTGTACCTCCTTTACTACCCCGGTGCCAATTTCAACAGCTCTATTACCCTCTTGAGCCCTCTCTAGGGCAGTTTTTGTCTTCTCTTGAGTTTTTAAAATAATGTCATATATTTCATTTGCAGTCTTGCTGCTCTGCTCTGCAAGCTTTCTAACCTCATCAGCTACTACAGCAAAGCCCTTACCGGCCTCACCTGCCCTTGCTGCTTCAATTGCAGCATTTAAGGCCAAGAGGTTTGTTTGCTCAGCTATATCAGTAATTCCTGTTAGGAAGGAATTAATATTATTCATGTTATCCTGTAACTCAATTACTGTTGAAAGGGAGGAGCTAACTGAGCTTCTAATTGTATTCATTTGATCATTCATTTTGTTTATTTCGTCTGAGTTTTGTGAAACTATATTAATTATAGTATCAGAAATTGACTTGATATCCTTAGATAGCTGCTTTACCTCAGCTATTGATACAGTTGCACTGTTCATTGAATTGGAAATGCTATACACCTCTGAAGCCTCCTCTTCAACTCCCTTAGAAATCTCATTTATTGATACTGTAATGTTACCACTAGCCTCTTTGATATCCTCTATACCTTCACTAGACTTTGTAATACTTCCATTAAGTATCACAATTCCCCCCTTAAGCTTTTCCATTGTATTATTTAGCTTTTCCAGCAGTTCACTGCCTTGTTTCTCCTTTTCTACAGCAGTTGCTATGTATTCATTACCCCATTTAGCAAGGAAATAAAGAACTAAAAACATACAGTTCAGTATAATCATTCTTGTAATTAAATCCCTAATGGAATGGTTGCTACCACCCATTAAAATATCTGGAAATCTGTAGTAATAAAGGGAAATAGTCAGGTTAAAAATAATAGCATAGTATAAAATCATTTTGCTTCTAAAATATAAAGCTACTTGACATATAGCTATACAAAAAACTAAAAATACACTTTTGGCTATTGAGCCTTCATTGAAATATAATAAAGACAATGCAGATACTATAGGTGCAAAGCATATTATTATACCACCTATAGTAATGTTTATTAGCTGCCTTCTGATTAACAAAAACATAATAAAGGCAATAAAAGTGGTTGATAGGGTTGCTGTTGCCACCTTTATGGCATGAGGGATACCTCCAACAAAGTAGCCTTGAGCTATCAATAACGATGAAAAAATAAGTATTAATATTACATTAAATCTGCTAACCTTTGTAAAATCGTATTTTACTAAGCTATTCTTTGACATTGCGCACCTCCTAATTATAAAAGTTTATTAAATAATACTAGTGAAATATTCGATAAAATATGACAAATACCTTTAGAAAAACCAAATAAATGTTCCATATGAAGATTTTTAACTAAATGTTAACTAAGCCTTTACTTTTACACAATCTAGTGTTTTTTCATTAGATTCAAAATATTGACAAATTTGCTTTTGTATTATAGAATTATAAACTAATATTAAGTAGTGATTGGAGTGTGGTGAATATGAAATTCAATATAAAAGACGTTGCAAAAAAAGCTGAGGTTTCAATATCTACAGTATCAAGAGTAATAAATGAAAGTAAAGTGGTTAGACCAGAAACTCAAAAAAAAGTGATTAAGGCAATTGAAGAATTGGGGTATAAGCCAAACGCAATTGCCAGAAGCTTAAAGGTTAAGAATACTAAAACAATTGGAATTATGATACCTGATATATCTAACCAGTTCTATCCAGAGGTTGTAAGAGGTGTAGAGGATATAGCCAATATGTATAACTATAATATTTTTCTTTGTAATACAGACCTAGATGATGAAAAAGAAATGCAATATTTTGATGCTTTAGCAGAAAAGCAAGTAGATGGAATTATTTTTATGGGAAACATTGTCTCGGAGGAACTATACTCAAAAATAAAATTTTATAATATCCCGCTGGTTCTTATAGGGGCAGACTATGAGGATTTACCCTCTGTTACAATTAACAATACAGAGGCAGCCTATACAGTTGTAAAATATTTGATTGAAAAGGGACATAAGAGAATAGGCATGATTACTGGAAAAAAACATGACCCTGTCACGGGTGTAACCAGACTAAAGGGATATAAAGACGCATTAAAGGAGTCGGGGCTACTGTTTGATGAAGAATTGATTATTGAAGGTGGATATAGATTTAAAAGTGGTTATGAAGCTGCAAAAAGGCTATTGGAGTTAGAAAACAAACCAACAGCTATATTTGTTGCTAATGATGAAATGGCATTAGGTGTAACCAGACTTGCCTTAGAAATGAACATAAAAGTTCCAGAGGATTTAGCTATAATTGGCTTTGATAATATAGATATGTCACAAAAGTTCTATCCAGCATTAACCACCGTTGCTCAGCCAATGTATGAAATGGGGGCTATAGGAATGAGGGTGTTGACAAAAATATTAAAGGATGAACCAATAGATACAAATAAAGTTTTACTAAATTATAGCCTAATAGAAAGAGAAAGCAGTTAAGCTTTATTATAGTGGAACAATTTGTATTAATTCTTCGTCTATATTTGTAAAGATGGAAAGGATGATTTTCATGAAAAGCAAATCTACAGTTTTTATAGCCTGTGTTACCTTAGCTATAATGCTTTTTAGTAATACTTTAGTATTTGGAATGGGTGTTGTAGAAGCAGAAAAGCACTGGGCATCCCCCTATATAGAGGATCTACGGGAAACAGTTGACTTTGACTTTAAGGTAAAGGAGCTTGAAAAACCTATAAATGTTGAAGAACTTAATAAATTGGTTAATGTGTTTTTATCCTATGATAATCAATTACAATTGGAGAATACAACCCGGGAGGCTGTAGTAAACGAATTCGTAAAAATCTGGAGTGAAATTACTAATAAATCCTTAGATGAAATAGCACTTCCAAAATTAATAGTCTTTCCAGATGAGGACACCATAGATGAAAAATATAGATGGAATGTACTTATAGCATATTCACAAGGCTTGGTACAGGGGAAAAATGGATACTTTGCACCTAAAGCTAAGGTTACTTATGCAGAAGCCTATACCCTTTTGAGTAGATTAAGGAATATAACTACTGAAGCTAAGGAGGGTAAGGTGTTGGAAGTGAATTCCACCCATCAGGTTAATGATGATGGTGTAAAATTTAACTTCGAGTTAACCAATAATAGTAGTACAGCACAAACATTAGAGTTTTCATCAGGACAACAATTTGAGGTAGTCATACAGGACGAAGATGGTAATGAGGTATACCGGTACTCAGATGGAAAGTTTTTTACTATGGCTTTAATATATGAAGAATTAAATCCACAGGCTAGTATTGGATGGTCAGATACTTGGGACAAAAAAGATAAGAATGGAAACCTATTAGAAAAGGGAAGCTTTACAGTAACAATTGATGTTTTAGCAAAAAACCTTGAAAGATTAGGAAACTCAAAGGAAGCATTAAAAATACAATTTGATTTTACCCTATAAAAATCCTAAATATTTAGGATTTTTTCTTGTAACAAAAAAGTAATATAGTAATTACAAATGGTTTACTACATATGTGGTATAATAGTTAGAAAATAGTAATTAGTTATTGGTAGTAAGTGATGTTATAACACAGTTTACAGGAGGTATTTTATGCTAAAGAAAAGACTTATTATATTTATTTCAGTAATTATGCTGCTTTTAAGCTCTCAAATAACTGAAGGCTTTAGCAATGAGAACCTAAGCTATGAGGAAGTTGAAAAAATCATTGAAGAGGTTGCTAAAGAAAAAAACATTCCGTCGGTTATTTTAAAGGCAATTGCTTGGAAGGAAAGCAACTATAGACAATTCGATGAAAATGGACAACCTCTAATTGTTGCAGGTAATACTGGAATTATGCAGGTAAATAAAGTACATAAACACTTAGACCAAGATAAGTTAAAACACAACATAAAATATAATATAGAAGCAGGTGCTGATATACTGTTGGGTAGGTGGAATGCAACCGGTACAGTATATCCTACCATCGGGGATATGAATCCAAATGTGTTAGAGCATTGGTACTTTCCACTATGGGGTTATAATAGCTGGGTTAGTAAAAACAACCCTAATGTTTCGGGAAAAAAAGCTTATCAAGAGGAAATATTTCAGCTTATTAGAGAAAAATATCAGCAGCCAATAACCTCTATAGATGCTGGACTACTTCCGTGTAAGGGACTGCCGAAGGGGAGCCTTAAGCTGCCAACACCAGAGATACATCATTTTGGAGATTTAAATGAGGACCATAAAGCTGTATTTAAAGATACAATAGGTCACCCTAAAAAACAATACATTGAAGCATTATATGAAATGGGTATTGTAAAGGGTGTAGGAAATGATACCTTTAAGCCAGATGAATATATAACCAAAGAACAGGCAGTTAAAATTATAATTGATGCTTTAAAAATAGAGTTAAGGAAAGAAAGAGCAGTTTCAAATGACTGGCAGGATGTTTCACAGTGGGCTGTAGGCTATATGACTACAGCACATGAAAAAAGCTTAATAGCAACAGATGACAATAATAATATAAATCCCAAAGAGGCTATAATGCGAGAAGAAGCTATAGGTATGCTTGTTAATGGGATAGGTAAAGAATTTAATGAAAAGGAGCCTTTAGCTATACCTATTAAGTATAAGGATAGCCAGCAGCTCTGCCCTAAAAGGGTGAAAGCAACTGCCTATCTAATAGCTTTAGGAGTGTTAGAGGATGAAGAAAACAAGGAGCTTAGACCCAAAGATTTTATAACAAGGGGAGAGCTATGTGAGTTAGTTGTTAAGCTAATGGAAAGGAAAAATTTATAAAGGGAGGATTTTTAAGTTGGAGCTTTTAGTAATAGTGTTAAACAAAACAGAGTATTTGAGAGGGATTTTAGATGGATTCATTGATATAGGAATAAGGGGAGCAACTGTTATAGACAGCGCAGGAATGGGGCATATAATTGCAGACCATATTCCTTTTTTAGCTCAATTTGCTGAAATAGAGGCTACAGAAAAAAATAACAGTAAGACTATTTTTACAGTAGTTAACTGCTGCGAAAGGGATAAAGCTATAGAGCTGGTTGAAGACATAATTGGAGATATTAATGAGCCAGATACAGTGTTTTTATTTAGTGTGCCTGTGAATATTGTTAAAGGTCTTGCAATAAAAGGGTGCGGTGAGTGTCAATGAATTATCCATTTTACGTAGGCATATTATTGATATTAGGCTTGTTGGGAGGAAAGATAGCCTCTAAATTTAAGCTTCCTTCAGTGACAGGTTATATAATACTAGGCTTATTCATTGGCCCATCATTTTTAAATGTGATTTCCAAAGAAATGATAAAATCCCTACAGTTTGTCAACCATCTGGCATTAGGTATATTAGCCTTTTCTATAGGGTCTGAGCTCCATAGGTATGTTTTCTTTAAGTTTGGAGGAGACTTATTTTTGTTGGCATTAGGTGATGGCTTAATAACCTTTGGTCTAGTAGCCGCCAGCACCTATTTTTTAGGGGTACCGATAGAATTTGCAATAATACTAGGTGTGCTTGCCCAAACCGTATCACCCTCTGGTGTTCTTTCTATTATTAAAGAATATAGAGCCAAGGGTAGCTTTGCCAAAAATGTTATGGCCCTAGTGGCGATAGAAAACTTAAACTGTATTTTATTGTTTGGTATAGTAAGTGCTGTATTGCAGGGTTTACAAAATGCCAATTTAAGTGGTGTTAATTTAGCCCTTTCACTTACTAGAGAAATGGGCTTAGCAATATTATTTGGGTCAATAGCTGGAATAGTTAATGCATACATTATAAAGAAAAAACCCAATAATAGTAACTACTTAGTTTTACTTATAGGAGTTATTCTTTTAAATACTGGAATCGCCATTGCACTTAATTTATCAGCTATTTTACTTAATATGACAACGGGAGCCGTAATCACAAATCTTATTAATAGAAAGCATATACTTGTAACCACCCTAGAAAGGGTTGAATTGCCAATATTTGTTGTTTTTCTAACCTTGGCAGGAGCTAAACTAGACATATCCATAATGGGTACAGTTGGCTTGGTGGGTATTGCATATATTATGGGAAGACTAATTGGAAAAATAGGAGGAAGTATGCTTGTTGCAAATATTACTTCACTAAAGCCCTTATCAAGAAAAAACATAGGTATGGCTTTAACACCACAGGCGGGTGTTGCAATAGGCTTAAGCACCATAGCTGAGCAGAAATTGCCCCACTCCAACGGCTTGATAACTGGTATAGTACTAAGCGGTGTAATCTTTTTTGAAATAGTTGGACCACTATTAGTAAAAAGGGCATTAAAAAACACTGGTGAAATACAATAAAAAAACCAAAAAAATTGATGCTAAAGAATAGCTATCTGTTGACAATAATACTTAAATTCGGTAGTATTAATATGATATGATAAATGTAATACTTTAAGACATCCAATTATATGGATGTTTTTTAATATCTAAGAAGTTATGCTTATAATTTCAATGATATGGGGGTTTAAAAACAATCAAGTTGTTAATCCTTTTAAGGAGCACTTGATACATAATGAGTTTTAAAAGTTTTACCCATTATACTAAAAAATGGTAAAATTAAATAGAGGAGGAGCATTAATGAATTCAGAAATAATAAAACAGGAAGAAAATAAAATTACCTTAAAACTAGTTGTGGAGGCAGAGGAATTCGAAAAATCAATTAATAAAGCATATAATAAGATGAAGTCAAGATTTAATATTCCAGGCTTTAGAAAAGGAAAAGCACCAAGAAAAATTATTGAAACCCATTATGGTGTTGGAGTGTTTTATGAAGAAGCAATAAATCAGTGTTTTCCAGATGCCTATGAAGAAGCACTACAAGAGTTAAAAATAGACCCTATAGATAGACCAGAAATTGATATAGAAGAAATAAACAAGGGTGAAGATGTTGTATTTACAGCAATTGTTGAAGTAATGCCTGAATTTATAGTAGATAACTACAAAGGTATAGAAGTCGAGAAAAAAGAGTATAATGTACAAGAAGAGGACATAGAAAATCAACTAAAGTCAATGCAAGATAAAAATGCAAGAATGATAGAAGTAAATGATAGACCTGTAAAGGTAGATGATTTAGTTATCATTGACTACAAAGGCTTTGTTGATGGTGAAGCCTTTGAAGGTGGAAGTGCTGAAAAGCAATCATTAACAATAGGCTCAGGACAATTTATACCTGGCTTCGAAGAGCAGTTAGTGGGTAAGAACATAGGAGAAGAGGTTGAAGTAAAAGTTACTTTTCCAGAAGAATATAAGGCTGAAAATCTAGCAGGTAAAGCTGCAACCTTTAATGTAACCATCCATGAAATTAAAGAAAAAGAGCTTCCAGTTATAGATGATGAATTTGCAAAAGATGTATCGGAATTTGATACATTGGAGGAATTAAGGGTAGATATTAAGAATAAGCTTGAAGAACAAGCAAACAATAAAGCTGAAAAGGAACTAAGAAACTCTGTAGTAGAAAATGTTGTTAGTAAAGTAGAAATTAGTTTACCAGATGTTCTTGTAGAAAGACAAATAGATTCCATGCTAAAGGATTTTGAGTATCAGTTGAGCTATCAAGGGTTAAATTTAGAGTATTACTATCAGATGTCAGGTACTAAAGAGGAAGATATAAGGAATCAAATGAGGGATGATGCAATTAATAGATTAAAATCTCAACTTGTACTAGAAAAGATTGCAGAGGTTGAGAAAATCGATGCAACAGAGGAAGAGCTACAGGGTGAGCTTGAGAAGATTGCAAAGCAATATAATCAAGAACTAGATAAGTTTAAATCAACCCTACGAGAAGAAGACCTAAATTATTTTAAAGAGAATATTATAATTAAAAAAACCATCGACTTACTTGTTGAGAATGCCAAGATATCTTAAATTATTTAAAGATTGGGAGGAGATAAGTATGGCATTAGTTCCAGTTGTTGTTGAACAAACAAATCGTGGTGAAAGATCCTACGATATTTATTCAAGGTTATTAAAGGAAAGAATTATTTTTCTTGGTGATGAGGTAAATGATGTTACAGCTAGCTTAGTTGTTGCTCAATTACTGTTCCTTGAAGCAGATGATCCAGATAAGGATATTCAAATTTATATTAATAGCCCAGGTGGATCAATAACTGCAGGTATGGCAATATATGATACTATGAATTATGTTAAGCCTGATGTATCAACAATATGTATAGGTATGGCAGCCAGTATGGGAGCGTTTCTATTGGCAGCAGGAAAAAAAGGCAAGAGATTTGCTTTACCAAATGCTGAAATTATGATACATCAACCATTAGGTGGAACTCGTGGTCAGGCAGAAGACATTAGAATTCAGACTGAAAGATTACTAAAAATGAGAGAAAATATAAATAAAATATTGTCTGAAAGAACAGGTCAGCCACTAGAGAGAATACAAAGGGATACAGATAGGGACTTCTTTATGGAGCCCGGGGAAGCAAAGGAATATGGTATAATTGACGAAGTGATGGTCTTAAGGAAATAACAGTGTATCGAAAGAGGTGTAGAAATGTCAAGATTTGAGGATAAAAAGCAATTAAAATGTTCCTTCTGCGGTAAATCCCAAGATCAAGTAAGAAGACTAATTGCAGGTCCAAATGTTTATATATGTGATGAGTGTATTGAGCTGTGTCAAGAAATTATTCAAGAGGAGTTTGATGAGAATATAGATATTGACTTAATGAATTTGCCAAAGCCTAAAGAGATAAGGGATATTCTTAATCAATATGTGATAGGACAAGAGGAAGCAAAAAAGGCACTAGCTGTAGCAGTATATAATCACTACAAAAGAATTAATGCAGATATAAAGGCTGATGATGTTGAGCTTCAAAAGAGCAATATAGTTATGATTGGACCAACTGGCTCTGGAAAAACATTACTTGCTCAAACATTGGCGAAAATATTAAATGTTCCCTTTGCCATTGCTGATGCAACTTCATTAACAGAGGCAGGCTACGTAGGAGAAGATGTTGAAAACATTCTGTTAAAGCTGATACAAGCGGCTGATTATGATATAGAAAAGGCTGAGAAGGGTATAATATACATTGATGAGGTTGATAAAATTGCCCGTAAATCAGAAAATCCATCTATAACTAGAGATGTCAGTGGCGAAGGAGTACAGCAGGCCCTCTTAAAAATATTAGAGGGAACAGTTGCCAGTGTACCTCCACAAGGGGGTAGAAAGCATCCCCATCAAGAGTTTATTCAGATAGATACAACAAATATTCTATTTATCTGTGGTGGTGCCTTTGATGGAGTAGAGAAGATAATAGAAAAACGTATTGGTAAAACTTCAATGGGATTTGGTGCAGATATTAAAAGTAAACAGGTTAAAGATATTGGAAGTCTTTTAAAGCTAATTCAACCAGAAGATTTATTAAAGTTTGGTTTAATTCCAGAATTTGTTGGAAGGCTACCAGTAGTAGTAACCCTAGACCAGCTTGATGAAGCGGCACTTATCCAAATTCTGTCTGAGCCAAAGAATGCTTTAATAAAGCAGTACAACAAACTATTTGAAATTGATGGTGTGCTTCTTGAGTTTCAACAGGAGGCCCTAGGATTAATAGCTAAAAAAGCTATAGAAAGAAAAACTGGAGCCCGTGGTCTTAGAGGAATAATGGAGGGCTTAATGATGGATATAATGTATGAAATACCATCTAATAATACCATTGAAAAGGTAATTATAACAGAGGGAACAGTAACAGATAACGTACCTCCAACAATTATAAATAAAAAATCTAAAGCATCAAAGAAGAAGTCTGAAGAAACAGCATCATAAATAATAATAGGGTAGAAGCTAAGCTTCTACCCTTTAGATTGATGAAAAAGCCCTATTTTCTTTGTTGCTTCAAAATCCTAGCACTTTTACGTATTATTGTATACGCTGCAATCGCTAGGATTTTTTGCGCCTCGAAACTAAGACTTTTTGATCAATCTACCTTTTGTTAGTTATATTGAAAAAACAACTACACCCATAATTCCAGAAATCATTATTATGCTAATGGGATGTAACCTTGTTTTACTGAGTAATATTAGCATAGTAAAGCCTATTAATAGGCTTTTGTAATCAACAATGGATGTCTTGAATAATGAAACACAGGCTGCTCCTATCAAACCAATTACAGCTGGACGTATACCAGTAAAAATGCCTGTAACAACAGTTGATTTATAGTGTTTAATTATAACCTTTGCAAGAGTAGTAACTAAAATAAAGGAAGTAAAAACCACACCAAAGGTTGCAACTATAGAGCCTAATATACCAACATGTTTAAATCCAACAAAGGTTGCGGCATTAACTGCTATTGGCCCTGGTGACATTTGTGATATAGCAATAATATCTATAAACTCCTGTTGACTTAACCATTGGTGTATATATACAATTTCCTCCTCTATTAGGGGTAGCATGGCATATCCACCACCGAAGCTAAAACCACCAATTTTAAGGAAGGTTAAAAACAACTCAAGATACATCATTTTCTTTTTTCCCCCTAGCTGTATATATCAAGCCAGTACAAGCACATGCAATTACCACTAAAATAGGGTGTATATCTAATACAGCAATGGCTAAAAAGGCAGCTGTGATTATAAAATAATTAAACTTAGTTTTATCTATTGCTTTTGCCAGCTTTACTGCAGACATAAAGATAAGTGCTACAATAGCAGGTCTCACACCTTTAAAAAATAACTGTATTGAATTTATATCCTTTATGTAATTATAGAAAATAGCTAAAACAATAATAATAAATAATGATGGCAAAACAGTTCCTAATAATGCAAATACTGAACCTAAAACACCTACTGTTTTATAGCCAACAAATACTGAGGTATTAACTGCAATGGCACCTGGTAGGCTCTGAGCTACAGCTATGATATCAAGGAACTCAGTTTCAGAAATTAAGCCTTTTTTTTCCACTATTTCTTTTTGAATTATAGGAACCATGGCATAACCACCGCCAAAGGTAAAGGCACCAACTCGAAAAAAAATCCAAAAGAGCTTTAAATATGTATCCAAATTGCTCACTCCTGATTAATAATATAGAATTTTTCAATATCTAATATTATAACATACTATTAAAAAATATATTTAATAATTAATGCTTTCCTATTGTTGCTTATGTAGGAAGGTTTTTTTCAGCAGGATAAAATGATTTGGTCAGTACATACTATTAATACATCCTTATTGAAAGGAGGTTAAATATTGCCAGATATTTTTTTTCTTGTACAATTCTTTTTCGCTATAGTAATTGGATTATACTTCCTAAGCCTTTTAAAGGGTCAGCAGGGAAGTAAGGTAGCAATAGAAAAGGAATCTAAGAAAGAATTAGATAAGCTAAGGAAAATGAGACAGCTTTCTTTAACAATACCCTTATCAGAGTACACTAGACCTACATCCTTCTCTGAAATAATTGGACAAAATGATGGATTAAAGGCTCTAAGGGCAGCATTATGCAGTACTAATCCCCAGCATGTAATTATTTATGGTCCACCAGGTGTAGGAAAAACTGCTGCTGCACGGGTTGTATTAGAAGAAGCTAAAAATAGTCATATATCACCCTTCAATAAAGAATCTAAGTTTATGGAAATGGATGCCACTATACTAAGATTTGACGATAGAGGTATTGCCGATCCATTAATGGGATCTGTCCATGACCCAATTTACCAGGGAGCAGGAGCAATGGGACAAGCTGGCATACCACAGCCTAAGCCTGGTGCAGTAACTAAAGCCCATGGAGGTATTCTTTTCCTTGATGAGATAGGAGAGCTGCATGGGGTACAAATGAATAAGCTTTTAAAGGTATTGGAGGATAGAAAGGTCTTTTTAGAAAGTGCATATTATAGCGAAGAGGATAAAAATATACCTGAACATATTCACGAAATATTTAAAAGGGGATTACCGGCAGACTTTAGGCTTGTGGCAGCAACAACAAGATCCTCGTCTGAGTTACCCCAAGCACTAAGATCAAGGTGTGTTGAAATATATTTTAAACCATTGTCCCAAGAGGAAGTAGGAAAAATAGCTAAAAATGCTACAGAAAAAAGTGGCTTTACTATTAATGAAAGGGCAGTTGAAGAGATAAAAAAATATGCCACAAATGGTAGGGAAGCAGTAAATATTATTCAAATAAGTAGTGGCTTAGCCCTAATGAACAATAAGAAAAGTATTACCCTTGAGGATGTAGAATGGGTTATTGAAAGTGGAAATTATCATCCTAGACCTGAAAAAAGAATCGAGAATCAACCAAGTGTTGGCTATGTAAATGGTTTAGGTGTATACGGTGCTAATATTGGAATGCTTTTAGAAATAGAGGCCTCTGCAATCAAAATACCAAGAAAAGGCAAAGGTAGAATTATAGTAACTGGAATTGTTGACTCAGAAGAAACCAACACTACAGGTAAAACCTTGAAAAGAAGGAGCACAGCCTCCGATTCGGTTGACAATGTATTGACTGTAATAAAGAACTTTTTAGGTATAGATACAAGAGACTATGATATACATCTTAATTTTCCAGGAGGAATACCCATTGATGGACCATCTGCAGGTATAACCATGGTAACTGCCATATATTCTGCAATTACTAAGCAGCCCATAGACCACAAATTAGCAATGACAGGTGAAGTATCAATTAGAGGTAAGGTTAAGGCTGTTGGAGGTGTAGCAGCAAAGCTAGATGCAGCCATAAAGGCTGGATGTTCAAGGGCAATTGTACCTGCTGAAAACTATCAAGAACGCTTTAAAGACTACCCAATTGAGGTTATAGCTGTAAGCACTATTGAAGAGGTAATTGATAATGCACTAAAGCTAAAAGACAAACAGGATAAAAAGGTAACAACTACTGAAGCCCTAAATTATGTAGCAGCCCTAGGTAATCAGATAAAGAAATAAAGAAGTAGTCGATGATTATCGGCTACTTTTTTAAGATAAATACCTAATTTTAATTGATAGACTAATATAAATTAGGGTAAAATATTGAAAAATGTTAAATTAATGTATATAATTATAGTCGATTGTCTAATTACTTATATTTAAATATAACTACATTGAATATTAAATAGATACTATTAAGGAGTGGTTTTATGGAGCGTAAAGAAGAGAATAGAGACACCATAATGCTTAAGCGTAGTTTACCATTAATACCTCTAAGGGGATTAACTGTTTTTCCCTATATGGTACTACACTTTGATGTTGGAAGGGAACGCTCAATCAATGCCCTTGAAGAGGCTATGGTAAATGATCAAATGGTATTTTTAGCTTCACAAAAGGAAGTAGAAGTAAACCTACCTACCCCAAAGGATTTTTATCAAGTTGGAACGGTTTCTAAAATAAAACAGATGTTAAAGCTGCCAGGTGATACTATAAGAGTATTGGTTGAAGGAATAACAAGAGGAAGGATTAAGGAGGTCACTCAGGAAGAACCATACTTCATGGTAGATATTGAGGAGGAGCATCACACTAAAGAGGTTATTACAGATAAAAGCATTGAAGCCTTAATGAGAAGTGTTCTTGAAGCCTTTGAACAATACATAGAAGTAAGCAATAAGATATCGCCAGAAATACTATTAACTGTATCTGAAATAGATATACCAGGTAGATTAGCAGACACCATAGCTGCTAATATTGCACTTAAGCAAACACAAAAGCAAGAAATATTAGAAGCATTTGAGCCTAAATCTAGGCTAGAAACCCTTTATAAAATATTGCTGGAAGAAATAGAGATTTTGGAAATAGAGCAGAAGATAAACAATAGAGTAAAAAAGCAAATAAATAAGGTACAGAAGGAGTATTATTTAAGGGAGCAGCTTAAGGCAATTCAAAAGGAACTAGGGGAAGATGAAGCTGTTGTTGAGGAAGTTGATGAGTTTAGACAGAAACTTAAAAAATTAAAACTGCCAAAGGAAATAACTGAAAAGATAGAAAGAGAAATAGATCGTTTGTCAAGGCTATCTCCAGCATCAGCTGAGACAGGAGTTATTAGGAACTATGTAGACTGGATATTGCATTTACCGTGGAATAAGGAAACCAAAGACAAGCTAAATCTTAAGGAATCGGCAAGAATACTAGACGAAGATCATTATGGGCTAGAAAAGGTTAAGGATAGAATATTAGAATATTTAGCCATAAGACAGTTGGCTAAATCCATGAAGGGTCCAATCCTTTGCTTAGTTGGTCCACCAGGGGTAGGTAAAACCTCAATAGCAAAATCAATTGCCCGGGCACTTAATAGAAAATTCGTTAGAATGTCTTTAGGTGGGGTTAGAGATGAAGCAGAAATACGAGGACATCGTAGAACCTATGTTGGTGCTATTCCAGGTAGAATCATCTCTGCCATGAGGCAAGTAGGAAGTAATAATCCTGTTTTCCTCTTGGACGAGATTGATAAGCTGGCCAGCGACTTTAGGGGCGATCCAGCAGCCGCCCTATTGGAGGTACTGGATCCTGAGCAAAACAATAGCTTTACTGATCACTACTTAGAAATACCCTTTAGCCTATCTAAAGTGATGTTTGTGACAACAGCCAATTCATTAGAGACAATTCCACGTCCATTGTTAGATAGAATGGAGGTTCTAAGAATTCCTGGTTATACAGAAGAGGAGAAGCTAAATATTGCTCAGAAATACTTGCTTCCTAAGCAAATAAAGGAGCATGGATTAAAAAAATCACAGCTGCAAATATCCGAGAAGGCAGTAAGAGATATAATAAACTATTATACACGTGAATCAGGCGTAAGAAATCTTGAAAGACAAATTGCTAATGTTTGTAGAAAAACAGCCAAAAGGATTATTGAGGAAAAAGTAAAGCTAGTAAGGGTTAATCCTCAAAGCCTAAGAAGATACCTAGGAAATCCAGTTTTTAGATATGAGCTAGCAAATCAAAAAGATGAGGTTGGTGTTGTAAGAGGATTAGCATGGACTCCAGTAGGAGGAGATACCTTATCAATTGAGGTTACACCAATGGAGGGTACTGGAAAGCTGGTTTTAACAGGCCAGCTAGGAGATGTAATGAAGGAATCTGCTAAAGCAGGAATAAGCTATATTCGTTCAAGAGCAGATAGGTTTAAAATTGATAAAGACTTTCACAACAAGCTTGATATACATATTCATATACCTGAAGGGGCAACACCTAAGGATGGTCCTTCAGCGGGAATATCTATGGCAACTGCTGTAATTTCTGCTCTATTGAATGTAGCAGTTTACAAGGATATAGCTATGACGGGAGAAATAACATTAAGGGGTAGAGTTTTACCGATTGGTGGAGTAAAGGAAAAGGTGCTGGCGGCAAGAAGAGCTGGCATAAATAAAGTAATATTACCTATAGGAAACCAAAAGGATTTAGATGATATTCCAGATAGCATAAAAAGAAAAATGGAATTTGTTTTAGTGGAGCACATGGATGAAGTATTGGAGCATGCTATAATAAGGGGAGATAAAAATGAAAATTAAAACCTCAGAAATTGTTATGAGTGCTGTTAGTCCAAAACAGTATCCAGAGGGTATATTGCCTGAAATTGCATTTGTGGGACGCTCTAACGTTGGAAAGTCATCAACAATTAATACATTATTGTGTAGAAAGAAGCTTGCTCGAATAAGCTCAAGCCCAGGTAAAACCAGAACTATTAACTTTTATTTGATAAATGAAGAGTTTTACTTAGTTGATTTACCTGGCTATGGGTATGCTAAGGTTTCTAAAGATGAGAGGGCATCATGGGGAAAAATAATTGAAACCTACCTATCAACAAGAAGTAATCTTCATGAGGTTATACTATTAGTTGATATAAGACACCAGCCAACTAAGGATGATCAGCTTATGTATGATTGGATTAAACACTATGGCTTTGGACGAATAGTAGTAGCTACAAAGTCCGATAAAATTTCAAGGTCACAAACCCATAAGCAATTTAAAGTAATAAGAGAGAAGCTAAAGATGGCTCCAGAGGATATAATACTACCAATTTCATCCTTAAAAAAAGAAGGAATAGATCAACTATGGGGTGCATTAACTAATTTTTTTATACAAAAAGAATTACCTATAACTATTGAAGAAGCTTCAAGGTAACAATACCTTGAAGCTTTCAAACCGATGAAAAAGCCCTATTTTCTTTGTTGCTTCAAAATCCTAGCACCTTTACAAAGCTTAGAGGCAGGATGTAAGGGGCTAGAGATTAGAGTTTTGATTTTTCTCAAGTATACGCTGCAATCGCTAGGATCCTTTGTGTCTCGAAACTAAGACTTTTTGATCAGTCTACCGTTTTAAAGACTTTGTCTTTTTAGACTGTTTTACTTTTTTCTTTATTAACAGCAAAAAATCTTTTCCAATCCAGCTCTGATATTAACATACCAGCAAGAATTAATATACTACCAAATATCCCCTGCCCAGTTAATCTTTCTCCCAACAATAGGTAGGCAAACATTGCTGAAAAAACCGGTTCACCTGTATAAATAAGAGCAGTATGGGTTGGTGAGGTGAACTTTTGCATAGCATTTTGTATAATGAAGGCTCCTGATGTTGCTAACATCGACAATATTAATATAGATGACCATATATCAAAGCCCTTTGGTATTATGGGATTTTCAACGGAAAGGGTTACAAATAGACTTAGCACACCAACCACTGCAATTTGAATAATTGCCATAGCAATGGAATCAACCATTACAGTGTATTTACCAACTGTGATAATATGTAAAGCAAACATTATAGCAGCAATAAGGGTGTAAAAATCTCCTTTGTTTAATAGCAAGGTGGAGTCTATGGTTAAAAATCCTAAACCAATAATGGCAAGAATTACACCTACAATAGCCTCCTTATGGGGAGGTCGCTTAAGTAATAGTGCTGAAAGCACAGGCACAATTACAACTGAGAAGCCTGTTATAAAGCCTGATTTTGAAGCAGATGTATAGTTTAGCCCTACAGTTTGAAGGGCATAAGCGGCAAAGAGAACAACTCCTATAAGAACCCCATATTTTAAAGTTTCAGCCTTAATCGAAAGCATATTTTTATAAAAAATAATAGAAGATAAAAATGCAGCTATTATAAATCGAATGGCTAAAAAATTAAAGGTTGGAAGATAATCCAATGCACCTTTAGTTAATACGAAGGATGATCCCCAAACAACTGTTACCCCAAGCAAAGCTAAATCTGCCTTTAACTGCTTAGTCATTATAATGCCCCCTTTAATAAAAAAGATAACTTAACTATAGCTATTATATCACAGCAGTATTTAATAAAGAAGGTAAAGACCAACAAAGATAAACAAGAGGGAAAGATTTATCTTCCCTCTTGTTATATGTATTGTTTTTGTTCATGGTTAAAAGGTTTTGATCTTATGTTTTTAACTCTTAACTCTTAACTCTTAATTTTTAATTTTTCACTTTTAACTTTTAATTATGTTTTCTTGTTTTCCATTTTCAATTTTAATTCTGTTTTTTGGTTTTTTGTTTTGGTTTTAAGATTTTATGTTTTCAATCTTTTCCATTCAACATTCAACATTTCTTTTATGTTTTTAACTCTTAACTCTTAACTTTTAATTTTAATCCTGTGGCTCAAACATATCTTTTCCAACTCCACATATAGGACAGACCCAATCCTCTGGAATATCTTCAAAGGAAGTACCAGGCTCTACACCACCATCTGGATCTCCTAACTCAGGATCATACACATAACCACAAGGTATACAAACATATTTCATTTAATTCCCTCCATTCATTATATATACTATGTTAAACACATAAAATTTATACCCACTGGAATAAAGCTTAAACAGTAAAAAACCTATAGCATACATAGCTATATAAGTATTCAAAACAATCTATATATTATTTAGCTCCTTTGAAATTATAGATATAAGATATATAATGTTTATATATAATAAAAATCATAGAAAGAAGGATTGTAATGGATAAAGCAATGAAAAATCAATAGTTAAAGCTATTTAAGAAAATGCCCTCGCTGTTTTTGGGATTTATCTTATATGCTATTGGAATACTGTTAATGAGGGATGCAGGGTTGGGAATGAGTCCTTGGGGAGTCTTTCACGTAGGAGTCACTAATCACACTCCCTTAACGCTAGGGCAAGTAACACAATTTGTTGGGCTTATAATACTTATTTTGTCATTATCCATAAAGGTGATTCCAGGTGTAGGCAGCATAGGTAATATGATTTTTATTGGTGTGTTTATTGATATAATAGACAGCCTTAATATAATTTCTACACCAAATACAATAATAGGTAGAGTAATTATGCTGGCATTTGGAGTTTTTATTTCAGGGTGGGCAACTTATTTTTATCTTAAGGTCAGATTAGGGGCTGGGCCACGTGATGGATTGATGGAGGGCTTGGTAAAGCTAACAAATAAACCTGTATGGTTAATTAGGGGAGTAATAGAATTAACTGCCCTCACAATAGGTTACCTTTTAGGTGGACCTGTAGGTATAGGTACCTTGATAGCCGCAACAACCATTGGCTTCTCAGTTGAGTTCGCCTTTAGGGTTGGAAGGTATGATACTGAAAATGGAGTGCATACAGATTTAGTACTGCTGTATAAATCTCTCACTGGTGCTTCTTTAAGAGAGGAGGTTTGTAATAAATAACCACTGGTGGTACTATTGTTTGAGTAATTACTGAGTGATAGCTTGACCCAAATATAGCTAAAGGGGTGTAATTGCATGCTAAAGGTATCAGGCTTAGAGTTTTCTTATGAGGGAACTAAGACAAAGGTAATAAAAGGTATTGACTTCCATATTAAAAAGGGAGAAATCTTTGGATTTTTAGGACCAAGTGGAGCGGGAAAAACTACTACCCAAAGAATTATTATTGGTCTTTTACAAGGTTATGGTGGTAGTGTAGAGGTAATGGGTAAAGAGAGAAGAGATTGGGGGCAAAGTTTTTTTGAGGGAATTGGTGTAGCCTTTGATTTTCCTAATCTTTATTTGAAGCTTACTGCAAAAGAGAATCTTGAGCTGATTTCATCCTATTATAAAAATAAGAATGAGAATATAGATTTATTAATAGAGAGGGTTGGTCTACTGCCAGATAAGGACAAAAAGGTTGAGGGCTTTTCTAAAGGAATGAAAATGCGACTAAATTTTATAAGGTCAATTTTACATAATCCAGATCTATTGTTTTTCGATGAACCTACGTCAGGGTTGGACCCACTAAACGCTAAGACTATAAAAGATATGATTATAGATTTAAAGGCTCAAGGAAAAACCATATTTTTAACCACCCATAACATGACTGTAGCAGAACAGTTATGCGATAAGGTAGCCTTTATTGTTGATGGAAACATACCTGTTATAGATAGTCCAAAGGATTTAAAGGTTAAGCACGGTAGTCATACTATGAAAATTGAATATTACGATGGAAAGAAAACAAAAACGGAAGAGTTTCATATGACAGAAATAAAGAATAATCAAAGAGTCTTTGATATTTTAAAGACAAAGGACATTAAAACTATTCATAGTCAAGAGGCAACCCTCGAAGATATTTTCATTAAGCTTACAGGGAGGGAGCTGGTATGAGAATACTAAATGCCTTAAGGGCAGATATGAAATTTCAATTTAAGCAGGGTTTCTATTTTGTCTATGTAATACTAACCCTGTTTTATATGATTGTTATAAGTCAGCTACCTAATGAATATGCCAAATATGTAGTACCAATTGTTATATTTACCGATCCTTCCTTTGTGGGCTTCTTTTTTATAGGGGGTTTAGTTATGCTGGAAAAGGTTCAAGGGGTTTTACAATGTTTAGTTGTTACACCACTTCAGCCTTTAGAGTACTTATTGGCTAAGGTTATATCCCTAGCAGTTTTAGCAGAGGCTGCTGGCTTTGCTATTACTCTAGTCGCCTATAGAGAAGGCTTTAACTGGCCTTTACTGTTTATTGGAATACTCTTAACCTCGATTTTTTTCACATTGTATGGATTTATAGCAACTAATGGCTGTAACTCAATTAATCAATATCTTATAAAAATGTTACCCTACATGCTTATATTAACGATACCAACAATAATATATTTTATCACACCCAGTTTATGGGTTTTACAGTTAGTTCCAAGCGTAGCTGGATTAAATCTGGTTTATGGTGCATTTAACGGAATTGCTCTAGTTGAGGCAGTGATGTATATATGCTATTTAGTAACTTTAAATGTACTATTTTTCATAAAGGTAGAAAAATCCTTTATGAAGAATATGGTAAAGGGGTGAGTATAATAAACAAATCTACTTCTTTTAAAGCAGATATAAAGACGGTCATGAGAGATCCAATTTTAGTGATGTTTTTCATGCTACCGGCATTTTACCCTATACTGTTTAAAATCGTGGTAAAAATCATTACACCTATTATATATGATTATTTTTCGGTAAATCTAGTAGATTATTATGGGTACATACTTTCATTCAGTATACTTATGACTCCTTTAATGCTGGGATCTGTTGCAGGATTCTTAATGATAGATGAAAGAGATTCTAAAATACAGGAGCTAATTAAGATAACCCCCATTGGATATAAGGGCTATGTAATCAATAGATTAATGCTACCATTTGTGGGAAGCTTTATGTATTCAATAGTTGCATACCTATTAATAAATATATATAAAATTGACCTGTTAGCTTTATTACTTGTTAGCTTTGTAGCAGGTCTACAGGCAGTGCTTATAGGATATCTGTTATATACACTAGCGGCCGACAAGGTTCAAGGACTAACCTATGCTAAGGGCTTTGGAGTTTTCAGTATTATAGCCATGGCAGATATTTTTAACATAAACTGGTTTACTATAATAGCTTCCTTAACACCATTTTACTGGATAACTAAATTAATTGTAGATTACAGTTTATTTACAGTAGTAGCAGCGTTGGCTGTAAACATAATTTACCTTTTAATTCTGTTAATTACTACAAAAAGCTATAGATATAAATAAGAAAAGCTACCCTATTTTAAAGGTAGCTTATCTACAGCTTATAGCTTATACTCAGTTAACTCCTCACAGTAGTTGCATCTGTATTGAATTTTTCCATTAGGTACCAAGGTAAATTCCGCCTCCGCATAATCATCTATAGAGGTAATACACCTTGGGTTTTTACATTTAAAAAGCCCTTGTACCCTTTTAGGAATATCTATATCCTTCTTTTCCTTAATAACTTCATTCTCAATAATATTTATAGTTATATTTGAGTCAATTAATCCTAATACTGTTAAGTCGATATCTAAATTATCTTGTATTTTAATAATGTCCTTAGTACCTAATTTTCCACTGGATACATTCATTAATAAAACTACTGGTGTATCTAGCTTATCCAAATTTAGTTTTTGAAATATCTTTAAACCATTACCAGAAGTAATGTGATCAATAACAATACCATTTTCTATACCTGCAACCTTCAACATTATTCATTCACCCCCAATAAAGATGCCATTAACGCCATTCTTACATAAACTCCAAGCTTTGCTTGTTCAAAGTATTTAGCCCTCGGATCATCATCAACATCATAGCTAATCTCATTAACCCTTGGTAGAGGATGCATAATAAGCAAGTCCTCTTTACTAGAAGCCAACTTATTCCTACTAAGAATATAACTATCCTTAAGCTTTACGTAGTCCTCTTCATTAAAAAAGCGTTCTTTTTGAATTCTTGTCATATATAGAATATCTATATGGGGAAGGTATTCCTCTAAAGAAGATGTTTCGGTAATTTCAACCTGGTACTTTTCAATTAGCTCCTGCTTCAAATGATAAGGTATTTGAAGCTCTTTAGGAGAAACTAGAACAAAGCTTATATTTGGAAAACGACTCAAGGTTTTAAGTAGAGAATGGACTGTTCTACCGAAGAGTAAATCACCACAAAAGGCTACTTTAAGATTTTTAATTTCCTGCTTATATTCTTGAATAGTAATTAAATCTGTTAAGGTTTGAGTTGGATGCTGATGTCCTCCATCTCCTCCGTTAATTAATGGGACAGTTGAAAACTGAGATGCTAACAAAGGTGCCCCCTCTCTAGGATGCCTCATTACAAGAATATCTACATAATCATCCATACAACGTATTGTGTCGGCAATGCTTTCGCCCTTCTTAACTGAGCTAGTGTTGGCATCAGAGAAGCCCAACACAGTTCCACCCATCTTTAACATAGCAGATTCAAAGCTTAATCTTGTTCGTGTACTTGGTTCATAAAAAAGCGTCCCTAGTATTTTACCTTTACATATTTCTGAATATTTTTCTGGATTTTGGTAAATCTTTAAACCAAGATCAATAATGTGCTGTATTTCTTCAATGGTAAAATCATTTGGGTCAATTAAATGACGACCTTTTAAGCCCATAAATATTCCTCCCTCTTTTTTAGTATGGGAGTCTAAACTCCCTTTTTAGCCTCACTGGACCAAATTAAAGGCAATAAATAACCCCTTTAATCCGTAAGACTAAAGGGGTGTTTATATACATATATACACCAGAACACAACCAGTATTCATAATCCTTTTCAGTCTCACGGGACCGATTTAAAGGTATATTTATCTTTAACAAAATATATCATTTTTATATGGTAATGTCAATGAATATTTATTTGTTGTTTTTTTTATAAGAAGGAAAAAGATTTCTAAGTGTAGAATATGGAAGGAAGAACTAAAATGAAGAGGTGCAATATCAATGTATTTTATATCTTTAGAAAAACTATATGAGTTTTTAATTGAAAAGGTTGATATGCCAGATTTTATGTCATATGGTGAGTCAATTAATTTAAGACCAATATCCAGTATTGAGTATAGAGAGAAAGTAAGAGGAACACTGGTAGGCTTAGCCATCGGTGATGCCTTTGGAAGTCATTTAGAAGGACAACACACAAAGGAAATAGAATACATTAACTCCTTTTTAAAGGGAGAAAAACGCTCAGTGTCGCTGGACATTACAGACGATACAGAGATGACTATAATGTATGCAGAATCCCTTATAATATTTCAAGGCTTTCATCCAGAGGATATTTCTAACAGATTTATAAGACAGCCTATCTCAAGAATGGGCAATACAATTAGAGAGTTTATAATCAATTATAGGGATAGACGAATTGAATGGTATAGAAGTGGAATAGAATCAGCTGGAAATGGAGCAGCCATGAGGTGTGGGCCAGGTGCCTTGATTAATTATGGCGACTTTATATCCTTGAAGCTAATTAGTGGTATGCAGGCAGCAATTACCCATATGGACCAAATGGCGATAGCCTCCAGCATACTAAATGCTACTGCAATAGCATACCTAGTTAATCAACCCCCTTTTTCATTAAAGGATAAGAAGGATATATTGAACTTTATTGATATATTAGGAAGAAGCATAAAAGGTATTGAAACAAAGGTGTATCCCTCAAGGGAAAATAATGAAATAGTTAATCTTTATAGCCGAATAAGTAGAGATTTAAAGGAGGCTATAGAAGCTGACACAGATGTTTCCACAATACAAAAGCAATGGGGCAGTGGAGCATATGTCCTTGAGTCTGTTCCCTATGCACTATTCCTGTTTTTAAAGAATCCTAATGATTTTGAGAGGGTTTTAAAGGACTCCTTAAGCTCTACTGACACAGACACTGTCTCCAGCATGGCATTATCCTTTGCAGGTGCATACTTAGGCTATAATAACATTCCAAGGGGCTATACCTTTAAACTAAGGAATTTAGAGGAGATGCTGGCCCTATCAGATCGTTTATTTGAGCTATCACTTAAAAACAAAAATAATAATCCATATAGAAGAATGAAGGAAAACATTAATTATGAAAAAATCCAAGATGAAGTACATCAATTGCTATGGACTGGTATAAAGCTTAATAAAGAAGATCAATTTGAAAATGCAGTAAAATATTTTGAAAATCTTGTAAATAGAAGCCCAGACCTAAAGAAAAATGAAAAAATAAAGCTTCATATAATTGAAGCATATGAAGGCTTAGGCACTAAATATTTACAAGAAGAGGCCTTTGAAGAGGCCCTCAAATCCTTTAAAAAGGCATTGGCCTATGACTTAAATAATCCAATAGTCCTCTCTGACCTTGCAATTACATATTTAAACCTAGATGATTTAGAAAAGGCAGAAAGATATGCAAGACGAGCTGTAGAGGTTGCTCCTGAATATGAGATAGGTAGAGAGGTTTTAGAGGCAATTATTAGCTTGTCTAAGAAAGGCTAAGAAAACTTACTTAGCTTCAGACTGATGAAAAAGCCCTATTTTCTTTGTTACTTCAAAATCCTAGCACTTTTACAAAGCTTAGAGGCAGGATGTAAGAGGCTAGAGATTAGAGTTTTGATTTTTCTCAAGCTTCTAATCTCCAACCTCCTACTTCTAGCTTCTCAAGTATACGCTACAATCGCTAGGATTTTTTGTGCCTCAAAACTAAGACTTTTTCATCAGTATTCAAATTATTAATTAGAAATTTTTAAGTATCTCAATATGTAAATAACCAACAATGTGAAGCCTCCATATATAATCCAAGGAATAGTAAACCCTGTAATTCCATATAAATCAATAATTCTCCCGCTTGCGAAGGTTCCTACTGCTCCTCCAATTCCCGCTGAAAAGTTGGCTATTGCAAAATAAGCCCCCAGCATTTTAGGGTCAGCCATAATGCTGGTTACACCATCAAGGGTTGGCATCATAAACATTTCCCCTAAAATAAAAATTAATCCACAGACTAAAAACATAGGGAAGCTGTATGTTATACCAAGTAGGGTTATGCCAGCTCCAATTAATATAGTCCCAATGTATATTGACTTCTTTTCATTTTGCACTTCAAGAAACCTCTTTGAAATAATAGGCTGAAAAATAATTACAGCTATGCTTGTGGTTGTCCAAATAATACCAATATACTTAGTGTTTTTCAACATTTCCTCAGCCCTCAAGGGCAGCAAAAATGCCAATTGAGTATGTAGTGACCATACTAAGGCTGATATAAAGCTAAAATACAAAAAAGATTTATTTTTTAAAATTTGTATATAGCTTTTTAAGGGAATTGTTGGACATGGCTGATTACCACAATCATCCGGCAGTAAAAACCATGAAAAGGCTAATAGAAAAACATAAATCATAGCTGCAAAATAAAAGTTTATATTAGTAGCTGTAAAAAGCACTATCAAACCTGCAGTACTTATACCTATATGGGAAGCCACAGATCTAAGGGAAAAGGCAATGGTTTTATTATCCTCCGCTGCAATGTAGGATATTGCAGCCTTTGTAGTGGGTATATATATCCCAGTACCAATTCCATTTAAAATTGAAAATAGAATTAATAGAAAAAGGGCCTGTGAATAGCCTAAGCCTAAAAGGGCCATTGCTTGACAACCATTACCTATTAGCATGGTATACTTAGCCCCTATAGAATCAGAAATTATTCCAGCTATAATACTACCAACTTGAATAAACAATGAGCCTAGCCCTATAATTAAGCCAATTTCAGTTGTAGCTAAGGCTTTTTCATTTTTCAATAGCAATGGAAATATTGGAACAATTATATATGCAGCAACATGAACAATTAAAATAGAGGTTAAAAAAAACCATATCTCTTTTTTAAGCTTTAGGTTGGGAATTCCGTACATATTTATTCTCCTTTTCTAGGATTATAAACTTAGTATGGCAAAAATAATATATTTAACTCCCATAATGAAAACTTAGTTCAGCTGGAGCCTACAGCAGTATTAGTAGCACGGCTGAGATAAATCATATACTACATAGTAAATACTAGTTTGGGTTATTATAATAAAAGCTTACTAAGGGACTGATGTATAGTGGAAGATTTTTTTAAAATTATATTTGCTTTTATAATAGTATTTTTGTTTTTTTACAATTTTTTTAGGCTAACTCCCCACGCAATTATTATTGGAATATATCCTTACATAATAGGGATTGCCCTTAGCTTTGGTTCAATCTTTATTGTATTGCTCTTCTCCAATAATAATATAGTATTACTGATTTGCAACAGTCTTCTATCCTTCATATTATTATTTACTTTATTTACAGCTTTTCAGATATTTAGAAACTCTATTCCCATTAACGGATACCAGCTTAAAAGAAGTGAGTATATGGATAAGCTAATGGGAATTACAAAATATAATGAATTAAAAAAAATACAATTATCGACAATGCAAAAATCCATTTCAACCCTAATAGAAAACAACACGGGAATACCAATAACCAGCAATAACAAGGTATCGTTGCTATCGGTTGGAAACAAATATATTGATGAAATTATTGAGGAGTTCTCTAAGGCTAAAGACCATATACATGTGGAATTTTTCATTATTAGAGATGACGATATTGGCAATAAATTCAAAGATATTCTTATACAAAAAGCCAGAGAAGGAGTAAAAGTAAGATTAGTCTTTGACGGATTAGGCAGTAGAAAGCTATCAAAGACATTTAAAAATAAACTCCTAAAAAACAATGTAGAAATAGGTATATTCAATAGTACAATTCATTCAATATTAAAGGGAAAGCTCAATAACAGAGATCACAGAAAAATTATTATTGTTGACGGAAAGAAAACCTTTATTGGAGGCTTTAATATTGGAAATGAGTATTTAGACAGAGATGAAAATATTGGGGAATGGAATGATATGCACGTTAAAGTAGAGGGAGAGGTAGTAAACTGGGCACAAAAAATTTTTCTAGCTGATTGGTTCTATATAACAGGAGAAGCTATTGTAGACAGTAGATATTTCCCCGAAAATAATGTTGAAGCCATAACACCGATACAGATGATAACAAGTGGCTTCGATACCCATTGGAATGAAATTAGTCAGCTTTATTTTTCCCTAATATCTAACGCACAGCATAAGGTTTACATAGCTACACCCTACCTAATATTAAACGATAGCATAATTAAGGCTTTACAAACTGCTGCCCTTAGAGGGGTTGATGTTAAAATTGTTCTTCCCCAAAAACCAGATGTATTTATTGTAGGCTGGGCAAATGCCTCCTTTTATGAAACACTGCTTAAAGCTAAGGTCAGAATATTTCTCCATGAAGATGGGTTTATTCACTCAAAAATAGTAATAACAGATAATCAGATAGTATCTATTGGCTCTGCAAATCTTAACACTAGAAGCTTATTTTTAGATTACGAGGTGAATGCAGTAATATATCATGAGGATGCTAGTAGACAAGTAGAAGATATTTTTACTACCTATTTAGAAAAAAGTAAAGAGCTGGAATATAACAGCTTTAAAAAACTAACACCTATAGAAAAGCTTAAGCTGTGGATAGGAGGTTTAATTGCTCCCTTTGCTTAATTCCTTTCACCTATTGAATAGAACTTAAATCATTTGAACATAATATACAAATGCTGAAGGGAGGAATTGTATGTCAGTTAAAATAGGTATACCAAGGGGGCTATGGTTCTACGACTATTTTCCATTATGGAAAACCTTTTATGAGGCCTTAGGAGCAGAGGTTATAGTATCAGATATAACAAATAAAGCCATTCTGAATCAAGGTGTTAAAAATACTGTAGATGAAGCATGTCTACCGGTAAAAATTTTTAATGGACATGTTCTAGCCCTAAAGGATAAGGTAGATTATATTTTTGTTCCGAAAATAATGAGTGTTTACGAAAAAGAGTATATATGTCCTAAATTTTGTGGCTTGCCAGAGATGGTAAAACACTCTATTGCCAATTTACCACCAATGATTGATATAGAAATTAATTTTAATAAATCAAGAAAAAGCTTAATAAAAACTATATATTTATTCGGAAGCTATGTTACCAAAAACCCAATTAGAATAAGAACAGCATATTTAAAGGCCTTAGAAGAGTATAACAAATATAAAGAAGCTATGAAGGCAGGGTACATTCCTATTGATGGATATTTACAGAAGGATCAAAGCAAATTAAATATAAAGCCAAAGACCCGTATAGCAGCAATAGGACATAGTTATCAATTGTTTGATAGCTACGGGTCTATGAGTTTAATAAAGAAGCTACAAAAGGAGAACATAGAAGTTGTTATTCCAGAATCTTTAAATATGAAGTCTATTAATAATCTTGCTAGTAGCCTTGAAAAAAAGATGTTTTGGAGCTATGGGCGAAAAACCCTAGGGACAGCACTACATTACACAAAAAACAAAGATATAGATGGAATAGTATATATATCTTCATTTGGCTGTGGAATAGATTCCGTTATAGAAGATATTTTTGAGCGGTGGGCAAGAAAAAGTAATATACCCTTCCTGCTATTAACAGTTGATGAGCATACAGGAGAGGCAGGCATAAATACTAGACTTGAGGCATTTATTGATATGATTGATTGGAGGTTAAATAATGAAGGTAACCTTTCCACACATGGGTAATCAATATGTTGCTACTAAGGTGCTGTTAGACGAGCTGGAGGTAGAAAACATAGTACCACCAGAATGTAGTAAGGATACATTAGATATTGGTACACAGCATTCTCCAGAATCTATTTGCTTACCCCTAAAGGTTAACATTGGTAACTATATTGAGAGCATAAAGCAAGGGGCAGATACTATAATTTTGACAGGCAGCTGTGGACCCTGTAGGTTTGGATACTACTCAATATTACAAAAAGAAATAATGAAGGCTATGGGCCACAATATTAATTTTATTTTATTGGACCCACCACAGGGGGACTATAAAAGCTTTTTTGCAAGAATATTTAAGCTGACAAACACAAAAAACCCCTACAAAATAATTAAGGCCTTAGCAAAAGCTACAAGAGTACTATACCTAGTAGATGAAATGGAAGAAGTAAGCTGCTATAAGCGACCAAGACAGAAAAAAATAGGAGAAGTAGATATTTATTATGATGGATTCCATAAGAAGGTTCGAAAAATCCATGGATATAGGGAAGTATCTAAGCTGATTAAAGAAACCATTAACAACATAAAAAGCATACCAGAAGACCCCAATAGAGAAGTCATTAAGATTGGAGTTATTGGAGAAATCTATACAATAATCGAGCCATTTGTTAACTTAAACATTCATAAAAAATTAGGAAATATGGGGGTAGAAGTAAGCACGTCATTAAAAATTAGTAGATGGCTAACAGAGCACTTATATCTTCAGCCTTTAAAGCTAACGGGAGAGAAAAAAATACGTAATATGGCTAAGCCATATCTAAAGACAATGATTGGGGGACATGGTAGAGAAACAATAGGTCATGCAATAGACTATGCAAAAAGAGGCTTTGATGGCGTTATTCAAATATATCCCTTTACCTGTATGCCTGAAATTGTTGCCCAAAGTATTCTACCTACAATAGAAAAGGATTTTGATATTCCATATCTTTGCCTAATAGTAGACGAGTTGACAGGAGAAGCTGGATATACTACTAGGCTAGAAGCATTTGTTGATTTGCTTATTAGAAGAAGGGAGATGGGTATAAGTGATAAATTGTTATCTAGGAATTGATGTAGGCTCAGTAAGTACAAATGTTGTGTTAATGAATGATGATAAAGAAATAATTGGCAAGGTATATACATCTACACAAGGTAAGCCTATAGACGCAATTAAAAGAGGTTTAAAGGAGATAAAGGCTCAGGTTAGAGATGAAATAAAGGTTAAAGGCGTTGGAACAACAGGAAGTGGTCGGCATTTAGCCTCCATGATAGTAGGTGGTGACGTTGTAAAAAATGAAATTACAGCCCACGGAATTGCCGCCCTTAACTTTGTTAAGGGAGTAAAAACAATTTTTGAAATAGGCGGTCAAGATTCAAAAATAATACTACTTAGGGATGGTATTATTAGTGATTTTGCAATGAATACTGTTTGTGCAGCAGGCACAGGCTCATTTTTAGATAGACAGGCCTCCAGAATAGGAATTGAAATACAAGAGTTTGGTGAATTAGCTTTAAAATCAAAAAATACCGTTAGAATTGCTGGAAGGTGTGCAGTGTTTGCAGAGTCAGATATGATACATAAGCAGCAGCTAGGTCATAATCAAGAGGATATTATAAAAGGCTTATGTGATGCGTTGGTTAGAAATTTTTTAAATAATCTTGGGAAGGGAAAAGAAATTCTTGGACCTATAGTCTTTCAAGGAGGAGTTGCTGCCAATGCAGGAATAAAAAAATCCTTTGAAGAAGCTTTAAAGCAAGAGATATACGTACCACCCCATCATAACGTTATGGGAGCTATAGGCTGTTGTCTTTTAGCCCAAGAAAAAGCCGAAAAGAAAAACACAACACAATTCAAAGGCTTTGATATTGTAAATTCAGGTTATCAAGTAAAGGGCTTTGAATGTGAAGACTGTTCAAATCTATGTGAGGTTGTGGAAATAATGAGGGATGGTCAACTAATGGCAAGATGGGGGGATAAATGCTGCAAGTGGAGTGATAAGGTAAAGGATGATATTGAGAAGCTTGCATAAAACGTTAAAAGATTATTAATAGATAAATCAACCCAAACACAAGGGGACAGTCCCCTTGTGTTCTTACAGTATAATAGTTTAATAAATGAAACCTCATTTGACTTAGTCAAATGAGGTCTTCTTTTATTTTCAAAAAAACCAGTTAACTTTTAACCAATTACTGCACTTGTATTACACTATTTTACAATTATTATGTTTTAGTAACAGTTCTGCCAATATGGGAATATATTAACAATTTTAGATATAATGTACCTATATAGCTTAAGATATATAGGCTTGCTTAACAAACTATAAAGTGGCTCTAAAGCTAGTAATGGAAAATATGTTGCCTTAAATGATAATGGCATAAAAATCCTGTGTTATGTTTTTTATGAGATAAGAGCAAAAACATGGTGAACAGCAACAAATCACTATAGATAATCAATATTTTAAAAACAATAGAAAAAAATACCCATTTTAATTTAGGACTGATGGATGATTTTCAAAAGATAATGGTAGAGACAAGATAAATATGCAACCTTTTAAACGGGTCAAGAGTCTTATATATTAGATGGAAAAATTTTCTTATAAAATAAGCTAAAGAATATGAATAATAGGGAGGGGCTATTTTGAATAGAAACTTAAAGTTGTCTATATTGTTAATATTTATCGTAAGTGTAATATTTACGGGTATTGCATATGCATCTGATACTTTAAATATTCAAGTTCTATTTAATTATATGAATATTACGATTAACGGAGAAAAGGTTAATATGGATAATTTTGTATATAACGATACAACATATGTACCATTAAGAAAAGTTGCAGAATTATTTGATAAAGAGGTAATGTGGTATGATAAAACAAAAACGATTAATATAATGGATAAAAAGATTAAGGTTGATGGTTTCTATACGAAGTGTGATAATATAAAAACAGCATTAATTACCAATGCCAATGAAAATATCTTAAGATTGGAATTTCAGCTAAAAAATACGGCTAGTGAAGACATTACAATTACTTTGCATTATCCATATTTTGATTTTATTATATATGATGAAAATGAATGTGAGATTTATAAGTATTCTAATGAATATGGTGATTCTGCAACTCTAATTCGTAATGAAAAAATACGAAGTGGTAAGGAATTTACAACCAATTGTAAAATTGATCTAAATCACAAAGAATTCATCGGAGATAAAATCTATAAAGTTGTTTTTTTTGCCTCATTTGAAATGAAATCTGAAAATAAAAAGTATAAATTATATGAAGAGGCTTATTTTAGGACTCCGACTATACACCAAACAGAATGATCGATCGGGAGAATGTTTACTCCCCCGTTTCTAATAAATAAAGAGGACTATAAAAAGTCTCAATATTTGGTGTCATGCCTTAAACTTCTCCAGCGACATCATACCCTCTATACATAAATCCCTTTTTTAGTACTTACTTGCCGAATCATAAAAGGCTTTTTTATTGCCGAGAGTACGGGGTTGTTGACAATTTTTAACTACAAGATTAAAGCGACAGGAAACAATGTTTCACCAGTCGCTTTTTCTATCCAAAAAAACAGTTAACTTTTAACCAATTATTGCACTTGTATTACACTATTTTACAATTATTGTGTTTTAGTTACAGTTCTGCCAATAAGGTAATATATTAACATTTTTAGATATAATGTACCTATATAGCTTAAGATATATAGGCTTGTTTAACAAACTATAAAGAAATAATTATTAAGGAGGTTGTTGGTTTGAAGAAATTTAATGTTGGACTTAAATCATTTGCTATTCACACCTTAGCAGTTTTAGTGCTAATATCAGCTTTTTCATTTCCTGCTGTTGCTGATGGAAATGATGATATTGACTTAGAAGGGTTAAAATATATAGCCCTGCTTGCATCTAATGGAAAATATGTTTGTGCAGAGGATGGTGGAGGTGGAGAAGTTGTAGTAAACAGAAATAAAATCGGGAGCTGGGAAACCTTTGAAATAGTCTTAGTAAAGGGAAATACAGTAGCCTTTAAAACCACCAACGGACGGTATCTTAATTTAGAGGACGATGATGATGAAGAAATTGAAGCTAAAGCAACTAAAATAAGTAAATACACAAAATTCACCATATACCATCTAGGGAAGAATAAAGTGGCCCTAAAGGCTAGTAATGGAAAATATGTTGCCTTAGATGATAATGAGCTGGAGGCCGACCACAGCAGAGTTAAAAGCAGTTCTACCTTCAAGCTAGTTGATCTTGAAGATAATGATGATGATAAATGCACACTAACAACAAAGCAAAAGGATAATGGAATAAAACTTACATGGACTAAGCCTGATAAAACCAAAGATCTTATAGGCTATAACCTCTACAGGGGAAAGGCTTCAGGAAAGCAATCAAAGACTCCTATAACTGATTTCCCCATAAAGGAAACATCATATATAGATAAAAATATAGACATGGATAAAACCTATTATTATGTACTGAGACCTGTTTATAAAGATAATGTACTTGGTTCAGCCTCCAATGAGGTAAAGGTAAGTTTTAGCCATCAGATAGAGTTAAGGGCTGAAGCAGTAGAAGATGGTATTGCATTAAAATGGCATAAACCTTATTATAGCAGCAATATCATAGGATATAATCTCTATAGAGGAACAAAATCTGGAAAGCAATCTGCAACACCCATTACAGACTTTCCTATAGAAAAAACTAGCTATACAGATAAAAATATTGAAGATGATACAACCTATTATTATATACTAAGGGCTGTATATAAAGATAAAAACTTAGGAGTTCCTTCCGAAGAAGTTAAGGTAAAATCCAACCTTAGCTACAGGACTATTGTACTGGAGATAGGAAGCAGATATATGTATGTAGATGGACATCGTAGGGAAATAGACCCAGGTAAGAAGACAGAGCCTATAATTAAAAACGGGAGAACCTTCCTTCCCATAAGGGCCGTTATAGAGGCTATGGGTGGAGATATAGAATGGGAATCAAAGAATCAAAAGGTAACAATATTTTATAATGATAATGTGATAGAGCTATGGATTGGAAATAAAAACGCAAGGGTCAACGGTTCAAGAAGAATAACCGATGTTGCCCCATATATATCAGATAGCAGTCGAACCATGCTACCATTAAGGTTTATAGTTGAAAACTTGGGCTGTGAGGCAGAATGGGATGGAGTTAATAAGAGGGTGACTATTACTATAAAAGAATAAGTGGGTAGCTTTAGAAATAGGAGAGCCATTGTAATAGCTATTTATAAGCATTACAATGGCTTACTGATGTGTTTTTATATCAGAATTATCCTTATACGTTTATGACAAGTTTATAGGGGTATTGTATTAAGCTCGGTTAGAAAATACTCCTTATCTTCTGGCTTTGAGATTTGCTTTGATGCCACCATTGCTAATTCATAGTTTTTTTTCATTAAATCAAGGTTGTTTCCAATAAAATAGGCACGAGTAACTGCTTCATAGGCAAAGGCTAAGTCAAAATCCCCAATATTGTTATCGATACATAGCTTTAAGGAATGGTGGGCATGAAACAAAGCACTTTCTGCCATATTAAGCAATGAGTAAACCCTTGAAATTTGCCATTCACCCCTTGCTAACTCTAGGGCAGTACCAATAACCTCCCAATGGTATCGAGAAGCATGGGCTGTGTGGACCATTTTTATGTTGTCATCAATCGACCGATCCTTTTTGTCGATAAGATCCCAAGTAGCATTAAAACTCTCAACAGCTTGTTTTTTGTGCCATTCGTTTAATGATAAATTTTTTTCTTCCATATCGAATCCTCCTTACAAAATAATCATTTTAGTTGTTTGCAAAATGCT